>NZ_JAQIRK010000006.1:0-270900 GCF_050600805.1 Klebsiella sp. 141240 | reverse complement strand
GACTTGGTATTCATTTATTGTCCGAAGACATTAAGAATCCATGTCACTTTGAGTGCCCACACAGATTGTCTGATAAATTGTTAAAGAGCAGTTGCAACGCGGCTTTCAGCTCACCGTTGCGAGGTCCCGTATATTACGTTTTCCTCATTCAGAGTCAAGCGTTTATTTTCACTTTTCTCTGTCGGTTTTCAGCGTTGTTATTTACCGCTGAAACCCTGCTGACCCGGCGGCTTGCTTGCCGTTGTTCCGTGTCAGTGGAGGCGCATTATAGGGAGTTCTGAGACGTTGACAAGCCCTGTTTTCAAAAAACTTTTCAACCGTCTCTTTTTTCGCCAAAGGCGGTGTTAAAACCGTAAAAAAACGCCCTTTTGCTGTTTTAACCACCGAAACAAGCCGCCAGATGGCATACTGATGAAGTAGAAAAGAGAAAGGAACGGCATTCATGTCTATAAGCGCACAGCAGCTGGCGGCACAAAAAAACATCTCCTGGGTCATCGCGGAGAAGATCGCCCAAAAAATCCTCACCGGCGAATATCCGCCAGAGAGCATCCTTCCTGGTGAAATGGAACTGGGTGAACAGTTTGGCGTGAGCCGGACGGCAGTGCGAGAAGCGGTAAAAACGCTGGCAGCTAAAGGCATGCTGCTTCCGCGTCCGCGTATCGGTACTCGCGTTCTGGCGCGCAGCAGCTGGAACTTTCTGGATAAAGAGCTGCTCGCCTGGTGGCTGACGGAAGATAATTTTGCCGAGGTGGTTAGCCATTTCCTGGTGATGCGCAGCAGCCTGGAGCCTCAGGCCTGTTTTCTGGCGGCGATAACCGGCACCGCCGAGCAGAAAGCGCAGCTCAATACGCTAATGGAAGAAATGATCGAACTCAAAAGGCATTTTATCCGCGAACGCTGGATTGAAGTTGATATGGCCTGGCATGAACATATCTATGCGATGAGCGGCAATCCGTTTCTCACCTCTTTCGCGTCATTATTCCATTCGGTATATCAGACCTATTTCACCTCGATTACGCAAAATGAAGTCGTTAAACTCGATCTGCACCAGGCTATTGTTGACGCCATTCAGGAAAGCGACGGCCCGCGCGCGCAGCTTGCCTGCCAGACATTATTGAATACCCCAAACCACACAGGTAAATAAAGAAGGAAATGGCATGACCGGGAAGAAAGGGCTGAGTATGGCCGGACTGCCGTGGATTGCGGCCATGGCTTTCTTTATGCAGGCGCTGGACGCCACTATTCTTAATACCGCGCTTCCCGCGATTGCGCATAGCCTCGGTCACTCCCCGCTGGCGATGCAATCAGCCATTATCAGCTACACCCTGACGGTAGCGATGCTGATTCCGGTGAGCGGCTGGTTAGCCGACCACTTTGGCACCCGCAAGGTCTTTATCGTTGCCGTTAGCCTGTTTACCCTGGGCTCCCTCGCCTGCGCGCTTTCCACTTCGCTTCCCGAATTGGTTGTCTTCCGCGTTATCCAGGGGATCGGCGGCGCGATGATGATGCCGGTTGCGCGCCTGGCGCTGTTACGCGCCTATCCGCGTAGCGAACTGCTGCCGGTACTCAACTTCGTTACCATGCCCGGACTGGTCGGCCCCATCCTCGGTCCTGTACTTGGCGGCGTGTTAGTTACCTGGGCCAGTTGGCACTGGATTTTCTTGATTAATATCCCGATTGGCATCATCGGCATTCTCTACGCCCGCAAATATATGCCGGACTTCACCACGCCCCGCCGTCGTTTCGACACCAGCGGTTTTGTGCTTTTCGGTTTAAGCCTGGTGCTGTTCTCCAGCGGTATTGAGCTCTTTGGCGAGAAAATTGTCGCCAGCTGGCTGGCGCTGGCCGTCATCGCCCTGAGCGTCGTGCTCATGCTGGCCTATATTCGACATGCTCGTCGCCATCCCACTCCGCTGATTTCGCTCTCTCTATTTAAGACCCATACCTTCTCTGTCGGAATCGCCGGTAACCTGGCGACACGGTTAGGTACCGGCTGCGTGCCGTTCCTGATGCCGCTGATGCTACAAGTCGGTTTCGGCTACCCGGCCATTATCGCCGGCTGCATGATTGCGCCGACGGCCATCGGCTCAATTATCGCCAAGTCGACCGTCACGCAGATCCTGCGCTGGTTTGGTTATCGCAAAACGTTGGTGGGAGTCACCATCTTTATTGGTCTGATGATCGCGCAGTTTGCGCTGCAGTCGCCGGGAATGCCGCTTTGGCTGCTACTACTGCCGCTATTTGTACTGGGGATGGCGATGTCCACGCAGTTCACCTCGATGAACACCATTACGCTTGCCGACTTAACCGATGACAATGCCAGCAGCGGCAACAGCCTGCTCGCGGTAACCCAGCAGCTGTCGATTAGCCTGGGCGTGGCCATCAGCGCGGCGGTCCTGCGCTTTTATGAAGGGTTTGATAACGCCAGCACCATCGAACAATTCCACTATACCTTTATCACGATGGGTGCGATCACCGTGGTATCAGCGTTGATGTTTATGCTGCTCAGAGCCAAAGATGGCCGCAACCTGATAACGGAGCGGCACAAGCATTAAGCTGAACCGCGAATCACCAGCTCGGGGGTAAGCTGCACGCGCTGTTGTTTTTGCCCGGGTTCCGCCATGCGGTGAATCAGCACATCGATAGCCAACTCCCCCAGTTCATCTTTGGGTTGATGAATGGTGGTAAGCGGCGGGGTCATATAGCGCGCCAGTTCAATATCGTCATACCCCACCAGCGCCATATCCTGTGGAATACGCAACCCGGCCTGATACAGCGCCTGATAAGCGCCGACCGCCATCGCATCATTACCGACAAATACCGCCTGCGGCCGTGGCGTTAACGCCAGCAGTTGCTGCATCGCAGTAAAACCGCCGCCAAATTCAAAATCGCTGGTAATGACATAACCTTCGGCGACATCCAGCCCGGCGCGCGCCATCGCCGCATGATAACCTTCCAGGCGCAGTCGCGACGGCGTCTTATCCAGCGGCCCGGCAATGCAGGCAATACGGGTATGACCGCGATCGATCAGATACTGGGTCGCCATATCGCCACCGAGCAATGAATTATCCTGAATCAGATCGCTGTCGCCGTCGAAAGGCGCCCAGTCCATCATCACCGTCGGCACCGACGGATAACGCTGCATGATCTCCTGGGAAGGTTGATGCGTTTCGGTGCACAGCAGCAGCAGACCATCGACGCGTTTTTGCATCAACGTTTCCAGATTGCGGTTCATCCGCTGCTCATCGCCTTCGGTATTACATAGCACCAGGCTGTAACCGCGCTCGAAACAGCTACGCTCCACGCCGCGCACCAGCTCCGAATAAAACGGGTTGGTACTGGCGGTGATCAGCATGCCGATGGTTCGCGTCTGATTTAACTTGAGGCTACGCGCCAGCGCCGAAGGCGCGTAGTTAAGACTTTTGATCGCCGCATCAACTTTGGCGGTAATCGCCTCGCTGACAAAGCGGTCTTTATTAATGACGTGAGAAACGGTCGAGGTGGAAACGCCCGCGACGCGGGCCACATCCTTCATGGTAGCCAAGCATTACCCCTGTTGACGCAAGAATTCGTCGATCTCTTTGCGCCACGGCACAGACGGTTGCGCCCCCTTACGGGTGACGGCAATCGCGGCGGCGGCATGGGCAAAACGGATGGCGTCTGACACTTCACGCCCTTCCAGCAGCGCGGTGACAAATGCGCCATTAAAAGTGTCGCCAGCGGCAATCGTATCGATGGCCTGAACTTTAAATCCTGGAACCCGGCGGCTTTCGCCCTCGCAGCTTAACCATACGCCGCGGCTGCCGAGAGTAATCATCACCGTACCAATTCCCTTCGCATGAAGCGCGCTGGCGGCTTTCGCGGCATCGTCGTCGCTCTCAACGCGAATACCGGTCAGCTTTTCCGCTTCGGTTTCATTGGGCGTAATGACATCCACCAGCGCCAATAGCTCATCCGAAAGTTCACGCGCCGGTGCGGGGTTGAGTACCACCGTCGTCTGATGCTGATGGGCGATTTTCGCGGCGGCCATCACGCTCTCCAGCGGCGACTCCAGCTGCATTAACAATGCCTGCGCGCTGGCGATACGTTCTTTCTCCGCCTCAACCTGAGAAACCGATAGCGCCGCATTAGCGCCGGCATGAATACCGATGACATTCTCACCTTCCGCGTTAACGAAAATTAACGCGACGCCGGTAGATTCACCAGCAACGGCGCGCACCGGCGCCACGTCGATATTATCGCTCGCTAGCTGGCGGCGGACGCGTTCGCCAATGTCGTCATCGCCGGTACAGGCAATGAAGGCAATATCCGCGCCGCTACGCCCGGCAGCCACCGCCTGGTTAGCGCCTTTACCGCCGAATGCGACCTGATAGTGGTTTCCGGTGACGGTCTCACCTGGAGTAGGGAAGGATTCAAGGTTAAGAATGTGATCGGCATTGATGCTGCCAAGGACGACAAGTTTGCCTGCGGTTTTCATCATCTTTATTCCCGGGAAAGCGCGCCACCGGACTCCGGTGGCGCATGCCCTGCTTTTCTTTTTATGTTGTCCCTCGGGCCGTTGCCGACCCGAATCGCATTTTACTGCTTAATGACCAGTTTCAGCTCAACCGGATAGCTGGCATCCACTTTTTCGCCCTTCAGCACTTTATCAGCGGTTTCGACGCCTTTAACGCCGATCTGCTCCGGCAACTGGGCGATAGTCGCTGCCAGTTTGCCACTATTTACTGCTTTTTCGCCATCCGGAGTGCCGTCAAATCCAACCACCATCACATCAGATTTTCCTGCAGTCTGCAGCGCACGCAGCGCGCCCAGCGCCATTTCGTCGTTCTGCGCAAACACCGCCTGCACGTCCGGATGCGCCGTCAGCAGGTTCTGCATCACGTTCAGACCTTTAGTACGGTCGAAGTCAGCAGGCTGGCTGGCCAGTACGTTGAACTTATGCGCCGCCACGGCCTGTTTGAAACCTTCGCCACGCTCGCGCGCCGCAGAGGTACCAGCAATACCTTGCAGCTCAATCACTTTCGCGCTTTCGCCAACTTTCTTCGCAATATAGTCGCCGGCCATTTTACCGCCCAGCACGTTATCGGAAGCAATATGGCTTACCACATCGCCTTTAGAAGCCTGGCGGTCAAGGGTAATGACCGGGATTTTAGCCTGGTTCGCCATCTTCACCGCATTGCCGACAGCATCGGAGTCGGTTGGGTTAATCAGCAGCAGCTTAGCGCCGCGCACCGTTAAGTCCTGTACGTTCGCCAACTCTTTTGCCGGGTTATTTTGGGAATCCAGCACCACCAGGTTGTAACCCAGCTTATCGGCTTCTTTCTGCGCGCCGTCTTTCAGAGAAACGAAGAACGGGTTATTCAGGGTAGAGATAACCAGTGCGATGGTATCTTTCGCCATCGCGTTTGCGCTAACGGTCGCGCTTAGAGCAACAGCAGAGACCAGGGTCGCCAGTTTTTTCATATTCATAGTTAAGATGTCCTGTAGAGTTCTCAGTTACTGCTTTTTGTTATCTACCAGTACCGCCAGCAAAATCACCACCGCTTTGACGATCATCTGGTAATAGGAAGAAACGCCTAAAAGGTTCAGACCATTGTTCAGGAAGCCAAGGATCAACGCGCCAATCAGCGTGCCGACGATGCGCCCCTTACCACCGGCCAGGCTGGTGCCGCCAAGTACGACCGCTGCAATCGCGTCTAATTCATAGCCTGTCCCCGCCGTTGGCTGCGCAGAGGAAAGACGCGCCACTTCGATGATACCGGCCAGTGAAGCCAACATCCCGCACAGCGCATAGACGATGATTTTCACTCTATTCACGCTGATGCCGGAAAGCCGCGTCGCCGCTTCGTTACCGCCCAGCGCGTAAATATAACGGCCCAGGCGAGTATGGTGCAGCATGTACCAGGCCGCCAGGAAGACAATCGCCATAATCCATACCGGCGTCGGGATCCCCAGCGGGCGTCCGATACCGAACCAGCCAAATAGATCGGCGTTATCGCTAAAGCCGGTGTTGATCGGGCTGCCGTTGGTATAAACCATCGTCACGCCGCGCAGCAGCAGCATCATCACCAGGGTGGCGATAAACGCCTGCACGCGACCTTTCGCGACAATTACCCCGGTCACCGCGCCAATAGCCGCACCGAGCGCCAGCGCTGCGGCAACGGCCACCAGCGCATTCACTTCGATACCGACGATAGACGCCGCGACGGCGCCGGTCAATGCCAGCAGAGAACCGACGGACAGGTCGATTCCCGATGTCAGAATGACCAGCGTCATCCCGACCGCCATGATGGCGTTAACGGAAGTCTGCTGCAGAATATTGAACAGGTTATTGACGGTAAAAAAGTTGGGGCTCATGGTCGAAACGATCGCGATCAGCACCAGCAGGGCGATCAGCGACTTTTGCTCCATCAGCCACGCTTTAGTGAAATAGCGGCGACCAGTAACAGCCTGGGTAGTCATCTTTTTTACTCCTGATTCACACGGTTAAGCTTGCCCACAGCGGCAGCCATCAATACTTCCTGGGTGGCCTGCTCGCGTGTGAATTCACCGCCGAGATGCCCTTCATGCATCACAATGATGCGATCGCTCATGCCCAGCACTTCCGGCATCTCCGAAGAGACGAGAATGATGCTCAGGCCATCGGCTTTAAACTGGTTAATCAGCTGGTAGATCTCTTTCTTCGCCCCGACGTCGACGCCACGGGTTGGTTCATCAAGGATCAGCACTTTTGGCCGGGTCATCAGCCCGCGAGCGATAGCGACTTTTTGCTGGTTACCGCCGGAAAGCAGACCTATTGCCTGCTCCATTGAAGGCGTCTTCACATTAAACAGCCGAATGAAATCACTGACCGCCTGCTGTTCATCTTTATGCTTAAGGCTGCCGCCCGCCCGGCTGAAGTAGCGCAGCGCGGTCAATGACATGTTCTCTTTGACCGACATTCCGAGCACCAGGCCATCACGCTTACGGTCTTCGGAGATATAGACAATGCCGTTAGCCAGACCATCCTGCGGTGAACGGGTGACAACTTCATGGCCATCCAGCGTCACGGAACCGCTGCTACGCGGCAGCGCGCCGTACAGCACTTTCATCAGTTCAGTACGTCCGGCCCCCATCAGCCCAGCGACGCCAAGGATTTCGCCCTGACGCAGGGTAAACGTCACGTTTTCCACACCGGAGCCGCAGAGATTATCGACCTTCAGACGGACCGCGCCCGGCGCCTTATCGAGATGCGGATATTGATCTTCCAGCTTACGGCCAACCATCATCTCGATCAGTCGGTCTTCATCCAGCGAAGCCACTTCGCGCTCGGCAATAAATTGCCCGTCGCGGAATACGGTGACGTCATCGCAGATTTCGAAGATCTCTTTCATGCGGTGAGAGATATAGACAATGCCACGCCCCTGCGATTTCAATTCGCGAATGACGCGGAACAGCGATTCGGTCTCGGTATCGGTCAGGGCATCGGTGGGCTCATCCATAATGATGACCTTCGATTCGAAGCTCAGCACTTTGGCGATTTCCACCATTTGCTGATCGCCAATCGAAAGATCGCCCACCAGCTTCTGGCTGTTAAAGCGTAAATTCAGCTTCGCCAGCAGCTTGTCCGCTTCGGCATACATCTTTTTCCAGTCGATTTTGCCAAAGCGGTTAACGAACTCGCGGCCAAGGAAGATGTTTTCTGCAATCGTTAATTGCGGGATCAGGTTGAGTTCCTGGTGAATGATGCCGATACCGGCTTCCTGTGAGGATTTTGGGCCGTTAAAGGTCGTTTCTTTACCTAACCACAGCAAAGAACCGGCATCACGGGTATAGATGCCGGTCAGTACCTTCATCATCGTAGATTTACCGGCGCCATTTTCCCCTACCAGCGCCATTACCCGGCCGGCATAGACATTCAGCGCCGCGCCCGAGAGCGCTTTGACGCCAGGGAACGCTTTATCGATCCCTTTCAGCTGTAATAAAGCTTCCATGACGGCGACCTCAGAAAGTGACGCCAGCACAGAGAATAATATTCGCAAACGGGGAACACTCCCCGCTGCGAATTACCGCCTGACTATCTGCGGTTTGTTTTTTGAACTGCTCATGACTGGTGTAACGAATTTCAATCGTATTTCCCTGGTGCTGCTGCAGCTGCTCAAGATGATTGAGCAACGTCGCGTGGAGTTGCGGATTATGGGTTTTAATCTCTTCCGCGATGACCGCCGCCTCAACCTGCATTTCCGTCGTTACGACTTCCAGTACCTGCATAAAAGAAGGTACGCCCTGAGTAAGCGCCATATCAATGCGCGCGCTGCTGCGGGGAACCGGCAACCCGGCATCGCAAACAACCAGCGTATCGGTATGACCGAGGCGGGAGATAACGGAAGAAATATCAGCGTTAAGTACGGTGCCTTTTTTCATTTTTTCTCTTTTGCTCCACTAGCGAAACGTTTCGCTGGACTAAGTATTGTCAATCAGCGAACAGAAAACCACCGGCAGAAGAGAGAAATGTGATCGCCATCGAAACGTTTCGCAAGACGTGGACAAGAAGTTACATCAAGATGTGAGAGACAAAAAAGCCCTTCGTTATTGAAGGGCTTTTTAACATCAGATTTCCACCTGCGTACCGAGTTCGATAACCCGGTTGGGCGGGATTTCAAACTGATCCGGCGCGCGCAGAGCGTTACGCTGCAGCAACAGATACAGTTTGCCGCGCAGGCGCAGATACCATGGCCGTTTGCCGATAATCAGCGACTCGTGGGACATAAAGAACGACGTTTCCATCATTCGACAACTCAACCCTTCCAGGCCGCAGCGATGGAACACCTCTTCGACGTTCGGCGTTTCACGCCAGCCATAGCTTGCCACGACGCGCCAGAACGACGGCGACAGTTGCTCAATCTGCACGCGGCGAACGTTATGCACATACGGGGCATCTTCGGTGCGCAGAGTCAGCAGGATCACGCGTTCATGCAACACCTTGTTGTGTTTCAGGTTATGCAGTAGGGCAAAAGGG
This sequence comes from Klebsiella sp. 141240, assembly GCF_050600805.1. NCBI lineage: Bacteria > Pseudomonadati > Pseudomonadota > Gammaproteobacteria > Enterobacterales > Enterobacteriaceae > Klebsiella > Klebsiella sp. 141240. Next base: position 261,902 of record NZ_JAQIRK010000006.1, on the reverse strand, counting down.
ATCACGTTCAGGGCGCGAGACATATAGACCGCGGTACCCGGCACGCGCACCGGCGGCGATTTCTCCAGCGAGGAGATCATCGCTTCCAGCGAGTTGCCATGCTCATGCATCCGGCGCAGCAGGCGGAAACGCTCGCTCTTCCAGGTAGTCATCACCGTAAACATCACCAGGCCCAGTGATAACGGCAACCAACCGCCGGAGACGATTTTATCGAGGTTCGCCGAGAACAGCGGAATATCGATACACAGGAAGGCCACCAGCATCAGGCCGACAAACAGCTTATTCCAGTGCCAGTTTTTGCGCGCCACGGTCGCCGACAGAATGGAGGTCAACACCATGGTGCCCGTTACCGCAATACCGTATGCCGCCGCAAGATTAGAAGAGTGCTCGAAGCTGACAATGACGATGACCACAGAAACGTACAGCAGCCAGTTAATGAACGGGATGTAAATCTGCCCGGACTCCATTTCCGAAGTATGGATAATGCGCATTGGCGACAGATAGCCCAGACGCACGGCCTGGCGAGTCAGCGAGAAGACCCCGGAAATCACCGCCTGCGAGGCGATAACCGTCGCCAGGGTCGCGATAATCAGCATTGGGATCAGCGCCCATTCCGGCGCCAGCAGGAAGAACGGGTTTTTAATGGCTTCCGGGTGCTTCAGCAGCAGCGCGCCCTGGCCAAAATAGTTAAGCACCAGTGATGGCAGCACCACCGAAAACCACGCCACGCGAATCGGTAGTTTGCCGAAGTGGCCCATATCGGCATACAGCGCTTCCACACCGGTAATCGACAGCACCACCGCGCCAAGCGCAATAAAGGATACCGTTTTGTACTGCAGGAAGAAATGTACCGCCCAGTAAGGGTTAAGCGCCTGCAGAACTTCCGGGTTATCGAGGATACTGCGCGCGCCAAGCACCGCCAGCAACAGGAACCAGATCAGCATAATTGGCGCGAACAGCTTGCCGACCATCCCGGTACCGTGTTTTTGAATAGCAAATAGCAGGGTTAGTACAATAATGGAAATGGGGACAATCCAGGTATCCAGCTGTGGGGCGATAATTTCCAACCCCTCTATCGCCGACATCACCGATATTGCCGGGGTTATCACTACTTCACCATAGAAGAAGCTACCGCCAATCAGGCCGAGTATCACCAATACGGAGGTCATCTTTGCCGAGGTGTTGCGCCCCGCCAGCGACATCAGCGTTAAGATCCCGCCCTCGCCGGCGTTATCCGCCCGCATCACGAAGGTGATGTATTTAATTGATACGGTGAAGATCAACAGCCAGAAAATCAGCGACAGAAAGCCAAACACCGCATCGCGTTCAACGCCAAAGCCAAACTGGCCTGACAGACATTCGCGAAGAGTATACAGTGGACTGGTACCGATATCGCCGTAAACCACGCCGATTGCCGCCAGCGTTATTGCCGGCAACGATTGTTTATTATCAGTGCTCATAGACTAGTCTTTTCGTTTATAAAACAAATGTGTGCCTAGTCCCTTGGCCCACAAAAAGCGCACAGTATGCACGATTATTTGCTGAATCGTACCCCTAACTGACACCATATTAACTTAGCTCAAAGAAAATAAATCGATTCTTCAGGCTATTACCACCCCTAATCAAACATCTATACTCGACGCAATAACGACACACGACAAAGCACGCAACTCTATTATGGCTCAATCACATTTACTGGCAGAAAGAATTTCCCGACTTAGCGCCGCTCTGGAAAAAGGACTCTTTGAACGCAGCCACGCAATACGTCTGTGCCTGCTGGCTGCGCTCAGCGGCGAGAGCGTATTCCTGCTGGGGCCGCCCGGCATCGCTAAAAGCCTGATCGCCCGTCGCCTTAAGTTCGCTTTCAAGCAGGCGCGCGCTTTTGAATATCTGATGACCCGCTTCTCCACCCCGGAAGAAGTCTTCGGCCCGCTGTCGATTCAGGCCCTCAAAGATGAAGGCCGCTATGAGCGTTTAACGGCAGGCTATCTGCCAGAAGCGGAAATTGTCTTCCTGGATGAAATCTGGAAAGCCGGCCCGGCTATCCTTAATACCCTGCTGACGGCCATCAACGAACGCCACTTCCGCAACGGCGCCCACGAAGAGAAAATCCCGATGCGCCTGCTGGTTGCGGCGTCGAACGAACTTCCCGAAGCGGACAACAGCCTTGAAGCCTTATATGACCGCATGCTGATCCGCCTGTGGCTGGATAAAGTGCAGGATAAAACTAACTTCCGCTCGATGCTGGTGAGCCAACAGGATGAAAACAGCAATCCGGTTCCCGAAAACCTGCAAATCAGCACCGAAGAGTTCACCCAGTGGCAGCATGACATTGGTACCGTGAAGTTGCCGGACAATGTCTTCGAGCTGGTTTTCCAGTTGCGCCAACAATTAGATGCCTTGCCGAATGCGCCTTACGTTTCCGATCGCCGCTGGAAAAAAGCCATCCGTCTGCTGCAGGCCAGCGCCTTCTTTAGCGGCCGAGACGCCATCGCGCCTATCGACCTGATCCTGCTGAAAGATTGCCTGTGGCATAACATCGAAAGTATGAATCTGATGTCACAGCAGTTGGAATCCCTGATGACCAGCCATGCCTGGGGCCAGCAGGCGATGCTGACTAAACTGGGCGCCATCATCCAACGCCGCATTCAAATCCAGCAACAGCACAGCGATAAAACTGCGCTTAAAGTCACGCGCGTTGGCGGCATGTTCAGCCGTAAGCCGCATTACGAACTGCCGGACGGAATTGAAGGCGAGACGTTGACGCTGCTTCTCCAGCAACCGCTGAAATTGCACGATCTCGAAGTCATTCATATCGCCTTCGAACGCGATGCGCTGGTCAACTGGCTGGAGAAAGGCGGCGAGATCCGCGGCAAGCTCAACGGTATCGGTTTTGCCCAGCCATTGACGATGGATGTCGATGCTAGCCAGCACCTGGTGGTGCGTGACGTCAGCCTGCAAGGCTCGCGCCTGTCGCTGCCCGGCAGCGAATCTCAGGAAAATATGCCTGCCGAGATCCGCCAGCAGCTGGAAGCGCTGGATGACGAATGGCACCAACAACATAACCGCTTTAGCGAACAGCAAAAATGCCTGTTTATTCCCGGCGACTGGCTGGGGCGTATCGAAGCCAGCTTGCAGGACGTCGGCGCGCAAATTAAACAGGCGCGCCAGCCATGACGCTCGACATGCTGAATGTCATGCTGGCGGTCAGCGAAGAAGGGATGATCGAGGAGATGCTGTTGGCGCTGCTGGCCTCTCCTCAACTGGCGGTGTTCTTTGAAAAATTTCCGCGGCTGAAAAATATCATCGCCGCCGATATTCCGCGCTGGCGAGAAGCGGTTCGCGCGCGGCTCAAAGAGACGCAGATCCCTCCCGAACTGGACGCCGAAGTACAGATCTATCAGCAGGCTCAGCTGCTTTCAACGTCGCAATTTATCGTGCAACTGCCACAGATCCTCGGCAAGCTGCATAAGCTACAGTCGCCCTTTGCCGCTCAGGCGCAGCAGCTGGTGGACGATAACGCGACCTTCACCCCAGCCCTACATACTCTGTTCTTACAACGCTGGCGCTTAAGCCTCGTGGTACAGACCACCACCCTCAACCAGCACCTATTAGACGATGAGCGCGATCAGCTGCTCAGCGAGGTGCAGGAACGAATGACGCTCAGCGGGCAGCTAGAGCCGGTGCTGGTGGAAAACGACAACGCCGCCGGCCGCCTGTGGGATATGAGCGCCGGCGAGCTTAAACGTGGCGATTATCAGCTGATCGTGCGCTATGGTGATTTTCTCAGCCAACAGCCGGAACTGATGCAACTGGCTGAGCAGTTGGGCAGATCGCGGGAAGCCAAACTGGTGCCGAAGAAGGATGCGCCGATGGAGGCCTTCCGCGCAATGGTTCGTGAACCGGCAACGGTTCCAGAGCAGGTCGATGGCCTGCAGCAAAGCGACGATATTCTGCGCTTGTTGCCACCAGAGCTGGCAACGCTCGGCATCACCGAACTGGAGTTCGAGTTCTACCGTAAGCTGGTGGAAAAACAGTTGCTAACCTATCGCCTGCACGGCGACGCATGGCGGGAGAAAATAACCGAACGCCCGGTAACCCGGCAGGATTTTGATGAGCAGCCGCGCGGGCCATTTATTGTCTGCGTAGATACCTCAGGTTCGATGGGCGGCTTTAACGAGCAATGCGCTAAAGCCTTTTGTCTGGCGCTGATGCGCGTCGCGCTAGCGGATAACCGCCGCTGCTATATCATGCTGTTCTCCAGCGAAGTGGTGCACTACGAGCTAACCGGCCCGCAGGGGCTGGAGCAGGCGATCCGTTTTTTAAGCCAGCGTTTTCGCGGCGGCACCGATCTGGCCAGCTGTTTTCGCGCGATCGTTGAGCGTTTGCAAAGCCCGCAATGGGTCGATGCCGATGCGGTGGTGATTTCCGATTTTATCGCCCAGCGGTTGCCGGATGAGGTGGTCAATAAGGTGGGGGAGCTGCAGCACAAACATCAGCACCGTTTTCACGCGGTGGCGATGTCGGTACACGGCAAACCCGGCATCATGCGCATCTTCGATCATATCTGGCGCTTTGATACCGGATTGCGTAGCCGCCTGCTGCGTCGCTGGCGGCGTTAATCTTTACAGCAGAGCGGCGACGCTTTCACGCACCTGCGCGGGCCATACGCCGCACTGTACCTGGCCGATATGGTCAAGCTGTAGCAACAGCATGGTTAAACGCGACTGGCCAATACCGCCGCCAATGGTCTGCGGCATTTCGCCGCGCAGCAGCGCCTGGTGCCATTCAAGTTGCAGACGGTCTTCATCGCCGGTCACCGCCAACTGGCGCTTCAGCGCCTCGGCGTCAACACGGATCCCCATAGAGGAAAGCTCAAAAGCGTCTTCCAGCACCGGGTTCCACACCAGGATATCGCCGTTCAGCCCGGCAAAACCTTCCGCTGATGGCGAGCTCCAGTCATCATAATCCGGCGCGCGAACATCGTGGCGCTTGCCGTCAGACAGTTTACCGCCGATACCGATTAAGAAGACGGCGCCAAGCTCTTTAGCGATCGCTCGCTCGCGACCTTTGGCGTCCAGATCCGGATAACGGCTCAACAGTTCCTGACTGTGAATAAAGTGGATCTGTTCCGGCAGGAATGGCGTCAGACCAAATTCCTGACTTACCGCCAGCTCGGTGGCTTTGATCCCGGCGTAGATCGCCTCAACCGTCGCTTTCAGCGTGCCGGTATGACGTTCGCCGTCGCCCATGACGCGTTCCCAGTCCCACTGGTCAACATAAACGGAGTGAATTGGGGTGAGGCGGTCTTCATCGGGGCGAAGGGCCTTCATGTGCGTGTACAGCCCTTCGCCCGCGCTGAAGTCGTGTTGTCCCAGGGTTTGACGCTTCCACTTCGCCAGTGAATGAACCACTTCGAATTGGGCGTCTGGCAGTGTTTTCACTTTTACCTGAACCGCTTTCTCGCAGCCGGATAAGTTGTCCTGCGTCCCATCACCGACGCGGCTTAAGATCGGCGCCTGCACTTCAATCAGGCCAAGCTTCTCTTCCAGCTGACGGGAAAAATGGGATTTAACGAAACTAATCTGGCGTTGTTTTGCGATGTATGCGGTTTTCATTTTTTATCACTCCTGCGTCCTGTTGATATTGATTAAGCAACAGAAATGGCACTAAATTCAATAATCAATCAATAAAAAGACACCTTGAGTTTTGATTCATTAAATTAACAGGCTAAAATAGTAAGAATCATCAAACATCATAAGAAAAAACAATGGAAAATTATCAGATCGACAATCTGGACCGCGGCATTCTTGATGCCTTAATGGCGAATGCGCGCACTGCCTACGCCGAACTGGCCAAACAGTTCGGCGTTAGCCCAGGTACGATTCATGTACGCGTAGAGAAAATGAAACAGGCGGGCATTATTACGGGGGCAAGAATCGACGTCAGCCCGAAACAGCTCGGTTATGACGTCGGCTGTTTCATCGGCATTATTCTTAAGAGCGCCAAAGACTATCCTTCCGCTCTCGCCCGGCTGGAGAGCCTGGAAGAGGTGACAGAGGCTTACTACACCACCGGCCACTACAGCATCTTTATTAAGGTAATGTGCAAATCCATCGATGCCCTACAACAGGTACTTATCAACAAGATCCAAACAATCGATGAAATTCAGTCCACTGAAACCCTGATCGTGCTGCAGAACCCGATCATGCGTACCATCAAGCCCTGATCGCTTTTTTTAATCCCACATTTTTCCACAGGTAGATCCCAGCTCGCTCACAGCGTACAATACGCCACTCAGAATAGTTGAGCGAGCGATCGGCGATCATGGCAGACATTACACTTATCAGCGGCAGCACCCTGGGCAGTGCGGAATATGTAGCAGAACATCTGGCGGAAAAGCTGGAAGAAGCTGGCTACAGCACTGATATCCAGCACGGTCCGCTGATTGACGATCTGCAGGCTGAAGGGATCTGGTTAGTTATCTCTTCTACCCACGGCGCCGGCGATATTCCGGACAACCTGGTCCCCTTCTATGAAGCATTGCTGGAGAAGCAGGCCGATCTTTCCGCCGTTCGCTTTGGCGCGGTGGGCATCGGTAGCCGCGAATATGACACTTTTTGCGGCGCAATCGACAAATTAGAAGCGGCATTGAAAGCCAGCGGGGCAAAACAGATCGGCGAAACGCTGAAAATTAATGTCCTCGAACACGAGATTCCTGAAGATCCGGCCGAGGTTTGGGTGGGATCCTGGAAAGATTTACTCTGAGTTTTGTAAAGATCCACACTTTCTTCTGTGGATAAACCTGCTCAAAAGCTTGGATCAACCGGTAGTTATCCAAAGAATAACCGAAGTATGCTTTTTGAGCTGTGCATAACCCTTCATTCTGATCCCAGCTTATACGGAACAGGATCACCGATCATTCACAGATTGTGATCCTTCTTAAGCGTTTGATCTTAAATCGTGGATCCGACTTATCCACAAAGAGAGTCGATCCTAATAAGAGATCACAATAGAACAGATCTCTAAATAAAAGATCTTCTTTTTAATACTCAGGATCCCGGAGTCTTTCTCGAAAGAGCAAAGTTGAGTAGAATCCACGGCCCGGGCTTCAATCCATTTTCAAACCGCGTTATGCGAGGCAGATCACCATGTTTTATCAGGATCCTTTTGACGTCATCATCATTGGCGGGGGTCATGCAGGCACTGAGGCCGCGATGGCAGCAGCACGAATGGGCCAACAAACCCTGCTTTTGACACACAATATCGACACGCTGGGGCAGATGAGCTGCAACCCGGCGATTGGCGGCATTGGGAAGGGACACCTGGTAAAAGAAGTGGATGCGCTCGGTGGTCTGATGGCGAAAGCGATCGATCAGGCAGGCATTCAGTTTAGGATACTAAACGGCAGCAAAGGCCCAGCAGTCCGTGCGACACGCGCCCAGGCCGACCGGGTGTTGTATCGCCAGGCGGTACGCACCGCGCTGGAGAACCAGCCGAACCTGATGATCTTCCAACAGGCGGTGGAAGATCTGATAGTCGAAAACGATCGCGTCGTTGGTGCGGTAACCCAAATGGGTCTCAAGTTCCGTGCTAAGTCGGTGGTATTGACCGTCGGCACCTTCCTGGACGGCAAAATTCACATCGGCCTGGACAACTACAGCGGCGGTCGTGCCGGCGATCCGCCGTCGATCCCGCTGTCTCGCCGTCTGCGTGAACTGCCGCTGCGCGTAAGCCGCCTGAAAACCGGTACTCCCCCACGTATCGACGCGCGCACCATCGATTTTAGCGTGCTGGCGCAACAGCACGGCGATAACCCGATGCCGGTCTTCTCGTTTATGGGATCCGCGGATCAACACCCGCGTCAGGTGCCGTGCTATATCACGCACACCAATGAGAAAACCCATGACGTGATCCGTAGTAACCTCGATCGCAGCCCAATGTACGCTGGGGTGATTGAAGGTATCGGCCCGCGTTACTGCCCGTCGATCGAAGACAAAGTCATGCGCTTTGCCGATCGCAATCAGCATCAGATCTTCCTTGAACCGGAAGGGCTGACTTCAAACGAAATTTATCCAAACGGTATCTCCACCAGCCTGCCGTTTGATGTGCAGATGCAAATCGTCCGCTCAATGCAGGGGATGGAAAACGCGAAGATCGTTCGCCCTGGCTATGCCATTGAGTACGATTTCTTTGACCCGCGTGACCTGAAGCCGACGCTGGAGAGCAAATACATTCAGGGTCTGTTCTTCGCCGGCCAGATCAACGGCACTACCGGTTATGAAGAAGCCGCCGCACAGGGTTTGCTTGCCGGTCTTAATGCCGCCCGCTTCTCAGCGGAAAAAGAAGGCTGGGCGCCGCGTCGCGATCAGGCCTACCTTGGCGTGCTGGTGGACGATCTGTGCACACTTGGCACCAAAGAACCGTACCGCATGTTTACCTCCCGTGCGGAATATCGCCTGATGCTGCGTGAAGACAACGCCGATCTGCGCCTGACTGAACAGGGGCGTGAGCTGGGGCTGGTGGACGATGAGCGCTGGGCGCGTTTCAACGAGAAACTGGAAAGCATTGAGCGTGAACGCCAACGCCTGAAAACCAGCTGGGTTAACCCGCTGGCGGAAAGCGCAGCCGAAGTGAACGCTCACCTGACCGCGCCGCTATCGCGTGAAGCCAGCGGCGAAGATCTGCTGCGTCGTCCAGAAATGACCTACGAACAGCTGGTACAGCTTTCTCCGTTCGCACCGGGCCTGCAGGATCAGCAGGCGGCCGAGCAGGTTGAGATTCAGGTTAAGTACGAAGGCTATATCGCTCGTCAGCAGGACGAGATCGAAAAACAGCAGCGCAACGAGAATACTTTGCTGCCGGCAACGCTCGATTACCGTCAGGTATCCGGCCTGTCCAACGAGGTTATTGCCAAGCTGAACGACCATAAACCGTCATCGATCGGCCAGGCATCGCGTATTTCCGGAATTACTCCGGCGGCAATCTCTATTTTGCTGGTGTGGCTGAAAAAGCAGGGGATGCTGCGCCGCAGCGCCTGATAGCCGTCAGAGCGCGCAAATTTGGCGGATGCAAAATCAGCGATCGCCTTTATAATTCACAGCCCGGTAGCGTTAGCGCCTCCGGGCTCATTATTTTTAGAAGGTACTCACCGTGCTCAACAAACTTTCTCGTCTGCTGGACGAAGCGGGTATTTCGCTCACCGATCACCAGAAAAATCAGCTGGTGGCTTATGTCGGGCTGCTGGATAAGTGGAACAAAGCCTATAACCTGACCTCTGTTCGCGATCCTAACGAGATGCTGGTTCGCCATATCCTCGATAGCATTATCGTTGCGCCGTATCTACAGGGCTCACGTTTTATCGATGTGGGAACAGGTCCTGGCCTGCCGGGGATTCCGCTGGCTATCGTGCGCCCGGAATCTCATTTCACATTACTGGATAGTCTCGGCAAGCGTGTGCGCTTCCTGCGCCAGGTCCAGCATGAGCTAAAACTCGATAACATCGCGCCTGTGCAGAGCCGTGTGGAAGCGTTTCCCGCAGAGCCGCCGTTTGATGGCGTCATTAGCCGCGCTTTTGCCTCGCTGAACGACATGGTGAGCTGGTGCCACCACCTGCCGGCGGCTGATGGGCATTTCTACGCGTTGAAAGGGCAGGCGCAGGAAAGTGAAATGGCAGACCTGCCAGAAGGTTATCAGGTTTGCGACGTGATTAAACTCCATGTACCCCAGCTGGAAGGGGAGAGACATTTGGTGGTCATTAAGCCAAACGCCTTATAATTTTTATCAAAAAATGTGGAAAAAATGTGGCCTGCGCATGTTACAAAAATCAAAGTTACCTGCGGGTATTATCTGGCCACTTTTAACCTTGTTTTTACTATGGCTTTTCTAGCGTTTAACTTTAGCGTGGTGGTTTACTGGCAGAATAGTCAACTTTGAAAATATCAGGGTGCTAAAAATCGATGAACTGTCAGTTCATATTGATGTTAAATTTTTATTATAAATGTCAATAAAAGGTTTTTATTGTATGTGGGGTTGTTTTACAAAAAGACCTCACTTTTTATCTTGAATATCAAAAAGATGAAAACATACTGATTCTGTACAGATTTAATTCGATTGCACCGAAAATGTTTATTATGTGATCTAATGCACGCTTTAATGGCCGCGTTTTCTCATTATTTGCACTTCTGGTTGATCCCTCACTGATTGACGAAATGCATGAAAAATTGCCGCTCAGAAAATAATTAAACATTTATTCACTATTTTGCTACTTAATGTTTGAAATCACGTGTTGTCACCGTATAATTTGTCCGCTTTTTGACGCTTGACTCTTGGTCTTAAAGAACGTTTTATACGACACGCGGCATACCTCGAAGGGAGCAGGAGTAAAAACGTGATGTCTATGTCGCTCGTGAGTCGAAACGTTGCTCGAAAGCTTCTGTTTATTCAGTTACTGGCAGTAATAGCAAGTGGACTGCTGTTCAGCCTCAAAGACCCCTTCTGGGGCATCTCCGCCATATGCGGAGGTTTGGCAGTCGTTTTGCCAAACGCGTTGTTTATGATTTTTGCCTGGCGCCATCAGGCGCATACACCAGCACAAGGCCGAGTGGCCTGGACCTTCGCCTTCGGTGAAGCATTCAAGGTGTTGCTGACCTTCGCCCTACTGGCGATGGCGCTGGCGGTTTTTGAAGTGGTATTTTTGCCGCTGATAGTGACGTGGGTTTTGGTGCTGGTGGTACAAATTCTGGCTCCAGCTGTAATTAACAACAAAGGGTAAAAGGCATCATGGCTTCAGAAAATATGACGCCGCAGGATTACATAGGACACCATCTGAACAACCTTCAGTTGGACCTACGTACATTCTCGCTGGTGGATCCGCACAACCCCCCAGCCACCTTCTGGACGCTCAATATTGACTCCATGTTTTTCTCGGTGGTTCTCGGTCTGCTGTTCCTTGCCATGTTCCGTAGCGTTGCTAAGAGAGCGACCAGCGGCGTACCAGGGAAATTCCAAACCTTCATCGAAATGATCATCGGCTTCGTCCATGGCAGCGTCAAAGACATGTACCATGGCAAGAGCAAGGTCATCGCGCCGCTGGCGCTTACCGTGTTCGTCTGGGTATTCCTGATGAACCTGATGGACCTGCTGCCAATCGACCTGATTCCTTATATCGGCGAACACATTTTCGGCCTGCCTGCACTGCGCGTGGTTCCGTCTGCTGACGTGAACATCACCCTGTCGATGGCGCTTGGCGTGTTCATCCTGATTATTTTCTACAGCATCAAAATGAAAGGCGTTGGTGGGTTCGTTAAAGAACTGACCATGCAGCCGTTCAATCACTGGGCGTTCATTCCTGTCAACTTAATCCTTGAAGGGGTAAGCCTGCTGTCCAAACCGGTTTCTCTCGGTTTGCGACTGTTCGGCAACATGTATGCCGGTGAGCTGATTTTCATTCTGATTGCTGGTCTGTTGCCGTGGTGGTCACAGTGGATTCTGAATGTGCCTTGGGCCATTTTCCACATCCTGATTATTACGCTGCAAGCCTTCATCTTCATGGTTCTGACGATTGTCTATCTGTCGATGGCATCCGAAGAGCATTGATTTTTACCAACACTACTACGTTTTAACTGAAACAAACTGGAGACTGTCATGGAAAACCTGAATATGGATCTGCTGTACATGGCTGCCGCTGTGATGATGGGTCTGGCGGCAATCGGTGCTGCGATCGGTATCGGCATCCTCGGGGGTAAATTCCTGGAAGGCGCAGCGCGTCAACCGGATCTGATTCCTCTGCTGCGTACTCAGTTCTTTATCGTTATGGGTCTGGTGGATGCTATCCCGATGATCGCTGTAGGTCTGGGTCTGTACGTGATGTTTGCTGTCGCGTAGTAAGTTGTTCGAAAGAAACCTAAGCCACAGAGTTAATTTAAGAGGTATTGTGCTGTGAACATGAACGCAACAATCCTCGGCCAGGCCATCGCGTTTGTTATCTTCGTATGGTTCTGCATGAAGTACGTATGGCCGCCGTTAATGGCTGCCATCGAAAAGCGCCAGAAAGAAATTTCTGACGGTTTAGCTTCTGCAGAACGCGCTAAGAAAGATTTGGACCTTGCACAGGCCAACGCGACCGACCAGCTGAAAAAAGCGAAAGCGGAAGCCCAGGTAATCATCGAGCAAGCGAACAAGCGTCGCTCTCAGATTCTGGACGAAGCTAAAGCTGAAGCAGAACAGGAACGCACCAAAATCGTCGCACAGGCGCAGGCTGAAATCGATGCCGAACGTAAACGTGCTCGCGAAGAACTGCGTAAGCAGGTTGCTATCCTGGCTGTTGCTGGCGCCGAGAAGATCATCGAACGTTCCGTGGATGAAGCTGCTAACAGCGACATCGTGGATAAACTTGTCGCTGAACTGTAAGGAGGGAGGGGCTGATGTCTGAATTTGTAACGGTAGCTCGCCCCTACGCCAAAGCAGCTTTTGACTTTGCCGTCGAACACAAAAGTGTTGAGCGCTGGCAGGATATGCTGGCGTTTGCCGCTGAAGTGACTAAAAACGAACAAATGGCAGAGCTTCTCTCCGGTGCCCTGGCGCCGGAAACGCTCTCAGATGCGTTTATCGCTATCTGCGGCGAGCAACTCGACGAAAATGGTCAGAACCTGATTCGGGTGATGGCTGAAAATGGTCGTTTGAAGGTGCTCCCGGATGTTCTTGAGCAGTTCATTCACCTGCGTGCGGCCAGCGAGGCCATCGCAGAGGTAGATGTTATTTCTGCCAACCAACTGAGTGAAGAACAGCTTGCGAAGATCTCCGGCGCGATGGAAAAGCGTCTGTCACGCAAAGTTAAGCTGAATTGCAAAATCGATAAGTCTGTTATGGCAGGAGTTATCATCCGTTCGGGTGATATGGTCATTGATGGTAGCGTACGCGGCCGTCTTGATCGCCTGGCAGACGTCTTGCAGTCTTAAGGGGACTGGAGCATGCAACTGAATTCCACCGAAATCAGCGAACTGATCAAGCAGCGCATTGCTCAGTTCAATGTTGTGAGTGAAGCTCACAACGAAGGTACTATTGTTTCTGTAAGTGACGGTGTTATCCGCATCCACGGCCTGGCCGATTGTATGCAGGGTGAAATGATCTCCCTGCCGGGTAACCGTTACGCTATCGCACTGAACCTGGAGCGCGACTCCGTTGGTGCGGTTGTGATGGGTCCGTATGCTGACCTCGCCGAAGGCATGAAGGTTAAGTGTACTGGCCGTATTCTGGAAGTTCCGGTCGGTCGTGGTCTGTTAGGCCGCGTGGTGAACACCCTGGGTGCGCCAATTGACGGTAAAGGTCCTGTTGAGCACGATGGTTTCTCGCCAATTGAAGTTATCGCTCCGGGCGTTATCGATCGTCAATCCGTAGACCAGCCGGTACAGACCGGTTACAAATCTGTTGATGCCATGATTCCAATCGGCCGTGGCCAGCGTGAGCTGATCATCGGTGACCGTCAGACCGGTAAAACCGCGATGGCAATCGATGCGATCATCAACCAGCGTGATTCCGGCATCAAATGCGTATACGTAGCTATCGGCCAGAAAGCGTCCACCATCTCTAACGTGGTGCGTAAACTGGAAGAGCACGGCGCGCTGTCCAACACTATCGTTGTTGTGGCTACCGCTTCTGAATCTGCTGCACTGCAATACCTGGCGCCGTATGCCGGTTGCGCAATGGGCGAATACTTCCGCGACCGCGGTGAAGATGCGCTGATCGTTTACGATGACCTGTCTAAACAGGCTGTTGCTTACCGTCAGGTTTCCCTGCTGCTCCGTCGTCCGCCAGGACGTGAAGCATTCCCGGGCGACGTGTTCTACCTCCACTCCCGTCTGCTGGAGCGCGCATCCCGCGTTAACGCGGAATACGTTGAGAAGTTCACCAATGGTGAAGTTAAAGGTAAAACCGGCTCCCTGACTGCGCTGCCGATTATCGAGACGCAAGCTGGTGACGTTTCCGCATTCGTTCCGACCAACGTAATTTCCATTACCGATGGTCAGATCTTCCTGGAAACCAACCTGTTCAACTCCGGTATTCGTCCGGCGGTTAACCCGGGTATCTCCGTATCCCGTGTTGGTGGTGCTGCTCAGACCAAGATCATCAAGAAACTGTCCGGTGGTATCCGTACCGCGCTGGCGCAGTATCGTGAACTGGCTGCGTTCTCTCAGTTCGCATCCGATCTGGACGAAGCGACTCGTAAGCAGCTGAGCCACGGTCAGAAAGTGACCGAACTGCTGAAACAGAAACAGTATGCACCTATGTCTGTAGCACAGCAGGGCCTGGTACTGTTCGCTGCTGAACGCGGTTACCTCGAAGATGTGGAACTGGCGAAAATCGGTAGTTTCGAAGCCGCTCTGCTGGCTTACGTTGACCGTGACCACGCTCCGCTGATGCAAGAGATTAACCAGACCGGTGGCTATAACGACGAGATCGAAGGCAAGCTGAAAGGCATCCTCGACTCCTTCAAAGCAACCCAGTCCTGGTAAAGTCTGGCGGCTTGCCTTAGGGCAGGCCGCAAGGCATTGAGGAGAAGCTCATGGCCGGCGCAAAAGAGATACGTAGTAAGATCGCAAGCGTCCAGAACACGCAAAAGATCACCAAAGCGATGGAGATGGTCGCCGCCTCCAAAATGCGTAAAACGCAGGATCGCATGGCGGCCAGCCGTCCATATGCAGATACTATGCGCAAAGTGATTGGTCACCTTGCGAACGGTAATCTGGAATATAAGCACCCGTACCTGGAAGAACGCGACGTTAAACGCGTGGGCTACCTGGTGGTGTCGACCGACCGTGGTCTGTGCGGTGGCTTGAACATTAACCTGTTCAAAAAACTGCTGGCGGATATGAAAGCATGGTCCGATAAAGGCGTTCAGTGCGACCTCGCAATGATCGGCTCTAAAGGCGTGTCTTTCTTTAACTCCGTGGGCGGCAATATTGTGGCCCAGGTGACCGGTATGGGTGATAACCCGTCCCTGTCCGAACTGATCGGCCCGGTAAAAGTGATGTTGCAGGCCTACGATGAAGGCCGTCTGGACAAGCTTTACGTTGTCAGCAACAAATTTATTAACACCATGTCTCAGGCTCCGACTATCACTCAACTGCTGCCGTTACCGGCTTCAGAAGATGATGATCTGAAACGTAAGTCCTGGGATTACCTGTATGAGCCCGATCCGAAAGCGCTGCTGGATACCCTCCTGCGTCGTTATGTGGAATCTCAGGTTTATCAGGGCGTGGTAGAAAACCTGGCCAGCGAGCAGGCCGCCCGTATGGTGGCGATGAAAGCCGCGACCGATAATGGCGGCAGCCTGATTAAAGAGCTGCAGTTGGTATACAACAAAGCTCGTCAGGCCAGCATTACTCAGGAACTCACCGAGATCGTCTCGGGGGCCGCCGCGGTTTAACCAGGTTATTTCGTAGAGGATTTAAGATGGCTACTGGAAAGATTGTCCAGGTAATCGGCGCCGTGGTCGACGTCGAGTTCCCTCAGGATGCCGTACCACGCGTGTACGATGCCCTTGAGGTACAGAATGGTAATGAGAGCCTGGTGCTGGAAGTTCAGCAGCAGCTCGGCGGTGGCGTAGTTCGTGCTATCGCCATGGGTTCTTCCGACGGTCTGCGTCGTGGTCTGGAAGTTAAAGACCTCGAGCACCCGATCGAAGTCCCGGTAGGTAAAGCGACTCTGGGCCGTATCATGAACGTCCTGGGTCAGCCGATCGACATGAAAGGCGATATCGGCGAAGAAGAACGTTGGGCTATCCACCGCGCGGCGCCTTCCTATGAAGAGCTGTCCAGCTCTCAGGAACTGCTGGAAACCGGTATCAAAGTTATCGACCTGATGTGTCCGTTCGCTAAGGGCGGTAAAGTTGGTCTGTTCGGTGGTGCGGGTGTAGGTAAAACCGTAAACATGATGGAGCTGATCCGTAACATCGCGATCGAGCACTCCGGTTACTCCGTGTTTGCGGGCGTAGGTGAGCGTACTCGTGAGGGTAACGACTTCTACCACGAAATGACCGACTCCAACGTTCTGGATAAAGTATCCCTGGTTTACGGCCAGATGAACGAGCCGCCGGGAAACCGTCTGCGCGTTGCGCTGACCGGCCTGACCATGGCTGAGAAATTCCGTGACGAAGGTCGTGACGTTCTGCTGTTCGTCGATAACATCTATCGTTACACCCTGGCCGGTACCGAAGTATCTGCACTGCTGGGCCGTATGCCTTCAGCGGTAGGTTATCAGCCGACTCTGGCGGAAGAGATGGGCGTTCTGCAGGAACGTATCACCTCCACCAAAACCGGTTCTATCACCTCCGTTCAGGCGGTATACGTTCCTGCGGATGACTTGACTGACCCGTCCCCAGCAACCACCTTTGCGCACCTTGACGCAACCGTGGTACTGAGCCGTCAGATCGCGTCTCTGGGTATCTACCCGGCCGTTGACCCGCTGGATTCCACCAGCCGTCAGCTGGATCCGCTGGTTGTTGGTCAGGAACACTACGACACCGCGCGTGGCGTACAGTCCCTGCTGCAGCGTTATCAGGAACTGAAAGACATCATCGCCATCCTGGGTATGGATGAACTGTCTGAAGAAGATAAACTGGTGGTAGCTCGCGCTCGTAAGATCCAGCGCTTCCTGTCCCAGCCGTTCTTCGTAGCAGAAGTATTTACCGGTTCCCCGGGCAAATACGTTTCGCTGAAAGACACCATCCGTGGCTTTAAAGGCATCATGGAAGGCGAATACGATCACCTGCCGGAGCAGGCGTTCTACATGGTCGGTTCCATCGAAGAAGCCGTGGAAAAAGCCAAAAAACTTTAACGCCTTAATCGGAGGGTGATATGGCAATGACTTACCACCTGGATGTCGTCAGCGCAGAGAAACAAATGTTCTCTGGCCTGGTCGAGAAAATCCAGGTAACGGGTAGCGAAGGTGAACTGGGTATTTTCCCGGGTCACGCCCCGCTGCTCACCGCCATTAAGCCTGGTATGATTCGCATCGTTAAACAATTCGGTCACGAAGAGTTTATCTATCTGTCCGGCGGCATTCTTGAAGTGCAACCGGGCAACGTGATCGTTCTGGCCGATACGGCAATTCGCGGTCAGGACCTCGACGAAGCGCGAGCCCTGGAAGCGAAACGTAAAGCGGAAGAGCACATCAAGAGCTCTCACGGCGACGTGGATTACGCTCAGGCGTCCGCGGAACTGGCCAAAGCGATCGCTAAACTGCGCGTTATCGAATTGACCAAAAAAGCGATGTAACACCGGCTTGAAAGCTAAAAGCCAGTCTGGCAACAGACTGGCTTTTTTTTATGTTTATGACCCGTCCTGAGTTTAGAATCCGATATATTGTTTGCTTCCGCTACGTTTGTTAGGTCTGCCTTTAAATACGGCAGGGCCATTCATCGTGATTTCCAGGCTGTTGTCTTGTCGGCGGGTTAACCATGGAGTAGATTCACTCATCGGTTTAGATGTCATACCTGATGGATATAATTCGATAGCATCCTGATCTATTTCAATCAGGCCAATAACGTAGGTATAAATACAGTTACTGAAGAAACCTTTCTTTTTAGTGAAATCAAAAGAGCATTCTACAATCTTGTCCCCATACTCCATGCGCATTTTCGGTTTTAATGACGCTACGGCTACCACACCGTTACTGACGGCGGAATAGACACTACATACCAGCGCAATTTTCCCACCCGCCAGTCGGGAAATTTCAGGGTTAATTTCTACCTTTTCAACGCCAGGCGCAGAAAGACTTGCGCTAACAACGTCACCCGTATGGTAAACCCAGGGTTTTTTATTAAACGCACCTGATTTATCCGGCGCCTGAATGAGGGACATATTTCCATCAGGCCACAGAATTCCTACTCGTAAATCCAGGTCATCATTATCACGACCATCGCCGTTATCTACCCATGTGGCGCTAATCGTAATTTTTTGGGGGGCATCGCTTCCCTTTATAAGCGAAACACGGTGTTTATCTTCTGGTTTTTTGAGCGAAACTATCGCATTGTTTATACTAGGTTTTTGTACGTCCGCTGTTGCTGGCGCCGGTTCACTTTCTACCTCGACACCATACATATTACAAAGCCCGGCCAGGCCGGAGGAAAATCCCTGCCATACGGATCGGGCTTTGAATTGACCATTATGCACATATAATTCCAGCACGATAATCCCGGTCTCCTGATTAAATGAACCGGGAGCTAGTTCCAGTATTTGTTCACCCGCTTTTATTTGTGCCTGCAGATCGTTAACAGTAGAAAATCCCCCAGCACTTCCGTCTTGAGTCAATGTGATGGCTATTTTCGTGATGCCAGCTGGTAGCTTTGATAAATCAAAATGAATGCTATGGGATATCACATTATTTTGTTGTTCAGGTTGTATAAACATAGCACAACCGGAGCTATGCTTTTGAGCGTTAAAAAACACCATGCCGCTATCATCCTCCGTCTTTCCTGATGCAGTCAGTAGAAAAGCGGTAAGGTTGATATCCAGCCCATTGCCAGTCCGATGGGAAACGGTGACCAATCCAGTTGGCGCGTTTAAAGACGAGTTTTCGCCAGGTGTGAGGTATTTATGCATGGTTAATTGTCCTTAATTATTGTGGCATGATTTTTGGAGTCTACACTTTTTATTTTTTCTTGGCTTTTGATTTTGTTATTGAACTGGGTTATGTGTTTTCTGAATTTATTTAATATATTTATCTATTGTTTTTAATAATCGAGCCGGGATAATTAAATATCAGAATTAAATATAGAGAGACCTCCTGGTTCCTGTCGTAGCATAAAAAGTGCGAAGGCCTCCTTCATTGTTATTGATTAGTTAAATGATGAGGTGTAGACTCTTTTTTGTGACTTGTGTCACAAAAAAACTAGCAAACCACACCTGCAATCTGGAAATCATCATGAAACTGTTTCATAAAATCATCGCCAAATTTAGCGCCCTGAGCTTCTAATCGCTGCGCTATCGCCCATCGGGAGTCAATGCGGTATCACTCGCTCATTCAAACGACAACATATGCGATGTGAAACCGCGGACAAGAGGTCGCATGAGGGGGGATGCTGGTCACTTAAGGCGATCGGCATTTTTGT
This sequence comes from Klebsiella sp. 141240, assembly GCF_050600805.1. Classification (NCBI taxonomy): domain Bacteria; kingdom Pseudomonadati; phylum Pseudomonadota; class Gammaproteobacteria; order Enterobacterales; family Enterobacteriaceae; genus Klebsiella; species Klebsiella sp. 141240. The sequence goes on along the minus strand of NZ_JAQIRK010000006.1, from coordinate 242,791 downwards.
CAGGGTATGGTTCGTCACTGCGGTGAGTGCCCTGGGAGAATTTGTCCCCTCAATTCCCTTTTTCATTTCAGTAGAACAAAGGCCAGGTCATTTTGAACAATCACCTTTGTTATTGTCGATGAACTGCTTTGTTTTTTTATCCTGAACTTTGGCTAATTTACCCTTAACTATAAAGTAACGGTATTCTTTATCGCTCAGTATGTATGTTCCTGGGATTGTTTTTTTATCTTTCTCCCAATGTAATCTTTTCTTGTTTTTTTTACCACATTTAAACAATGTCCTACGATTATCGATGCTTTGATTCGCTTCATCATAAATAACTCCGTAGCGATCAACAAACATGAAATTATAAGACATTAGGAAATCCGAAAAAACGACGGGGTCACGGCTATAATATTTATCGCTTATATTATAGTTTCCAAGATTGTATAATGTATGGTTAATAATGAGATAAGCGTTTCCGTAATCATCTCCTTTAATAAAAAAATAGATTTTATCTTGCGGTCTTATGTTTATTTTATATACTCCTCGCTGCAACTGCCTGCGTGATTGTACCCAAATGCTGTTTCCGGTTCGAATGACAGTATTACCTTCATTTTTCATGCGATCAGAAATATTGTTATCAGGAAGGTGACATTCCAGATGAGGAAAGCCGGGGACCGGGCAAACTGGCGTTACGAGAGTCGGAGGGATACCCGGTAGCGTCTCAAAAGCCCTCCCATAGTAAAAAAGGTTCCGATTATCTGTAGATAACCCCAGACCACTTGCCAGCGCATAGAGATTGGGAGAGATGTCGTTACGAGGCGTGAATATTAATTTGTCCTGTTGCTTTTCTATTTCAAAAATTTGTTTTCCAGTGCTTATTAATGATTCATTGATCAGATTGACTTCACCGGTTACCTGAACACTCAGGGGTTTACCAAATTGATATATACTGTTCTTGTCCCATGCCAGATTACATCCCAAAGAGGCTATGTCATTATATTTCATTTCATATATTTTGAATGATTGAGGATCGGCGTTTTTTATTTTTGTTTTACCGTAGTAAACGTTGTTGTTATCTGCTATATAATTTGTGCTTTTATATCCGCAATTTTTATTTGGTTGATTTATTACATGTGCACTATTGATATCAAGGTTGAGAGAGTAAAAATATTTTTTTTCACGTTCAATTTGTGGGCGTATATTAAGTTTCGGTGCCCCACAGATGACACCTGCACAACCAGGCCCTCCATCATAGTTCCGGTAAGAATGAGTCTCAACAAGCCAGGCTTTATTACTTTTTAATACATAGGGGCTATCTGGTATTGATTTATAACTGCTGTTGCATGATTTTTTCTCAATCTTGCCATCATCGTTCCAATATTCCTTGCATGAATAAAATTTCGCATAGCATACTGAAGTGTTAATAAATAACAATGAAGTAAGGATAATTCCGAATTTTAATTTATGCATTGCATTACGCTTCCTGTGCGGATTAACGAGCAGCCTGTTCCTGGCTAACGGCATAGTGTAATAAAAATGAGTTAACTCAGCGTAAACCAAAATGCCCATAGAGACTATTGAAATAGAACCTTCACTGCTTCACTGGCTAAACAGACTCACCCATCCATTTGCATAAATGATAAAATGCACACTAATCATAAGATGGTTTCCATTTGTTCATGCTTTATTTATGTATCAAAAAAACAGCAAAAGCAGTGAGATAGAAGACTATCTCCCTCACTATCATCGTTTTTCAGCGTTAAACTGATTTGCGATGGTGAAAAATAGCGCCCTAAAATGGTGTATAGCATTGAGCCTGGACGTTTTCTCCGCGTCTCGTTTCATGATGAAAAATATGTAGCAATTTCAACGTGAAAGGCTTTTACTTTTCGTTCTAACAGCTGTCAGGATGCGTATGTCAAACAGTGCGATGAGCGTGGTTATCCTTGCCGCAGGCAAAGGGACCCGCATGTATTCCGATCTTCCTAAGGTGCTGCATACTCTGGCCGGGAAGCCAATGGTTCAGCACGTCATTGATGCGGCTAAAGATTTAGGCGCTGCTGCAGTACACCTGGTGTACGGCCACGGCGGCGATCTGCTGCGTCAAACGTTGCATGAAGATAACCTCAACTGGGTGCTGCAAGCAGAGCAGCTCGGTACCGGCCATGCGATGCAGCAGGCGGCGCCGTTCTTCAATGATGATGAAGATATCTTGATGCTCTATGGCGATGTGCCGCTGATTTCGGTTGAAACGCTACAGCGCCTGCGCGCCGCAAAACCGCAGGGCGGTATTGGCCTGTTAACGGTGAAGCTGGATGATCCAACCGGTTATGGGCGCATCACGCGAGAAAATGGCCAGGTGACAGGTATCGTTGAGCATAAAGACGCCAGCGAAGCGCAGCGCCAGATTCAGGAGATCAATACCGGGATTCTGGTCGCTAACGGCGCGGACCTGAAACGCTGGTTGGCGAAGCTCACTAACAATAACGCCCAGGGCGAATACTACATCACCGATATTATCGCGATGGCCCATCAGGAAGGTCATGAGATCGTTGCGGTGCATCCTCAGCGTCTGAGCGAAGTTGAAGGGGTGAACAACCGCCTGCAACTCGCGCGTCTGGAGCGAGTATATCAGTCAGAGCAGGCGGAAAAGCTGCTGCTGGCGGGCGTGATGCTGCGCGACCCGGCGCGTTTCGATCTGCGCGGCGTGCTGAAACACGGGCGCGATGTCGAAATTGATACTAACGTTATTCTGCAAGGTCATGTCGTGCTGGGCGATCGCGTGAAGATCGGCGCCGGCTGCGTCATCAAAGACAGCGTCATCGGTGATGACTGCGAAATCAGCCCGTATAGCGTGGTTGAAGATGCGCAGTTGCAGGCCGACTGCACCATCGGCCCGTTTGCGCGTCTGCGTCCGGGGGCTGAGCTGCTGGAAGGCGCTCACGTCGGCAACTTTGTCGAAATGAAGAAAGCGCGTCTGGGCAAAGGTTCGAAGGCAGGTCATCTCTCCTACCTCGGCGATGCTGAAATTGGCGACAACGTTAATATCGGCGCGGGTACTATCACCTGTAACTATGATGGCGCAAATAAGCATAAAACGATCATCGGCGATGATGTGTTTGTCGGTTCTGATACGCAACTGGTCGCGCCGGTCAGCGTCGGTAATGGCGTGACGATTGCCGCGGGCACCACCGTCACGCGTAATATTGCTGACAACGAACTGGTGCTAAGTCGCGTGCCGCAGGTCCACAAACAGGGCTGGCAGCGTCCGGTGAAGAAAAAGTAGTGATTAGATTGTCGCCGGGTGAGAGATCGCCCGGCGAACCAGGATGAGAGGATCAATATAGGTCCCCGTCCGCAGGCAGTACCATAAAAATAACCCCACTCTCTACAAGGCTCGGGGCGCCCGTAAAGGGCAAATACAGGTCAGCGACAACGCATGGCATATCGCCATTATCAGGAAATTTAACTATGTGTGGAATTGTTGGCGCAGTCGCGCAGCGTGATATTGCTGAAATCCTTCTCGAAGGTTTACGTCGTCTGGAATACCGTGGCTATGACTCTGCCGGTCTGGCTGTGGTCGATAACGAAGGTCATATGACCCGCGTTCGTCGTCTCGGTAAAGTTCAGATGCTGGCTCAGGCGGTAGAAGAGCAACCGTTACACGGCGGTACCGGGATTGCCCATACCCGCTGGGCGACGCACGGCGAGCCGTCTGAGAGCAATGCGCATCCGCATGTTTCTGAACACATTGCGGTGGTCCATAACGGGATCATCGAGAACCATGAGCCGCTGCGCGTCCTGCTGCAGTCCCGCGGCTATGTCTTCGTCTCTGAGACCGATACCGAAGTTATCGCGCATCTGGTGCACTGGGAGCTGGAACAGGGCGGCACTTTGCGTGAAGCCGTGCTGCGCGCAATCCCGCAGCTGCGCGGCGCCTATGGTACGGTGATCATGGATACCCGCGATCCGGGGACGCTGCTAGCGGCACGTTCAGGCAGCCCGCTGGTCATTGGCCTGGGCATGGGCGAAAACTTTATCGCTTCTGACCAACTGGCGCTGCTGCCGGTGACCCGCCGCTTTATCTTCCTCGAAGAGGGCGATATTGCCGAAGTTACCCGTCGTACGGTGGTGATTTTCGATAAATCCGGCGCGGAAGTGAATCGCCAGGAGATCGAATCTAATCTGCAGTATGACGCCGGTGATAAGGGGATTTATCGCCACTATATGCAGAAAGAGATTTACGAGCAGCCGAACGCGATTAAGAACACCCTGACCGGGCGCATCAGCCATGGCGAGGTCGATCTCAGCGAGCTGGGGCCGAATGCCAACGCGCTGCTGTCGCAGGTTGAGCATATCCAGATTGTTGCCTGCGGAACCTCGTATAACTCCGGGATGGTCTCCCGTTACTGGTTCGAAGCGTTAGCCGGTGTGCCGTGCGATGTCGAAATTGCTTCGGAATTCCGCTACCGCAAATCCGCGGTGCGCCGTAACAGCCTGATGATCACCCTCTCCCAGTCCGGTGAGACGGCGGATACCCTGGCGGCGCTGCGCCTCTCTAAAGAGCTTGGCTATCTGGGTTCGTTGGCTATCTGCAACGTTCCGGGCTCCTCGCTGGTGCGCGAGTCCGACCTGGCGTTGATGACCAAAGCCGGTACCGAAATCGGCGTGGCATCGACCAAGGCCTTTACCACTCAGCTGACCGTGCTGTTGATGCTGGTGGCGAAACTGGCGCGTCTCAAGGGCCAGGACGCGGCTATCGAGCAGGATATCGTGCATGGCCTGCAGGCGCTGCCGAACCGTATCGAGCAGATGCTGTCGCAGGATAAGCGCATCGAACAGCTGGCGGAACGTTTCTCCGATAAGCAGCACGCGCTGTTCCTTGGCCGCGGCGATCAGTACCCGATCGCGCTGGAAGGGGCGTTGAAGCTGAAAGAGATCTCCTACATTCATGCTGAAGCTTATGCGGCGGGCGAGCTGAAACACGGTCCGCTGGCGCTGATTGATGCCGAAATGCCGGTCATCGTTGTGGCGCCGAACAACGAATTGTTGGAAAAACTGAAATCCAATATTGAAGAAGTTCGCGCCCGCGGCGGTGAACTGTACGTCTTCGCCGATGGAGACGCCGGTTTCAGCGGCAGCGACAACATGCACATCATCGAGATGCCGCATGTCGAAGAGGTGATTGCGCCGATCTTCTTTACCGTGCCGCTGCAGCTACTGGCTTATCATGTTGCGCTGATCAAAGGCACCGACGTTGACCAGCCGCGTAACCTGGCGAAATCGGTGACCGTAGAGTAATCAGGCTGTACGGACCGAAACTCTTTTGAGTGACGCTATAATCCGGTATTTCTGCAAAGGGATACCGGATTTTTTATCTGCTATCAACGGTTGATTGTGTGTTTGCGGATAGAGTTACCGCCATTGCTTATAGAAACCAATGAAATTTACTCAGTGGCGATTCTAAAATGAAAAACTTATGTGGTAATAATTTCTTAGCGCTTCTCAAGCATGGTGTGGAAATCGATCAACTTATCAAGCGAAGAGATAGAGATGAGATCGCGCAGCATACAACAACAGATATGATGAGTTTGTCTCATGGGCAACGCTTATCACCTTCTCCGCTAGTTCCTGCTTGTATTTATTTGATATTAATTGTTATTTTTTCAGTTAATGCGGCTTTTATATTGCAGAGTCTCCAACTTACTCCGCCCCGTTTTCTGGCTTTCTACTTTCCGCTGCTATTAGGGGTTATTGTTATAACCAGCTTAGCTGCAGGGTTAGTAGGTCGAGATCATGCTGTTGGATTACGTATTTTTATGTACCTGTATCTCGCCAATTTGTTTGTTTTTTGTCTAGTCCTGGCGCTTGCCGTCATCGCAGATGAAGCTATTGCTGCCAATAAGGTCATTCTTTTTATGTGTGAGATAGCCATACTCTGGTTAGGCCGTAGATTGATGAATGGAACGGCTTTTACACTGTTTACGCTTTATCGCCGTACGATCAGGCTTGCTATGGTTGCCCAACATCTCAACGTTGCCAGATGATTTTTACGCTATCCATAATCATGTAATAAAAGCCAAATCTTTCTGTCATATGACCAATAGATAAAATTTTAATGCATTGATATTATTGGTTTTATTTTGGCTTATCTTACTTTACCCCGGTATGTCATAAAACTGTCATAATTCGTACATTTTACTGTCACCTGTTTGTCCTATTTTGCTCACCATAGCTTCGAAACAACGGTTTACGAATCCCAGCAGGAGACATTATGAACGTTATGCGTACCACCGTCGCAACAGTTGTCGCCGCGACCTTATCGATGAGCGCTTTCTCTGCTTTCGCAGCAGCAAGCCTGACTGGCGCAGGTGCAACTTTCCCTGCTCCGGTGTATGCCAAATGGGCTGATACCTATCAGAAAGAAACGGGCAATAAAGTTAACTACCAGGGTATCGGTTCCTCTGGCGGCGTTAAACAGATTATTGCCAACACCGTGGATTTTGGTGCTTCTGATGCTCCTCTGGCTGATGACAAACTGGCGCAGGAAGGCCTGTTCCAGTTCCCGACCGTTATCGGCGGCGTGGTGCTGGCGGTTAACCTGCCGGGCGTTAAATCCGGCGAGCTGGTGCTCGATGGTAAAACCCTCGGCGACATCTATCTGGGCAAAATCAAAAAATGGGATGACGAAGCGATCGCTAAACTCAACCCTGGCCTGAAGCTGCCGGCTCAGAACATCGCCGTGGTTCGCCGCGCGGATGGTTCCGGTACTTCCTTCGTTTTCACCAGCTATTTGGCTAAAGTGAACGAAGAGTGGAAATCTAAAATTGGCGCAGGCTCTACCGTAAACTGGCCGACCGGTCTGGGCGGTAAAGGCAACGACGGTATCGCGGCCTTCGTTCAGCGTCTGCCGGGCGCGATCGGCTACGTCGAGTATGCTTACGCTAAGCAGAATAACCTGGCCTACACCAAACTGCTGTCCGCTGACGGCAAGCCGGTCAGCCCGACGGAAGATAACTTCGCTAATGCGGCGAAAGGCATTGACTGGAGCAAGTCCTTCGCTCAGGACCTGACTAACCAGAAAGGTGAAAATGCATGGCCGATCACCTCAACCACTTTCATCCTCGTCCACAAGGCTTCCAATAAGCCGGAGAATACCGCGGAAGTGCTGAAGTTCTTCGACTGGGCATACAAAAACGGCGGCAAAGAAGCGAATGCGCTGGATTACGCCAGCCTGCCGGACAGCGTGGTTGAGCAGGTTCGCGCCGCATGGAAAACCAACGTGAAAGACAGCAGCGGTAAAGCGCTGTACTAATACCCGCGGAATGTCGAGCTGCCGGCTAGCTTCCAGCAGCTCGAATTATTTCGGGTATAGCATTACCTTTGCCCGTAAGCTCAGTAAAATGCTGGGTTTTTGGGCCCGAACTTAAAGAGTAACCTATGGCTGCAACCAAGCCGGCATTCAACCCTCCGGGGAAAAAGGGTGACATGATCTTCAGCGCGCTGGTAAAACTGGCTGCGCTGATTGTGCTATTGATGCTGGGTGGCATCATCGTCTCCCTCATCATCTCTTCATGGCCAAGTATTCAGAAATTTGGCTTTTCCTTTTTGTGGACCAAAGAGTGGGATGCGCCGAATGAGATCTTCGGTGCGCTGGTACCGATTTACGGGACCCTGGTTACCTCAATTATCGCGTTGTTGATCGCCGTTCCGGTGAGCTTCGGCATCGCGCTGTTCCTGACTGAACTCTCCCCAGCCTGGCTAAAACGCCCGCTGGGTATTGCTATTGAGCTGCTGGCGGCGATCCCGAGTATCGTATACGGCATGTGGGGCCTGTTTATTTTCGCCCCGCTGTTTGCGACTTACTTCCAGGAACCCGTCGGCAACGTCCTTTCGACCATCCCCTTTGTCGGTGCGCTGTTTGCCGGCCCGGCGTTCGGTATTGGCATCCTGGCGGCCGGCGTCATTCTGGCCATCATGATCATTCCTTATATCGCCGCCGTAATGCGTGACGTCTTCGAGCAGACTCCGGTGATGATGAAAGAGTCCGCATATGGGATCGGCTGCACCACGTGGGAGGTGATTTGGCGCATCGTGCTGCCGTTCACCAAAAACGGGGTGATCGGCGGCGTTATGCTCGGCCTGGGGCGCGCGCTGGGTGAAACCATGGCTGTCACCTTTATCATCGGTAACACCTATCAGCTCGACAGCGCTTCGTTGTATATGCCGGGCAACAGTATTACCTCGGCGCTGGCCAATGAATTCGCGGAAGCGGAAAGCGGCCTGCACGTAGCGGCGCTGATGGAACTGGGTTTGATCCTGTTCGTTATCACCTTTATCGTTCTGGCCGCGTCGAAGTTCATGATTATGCGTCTCGCTAAGAACGAGGGGGCTCGCTAATGGCAACGATCGAATTGCAAACCACCGCCGCGCTGGCGGAATCCCGTCGCAAGATGCAGGCTAAACGCCGTCTGAAGAACCGCATTGCCCTGACCCTGTCGATGGCGACTATGGCGTTTGGTCTCTTCTGGCTTATCTGGATTCTGATGTCGACCATCACGCGTGGCATCGACGGCATGAGTCTGGCGCTGTTTACCGAAATGACGCCGCCGCCGAATACCGCGGGCGGCGGTCTGGCGAACGCCCTGGCGGGCAGCGGCCTGCTGATCCTGTGGGCGACCGTTTTTGGTACGCCGCTTGGCATCATGGCCGGTATCTATCTGGCGGAGTACGGCAGAAAGTCGGTACTGGCGGAAATCATCCGCTTTATCAACGATATTCTGCTTTCCGCGCCATCTATCGTCGTGGGGCTGTTCGTCTACACCATCGTGGTGGCGCAGATGCAGCACTTCTCCGGCTGGGCGGGCGTTATCGCGCTGGCGCTGCTGCAGGTGCCAATCGTGATTCGTACCACTGAAAACATGCTGAAACTGGTGCCGGATAGCCTGCGTGAAGCAGCCTATGCGCTGGGGACGCCGAAATGGAAGATGATTTCCGCGATCACCCTTAAGGCGTCGGTATCCGGCATTATGACCGGTATCCTGCTGGCCATTGCCCGTATCGCCGGGGAGACGGCGCCGCTGCTGTTCACCGCGCTCTCCAACCAGTTCTGGAGCACCGATATGATGCAGCCGATCGCCAACCTGCCGGTGACCATTTTTAAATTTGCCATGAGTCCGTTCGCGGAATGGCAGCAACTGGCATGGGCCGGGGTATTGATTATCACCCTGTGCGTCTTGCTGCTGAATATTCTGGCGCGCGTTGTCTTCGCGAAGAAGAAACACGGTTAATTTTTGCGGCGCGGCCTAAGCGGCGCCGAATGAGGAAGAGATTGAGATGAGTATGGTGAACGCGAATCCGGGTAAAATTTCAGTTCGTGACCTGAACTTCTACTACGGCAAATTCCATGCCCTGAAGAACATTAACCTGGATATCGCTAAGAACCAGGTGACGGCATTTATCGGCCCGTCAGGCTGCGGTAAATCCACTCTGCTGCGTACGTTCAACAAGATGTTTGAGCTGTACCCGGAGCAGCGTGCGGAAGGCGAAATTCTGCTGGATGGCGACAATATTCTCACCAATACCCAGGATATCGCGCTGCTGCGCGCGAAGGTGGGGATGGTATTCCAGAAGCCGACGCCGTTCCCGATGTCTATCTACGACAACATCGCCTTCGGCGTGCGCCTGTTCGAGAAGCTGTCGCGTGCCGATATGGACGAGCGCGTGCAGTGGGCGTTGACCAAAGCCGCATTATGGAATGAAACCAAAGATAAACTGCACCAGAGCGGGTATTCTCTCTCCGGTGGTCAGCAGCAGCGTCTGTGTATTGCCCGCGGTATCGCGATTCGCCCGGAAGTGCTGCTACTCGATGAACCTTGCTCAGCGCTGGATCCCATCTCCACCGGGCGTATTGAGGAGCTTATCACCGAGCTGAAGCAGGATTACACCGTCGTTATCGTTACCCACAACATGCAGCAGGCTGCGCGTTGTTCCGACCATACGGCATTTATGTATCTTGGCGAGCTGATTGAATTCAGCAACACGGACGATCTGTTTACCAAGCCCGCGAAGAAACAAACTGAAGATTATATTACTGGCCGCTACGGTTGATTGCCCTTCTGCTTTCAGGTGCTAACCCGATGGGCAATCAGGAGACATCATGGATAACTTAAATCTTAATAAACATATTTCCGGCCAGTTCAACGCCGAACTGGAGTACATTCGCACCCAGGTGATGACCATGGGTGGGCTGGTGGAGCAGCAGCTTTCTGATGCGATCACCGCGATGCACAATCAGGACAGCGATCTGGCGAAGCGCGTAATCGACGGCGACAAGCAGGTCAATATGATGGAAGTGGCGATCGACGAGGCCTGTGTGCGTATCATCGCTAAACGTCAGCCGACCGCCAGCGACCTGCGCCTGGTGATGGCGATCATCAAGACTATCGCCGAGCTGGAACGTATTGGCGACGTGGCGGATAAAATCTGCCGTACCGCGCTGGAGAAGTTTTCCCAGCAGCACCAGCCGCTGCTGGTGAGCCTGGAGTCGCTGGGCCGCCATACCGTGCAGATGCTGCATGATGTACTGGATGCCTTTGCGCGTATGGATCTCGATGAAGCGGTACGTATCTATCGCGAAGACAAGAAAGTCGACCAGGAGTATGAAGGCATCGTGCGTCAACTGATGACCTATATGATGGAAGATTCACGTACCATTCCGAGCGTCCTGACCGCGCTGTTCTGCGCGCGCTCCATCGAACGTATCGGCGATCGCTGCCAGAATATCTGCGAATATATTTTCTACTTCGTTAAAGGCCAGGATTTCCGTCACGTAGGCGGCGACGAACTGGATAAGCTGCTCGCGGGTAAAGATCCGAAAGAGTAAAGATCACGATGGTTGATTCTGGTAAAGGAGATTATCAGAATCAACTATGATTTTGCGCATAGCAGACATATTGCTGCGATTATCGTCACAATTAATACTCTGACTATTTGAGTTTTAAATTTTCTCGCGTAACAATCCCTCTCACTGACTGAGCGCTGAAGCTCAGATGGTTAAAATGGATTGTTACTGCGACAGCAGGCAAAACCTGATATTGCCCCAGGCGGCGATGTCAGGTTTTTTTGTTTTAGACGCTGAATGGTTTGCTGATAAGGGTTGTTACCGCAATGAGCGGGCAAAACCTGAAGAGGATTATCTGTTAATGCAGATGGTCTCCTTCAGGTTTTTTTTTGCTACTTATTCGGCATGAAAATAAAAGCTGCAGTTACGTGGAATGGTATTAGTGCAGTTTATTAAAAACATAACGCCATTTATTAATTACGTGTTTCATTTACGCCAATGCTTATATAAGGGATTATTATGATTAGAAGAAATATGATCGCTTCGGCGATGGTTTTGCTGGCGCCGCTTTCTTATTCAACAAATCTTATTGCCGGGCAACTTACGGTTGAACAACGGCTGGAGCTTCTGGAAAAAGCGCTTCAGGACACACAAAAAGAACTCAAGAAATATCAGGATCAGGAGAAAAAAAGGAACTAGGTCTGGGCCGCCTGGTCGCAACCGGTAAATAGCCAGAAGAGCCGGAGCGCGGAAGCGCCCACGGCGACCAAAGCGGCCGCTAAGCCGGATGCGGTGCTGGTCAAAAATGAACAATCCGAGCAGGGCGGTGAGCCAGCCTATAGCGCCATGACGCTGAAAGATTTTAGCAAATTCGTGAAAGATGAAATTGGCTTTAGCTATAACGGCTATTACCGTTCTGGCTGGGGAACTGCCTCGCACGGCTCGCCAAAATCGTGGGCCATCGGCTCGCTTGGCCGTTTGGGTAACGAGTATTCCGGCTGGTTTGATTTACAGCTTAAACAGCGCGTTTTTCAGGAAGGCGATAAACGTGTGGACGCCATCGTGATGCTCGATGGCAACGTGGGTCAGCAATATTCTACCGGCTGGTTTGGCGACAATGTCGGCGGCGAAAACTACCTTCAGTTCTCGGATATGTACGTCAACACCAAAGGCTTTCTGCCGTTTGCCCCGGAAGCGGATTTCTGGGTCGGTAAGCACGGCGCGCCGAAAATCGAGATCCAGATGCTGGACTGGAAAACGCAAAGAACCGATGCGGCAGCTGGCGTAGGGCTTGAAAACTGGAAGGTGGGCGCCGGTAAATTTGATATCGCGCTGGTGCGCGAAGATATTGATGATTACGACCGCTCTTTGACTAATAAGCAGCAAATTAATACCAATACCCTGGATGTGCGTTACAAAGATATTCCGCTGTGGGACAAAGCCTCGCTGATGGTCAGCGGGCGCTATGTCGCCGCCAATCAAAGCTCATCAGAGAAATATAAAGAGGGGAATGAAGGTTACTACCAATGGAAAGATACCTGGATGGTGGGAACTTCGTTAACGCAGAAATTTGATAACGGCGGCTTTAACGAGTTCTCATTATTACTGGCGAATAACTCCATCGCCAGCAGCTTCTCGCGCTATGCCGGTTCGAGCCCGTATACCACCAATAATGGGCGCTATTATGGCGATCATACCAACGGCACCGCCGTGCGCTTAACCTCGCAGGGGGAAACCTATTTGCGCGATGATGTCATTATGGCGAATGCAATCGTCTACTCATTTGGTAATGACGTTTATAGCTATGAAACCGGCGCCCATTCAGACTTTGAATCTATTCGCGCCGTGGTTCGTCCGGCATATATCTGGAATAAATATAATCAGACCGGCGTTGAGCTGGGATACTTCAAACAGCAGAACAAAGATGTGATGGGGAAGAAATATAACGAATCCGGTTATAAGACCACCTTATTCCATACCTTCAAAGTTAATACCAGTATGCTGACCTCGCGCCCGGAAATCCGCTTTTATGCGACTTATATTAAAGCCGAAGATATCGACCTGGATAAGGCTGCTAACAATACCACCGCGGTTTTTGAAGATGGCAAGAACGACCAATTCGCCCTCGGCGCGCAGGCCGAAATTTGGTGGTAAGGCCGCAAGCGCCTGCTCATAAAAACGTAAAAAGGAATCAAAATGAAACGACATGCAATCTACTTCGCCCTGGCGCTGGCTGGCGCCACAATTACGGCGCACGCCGCTCCGCTGCCGACGATGCCTGATGCCGCCATTCCTGTCAGCCAGTATATTACTCAGGTGAATACGGATAACAGCGTGACTTTCCGGTTATTTGCCCCCGATGCCAGGCGCGTATCCGTCGTCACGGGATCGACGCCGGATACGTTTGTCTCTCATGACATGACCAAAGATATCCAGGGCGTATGGACGTGGAAAAGCGATCGCCTGGCCGCCAATCTTTATGAGTACTACTTCGATGTGGACGGTTTTCGTTCCGTCGATACCGGTAGCCGCTACCAGAAACCGCAGCGCCAGGTGAATACCAGCCTGATCCTGGTGCCCGGCAGCATTCTTGACGATCGGGCAGTCCCGCACGGCGATCTGCGTACCGTCACCTACCATTCGACGGCGCTTAAGTCAGAACGCCGCGTCTATGTCTGGACGCCGCCGGGTTATAACGGCAGCGGCGAACCGTTGCCGGTGCTCTATTTCTACCACGGTTTTGGCGATAGCGGCCTGTCGGCCATCGACCAGGGGCGCATCCCGCAAATGATGGATAACCTGCTGGCGGAGGGCAAAATCAAGCCGATGCTGGTGGTGGTGCCGGATACCGAAACCGATATTCCTCAAGCGATCGCGGAAAACTTCCCGCCGCAGGAGCGGCGTAAAAACTTCTATCCACTCAATGCGAAAGCCGCAGACAACGAATTGATGCACGACATCATTCCGCTGATCGATTCCCGATTTAACGTGCGTAAAGATGCCGACGGCCGGGCGCTGGCGGGGCTGTCGCAGGGCGGTTATCAGGCGCTGGTGTCCGGGATGAACCATCTTGAGAGCTTCGGGTGGCTTGCCACCTTTAGCGGGGTTACGACAACCACGGTTCCCGATGCTGGCGTGGAGGCGCAGTTGAATAATCCTGACGCCATCAATAAGCAACTGCGTAACTTTACGCTGGTGGTTGGCGAAAAAGACGCCGTCACTGGCAAAGATATTGCCGGCCTGAAAAGCGAACTGGAAAAGCAGAAGATCAAATTTGATTACCACTCTTATCCCGGCCTGAATCATGAAATGGACGTCTGGCGTCCGGCCTATGCCGAGTTTGTGCAAAAGCTCTTTAAATAACCGTCAGGGGGCATGGCGCCCCCTGTCTCAACCAGTAAAGGAAGATGAGATGAAATTGATTGTGACGGAAGATTATGAAGAGATGAGCCTGGTCGCCTGCCATCATCTTTTAGGCTATATCACGGTGCCGCGACGGATGAATCTGGCGGTGACGGCGGGGAGTACGCCGAAGCGTATGTATGAGCATTTGGTGGCCGCCATCAAAGGGAAATCATTCTATGATCGGGTTCACTATTACAACTTTGATGAGATACCTTTTCGCGGCCAGCAGCGTGAAGGAGTGACGATTTCCAACCTGCGCCAGCTGTTTTTTACTCCAGCGCAAATCAAAGAAGACAACATCCATAAATTGACGCTGGAGAACGCGGCTCAACACGATCGCCGCCTCGAAGAGGCCGGCGGTCTTGACCTGGTCGTGCTGGGGCTGGGCGCCGACGGCCATTTTTGCGGCAACCTGCCGAACACTACACGTTTTCATGATGAGACGGTCGAAGTACCGATTCAGGGGGAGCTGATTGGCATTGTCGCGAACGGCGAAATGGGGGGCGATTTCAATGTGGTGCCGGATAGCTATGTCACCATGGGGCCGAAAAGCGTGATGGCGGCAAAAAACCTGCTGCTGATTGTCAGCGGCGCGGCAAAGGCGCAAGCGCTAAAGCAGGTGGTGGAAGGCCCGGTCAGCGAACTGGTGCCGGCCTCTGTACTCAAGTTGCACCCTTCGTTGGTGATTATTGCGGATAAAGCGGCTGCGGCGGAATTGCAGCACTAAAAAGCCGCTGGCCAGCGGGGCTACCGTTGTGACCAACCGTAGCCCGACCGAGCGTAGTGACGTCGGGTCTTAACGAGTAATATCCCAGCCACGCGCTCTCCACAATGCCGGCAGCTCAGCTAAATCGGTAAAGGTCGTTACTTTCGGATGATCGATCGGTTGGTTGTGCGGGTCGGCGCAGAAGTAAAAGACTTCCATACCCGCGGCAATTCCTGATTGGGCTCCCGCGCTGGAATCATCGACCAGAATACAGTTTTCGACTTGTACCTGCATGGCCTCTGCCGCATGGAACATCAGCGCCGGGTCGGGTTTCCAGCGCTGAATGTCGTAACCGCTGTACAGCCGGTCTGGGAAGTGGTGCAGCATCTGCGTTCTACCGAGCGAATGCTGCATTTTACTGACCGGGCCATTCGACACCACGCACATGGGGATCTTCACCGCGTCCAGCAGCGCAGCGGCGCCGGGGATGATCTCCAGCTCGCTATCGAACAGACGGGCGACTTCGGCGCGGTACACCGGCTCCAGGGTTTCTTTTTTCAGGTTAACGCCATATTCAGCGTTGATGGTGTCGATAATCTCGTACAGCTTAACGCCTTTGAAGCGCTTAAAAATTTCGGCTAAATCCAGCGTAATACCGAATTCCTGAAACATGTGAACATAGGCGCGTGAGCAAATCACCTCGCTATCGACCAGCGTGCCGTCACAATCGAAAAATACTGCTTGTGGTTGGGTCATACTCTTTCCAGTTTAACAAGTTTAACGTTTTCGTAATGCTCAATGCCGCGACGCAATCGTTGCCGTATAAGCAAAATAAATGAAAAAAATTACCATACAACCGCGCCTGGTGCCGTAATTTGGTATAGGATAGCCTCGAATTTTCCCTCCTTTACGTTCGGAAACCGATAATGAGTCAACAACCAACCAGCCAGTCTTCTGGCCAGGGTCTGCTGGAGCGCGTATTTAAACTGCGCGAGCACGGCACCACGGTGCGCACTGAAGCGATCGCCGGTTTCACCACGTTCCTGACGATGGTCTACATCGTCTTCGTGAACCCACAAATTCTTGGCGTGGCGGGTATGGATACCAGCGCTGTCTTTGTGACCACCTGTCTGATCGCGGCTTTCGGCAGCATCCTGATGGGGCTGTTCGCGAATCTGCCGGTGGCGCTGGCGCCAGCGATGGGTCTGAATGCCTTCTTTGCCTTCGTGGTGGTTCAGGCGATGGGCCTGCCGTGGCAGGTGGGAATGGGCGCGATTTTCTGGGGCGCCGTCGGCCTGCTGCTGCTGACCCTCTTCCGCGTTCGCTACTGGATGATTGCCAATATCCCGGTGAGCCTGCGCGTCGGTATCACCAGCGGTATCGGGCTGTTTATCGGCATGATGGGCCTGAAGAACGCTGGCGTTATCGTGGCGAACCAGGACACGTTGGTCAGCATTGGCAACCTGACTTCCCATAGCGTGCTGCTGGGCGTTCTCGGGTTCTTTATTATCGCTATCCTGGCATCGCGTAATATTCATGCCGCCGTTCTGGTCTCTATCGTCGTTACCACCCTGTTGGGCTGGATGCTCGGCGATGTGCACTACACCGGCATCGTCTCCGCGCCGCCGAGCGTAACCTCGGTTGTGGGTCAGGTCGATCTGGCCGGTTCGCTGAACCTTGGCCTGGCGGGCGTGATCTTCTCGTTCATGCTGGTTAACCTGTTCGACTCCTCCGGCACCCTGATTGGCGTCACCGATAAAGCCGGGCTGGCGGATGCGCAGGGTAAATTCCCGCGCATGAAGCAGGCGCTGTTTGTCGATAGCGTGTCGTCCGTCGCCGGCTCCTTTATTGGCACCTCTTCGGTTACGGCCTATATCGAATCCTCCTCCGGTGTTTCCGTTGGCGGGCGTACCGGCCTGACCGCCGTTGTCGTGGGTATCCTGTTCCTGCTGGTCATCTTCCTGTCGCCGCTGGCGGGGATGGTTCCGGCCTATGCTGCCGCCGGGGCGCTGATTTACGTTGGCGTGCTGATGACCTCAAGTCTGGCGCGC
This sequence comes from Klebsiella sp. 141240, assembly GCF_050600805.1. Lineage (NCBI taxonomy): Bacteria > Pseudomonadati > Pseudomonadota > Gammaproteobacteria > Enterobacterales > Enterobacteriaceae > Klebsiella > Klebsiella sp. 141240. The sequence continues at coordinate 225,801 of NZ_JAQIRK010000006.1, read as the reverse complement.
GTGAAGTGGGATAACCTGACGGAAGCGGTACCGGCGTTTATCACCGCGGTGATGATGCCGTTCAGCTTCTCGATTACCGAAGGTATCGCCCTGGGCTTTATTTCCTACTGCGTGATGAAGATTGGTACCGGCCGTCTGCGTGAACTCAGCCCGTGCGTGATTATCGTTTCGCTGCTGTTCGTGCTGAAAATTGTCTTTATCGATGCGCATTGATCCGCACACATGATGAGAAAGCCCGGCATCGCTGCCGGGCTTTTTTTATGCTTTAACCCGCTGAATATAATCGCCAAAGGCGGTCAATTGGCCGCGCAGATGGTCCAGCGTGCTCTGATCGACCACTTCCCCTGCCTGCGGATCGACTTTGTTCTGAATCACGCCGCCCATAAACTCCGGCTTGTTCATCACCATCGCATCGAGGAAGACCAGAATCTGGCGCAGATGATACTGACAACGCGCCCCGCCGATAGCGCCCATTGAGCTGGTCTGGATCAGCACCGGCTTACCGGCCAGCGGCTGTTCCGGCAGACGTGAGAGCCAGTCGATGACGTTCTTCAGGCCGCCGGGTACCGAGTAGTTATATTCCGGGGTAACGATCACCACGCCGTCCGCTTCGCGGATTTGTTTCGCGATCTCCTGCACGCTCTGCGGGAACCCCTCTTCCTGTTGGATATCGGCATCGTACAGCGGAATATCGCCGATCGACGGCAGCGCGGAGATTTCCATGCCCGCAGGCGCAATGCCTGGCAGCGTGCGCGCAACCATGGCATTAAAAGAACCTTTGCGCAGACTTCCGAGTAACGTAACAACTTTCAACGTATCAGACATGAGTGCTCCTTTGCATCATGATGGCCGGCTAAACCGGTCAGTTGAGGGAGAATACTTTTTCTACCGGTAAGCTGGTAAAGCGCATCAGGCGCGCGTCAGTCTCTTTGGCGCGCGTTTGCGCATCAGGCAGGCAGCGCCAGCCCTCTTTACTATCAAATTCCCAGACCTTCAGCGGCCCGATATTCGGGGTGACGGCGATTGACCACACCAGCAGCGTCTCAGCATCGCAGATGGCTTCAATCGATTGGGTGCCAGCGGTACGCAGGCGACCAGACCCCGGCAGCAGTTGTACTCGCACGGGGGCTTCACCGGTGAGCTTCAGCACGCTTCGGCGCAGCGCCACCAGTTGAGCGCGGGCTTCATCCGGATCGTGCTGGATGTTAATCCATAAATTCTCATTGCTATTGAAGACATAGCGATCCGCGGCATGCAGAGGATGGACGCCACGCGAGGCGTGCTGCAGTTCCATATCGAGACCGCAGTCACCTTCGGTCGTCAGCGCTACGCCGACGATATTCCCGGCATAAGAGATGGAAAAGCGGGGAAGGTGGGGATCGCGAAATACGGGCCGTCCACTGGGTTCGCTGATGATTTCCGGCAGCTCGCCGATACCATAAAGCATGAAAAGCAGTTCAGCGAGCAGCGAACGCGAGGCGCGATAGCGGCTCTGTCGGTATTCGGGTAGGTTACGTGCGGATTGATGACATGCCGCCGACAAACGCGTCGATAGCGGCTCCCTGGTGTTGAGTATCCCTCTTGCAAAATGCGTTGCCATTCGTCGCTCCGTGATTAATGGTCAGAGATAAAAATTGTGAATGATATTATCGCTCACAATGAGCAGGTTTTAATGCGGAAATTCTTCCTTGAGAAGGGATAATGTCTGACTTTTACAATTTCTTGCGCAACAACGTGAGGATGATGGGCAATTTCCCTACAGCGTATTGGAATAGAGCTGTTTAAGGGTCTCTCTGAGCCATACGATCTTTGGATTATAGCTATTACGCTTATGCCACAGCAGGGTGAACGGCACGCGCATTTTTTCCAGCAGCTGCGGCTCCAGCGGCAGCGGGCGTGATACCAGCGGCAGATGATGCTGCTGATTATAGTGCTGACAATAGCGCGGCGCGGTGGCTATCATGGTGTGATTCGGCTGCGCCGCCATGAACAGCGACTGTTCAAAGCCGGGCAGAGTCAGCGCGACGGTCCGTTTGTAGCCCAGGTCATGCAGCACATCATCCAGCGCCCAGGTGTCGCTTTGTTCCCAGCAGATATTGATGTGCGGATAGCGCAGGAAAGCCGCCAGGTTCCACTCTTCATTGAGCGCCGGATGATCGGCGCGCAGCCACACCTGCGGCAGGTCGCTAAACAGGACATCAAAATCGATATACCACGGCAGCAGGCTCAACTGTTCGCGCGAACGTGGATGGGTTTCCCGGCCGCAAAAACCGATATCAACCTCGCCGCGAATAATGGCATCCAGCGAGTCGTAATCCCAGTTGCGTAAACGGATCAGCGCCTGTGGATAACGTTGATAAATTTGCTGGGAGAGGGTGTTGAACAGGATCATCAGCAGCGGCGATTCCGCCGCCAGCTCGAACTTCAGGCCGCTTGGCATGGTATGGTGCGGTTTATCGAGGATCTGATTGCCCATCTGCATCCAGTCGGCAAGATCCTGCTCCATGCTGCTCATTAACGGCGTTGGCGCCAGCCCTAGTGGGGTTTTAACAAATAGCGGATCGTCAAACCAGGCGCGTAGCTTGGCCAGTGATTTACTCACCGCCGACGGCGAAACGTTCATCCGTTTCGCCGTGCGGGTGACGCTGCGCTCCTGGGTCAGAAGCTGCAGACATAGCAGTAAGTTAAGATCGAGACTCGACAGGGATTTCTTCATTATCTTGCGTCGCGCGCGCCGGCGAGACGACCAGTATCAGAACAATACTGACTATGCTACAGGCAATGAGTATCCCGATCAGCATATTCATGGCGCTCAGCCCGATGATAGCCGCCAGCCAAATCCACAGCGAAGAACCACAGACCTGAGCGATGCCGAGAGCGGAGCTGGCGACGCCCGCCCGCAACGTGAAAGGCCCCAACGCCTGGCTCATCGCGACGCCAAAGCCAACCGAGAAACCCGCGCAGATCATGCCTAATCCCAGCATGGTGATGGGCTGGCTGGCGGCGAGGCTCAATACCACGCCAGCGACAAGGAACAACGTCTGCGAGGTCAGCATCAGGGTGCGCGGTTTAAACAGCGTCAGGGCAAACGGCGTGGAGAACGACACGGCCATGCTGACCATTGCCATCAGCGCCATCGCCATTGAATAAGTTCCGCGGTCGAAACCCATTTCTTCCATCATCAGTACCGGTGAGACGTTTACGTAGGTCAGAATTGCGGTGACGCTGAGAGTCGTAATGACTATACGGCTGAGGAAAAAACGGTTTAGCAGCGACTCTGCGGCGCCATTGTGCTGTGCGCCTGCCTGAAAATGCGTTGCCGGGCGCGTCTCGCGCAGGATAAACACCGACAATAACCCTACCATCACCCCCATGCCTGTCATGGTGTAGAACAGGCTCTGCCACGGATATTTCAACATGATCAGATGGCCAAGTACCGGCGCGAGGACGGGAATAATGCAGGTAATGCCATTAAGCAGCGACAGTACCTTGGCGCGGCGGCGCTCGTCCAGCGTATCGCGCAGAACGGCAAAAGCGACGACGTAGCAGCTTCCCGCGCCGATCCCCTGGATAAAGCGGCCGATCAGGAAATGCGTGCTGTTATGCGCCTGCGAGCACAGTAGCGAGGCCAGTATGAAGGTGATGGCGCCGAAAATCGCGACCGGTTTACGCCCGGATTTATCCGCCGCGCGCCCGGCAAAAAGCATCGCGGTAGCCATGCCGGCTAAATAGACCGAGAAGGCGATATGCAGCTGCGCCTCGCTGGCGCCAAGATCCTGGGCGATACGCGGTAGGCCGACCAGATACATATCAATGCCGGATGGATAGAGCAGTACCAATGCGAAACTGCAGATAAGAAAGCGTGCCATAGGACCCTCGCAATAAGAATGGCGTACAGCATAGTGGCTAGCGCCAGGGAGTACGAGTTGCCATTTGGACAACACTCTTTTCCTGAAAGGAAAAACGGGTTATTGCCTCACAGAGTTGATGTGATTAAGGCAATCAAATAAAAAAAACCGCCATAACAGAACGTTATGGCGGGTTAGTAGATGCTTACCAGTAACGCTTACTTACCGATACAGAAACTGGAGAAGATGCGGCCCAGCAGGTCGTCAGAGGTAAATTCGCCGGTGATTTCGCTTAATGCCTGTTGCGACAGACGCAGCTCCTCCGCCAGCAGCTCCCCGGCCCACGCGCCCAGCAGCTGGGCCTTGCCTTGCTGCAGATGGTTCGCCGCCGCTTCCAGCGCCTGCAGGTGGCGACGACGGGCGAGGAAACCGCCTTCCATGTTGGTATCGAAGCCCATGCTCTGCTTAAGGTGGTTGCGTAGCACCTCGACCCCTTCACCGGTACGCGCCGACAGGCGGATCAGTGAGTGGCCATTTACTTCGCTGAGCCCCAGCGCTTCGCCGGTGACGTCGGCTTTATTACGCACCACGGTAATCGGCAGCTTAGCCGGCAGGCGCTCGATAAAGTCCGGCCAGATCTCCGCCGGGTCAACGGCGCTGGTGGTGGTGCCGTCGACCATAAACAGCACCCGATCCGCCTGTTCAATTTCCTGCCAGGCGCGTTCGATGCCGATGCGCTCCACTTCATCGCTGGCGTCACGCAGGCCTGCGGTATCGATGATATGCAGCGGCATACCGTCGATATGAATATGCTCGCGCAGCACATCGCGGGTGGTGCCGGCGATATCGGTGACGATCGCCGCTTCACGGCCGGCCAGCGCGTTGAGCAGGCTGGATTTACCGGCGTTAGGCCGTCCGGCGATCACCACTTTCATCCCTTCACGCAGCAGGCTGCCCTGACGGGCTTCGGCGCGGACGGCGTCGAGATCGGCGATCACGTCGTTCAGTTGGGCTTCAATTTTACCGTCGGAGAGGAAATCAATTTCTTCATCCGGGAAATCAATCGCCGCTTCCACGTAGATGCGCAGGTGAGTGAGTGCTTCCACTAGATGGTTCACACGCGCGGAGAAGGCCCCTTGCAAGGAGTTCAACGCCGAACGGGCCGCCTGCTCTGAGCTGGCGTCGATAAGATCGGCGATGGCCTCTGCCTGCGCCAGGTCGAGCTTGTCGTTGAGGAACGCGCGCTCGGAAAACTCCCCCGGATTGGCGATGCGAACGCCGGGCAACGTCAGAATACGTTTGAGCAGCAGATCCAGAATGACCGGGCCGCCGTGGCCCTGCAGTTCGAGGACATCTTCGCCGGTAAAGGAGTTCGGCCCCGGAAACCACAGCGCAATCCCCTGATCCAGCGGCGTACCGTCGGCGTCTTTGAACGGCAGATAGTCGGCATAGCGCGGCTTCGGCAGCTTGCCGAGTACCGCCTGCGCGACGTCGCGCGCCTTAAGGCCGGAGATACGCAGGATGCCCACACCCCCGCGTCCCGGTGGGGTTGCCTGGGCGACGATAGTGTCGTTATGGCTCATGATATGTCTCTTCAAATCGCAATAAAAAAAGGCGGTCATTCGACCGCCTTTTGATTGTAGGCCTGATAAGCGTTAGCGCCATCAGGCAACCCGGCGCGCATTGCCGGATGGCGGCTTCGCCTTATCCGGCCTACACCGAATCAGGATTTTTTCTTCTCGCGGCTATGCAGGCCACGCTTCTCCAGACCACGGTAAATCAGCTGCTGCTGAATAATGGTTACCAGGTTGCTGACGATGTAGTACACCACCAGACCAGACGGGAACCACAGGAAGAACACCGTGAAGATGACCGGCATAAAGGTCATGATCTTCTGCTGCATCGGGTCGGTCACGGTGGTCGGCGACATCTTCTGGATGAAGAACATGGTCGCGCCCATGATGATCGGCAGGATGTAGTACGGGTCTTGCGCGGACAGGTCGTGGATCCACAGGATAAACGGCGCATGACGCAGTTCAACCGAGGCGCTCAGCATGTAGTACAGCGCAAGGAAGATTGGCATCTGAATAATCAGCGGGAAGCAGCCACCCAGCGGGTTAACTTTTTCTGCTTTATACAGCGCCATCATTTCCTGGCTTTGACGTTGTTTATCGTCGCCCAGACGCTCGCGCATTGCCTGAATCTTCGGCTGCAGCATACGCATCTTCGCCATGGAGGTGTACTGCGCTTTAGTCAGCGGGTACATGATGCCACGAACGATAAAGGTGATAACGATAATCGAGAAGCCCCAGTTGCCGAGGAAGCCGTGGATGAATTTCAGCAGCTTAAACAGCGGTTGGGAGATGAACCACAGCCAGCCGTAGTCGACGGTCAGATCCAGGTGCGGCGCGACGGCAGCCATTTTATCCTGCAGAGCCGGGCCGACCCACAGCACGCTTTCCAGCTTGTCGGTTTGACCTGGCTGCACCAGTACCGGCTGTGATTTATAGCCGATAGCGACAACGCCATTACCGAGGTTAGCGGTATAGAAGTTGTTGGTGCCGTTGTTATGCGGAACCCACGCGGTGGTGAAGTACTGCTGCAACATCGCCACCCAACCGTCTTTGGTGCTGACGTTCAGGTTTTCGTTGTCGACGATAGTATCGAATTTATATTTTTCGTATTTCGAATCAGCAGTGGAGTACGCCGCGCCACGGAAGGTGTGCATGGTAGACAGACCGCCGGTTTGCGTATCGCGGCTTGATGGCAGCGCTGCTGTTTGCTTCAGCTGACCGAAGGAGGAGATCTCCAGCGGTTTTTCGCCGACGTTTTTCACGTTGTAGCCAACGTTCACCGCATAATCACCGCGTTTCAGGGTGAAGGTTTTGGTGAAGACGTTGCCCGCTTTGTCGGTGTAGGTCAGCGGAATAACGATTTCGTTCTGGCCGTCTGCCAGTACATACGCATCTTTATCAGCGTTATACAGCGGACGCGGGCCGTTAGCCGGGTTATCCGGGCCGTCACGACCGGTTAAGCCGCTCTGTGCCTGATAGATAAACTGTGGCGTGGTTTCCAGTAACTGGAACGGTTCAGTAGATTTCAGCGCTTTCGGGTAAGCCGGAAGCAGCGCTTGCTCAACATCACCACCGCTGGTGTTGATGGTCAGATCAAGCACATCAGTTTTAACCGTAATCAGTTTCCCCTGGCCACTGGCCGGTACGCCCTGGTCTGCGGCGCTACCCGCTGCTGTGGTCGTAGTCTGCGTGGTCTGCTGCTGGGTTTGCGGATTTTTGTCCTGCTCCCAGGCTTGCCAGATCATGAAAGACACGAACAACAAAGCGATGATAAGAAGATTGCGTTGCGAATCCATCGTTAGTGTTCTCTGGTATCAAATGGTCCAGGCGGGACGGGGTCGTCACCACCAGGGTGTAAAGGGTGGCATTTTAATACGCGTTTCACCGTCAACCAACTGCCTTTTATCACTCCAAACCTGCGCAATGCCTCAATTCCGTATTGAGAACAGGTTGGCGTGAAACGACAGTGCGGCCCGAGTAGCGGACTAATCAGGCGCTGATAGACCCTGATAAGGCCTATCAGGACCCGCGAGCCAGGCGACAATGGCGGCGCCATAATTTTTCCAACGCTTCCGAGAGAGCACGGTTATCGAGGTCGGCAACCCCTTTCTTTGCCACCACCACGAAATCCATTGGCGGGAGTTCATGTTGACGTAAACGGAAGCTTTCACGCGTCAGACGTTTAATCCGATTGCGTTCATGCGCGCGCTTAACGTTTTTCTTGGCGACGGTAAGACCGATGCGGGGATGCCCCAGCGAATTCAGGCGGCCGAGGATGGTGATTTGCGGCGTGCCAGCCCGTTGTGGCTGCTGGAAGACGAAAGTGAAATGACTGGGAGTTAACAAACGTAACTCCCTGGGAAATGCTAGCTTAACCACGCAGGGTTAGCTTTATTACTTGGAAACGGTCAGACGAGCGCGGCCTTTAGCACGACGACGTGCCAGAACCTGACGACCATTTTTATTAGCCATACGAGCACGGAAGCCGTGAGAACGGTTGCGCTTCAGTACAGACGGTTGAAAAGTGCGTTTCATGGCGATTTCTACCTAAACTTGAATAAATTCACTGACTTTTGCGTAGACCCGAACGAACTTCGAACGACTTACGCCTCAGCGTGGGTGATTAAAGAGGCCGGATTGTAATAATTGTACACTCCGGAGTCAATTCTCTTTCCTTATTTCTCGCACCTTGCCGCACAAAAAATAAGCTGAGACGAGTTGCGAAAACGGGCGTTACGCGCCGGGTGGGGGATTATACGGCCTGGCGGGTAAAGCGCAAGGATCGTAAAGGATCTTTGTTAGATCAATTCTATCCAAAACCGGCATAGCTCATTAATTTTTCCAATATGCGGGCGAAATCGTGCCGCACTCTCGCCAGGATCGATTACACTTACCCGGTTTCGATCCTCCTGTGGATAAATCGGGAAGAATCTGTTGAGAAACACAAGATCTCTTTCTCAGTTTAGGCTATGATCCCCGGTCCCGATCGCGATCCACGGATCCGTCCCGGGTAAAACCGCAAATAGCGGTTCGCACGTCACCCCTTTTGCGCAGGGGCTTTTTCGGCTTATGCAGGGTCTTGCGACGTGTGCCAACAATCACGATTGTTTCAGTTTTTCTTTTATATCGATTTTATGTTCGAGTGGAGTCCGCCGTGTCACTTTCGCTTTGGCAGCAGTGTCTTGCCCGATTGCAGGATGAGTTACCAGCCACAGAATTCAGCATGTGGATCCGCCCATTGCAGGCGGAACTGAGCGATAACACGCTGGCACTGTATGCGCCAAACCGTTTTGTGCTCGATTGGGTAAGGGACAAATACCTTAATAATATCAATGGGCTCCTCAATGACTTTTGTGGCGCGGACGCCCCACAACTGCGCTTTGAAGTGGGCGCGAAGCCTGCGGCGCCGTCCCACCAGGGGACGGCCAACGTCGCCACGGCGATCCCGGCCGCTCAGGTGCAAACCGCGCGCGTCGCGCCTGCTGTCGCCCGTCAGGGCTGGGATAACGTTCCGGCGCCGGCAGAGCCCACCTACCGTTCCAACGTCAACGTCAAGCATACGTTTGATAACTTCGTCGAAGGTAAATCTAACCAGCTGGCACGCGCGGCGGCGCGTCAGGTGGCCGATAACCCTGGCGGCGCGTATAACCCGCTGTTCCTTTATGGCGGCACCGGTCTGGGGAAAACCCACCTGTTGCACGCCGTCGGCAACGGCATTGTGGCGCGTAAGCCAAATGCTAAAGTGGTTTATATGCACTCCGAGCGTTTCGTGCAGGACATGGTAAAAGCCCTGCAAAACAACGCCATCGAAGAATTTAAACGCTATTACCGCTCCGTTGACGCCCTGCTGATCGATGATATTCAGTTCTTCGCCAATAAAGAGCGTTCACAGGAAGAGTTCTTCCACACCTTCAACGCCTTGCTGGAAGGTAATCAGCAGATCATCCTCACTTCGGATCGTTATCCAAAAGAGATCAACGGCGTAGAGGATCGTCTGAAATCGCGCTTTGGCTGGGGCCTGACGGTGGCGATCGAGCCGCCTGAACTGGAAACCCGTGTTGCGATCCTGATGAAAAAAGCCGATGAAAACGACATCCGCCTGCCGGGCGAAGTCGCGTTCTTTATCGCCAAGCGTCTGCGTTCAAACGTGCGTGAGCTGGAAGGGGCGCTGAACCGCGTCATTGCTAACGCCAACTTTACCGGCCGGGCTATCACTATTGATTTCGTGCGCGAAGCGCTGCGCGATTTACTGGCGCTGCAGGAAAAATTAGTCACCATCGACAATATTCAAAAGACGGTGGCGGAGTATTACAAGATTAAGGTAGCGGACCTGCTGTCCAAACGCCGCTCCCGTTCGGTGGCGCGCCCACGCCAGATGGCGATGGCGCTGGCCAAAGAGCTGACCAACCACAGCCTGCCGGAAATCGGCGATGCGTTTGGCGGCCGCGACCATACCACCGTGCTGCACGCCTGCCGTAAGATTGAGCAGTTGCGTGAAGAAAGCCACGATATTAAAGAAGATTTTTCCAATTTAATCAGAACATTATCCTCGTGACGCTATGAAATTTACCGTAGAACGTGAACATTTATTAAAACCGCTGCAACAGGTGAGCGGTCCGTTAGGTGGTCGTCCGACGCTGCCGATTCTCGGTAACCTGCTGCTTCAGGTCGCGGACGGCACGCTGTCGCTAACCGGTACCGATCTGGAAATGGAAATGGTCGCGCGCGTGTCGCTGATTCAGCCGCACGAAGCGGGCGCCACCACCGTTCCGGCGCGTAAATTCTTTGATATCTGCCGCGGCCTGCCTGAAGGCGCGGAGATCGCCGTGCAGCTTGAAGGCGACCGTATGCTGGTGCGCTCCGGCCGCAGCCGCTTCTCGCTGTCGACCCTGCCTGCCGCCGATTTCCCGAATCTCGACGACTGGCAGAGCGAAGTGGAATTTACCCTGCCGCAGGCGACGATGAAGCGCCTGATTGAAGCCACCCAGTTTTCGATGGCGCACCAGGACGTTCGTTACTACTTAAACGGCATGCTGTTTGAAACCGAAGGTAGCGAACTGCGCACCGTCGCCACCGACGGCCACCGCCTGGCGGTTTGTTCAATGCCGCTGGAAGAGTCGCTGCCGAACCATTCGGTGATCGTGCCGCGTAAAGGGGTGATTGAGCTGATGCGTATGCTCGACGGCGGCGATACGCCGCTGCGCGTGCAGATCGGCAGCAACAATATCCGCGCTCACGTCGGCGATTTTATCTTCACCTCGAAGCTGGTTGATGGCCGTTTCCCGGACTATCGCCGCGTATTGCCGAAAAACCCGGATAAACACCTTGATGCCGGCTGCGACATTCTCAAGCAGGCTTTCGCCCGCGCGGCAATCCTCTCGAATGAGAAATTCCGCGGCGTGCGGCTGTACGTCAGCGAGAACCAGCTGAAAATCACCGCTAACAACCCGGAACAGGAAGAGGCGGAAGAGATCCTTGACGTGACCTACGCCGGAACGGAGATGGAGATTGGCTTCAACGTTAGCTATGTGCTGGATGTGCTCAATGCGCTGAAATGCGAGAATGTGCGCATACTGCTGACGGATTCCGTATCGAGCGTGCAGATTGAGGATGCGGCTTCACAATCCGCCGCCTACGTTGTCATGCCTATGAGATTGTAGAATCTGCAAAGGGGCTGGTTTACTTGCCATTTCGCCTTCCGGCAGTGCTCGACAAAACGCTATGCGTTTTGGACGTCTGTAAGACGGTCCGAAGGACGAGCGGAGCGAGCAAATGCTCACGTACTTCGTGTACGCTCCGCTTTCTGCGCGCTGGCGGTAGACGAACTGGCTGCGACACCCACGCCCCTTGAATGATGACGAGCTGATATGTCGCTATCCCGACTCCTAATCAAAGATTTCCGCAATATCGAAAATGCGGATCTCGCTTTATCCCCCAGCTTTAACTTCCTGGTTGGCGCAAACGGCAGCGGCAAAACCAGCGTGCTGGAAGCTATCTATACGCTCGGCCATGGCAGGGCGTTTCGCAGTTTGCAAATTGGCCGGGTAATTCGTCACGAGCAGGATTCGTTTGTCCTGCACGGGCGTTTACAGGGCGAAGAGCGCGAAACCGCCATTGGCTTGACCAAAGACAAACAGGGCGACAGCAAAGTGCGTATCGACGGCACCGATGGCCACAAGGTGGCGGAACTGGCGCACCTGATGCCGATGCAGCTGATCACGCCAGAGGGGTTTACTTTACTCAACGGCGGCCCCAAATACAGAAGAGCGTTCCTTGATTGGGGATGCTTTCATAACGAAGCCGGATTCTTCACCGCCTGGAGCAACCTGAAGCGCCTGTTGAAACAGCGCAACGCCGCGCTGCGCCAGGTGAGCCGCTATGCGCAACTGCGGCCGTGGGACCTGGAATTAATCCCGCTGGCGGAACAAATCAGCCGCTGGCGTGCCGAATACAGCGCCGCTATTGTCGAAGACATGGCGGATACCTGTCAGCAATTTTTACCGGAATTCACCCTCACCTTCTCTTTCCAGCGCGGCTGGGAAAAAGAAACGGACTACGCCGAGGTGCTGGAGCGGAATTTCGAACGCGACAGAATGTTAACCTACACCGCCCACGGTCCGCATAAAGCGGATTTTCGCATTCGCGCCGATGGGGCGCCGGTGGAAGACACCTTGTCGCGCGGGCAGCTTAAGCTGCTGATGTGCGCCCTACGACTGGCGCAGGGCGAGTTCCTGACCCGCGAAAGCGGACGGCGCTGCCTGTACCTGATAGATGATTTTGCCTCGGAGCTTGACGATGCCCGGCGCGGGCTGCTTGCCAGCCGCTTAAAAGCCACGCAATCGCAGGTTTTCGTCAGCGCAATCAGCGCTGAACACGTAATGGACATGTCGGACAAAAATTCGAAGATGTTCACCGTGGAAAAGGGTAAAATAACGGATTAACCCAAGTTTAAATGAGCGAGAAACGTTGATGTCGAATTCTTATGACTCCTCCAGTATCAAAGTCCTGAAAGGGCTGGATGCGGTGCGTAAGCGCCCGGGTATGTATATCGGCGACACGGATGACGGCACCGGTCTGCACCACATGGTATTCGAGGTTGTGGATAACGCTATCGACGAAGCGCTCGCAGGTTACTGTAAAGACATCGTTGTTACTATCCACAGCGATAACTCCGTCTCCGTACAGGATGACGGCCGCGGCATCCCAACCGGCATTCACCCGGAAGAGGGCGTCTCCGCGGCGGAAGTTATCATGACCGTCCTGCACGCCGGCGGTAAATTCGATGATAACTCCTATAAAGTGTCCGGCGGTCTGCACGGCGTAGGCGTCTCGGTGGTTAACGCCCTGTCGCAGAAGCTGGAGCTGGTTATCCAACGCGATAACAAAGTCCACAAACAAATTTATGAGCACGGCGTGCCGCAGGCGCCGCTGGCGGTAACCGGTGAAACCGAAAGCACCGGTACCATGGTGCGTTTCTGGCCAAGCCTGGAAACCTTTACCAACGTCACTGAATTCGAATACGAAATCCTGGCGAAACGTCTGCGCGAGCTGTCGTTCCTCAACTCTGGGGTCTCTATCCGCCTGCGCGATAAGCGCGACGGCAAAGAAGACCATTTCCACTACGAAGGCGGCATCAAGGCGTTTGTTGAGTATCTCAACAAGAATAAAACGCCGATCCACCCGAATATCTTCTATTTCTCCACCGAAAAAGACGGTATCGGCGTTGAAGTGGCGCTGCAGTGGAACGATGGTTTCCAGGAAAACATCTACTGCTTTACCAACAACATTCCGCAGCGCGACGGCGGTACTCACCTGGCGGGCTTCCGCGCGGCGATGACCCGTACCCTGAACGCCTACATGGATAAAGAAGGCTACAGCAAAAAAGCGAAAGTCAGCGCCACCGGCGACGATGCGCGTGAAGGCCTGATTGCCGTGGTTTCCGTGAAGGTGCCGGATCCGAAGTTCTCCTCTCAGACCAAAGACAAGCTGGTCTCCTCTGAGGTGAAATCGGCGGTTGAACAGCAGATGAACGAACTGCTGAGCGAATACCTGCTGGAAAACCCGTCCGATGCGAAAATCGTGGTCGGCAAAATTATCGATGCCGCGCGTGCGCGTGAAGCCGCGCGTCGCGCCCGTGAAATGACCCGTCGTAAAGGCGCGCTGGACCTGGCAGGCCTGCCGGGCAAACTGGCGGATTGCCAGGAACGCGACCCGGCGCTGTCTGAACTGTACCTCGTGGAAGGGGACTCCGCGGGCGGCTCTGCGAAACAGGGCCGTAACCGTAAGAATCAGGCTATCCTGCCGCTGAAGGGTAAAATCCTTAACGTCGAGAAAGCCCGCTTCGATAAAATGCTCTCTTCTCAGGAAGTGGCCACGCTGATTACCGCGCTGGGCTGCGGCATCGGCCGCGATGAGTACAACCCGGATAAACTGCGTTATCACAGCATCATCATCATGACCGATGCGGACGTCGACGGCTCGCACATTCGTACCCTGCTGTTGACCTTCTTCTATCGTCAGATGCCGGAAATCGTTGAACGCGGCCACGTTTACATTGCTCAGCCGCCGCTGTACAAAGTGAAGAAAGGCAAGCAGGAACAGTACATTAAAGACGACGAAGCGATGGATCAGTACCAGATCTCCATCGCGCTCGACGGCGCGACCCTGCACACCAACGCCAGCGCACCGGCCTTAGCCGGCGAGTCACTGGAAAAACTGGTGGCCGAGTACAACGCGACGCAGAAAATGATTGGCCGCATGGAGCGCCGTTTCCCGAAAGCGATGCTCAAAGAGCTTATCTATCAGCCGACGCTGGCCGAAGCCGATCTGAGCAACGAGCAGACCGTCACCCGCTGGATTAACCAGCTGATCAGCGAGCTGAACGAAAAAGAGCAGCACGGCAGCCAGTGGAAGTTTGATGTTCGTGAAAACAGCGAGCTGCAGCAGTTCGAGCCGATCGTGCGCGTGCGTACCCACGGCGTCGATACCGACTACCCGCTGGATAACGAGTTCATCACCGGCGCGGAATACCGCCGTATCTGCACCCTCGGCGAGAAGCTGCGCGGGCTTATCGAAGACGACGCGTTTATCGAACGCGGCGAGCGCCGCCAGCCGGTAGCCAGCTTCGAACAGGCGCTCGACTGGCTGGTGAAAGAGTCGCGTCGCGGCCTCTCTATCCAGCGTTATAAAGGTCTGGGCGAGATGAACCCGGATCAGCTGTGGGAAACCACCATGGATCCGGACAGCCGCCGCATGCTGCGCGTCACCGTGAAGGATGCGATTGCCGCCGACCAGCTGTTCACCACCCTGATGGGCGATGCCGTTGAACCGCGTCGCGCCTTTATCGAAGAGAACGCTCTGAAAGCGGCGAACATCGATATCTAAGCCTGTATTTCCCCGGTGACATGATGTCTATCGGGGCTACGGTTTTGCTAAACCCGGTACGCGTTGCGCTGCCGGGTTTTTCTTTTGCGGCAAAAGGGGAATCCGCCTGCGCAATCCATCCTCGTTTTCTCCCGCTGCGAGAGCTGTTTTTTGAGCGGAATCGCGTTAGCATGAGTGAAGACTCATCTTACCCGGGGATCCCATGGCTATTAAACTGATTGCAATTGATATGGACGGCACGCTGTTGCTGCCTGACCATACCATTTCTCCGGCGGTGAAAACCGCCATCGCGGCAGCGCGCGCCCGCGGCGTTAACGTGGTGCTGACGACCGGCCGCCCCTACGCTGGTGTCCATAGCTACCTGAAAGAGCTGCACATGGAACAGCCGGGCGACTACTGCATCACCTATAACGGCGCGCTGGTTCAGAAAGCCAGCGACGGCAGCACCGTGGCGCAAACGGCGTTAAGCTACGATGATTATCGCTTCCTTGAGCAACTCTCTCGCGACGTTGGCTCGCACTTCCACGCGCTCGATCGTAATACGCTTTATACCGCGAACCGCGATATCAGCTACTACACGGTGCATGAATCCTACGTGGCGACCATTCCGCTGGTATTCTGCGAAGCAGAAAAGATGGACCGTAATATTCAGCTGCTGAAGGTGATGATGATCGATGAGCCTGCCGTTCTCGATCGGGCCATCGCCCGTATTCCGGCGGAAGTGAAAGAGAAGTATACCGTGCTGAAAAGTGCGCCGTACTTCCTCGAAATCCTCGATAAACGCGTCAATAAAGGCACCGGCGTGAAGTCGCTGGCCGATACGCTGGGCATCAAGCCGGAAGAAATTATGGCGATTGGCGATCAGGAAAATGATATCGCGATGATTGAATTCGCCGGCGTCGGCGTGGCGATGGATAACGCCATCCCGACCGTTAAAGAAGCGGCGAATTTCGTCACTAAATCGAACCTTGAAGATGGCGTTGCCTTCGCCATTGAAAAATACGTTTTAGCCTAAGTGCATTCCAGGCCCGGAATTCTCCGGGCCTCAGACTGCTGACAAAGAAGGAAAAAGCGTGGTTTTTCCTTCTTTGTGGTTATCAGCCGAAAATCAATAAATTGATTTTCCATGTTTTTTGTCTGGTGCAATCTGTAAGTGCAACGGTTGCATGAGGTTTGTCATCAATCTCAGGCCCGGAATTCTCCGGGCCTGTCTTCTCTTTTTTCATGAATAGATGTTAATCCGCATTTAAATCCCTTAATCAGAGCAGGGGATTCTATAAGCTACCCGCCCCATTTTATGAATTCTGTTCTTAAGAACTAACATCATATTTCCTATGAATAAAAATCACTTTTTGATGTTGGTTGCGCTGCCTTTTCTCTCTTTTCAGGCCTGCGCGGCCGCAGAACCAACGACTCAACTTGAACCCGTATACGCTTGGCACGGTAGCGAACCGGCGGATCTGCCCGCGCCTGACAATAGCCAGGTCGCGGCGCCGGAATCGACGTCGGTCTTGCCTTTTTTAGGCGATGAAGCCAGAAAGCACGGCTACGTCCTGCCGCTGCCGTTTGGCGTCGGTGTTAACTATATGGATATGCGGCAAAATATTAATGTCGATAGCATTAATTTTACCGGTTTATCGTTAGGTAATTTTTCACTGGATAACGCCTTCCAGATTGGCGTCGGTAATACGCGGGAAAGCAGTAAAACCGAGACCCTTAAGCTGGATGCCTGGCTGCTGCCGTTTATGAACGTCTATGGCCTGGTTGGACATACTAAAGGCCATTCAATCTCGCAAATCGCCGTCGGTCTGAAAGGGCCGAATGGTAAAGTAGTGCCCATGCCAGGTATGCAGGATCTTGATTTTCGCCTTGATTTTAAAGGCACGACTTACGGCGTTGGCACCACGCTGGTGGGCGGCGTCGGCAACTGGTTCACGGTATTAGACGCCAACTATACGCAGACGCGTTTTGATATTCTCGACGGCAGCATTGATGCTTTTACCTTTTCGCCGCGTTTGGGCTATCGTTTCAATACGCCGTCGGTAGATGCGCTGCATCTGCCCAACGGGAAGCTGAATATCTGGGTTGGCAGCATGTATCAGGATGTGCAGCAGGAATTTAAGGGCAGCCTGAACGATCTGTCGATGCCGTCGACGATGCTGCAAAACATGGTCAATCTGGCTAACAAGAACGGTAACGGTCGCTTTGATGTGAAACAGCATCTACAGTCGCCGTGGAACGTGCTGGTGGGCGCGCAGTATGAGATGACCCGGAACTTTAATATCACTACGGAGTTTGGTTTTGCCGAACGTAACAGTTTCTTTATCGCCGGCGAGTATCGCTTTTGAGACGACCGTTTAGCGCCATCCTGCTGCTAACATGCCTTGTTTTTGGGCAGGCGCAGGCGCAGGCGCTCAGCCGCGAAAAAATCGACGGCTGGTTGCAAAACCTTGGCGCCAGCGACAAGTTCGACGCCAGCAAAGGCATCGACTGGGGCGTCATGCCAGGGCCATTTTATACGCCGGAGCTGGGGCTTGGATTGGGTACGGCCGTTGTGGGCATGTATCGCCCGGACCCAAATGACACCATCAGCCAGAACTCCACGCTGACGCTTAGCGGCTACGTTAGCTCCACCGGCGCGTTTGGCCTCAGCGTTAAAAACTATGCTTTTTTCGACAACGATTTGTGGCGGGTATTTGTTGAAGGCTCGATGGCCAACACGCCGACATACTACTGGGGACAAGGTTTTCACGCCGGCGACAAAGACAATGAGAAAGAAAAATATACCGCCCAGGTGCTGACTCTGCGCCCGATGGTCTACCGGCAGCTCGTCGATAATGTCTACCTGGGGATGGGGTGGTCGCTGGCGGCGCAAAATGCCGATGAGATGGACCATGACGATCTGCCGAAAATAGAAAACACCCCGCAGGGGCCGTCGGTATTCAGCTCCGGCGCCAGTATTGATATCAACTGGGACGATCGCGATTTTGTTCCCAACCCACGCAAGGGCCAGTACGCCGATTTTCGCTATACCCATTATGCGCCGGGACTCGGCAGCGATACGCGTTTTGATGAGTTTCGCCTGCACTATAGCCGCTATCAGGCCCTGAGCGATAAAAGCGTGCTGGCCTGGGAAGCGGATGGCACCTTCACCCAGGGCGATGTGCCGTGGAGCATGATGCCGCTGCTCGGCAGCGATGAACGTATGCGCGGCTACTACCAGGGGCGCTACCGCGATAAAAACGTGGTCAGCTCTCAGCTGGAATACCGTCGTCAGTTGACGTGGCGACACGGCGTTGTTGCCTGGGTCGGCGCGGGCACCATGGGGCCATCCATTGATTCTCTGAATGATGGGCGCTGGCTACCTTCGGCGGGCGTCGGCTACCGCTTTGAATTCAAACCTCGCGTTAATATTCGCCTCGACTACGGTATCGGTAAGGGCAGCAGCGGCTTTTACTTCCAGGTCGGCGAAGCGTTCTAACTCTTATTTACCCTCCTTTCCTGCTTTGACGGCTCAATTTGTCGTGGGCACAGGCATTTTTATTTTTATGGATTGTTCTTTTTGTGATCTAAATTGTAGTACAACATAATAATGTTGTACTACATTGAGCTCATGGCGACGATGCCTGACATCACGCTAGTAGTACAAAAGTGAGGCGAAATTCAGCAGCGACGGTAAAGTAGAGCAGTACACATAGAGCATAAGGACTCTCCATGACTCTCAATAAGACCGATCGCATCGTGATCACGCTGGGCAAACAGATTGTCAGCGGTAAGTACGTACCGGGTTCAGCGCTACCGGCCGAAGCGGAACTGTGTGAAGAGTTTGAAACTTCGCGCAACATCATCCGCGAAGTATTTCGCTCGCTAATGGCGAAGCGGCTGATCGAAATGAAGCGTTACCGAGGCGCGTTTGTCGCTCCGAGAAACCAGTGGAACTACCTCGATACCGAGGTACTGCAGTGGGTACTGGAAAATGATTATGACCCGCGTCTTATCAGCGCGATGAGTGAAGTGCGCAACCTGGTCGAGCCCGCTATTGCCCGCTGGGCGGCAGAGCGCGCCACCTCAAGCGATCTGGCGGAAATCGAGTCGGCGCTCAATGACATGATCGCCAACAACCAAAACCGGGATGCCTTTAACGAGGCCGATATTCGTTACCACGAAGCGGTGCTGCAGTCAGTACATAACCCGGTTTTGCAGCAGCTTAGCGTGGCGATCAGTTCGCTGCAGCGGGCGGTATTTGAACGGACCTGGATGGGCGATGAAGGCAACATGCCAAAAACCCTACAGGAACATAAAGCGCTATTTGACGCCATTCGGCATCAGGATAGCGACGCGGCGGAGCAGGCGGCGTTGACGATGATCGCCAGCTCGACACGAAGGCTCAAGGAAATCACATGACGGCTCGCTACATCGCAATAGATTGGGGATCGACGAATTTACGCGCCTGGCTTTATCAGGGCGAAGAATGCCTGGAAAGCAGGCAATCTGAAGCGGGCGTAACGCGCCTGAACGGTCGCTCTCCCGCTGCGGTGTTAGCGGAAATTACCCAACACTGGCGCGATGGCGCCATACCGGTGGTGATGGCAGGGATGGTCGGCAGCAACGTGGGCTGGAAAATCGCCCCCTATTTGCCGCTTCCTGCCGCTTTCTCGGACATTGGCCAGCAGTTAACTGCCGTTGGCGACAATATCTGGATAATTCCCGGCCTTTGCGTTTCCCGTGACGATAACCATAACGTCATGCGCGGAGAAGAAACGCAGCTGCTGGGCGCACGCGCCTTAGCCCCTTCGTCTGTCTACGTGATGCCGGGAACCCACTGCAAATGGGTACTGGCCGATCGCCTGCAAATTCACGATTTTCGTACCGTTTTGACCGGTGAGTTGCATCATCTGTTGCTTCAGCACTCGCTGGTGGGCGCCGGCTTACCGCCGCAGGAAACGTCCGCCGACGCATTCGCGGCCGGTCTGCAGCGCGGTATCAACAACCCCGCTGTCCTGCCGCAGCTGTTTGAAGTGCGCGCTTCGCACGTGCTGGGCGCGCTGCCTCGCGAGCAGGTTAGCGAATTTCTTTCCGGCCTGCTGATTGGCGCTGAAGTTGCCACCCTCAGCGACACGTTCGCCGGGAAGCAGGCTATTAGCCTCGTCGCCGGGTCATCGTTAACGTCCCGCTATCAGCAGGCATTCGCCGCCATTGGCCGCGAAGTCACCGCGGTTGCGGGCGATACGGCATTTCAGACAGGAATAAGGAGCATCGCTTATGCAGTGGCAAACTAACCTTCCGCTTATCGCTATCCTGCGCGGTATTACGCCAGACGAGGCGCTGGCTCACGTTGGCGCCGTTATCGACGCCGGTTTCGACGCGGTCGAAATCCCGCTGAACTCGCCGCAGTGGGAGAAAAGTATTCCGCAGGTCGTCGACGCTTACGGCGAGCAGGCGCTTATCGGCGCGGGCACCGTGCTGCAACCGGAGCAGGTCGACAGGCTGGCGGCCATGGGCTGTCGGCTGATCGTGACGCCAAACATTCAGCCGGAAGTGATCCGGCGGGCGGTGGGTTACGGCATGACCGTGTGTCCAGGCTGCGCCACCGCCAGCGAAGCCTTCAACGCGCTGGATGCCGGCGCGCAGGCGCTGAAAATTTTCCCGTCATCGGCTTTTGGCCCGGATTACATCAAAGCGTTAAAAGCCGTGCTGCCGCCGGAGGTTCCGGTCTTTGCCGTCGGCGGCGTGACGCCGGAAAACCTGGCGCAGTGGATTAATGCCGGTTGTGTTGGGGCTGGGCTGGGTAGCGATCTCTATCGTGCCGGCCAGTCGGTTGAACGTACCGCGCAGCAGGCAGTCGCATTCGTAAAAGCGTATCGAGAGGCAGTGAAATGAAAATAACCAATATCACCACGTACCGTTTACCTCCGCGTTGGATGTTCCTGAAGATTGAAACCGATGAAGGCATTGTCGGCTGGGGCGAACCGGTGATTGAAGGGCGCGCCCGCACGGTGGAGGCGGCCGTTCATGAATTTGGCGACTACCTGATTGGCCAGGATCCGGCGCGGATTAACGACCTGTGGCAGGTGATGTACCGCGGCGGCTTTTATCGCGGCGGCCCGATTATGATGAGCGCCATCGCCGGTATTGACCAGGCGCTATGGGATATTAAAGGTAAGGTCCTGAATGCCCCGGTCTGGCAACTGATGGGCGGGCTGGTGCGCGACAAAATTAAAGCCTACAGCTGGGTGGGCGGCGACCGCCCCGCCGAAGTAATTGACGGGATTAAGAAGCTGCGCGGTATTGGTTTCGACACCTTTAAATTAAACGGCTGCGAAGAGATGGGGCTCATCGATAATTCCCGTGCGGTTGATGCGGCGGTGAATACCGTAGCGCAAATCCGCGAAGCGTTTGGCAATGAAATTGAGTTTGGTCTCGATTTTCATGGCCGCGTTAGCGCGCCGATGGCTAAGGTATTAATTAAAGAGCTGGAGCCATATCGCCCATTATTTATTGAGGAGCCGGTATTAGCCGAGCAGGCGGAATATTATCCGCGGCTGGCGGCGCAAACGCATATTCCAATTGCCGCCGGCGAACGTATGTTCTCGCGCTTTGAATTTAAACGGGTACTGGAAGCGGGCGGGGTGGCTATTTTACAGCCCGATTTGTCGCACGCAGGCGGTATTACCGAATGCTATAAAATTGCCGGAATGGCGGAAGCCTATGACGTTGGGCTGGCGCCGCACTGCCCGCTGGGGCCGATCGCGCTGGCGGCTTGTCTGCACGTCGATTTCGTTTCACATAACGCGGTTTTCCAGGAACAGAGCATGGGGATCCACTACAACAAAGGCGCAGAACTTCTTGATTTTGTGAAAAATAAAGAAGATTTCAATATGGAAGGCGGCTTCTTTAAACCTCTGATGAAGCCGGGGCTGGGCGTGGAAATTGATGAGGCCCGCGTGATTGAGTTGAGTAAAAATGCGCCGGACTGGCGAAATCCGTTGTGGCGGTATGAGGATGGCTCTGTCGCCGAATGGTAAATGCGCGTCATACTTCGCACTGGTGATGCGTTGGCTGCATTTTCTTACCCTGGTCACATACTATTGTATGCTCCCAGGGATGCGAAAATTTGCCGCCTTTCCCCAGCACGAATTATTTAGCGCATCGCAACATAGTTATTAATAAAAAACAAAAACACCCTCTGTAAATTACCGGGCATGGTGAGCGGCTTCGCTATGCCCAAAATCTGGAGACAGATTGCGATGGATATTTCAGTTACCGCTGTAAAAACCGGGCGTCGCCGTTATCTGACGCTCATCATGATCTTTATTACCGTGGTTATTTGTTATGTTGACCGCGCCAACCTCGCCGTCGCCTCGGCGCATATTCAGGAGGAGTTTGGTATTAGCAAAGCGGAAATGGGCTATGTATTTTCCGCCTTTGCCTGGCTGTATACCCTCTGCCAGATCCCAGGCGGTTGGTTTCTTGACCGCGTAGGATCCAGGCTTACCTACTTTATCGCTATATTTGGCTGGTCCGTCGCGACGTTGCTACAAGGCTTCGCCACCGGCTTAATGTCGCTGATTGGTTTACGCGCCATTACCGGCATCTTCGAAGCGCCAGCTTTCCCGACCAACAACCGCATGGTGACCAGCTGGTTCCCGGAACACGAACGCGCCTCTGCCGTTGGGTTTTATACCTCGGGGCAATTTGTGGGTCTGGCCTTCCTCACGCCGCTACTGATCTGGATCCAGGAGCTATTAAGCTGGCATTGGGTATTTATCGTTACCGGCGGGATCGGCATTATCTGGTCGTTAATCTGGTTTAAGGTTTATCAACCGCCGCGCCTGACTAAAAGCATCAGTAAAGCCGAACTCGACTATATCCGCGACGGCGGCGGCCTGGTGGATGGCGATGCGCCGCTGAAGAAAGAGGCGCGTCAACCATTATCCAGAGCGGACTGGAAGCTGGTCTTTCACCGTAAGCTGGTTGGCGTTTACCTTGGGCAGTTCGCGGTTACCTCGACGCTGTGGTTCTTCCTGACCTGGTTCCCGAATTACTTAACCCAGGAAAAAGGCATCACCGCTCTGAAGGCCGGCTTTATGACCACGGTGCCCTTCCTCGCCGCGTTTTTTGGCGTCCTGCTCTCCGGCTGGCTGGCGGATAAGCTGGTGAAAAAAGGCTACTCGCTGGGTGTGGCGCGCAAAACGCCGATTATCTGCGGGCTGCTGATCTCCACCTGCATCATGGGGGCGAACTATACCAACGACCCCGTCTGGATCATGGCGCTGATGGCGCTGGCATTCTTCGGCAACGGTTTTGCGTCTATCACCTGGTCGCTGGTCTCCTCCCTGGCGCCGATGCGCCTGATCGGCCTGACCGGCGGGGTCTTTAACTTCGTTGGCGGACTGGGCGGCATCACCGTCCCGCTGGTGATTGGTTATCTGGCGCAGGATTACGGCTTTGGCCCGGCGCTGGTTTATATCTCCGTAGTGGCGCTGATAGGCGCGCTGTCTTATATCCTGCTGGTCGGCGATGTGAAACGTGTAGGCTAAATTTTGGCGATACGATACCCTGATACGTAAGTCTCGCATCAGGGTATCGTCATGAAACAAGTCACTTTTGCTCCCCGTCACCATCAGCTTACCAATATCAATACCTGGACCCCGGACAGCCAGTGGCTGGTTTTCGACGTCCGTCCGTCGGGGGCCTCTTTCACCGGCGAGACCATTGAGCGGGTGAATATCCATAGCGGCGCCGTTGAGACGCTCTATCGCGCCGCTGACGGTGCCTGCGTTGGTGTGGTCACCGTACACCCGACGCAAGATAAATACGTTTTTATTCACGGCCCGGAACACCCGGACGCCAACTGGCATTACGATTTTCATCACCGTCGCGGGGTGGTGAACTGGCAGGGTGAAACCCGCAATCTTGATGCGCTGGATATTACCGCGCCTTATACCCCCGGCGCGCTGCGCGGCGGCAGCCACGTTCATGTCTTCAGCCCAGACGGCCAGTTCGTTAGCTTCACGTATAACGACCACGTACTTCACGAATACGATCCGGCGCTGGATCTGCGCAACGTTGGCGTAGCCGCGCCCTATGGCCCGGTGAGCCCGCAGGGCGCCCATCCCCGCGAATATGCCGGCAGCCACTGGTGCGTGCTGGTGAGCCGTACCACGGCGAACCCATTGCCGGGCAGCGATGAGATCAATCGCGCTTATGAAGAGGGGTGGGTCGGCAATCATGCATTAGCGTTTATCGGCGATACGCTGGCGGAAAACGGCGACAAAGTGCCTGAACTGTTTATTGTGACGCTGCCGCGGGATGAGGCGGGCTGGAAGCGGCAGGGCGATATGCCGCTGGCCGGTAGTGCAACGACGATGCCCGCGCCGCCGGCAGGCGTCAGCCAGCGTCGTTTGACCTATACCCACCAGCGCCGCTATCCGGGGCTGGTGAATGTACCGCGCCATTGGGTACGAGCCAATCCGCAGGCCACCGAGATCGCCTTTCTGATGCGTGATGACGCAGGCGTTGTACAGCTGTGGCTTATCGCGCCTGCGGGCGGCGAGCCGCGTCAGTTAACACATACTGCTACGGGGATTCAGTCGGCGTTTAACTGGCATCCATCGGGCGCGTGGCTGGGATGCGTGGTAGAAAACAAAATCGCGCTCTGCGATGCCCGCAGCGGCGCGGTAAGTTATTTGACGACCGATCGCGAAAATCCGCCGTCCGCGGATGCCGTCGTATTTTCGCCGGATGGCAAATACCTGGCGTGGATGGAAGACGTCGACGGTTATCGCCAGTTGTGGATAACCGAAACGCAGCGCTAGCTTAGCGCGAAGGCATTGGCGCTGGCGGGATCACGGAGTTGGTCGCCAGCGTCTCCTGCTCGCTTTTCTCGACGCGCGATTTTACCGAGCTGTCGGTGCGGAACATATCCCACGGCAGCAGCAGCGTGTCCATGACCGCGGTGAACGGCATATCGAGGGCCACCAGCGATTTCACGCCCCAGTTGGTGTCGTCGTCGCCCAGCGTATGGGCGCTGGAGCGCGTGCCTGGGTAGGTTCCTTCCTTGCCGCCGGTATGCGACATTACGCTGGAGCAACCGCCCACACTAATCATCCCGCTGAACAGGACCAGCTTTAACAATCCGCTTTTCATCACTCTTCCGTCATTTTATCGGGGTTACTTCGGTTATAACGAGCCGTCCCGTGAATGCCTAGCGTTATTGCACTGCACTGTGGCGAGTATCGCACTTTGCCTTTTGTGCTTTGCAACCAGTCTAAGCATTCGCCAGCAAACTGCAAAAAAATTTGGCCGAAAAGGGCTTGAAAAGCGTCGGGGCACACCCATTTTAGTAGTGTCACCCAATGAGGATACGCCTGAGGGGTATTCCGGGTCATAACGGCTTGTCCATGATGGAAAGCCATTGAATTCTCGCTGATTTCAGGAGCTATTTACTATGCGTAATTTCGATCTCTCCCCGCTTTATCGTTCTGCTATTGGTTTCGACCGCCTGTTCAACCTGTTAGAAAATAATCAAAGCCAGGGCAACGGCGGCTACCCTCCGTATAACGTTGAATTAGTGGATGAAAACAATTACCGCATCGCGATTGCCGTCGCCGGTTTTGCGGAAAGCGAATTAGAGATAACCGCGCAAGACAATCTTCTGGTGGTGAAAGGCTCCCATGCCGCCGAGCAGAAAGAGCGCACCTACCTGTACCAGGGGATCGCGGAACGCAACTTCGAGCGTAAATTCCAGCTTGCCGATAACATTCATATTCGCGGCGCTAACCTGGTCAACGGCCTGCTGTATATCGATCTGGAACGCGTGATTCCGGAAGCGAACAAACCGCGCCGTATCGAAATTAACTAATTTTCCGCTTCAGGCCGCGCGGCGGCCTGAATAAACAACTTGCTTGCCGTCAGGGAGCAAATGCGAATTCGCTGAATTCGCAGGTACCTACTCGCTTCTCAGAAGGAGAAAACACTATGCGTAACTACGATTTATCCCCACTGCTGCGTCAATGGATCGGTTTTGACAAACTGGCTAACGCCCTGCAAACCGCCGGTGAAAGCCAAACCTTCCCGCCCTATAACATCGAAAAAAGCGACGATAACCATTACCGCATTACCCTCGCGGTAGCCGGGTTCCGTCAGGAAGATTTGGATATTCAGCTGGAAGGTACGCGTCTGACCGTTAAAGGCACGCCGCAGGCCGCTGAAAAAGAGACCAAATGGCTGCATCAGGGGCTGGTGAATCAGGCCTTCAGCCTGAGTTTCACCCTCGCGGATAATATGGAAGTCTCCGGTGCTACCTTTACCAATGGCTTATTGCATATCGACTTAACCCGCCACGAGCCGGAAGTCGCCGCCCCGCAGCGTATCGCTATTAGCGAGCGCCCGGCGCTGAATAGTTAATTCAGCCACATCGCTTTCAAGCCCCGATAACTCGGGGCTTTTTTGTGCGCGGGACTACATACAGTATTCCCGCCTTCAGTCATAATCCCTGTTAATAATAATGTTATTCACAGGGAAAATAGTATGAGTGATATAGCATTGACCGTCAGCGTGTTGGCGCTGGTTGCGGTGGTGGGATTGTGGATCGGCAATGTCAAAATCCGCGGCGTTGGCTTTGGTATCGGCGGCGTGCTGTTTGGCGGCATTATCGTGGGCCACTTCGTGGATCAGGCAGGGATTACGCTGAGCAGCCCGATGCTGCATTTCATCCAGGAATTTGGCCTTATTCTCTTCGTTTATACCATCGGTATTCAGGTCGGTCCGGGCTTTTTTGCCTCGTTACGCGTCTCCGGGCTTAAGCTCAATCTGTTCGCGATCCTTATCGTCGTACTTGGCGGGCTGGTGACGGCGATCCTGCATAAACTGTTCAATATTCCGCTGCCGGTCGTTCTCGGCATCTTCTCTGGGGCGGTCACTAATACGCCCGCGCTTGGCGCCGGGCAGCAAATCCTGCGCGATCTTGGCCTGCCGTTTGATGTCGTCGATCAGATGGGGATGAGTTACGCGATGGCCTACCCGTTTGGTATCTGCGGCATTTTGCTGACCATGTGGCTGGTGCGGCTGTTCTTTCGCATCAATGTGGAAAAAGAGGCGCAGCAGTTTGATGAGAGCAGCGGTAACGGGCACGCTCATCTGCATACCATTAACGTGCGGGTGGAAAACCCGAATCTAAATAATATGGCGATTCAGGATGTGCCAATGCTCAACAGCGACAAAATTATCTGCTCGCGGTTGAAGCGCGATGAGCTATTGATGGTGCCGGCGCCGGGTACGCTTATCCAGCATGGCGATCTGCTGCACCTGGTCGGGCGGCCGGAAGATTTACACAACGCGCAGTTGGTGATTGGTAAAGAAGTGGCGACTTCGCTCTCAACGCGCGGTACCGATCTCAAAGTGGAACGCGTGGTGGTCACTAACGAGAAGGTATTAGGGAAGAAAATCCGCGATCTGCACTTTAAACAACGTTATGACGTAGTGATCTCGCGGCTTAATCGCGCCGGGGTGGAGCTGGTGGCCAGCAGCCATGCCAGCCTGCAGTTTGGCGACATTCTTAACCTGGTTGGACGTCCACAGGCCATTGACGCGGTGGCCAATGAACTCGGCAACGCGCAGCAAAAGCTGCAGCAGGTTCAAATGCTACCGGTGTTTATCGGCATTGGTCTCGGGGTCCTGCTGGGGTCTATTCCGTTGTTTATTCCCGGTTTCCCGGCGGCGTTGAAACTGGGGCTAGCCGGCGGGCCGCTGATTATGGCGCTGATCCTCGGGCGTATCGGCAGCATCGGCAAGCTGTACTGGTTTATGCCGCCGAGCGCCAACCTGGCGCTGCGCGAACTCGGTATCGTGCTGTTTCTGGCGGTGGTGGGGCTGAAATCCGGCGGCGATTTTGTCGACACCCTGCTCCACGGCGAGGGGCTTAGCTGGATAGCCTACGGTATTTTCATTACCGCTATCCCGCTACTGACGGTGGGTATACTGGCGCGGATACTGGCGAAGATGAACTATCTGACCCTCTGCGGCATGCTGGCCGGCTCAATGACCGACCCGCCGGCGCTGGCCTTCGCCAACAATCTTCACGCCACCAGCGGCGCGGCGGCGCTCTCCTACGCCACGGTTTATCCGCTGGTGATGTTCCTGCGGATAATCACTCCTCAGCTACTGGCCGTGCTGTTCTGGGGGCTGAGTTAGCGAATTCCGAATACCGGCATCCATCGGGTGCCGGTTCTTCTCTCCTGTTCGTGATTTAGGCTATGCTGTGGCCTGTTTGCGTGACGAACAAGGACTGCTGATGAAAATTTCCCGCATTGGCGAAGCGCCGGATTACCGCTTTTCGCTGGCCAATGAACGCACCTTTCTGGCGTGGATCCGTACGGCGCTCGGCTTTCTCGCCGCGGGCGTCGGGCTCGATCAGCTGGCGCCGGATTTTGCCACTCCGCTTATTCGCGAAGTGCTTGCGTTGCTACTATGCCTGTTTGCCGGCGGGCTGGCAGTGTACGGCTATCTGCGCTGGCTGAGCAACGAAAAGGCGATGCGCCTGAAGCAGGATCTCCCCTATACCCGTACGCTACTGGTGATTAGCGTCCTGCTGCTGGCGGTCGTGGCGGCGGTGATGCTGCTGGTGCTGTATGGCGGATAAACGCCGGGCGCGGCGGGAGAGCGATCCCGGTCTGCAGCCGGAGCGCACCTCGCTGGCGTGGTTTCGTACTCTGCTGGGCTACGGGGCGCTGATGGCGCTGGCGATTAAACATAACTGGCATAGCGCCGGGCTGGCGTTCTGGATATCGATTGGCGTACTGGCAGTGGTGGCGATCATTCTCTGGCGCTACACCCGTAGCCGCCATTTAATGGATGTCGGCGAGAGCGATTTTTTGCAGCCGGGAGCAGTTCGTGACAAATTTTTGATCTCCCTCGCAGTGCTTTCGCTGTCATTATTGTTTGCTGTAACGCATCTACGGCAGATCATTTTATTTCTTAAGGATGTGACATGACAGGATGTCGGACAGAATGCCACTCCCTCGCTCACAACGAACCGGCAGTGCAGGAGGTGAAAGTTTATCGCCACCACTGCCAGCAACCGCAGCAGCTATATCGGGAGCTACGCGCGCAGGGCGTGCGCGCCGTTCGTTTTATTCCGCAGCTCAGAGCGGAAGATGCCAATGCGTGGGGAAACTTCCTTTGCGCCATTTTCCATATCTGGGCGCGGGAAGATATTGGCCGCATAACGATTACGTTGTTTGAGGAAACTCTGCGTATCTGGTGCGGCGAACCGCTGCGCGAACAACGGCAGGTGGCCGCCAATAGCGCCTGTTTTGTCTGTGCGTGGCGGCGATTATGCGCAGGCGACGACGATCCGCTCTGTGAAGGCTACCGCCAGTTCTATGTCGCCAGCGCGCCCTGTATGCGGGTTATGCGCGATCTGCGTAAACAGCAGCGGTCACCGGGCGAACTGATGCCGCTGCTGCGGGCGATTTAACGCCCCTTCGCCAGATACTGCGCCATCTCTTCTTCCGGCACCATACCGCCGCCGGTCGCCCATACCAGGTGGGTGGCGTGGCGTAGCTGTTCGTCGCTCAGTCCTTGTAGCTGATGATACGCTTTACTGGCGCAGACGCGCTGCGGTCCGGCCATCCCGGCCAGTGCGGACGGCTCAAGGCGAATGTTTTCCGCCGTTGCCAGCCAGCCCAGCATGTCGTACATCGTTTGATCGTCGAGGGTATACAGGCCGTCGAGCAGGCGTTCCATCGCCCGGCCAACGAAGCCGGAAGCGCGGCCGACCGCCAAACCATCGGCGGCGGTCAGGTTATCTATCCCCAAATCCTGCACCGCAATCTGGTCATGGAGCCCGGTGTAAATGCCGAGCAGCATGCATGGGGAATGGGTCGGTTCGGCGAACAGACAGTGAACGTGGTCGCCAAACGCCAGTTTCAGGCCGAATGCGACGCCGCCGGGGCCGCCGCCAACGCCGCATGGCAGATAGACAAACAGCGGGTGATCGGCATCGACCACGCGTCCTGACCGGGCAAACTGCGCTTTCAGGCGTTCGCCGGCCACGGCATAGCCGAGGAACAGCGTGCGCGAGTTTTCGTCGTCGATGAAAAAGCAGTTCGGGTCGGATTCCGCCGCCTTGCGCCCCTGTTCGACCGCCACGCCGTAATCTTCTTCATACTCAACGACCGTTACGCCGTGGCTGCGCAGTTTGGCCTTTTTCCATGCGCGGGCATCGGCAGACATATGTACCGTGACCTTAAAACCAATGCGCGCGCTCATGATGCCGATCGACATACCGAGGTTGCCGGTAGAACCAACGGCGATGCTGTACTGGCTGAAGAACTGCTTGAATTCTGGTGTCAGCAATTTGCGATAATCATCTGAGGTGGTGAGCAGCCCGGCTTCCAGCGCCAGCTTTTCCGCATGGGTCAGCACTTCATAAATGCCGCCGCGCGCCTTAATGGAGCCCGAAATCGGCAGGTGGCTATCTTTTTTCAGTAACAGTTCGCCGTGAATCGGCTGGTTGAATTGTTGCTCGAGGAGGCGTTTCATTGCCGGAATGGCAACCACTTCTGATTCGATAATCCCGCCGGTGGCGGCCGTTTCCGGGAAGGCTTCCGCCAGATACGGCGCGAAGCGCTGAAGGCGTTCGTGAGCGTCTTTTACATCTTCGGCGGTCAAGCCGACATAGGGCAACCCTTTCGCCAGCGTCGTGGTCGCCGGGTTAAACCAGGTGGTTTCTTTCAGAGCGATCAGCTCCTGCACAAGCGGGAAAGTCGCGGTTAATTGGGTCAGTTCAGCGTTTTTCATATTACGTCTCGTTCGCTTAGATGATGAAAGAAAGCAGGAAGGTGGCGGCGAGTGCAAGTAAAGAAGCGATAAATGTCGCCGTCGTATAATACTTGAACGTTTCGCTGAGGCTTGCGCCACAGTATTGTTTCACCAGCCAGAACAGGGAATCCGTCACGATCGTGCAGCCAATCGCGCCGGAACCGATGGCAATAGCGATGATCTCCGGGCTTACGCCGGGATACAGCGGCAGCATCGGCGCGACGATAGCGGTGGCGCCCATCATGGCCACGGTAGCGGAGCCGACGGCGGCGTGAAGGATCAGGGCCACCAGCCAGGCCAGCAGAATCGGATGCATATGCAGATTCGAGAGGATCACCGCCAGGCTATCGGCCAGGCCGCTGGATTTCAAAATCGCGTTGAACGCGCCGCCCGCGCCAATAATCAGCAGAATATTAGCAATCGATCCGAAACCATTTTCAGTATGGGTCAGCAGGACGCCCATCCCCATCTGCCGACGAATACCAAGAATGTAATAAGCGACAAAAACGGCAATAAACATCGCGGTGATGGGGTTGCCGATAAACTCCAGCAGCATATACAGCGTGCCGCCTTTAGCCATGTTCAATTCAGCGACGGTTTTCACCAGCATCAGCCCAATCGGTAGCAGCACGGTAAATAGCGTAGCGCCGAGCGAGGGCAGCGTCGATTCTTCGCGTACTTCAAGGTTGGAAAACTCGGTCGGCACCGGTTTAAACGGCAGGCGGTTGCCGAGCAGCTTGAGGAACAATGGGCCGCCAACCAGCGAGGCAATCAGGCCAACCAGCAGGCCATAGACGATGACCGTGCCGATATCTGCGCCGAGTTTATTCGCCACGAACAGCGCGGCCGGATGCGGCGGCACCACGCAATGCACCGCCATCAGCGCGGTACACAGGGGGATGGCCAGCTTCAGCAGCGAGGTATTGGTTTTTTTGGCAATGGAGAAGGCCAGCGGGATCAGCAGCACCACGCCAACCTCAACAAACAGCGTAATGCCGCAGATCAGGCCAACCAGCACCATGATCACGTCTGCCGACAACCAGCGACAGCGCTGCAGCGCCAGGCCGATGCGTTCCGCCGCGCCGGAGACTTCCATCATCTTCCCGAGGATGGTACCGAGACCGATCACCGCCGCCAGGAAGCCAAGCGTACCGCCAATACCGCTCTCAATGGCGTTGACCATATCAAGCGGCCCCATGCCCATCATCGCGCCGACGAAAAAGCTTGCCAGCAGGAGCGCCAGAAACGGATGAAACTTCAGTTTGACGATCGTTAAAACGATTAACACGATACTGATAAATAGCGTGCCTACCACCCAGATTTGAGATTCCATACCCCACCTCGCCGTAAATAACGTGTGGTTATTGAACAGAAAAGCGACGTAGGCTGACAAACGATATAAATCGCTTTTCAGGTGATCCAGATTGATGCAAAAGCGTGATTTGGTTCTTAAATAGCCCGTTAAATGTGTATTGGGTCACTTTTATTCATCTTTCAGGCGCGCGCCGGCTGCGTTTTTTTTACACTTACCGGCAAAGAAAAGGCGGGGAATCGTGATGGA
This sequence comes from Klebsiella sp. 141240, assembly GCF_050600805.1. Classification (NCBI taxonomy): domain Bacteria; kingdom Pseudomonadati; phylum Pseudomonadota; class Gammaproteobacteria; order Enterobacterales; family Enterobacteriaceae; genus Klebsiella; species Klebsiella sp. 141240. The sequence goes on along the minus strand of NZ_JAQIRK010000006.1, from coordinate 193,609 downwards.
TGTAATGAAAGAGATAGGTAATCGCCTGCTGAACGGCTGGCAGTTGTCAAAGCTGTATACCTTTGAAGTTGCGGCTCGCCATGAGTCCTTTGCACTGGCGGCGGAAGAGCTGTCGCTGACCCCGAGCGCCGTTAGCCATCGCATCAACCAGCTGGAAGAAGAGCTGGGTATTCAGCTATTTATACGTTCGCACCGCAAGGTGGAGTTGACGCGCGAGGGGCGGCGGGTATTCTGGGCGTTGAAATCCTCGCTGGATAGCCTTAATCAGGAGATTCTGGATATTAAAAATCAGGAGCTCTCCGGCACGCTGACGGTGTACTCGCGCCCGTCGATCGCCCAATGCTGGCTGGTGCCGGCGCTGGGCGATTTCACCCGCCGCTACCCATCCATCTCGCTGACTGTGCTCACCGGCAACGATAACGTCAATCTACAGCGTGCGGGTATCGATCTGGCGATCTATTTTGATGATGCGCCGTCATCACAGCTAAGCCATCATTTTCTGATGGATGAAGCGATCGTGCCGGTATGTACGCCGAAATACGCACAGCAGCAGCAGATAATCCGCAATCCAGGCAATCTGCGCTACTGCACGTTACTACATGACCGTCAGGCATGGAGCAATGATTCCGGTACCGATGAGTGGTTCAGTTGGGCGCAGCAATTTGCAATTGAATTGCCGCAATCGTCGGGTATCGGCTTCGATCGTTCTGATTTAGCGGTGATTGCGGCGATGAATCACGTCGGAGTAGCGATGGGGCGTAAACGGCTGGTGCAGAAGCGGTTAGAAAGCGGGGAGCTTATCGCGCCGTTCGGCGAGATGACGCTAAAGTGTCACCAGCATTACTATGTGACGACCCTGCCGGGCCGTCAGTGGCCGAAAATCGACGCTTTTATTGAATGGCTGCACAGCCTGACATAAGGCAAAAGCCGCTATCCGGGGAGCGCCAGCGGCGCTTAGACAGGCTGCTGGTGGCTGGTAAAGCGCGAGGCCAGAGGCAGCCAGCACAGCAGAATCAACAGCCCCATTAACATCATTAGCAGGCCGAGGCTGCTTTGCCCCGTTTGCGGCATCATTGCCGACAGCCAGGCCAGCACGCCGGATCCGATATTCTGCAGGCCGCCAACCAGCGCGCCAGCGGTACCGGCGAGGAACGGAAATGGCTCCATCGCGCCGCTTGTAGCCAGCGGGAACAACATACCAGCGCCGAAGAAGAACAGCGCCGCAGGCACCAGCAGTGTCCAGACGGTCATAACGCCGAATAGCCCCGGCAACCACATCATAACTCCCGCCAGCAGGCAGCAGATAACCGACTGCCACATCAGCGTTGAGAAGCGTTTATTCGGACGGCCAGCGAACCACGCGCCGAAGAACGCCGCCGGGATCGGCAGAATAAACAGAATACTGACCGCCATACTGCTTAGGCCGAGGACCGCGCCCATCAGCACGCCGGAACAGGCTTCGAACACCGCAATCCCGGCCAACCCGCCCACCAGCATCAGCAGGTAACAGTTAAAGGCGCCGGTACCGAACAGCGTTTTGTAGCTGGCCAGTAGTTTCGTCCGCGGCGCGCCTTGCGGGCGCGTTTCCGGCATCCATTTCGCCATGCTGAAGGTTACGCCCGCGCACAGCACTAGCAGGAAGGCGTAACAGGCACGCCAGTTCCACAGGGTATCAAGGATACCGCCGAGCAGCGGCGCAATCAGCGGGCTGACCAGTATTCCCATATTTAACAAACTGTTGGCGTGACGCAGCTGCGCGCCTTCGTAAAGATCGCGCGGCAGGGTTCGCGCCATCACGCCGCCGACGCCGGTACCCATCCCCTGCATGGCGCTGGCGGCGATCAATACCGGCAGGCTATGGGTGGTGATGGCAACCAGCGTTGCCAGCATAAAAATAGACATCCCGACAAGGATCACCGGGCGGCGGCCCACGCGGTCGGAGAGCGGGCCGTAGAACAGCTGGGAAATGCCGTACGTCAGGAGATAGGCCGCCATCACGCTTTGTACCGCCCCTTCGCGGACGTTAAGCGATACCGCCATGTCGGCGATAGCCGGAATATAAATGGTCTGCGCCATCTGGCCAACGGCCACCAGCAGTACCAGCATCAACAACAAATTGAAGTTCTTATGCCGTTTCATGTCGATGAATACTTCGTGAGCAATGAGAAATGGAGAATATGTGACTGGCACACCCCTTAAACGATGGAGGAATCTACCACAATAAAATGACAGAACAACTACATAGGACCGATTGTTGGGGAAAATTCAGGCAGGTTTTGTAAACAGGATCGGCAACTAATGTTGCCATTTTAATCTATGAGAGACGCAGCAGGATTGCTCCGGCGGCAATACCGCAGGCGGCAACGATGCGCAGCGCTACAACTTGTTCCTTCAGGACGATAAACGCGATCAGCGCGCCGAACAGAATGGAGGTTTCACGCAGCGCGGCGACCACCGCCAGCGGCGCCTGAGTCATCGCCCATAGCGCCAGGCCGTAGGATCCCATGGTGCCGACGCCGCCGAGGATGCCCTTTTTCCAGTGCTGGCGTAAATAACGGCTGGCTTCGCGCCGCCGTGCCGCCATGGCCCAGCACAGCAGGCAGCAACCGTTCATAAAAAAGGTCCACAGGGTATAGCCGAGCGCCGATCCCGCCAGCCGTACCCCGGTGCCGTCTACCAGCGTATAGCCCGCGATAAAACAGGCGTTGATCAGCGCCAGCATGATGCCTTTACGGGAACTGACGCGGCCGTTAAAGGCCATCGCCAGAATCGCCAGGCAAATGACGCCAATACCCAACCAGGCCAACGGCGATAAGCGATCGCCGAGAAATATCACGCTGATAGCCGCGACCAGCAGCGGCGCGGTGCCGCGCATTAGCGGATAGGTCTGGCTCATATCCGACACCTGATAGGTCTTCGCCACCAGTACCGTATACACCACCTGCAACGCACATGACGCCACCAGATAGGGGGCGCTGGCCAGCGTCGGCTGCGGCGCGAAGGGGAGCATCACCAGGGCAATCAGCGAGGCCGACCCGCTGACGCTTATCGCCGCGTACATTTTATCGCCGCTGGCTTTGACGATAGCGTTCCAGCTGGCGTGCAGCAGTGCAGCGAAAAGCAAAATGCAGAATACGGTGATGGTCATCGCAGGCAGATTCAGCAGTTAAGGTCAGCGGACTGTAACATGTGCCCGCTGCGCCAACCAGCCGCGCTTACAGCGAGCAGAACAGGCGATGCGTAACCCGAGGCTCATCGTATACCGGGCGGAAACCAAAGCGTTCATAAAAGGGCCAGGCCTGCGCCGGGGCATGAGTGTTAAGGAAATCGAACCAGGCGCCGGAATGCGTGATGACTGAGAGCAGCAGCTGCTGGCCAATTCCCTGGCGGCGATGGCTATCGCGAATATAGAGATGGCGAATGCGCCCGGCCCGCGGCTGCTGGCTGAAGGGGTCGACGTTCAGACCGCAGACCCCAACCAACTGGCCACGGACAAACGCGCCCAGTAGCTTTTCACCAGGGGCGTTAAAGCGGTTTTTGCCGCTTTGCCAGTTTTCCGCCAGACGGCGCAGCATATTGAAATGCTGTTCAAGGCTTTCGGTGCGCAGCGCGACGAACCCCGGATCCTCCGGCGTCGTTGCGGCAATTAATAGCGGTGGCATGGTTCCTCCATCAAGTCTTCCCGGAACGCCCGAAGGACGCCTGTAGGGGGGCGGTTTCCCGCCCCCCTCAGGTGCGACTTGAACCTGAATCAGCGGAACTGTTTCAGGACTGCATCAAGTAGTTGCAACACAGCAACCATGAGTTTCAGGATTAAAATAATAATATCCATTCCGCCCATACGCGCGTCTCCTGTGGTTAAGGAGCACAATAAGCTGACGTACCTTTCCGCTGCCTGTTGCCAGCTTATCCCTGTTCTCACAGGGGTTGCGCAGTGGTGGCCGTACGGGCCGGACACGACGCATTGTTGACGTAACACAGTGTGCTCTCTCGGGGTTAAGGCACTGACGGCACCACCCGTTTCAGCCAGGACTTCGTTGCGCCGGTCAAACTTGCGGCCCCCGAATGGCACAAAGTGAACACATCCAGTATAGATAAATACTGTATGTATGAACAGTATTTTTTGGACAAATTCGCACCCGTCGTACATACTCTATGACAGAGAAATTTCGACCTTAAATTGCGCGAATTGCAGCGATCGCGTATACTTTTGTCGTTGACGTAATACAGTGTGCTTACGGCTACCACCCGTAAAAATGCTGATAAAAACCTCGCTCCGGCGGGGTTTTTTGTTTTCTGCCGCTGATGTCGCAAATTGTGATCTTTCGCGCAAATTCTCGTGGATGAAAATAAATCCATTGTGAAAACGCAAAACCTGTGTTTGTATAAATTCAGCTTATTTTTCGACACAACAGGTCCCTAATGAACGCTGCCATGATGACTTCGACCCTACTAAAAACCGCGCCTGCCGCGGTGGTCGTCGTGTCTGTGGTGGTCGTCGTCGGCAATGCGCCGTAGGGTCCGGAACAACACGAATTCCAAACCCCGCCGGCGCAAACCGAGCGGGGTTTTTTGTTGGCGAGCCCCCCGGTAAAGTCGGCCCAGAATAAAAGGACTGGAGCATGGCAAGTTCGGGCACCACATCAAACACAATGCGCTTTACCGGCGCGCAGCTGGTTGTTCATTTACTGGAACGCCAGGGTATCACTATGGTCAGCGGCATTCCGGGCGGCTCCATTCTGCCTATCTATGATGCCTTGAGCCAAAGCACGCAGATCCGCCACATCCTGGCGCGCCACGAGCAGGGGGCGGGTTTTATCGCTCAGGGGATGGCGCGTACCGAAGGTAAACCCGCAGTCTGTATGGCCTGTAGCGGCCCTGGCGCCACCAACCTGATTACCGCCATCGCCGATGCCCGCCTCGATTCTATTCCACTGGTCTGCATCACCGGACAGGTTCCGGCCTCAATGATCGGCACCGATGCCTTCCAGGAAGTCGATACCTACGGCATCTCTATCCCCATCACCAAGCATAACTACCTGGTGCGCGACATCGCCGAGCTGCCGCAGGTGATGAGCGACGCCTTCCGTATTGCCCAGTCCGGGCGTCCCGGGCCGGTGTGGATAGATATTCCTAAGGATGTGCAGTCGGCAACCATTGAACTGGAAACGCTCCCAGAGCCCGGCGAGCGCGCCCCGGCACCGGCATTCGCGCCTGAAAGCGTGCGTGAAGCGGCGGCAATGATCAACGCGGCGAAACGCCCGGTACTGTATCTGGGCGGCGGCGTGATTAACGCGCCGCAGCCGATTCGGGACCTGGCGGAAAAAGCCAACCTGCCGACCACCATGACCTTAATGGCGCTGGGTATGCTGCCGAAGGCGCATCCTTTGTCGCTGGGGATGCTGGGGATGCACGGCGCGCGCAGCACTAACTTTATTCTGCAAGAAGCTGATTTACTGATTGTTTTAGGGGCTCGTTTTGATGACCGGGCGATTGGCAAGACCGAGCAGTTCTGCCCGAACGCGAAGATTATTCACGTCGATATCGACCGCTCTGAGCTTGGCAAAATTAAGCAACCGCACGTAGCGATTCAGGGCGATGTGGCGGAGGTCTTAGCCCAGCTTATTCCGCAGATTGAGGCGCAGCCGCGTGATGAGTGGCGCCAACTGGTGGCCGATTTACAAAGAGAATTCCCCTGCGCCATTCCGCAGGAAAGCGATCCGCTCTCCCATTACGGCCTGATTAACGCCGTGGCCGCCTGCGTTGATGATGAGGCGATCATCACCACCGATGTGGGTCAGCATCAGATGTGGACGGCGCAGGCCTATCCACTCAACCGTCCCCGCCAGTGGCTGACTTCCGGCGGTCTCGGCACCATGGGCTTCGGCCTGCCGGCGGCCATCGGCGCGGCGCTGGCCAATCCGCAACGTAAGGTTATTTGTTTCTCCGGTGACGGCAGCCTGATGATGAATATTCAGGAGATGGCCACCGCCGCCGAAAATCAGCTGGATGTAAAAATTATCCTGATGAACAACGAAGCGCTGGGGCTGGTGCACCAGCAGCAGAGCCTGTTCTATCAGCAGGGTGTCTTCGCCGCGACCTATCCGGGGATGATTAACTTTATGCAGATCGCCGCCGGTTTTGGTCTGCAAACCTGTGATTTAAATAACGAAGCCGATCCGCAAGCGGCGCTGCAGGCGATTATCGACCGTCCCGGCCCGGCGCTGATCCACGTGCGTATCGACGCGCAGCAGAAAGTGTATCCGATGGTACCGCCGGGTGCGGCCAATACTGAGATGGTGGGGGAATAAGCCATGCAAAAGCAACACGATAACGTCATTCTGGAACTCACCGTCCGCAACCACCCTGGCGTCATGACCCACGTCTGCGGGCTATTTGCCCGCCGCGCGTTTAACGTTGAAGGCATTCTCTGCTTGCCGATCCAGGGCAGCGAGCATAGCCGCATCTGGCTGCTGGTAAATGATGACCAGCGACTGGGGCAGATGATTAGTCAGATTGAAAAGTTGGAAGATGTCACCAACGTGGCGCGTAACCAGTCCGATCCCACCATGTTTAACAAAATTGCGGTGTTCTTCGAATAGCGCTCAAGGCTTGAACAGCTACGCGCTTACCGCTAAGGTAAGCGCCTTTGCCGGATGGCGCTGCGCTTATCCGGCCTACAGGGAGTGAATCCGTAGGCCGGATAAGGCGTTTACGCCGCCATCCGGCGCTTTCAGGCACCAGGAAACACCATGACTACCATCGCCCTTATTGACGATCATTTGATTGTCCGCTCCGGTTTTGCTCAGCTACTGGGGCTGGAAGCTGATTTTCAGGTTGTCGCTGAATTCGGCTGTGGACGCGAGGCGCTGGCGGGGCTACCGGGGCGCGGTGTACAGGTTTGTATCTGCGATATCTCAATGCCGGATATTTCCGGGCTGGAGCTGTTAAGCCAGTTGCCGAAGGGGATGGCGACCATCATGCTGTCGGTGCACGATAGCCCGGCGCTGATCGAGCAGGCGCTGAACGCCGGCGCGCGCGGCTTCCTGTCGAAACGCTGCAGCCCGGATGAACTGATCGCCGCGGTCCGCACGGTAGCGGCGGGCGGTTGCTATCTCACGCCGGATATCGCCATGAAGCTGGCCGCCGGTCGCCAGGATCCGCTCACCAAACGCGAACGCCAGGTAGCGGAAAAGCTGACGCAGGGCATGGCGGTGAAAGAGATCGCCGCTGAGCTCGGCCTGTCGCCGAAAACCGTTCACGTTCATCGCGCCAACCTGCTGGAAAAACTGGGCGTCAGCAACGACGTTGAGCTGGCGCGCCGCATGTTCGATAGCTGGCAATGAACACCGTCGTTTCACGATTGCTGTCGGTGATCGGCTGCGCCTTTATCTTCTCAGCCGCCTGGTTCTGCCTGTGGAGTATCAGTCTGCATCTGGTGGAACGCGCGGATTTAGCGGTGTTGCTGTTTCCCTTTGGCCTGCGTTTAGGGCTGATGCTGCAATGCCCGCGTGGCTACTGGCCGGTGCTGCTGGGAGCCGAGTGGCTGCTTATCTTCTGGCTGGCGCAGGAAGTGGCGCTGGCGCACCCGATAATATTGATGACCGGAAGTCTGCTGACCCTGCTGCCGGTGGCATTGATTTCACGCTATCGCCAGCAGCGAGACTGGTTGACATTGTTGCGCCAGGGCGGGGCGCTGATCGCCGCCTCGCTGCTGCAATCGCTGCCGTGGCTGGCGCAAGAAGGCAGTGAGGGACTGACCGCGCTGTTGTTGACGCTGACCGGCGGCCTGACGCTGGCGCCGACCTGCCTGGTTATCTGGCATTATCTGACCAGTACCGTCTGGCGGCCGCTGGGGCCGTCGCTGGTGTCGCAGCCGGTTAACTGGCGTGGCCGGCATCTGATCTGGTACCTGCTGCTGTTTACCGTCAGCCTGTGGCTACAGCTCGGGTTGCCCGCCGAACTCTCCCGCTTTACCCCTTTTTGTCTGGCGCTGCCGATTATCGCTCTCGCCTGGCACTACGGCTGGCAGGGGGCGCTGATCGCCACCCTGATGAACGCCATTGCGCTGATTGCCAGCCAGACCTGGCACGATCACCCGGTTGATTTATTGCTTTCACTGCTGGCGCAGAGCCTGACCGGACTGCTGCTGGGCGCGGGGATCCAGCGATTGCGCGAGCTTAACCTGTCGCTACAGAACGAGCTGGCGCGTAATCGGCGGCTGGCGGAACGCCTGCTGGAAACGGAAGAGAGCGTGCGGCGTGACGTGGCGCGCGAGCTCCACGATGATATTGGCCAGACTATCACGGCAATTCGCACCCAGGCGGGGATCGTGCAGCGTCTGGCGCCAAACAACGCCAGCGTACGGCAGAGCGGCCAGTTGATAGAACAACTGTCGCTGGGGGTTTACGACTCTGTGCGAAGACTGCTTGGTCGTCTGCGGCCGCGTCAGCTTGACGATCTGCCGCTTGAACAGGCGGTACGTTCGTTGATGCGCGAAATGGAACTGGAAGACCGCGGCATCGTCAGCCACCTTGAATGGCGGATTAACGAGGCGGGGCTGAGCGAAAACCAGCGCGTGACGCTGTTTCGCGTTTGCCAGGAGGGACTGAATAATATCGTTAAGCACGCCAGCGCCAGCGCCGTCACCCTCCAGGGCTGGCAGCAGGATGGGCGATTGATGCTGGTGCTGGAAGATGACGGTTGCGGTCTGCCGCCGGGGTCGAATCTGCAGGGCTTCGGCCTGACCGGCATGCGTGAGCGCGTGACCGCGCTGGGCGGTACGTTAACTATCTCCTGCACACACGGTACCCGCGTGTGCGTCAATTTACCGCTGCGTTACGCCTGAAAGGAGCGCCGATGTTTGCCTTTTTAAAAGCGCCGCCGGACGCCGCGCCAATTAGCGATAAACGCGAGCTGGACGAGCGTTATCGTTACTGGCGTCGCCATATTCTGCTTACCATCTGGCTTGGTTACGCGTTGTTTTATTTCACCCGCAAAAGCTTTAATGCCGCGGTGCCTGAAATTCTTGCCAGTAACGTGCTGACCCGCAGCGATATCGGCCTGCTGGCCACGCTGTTTTACATCACTTACGGGCTGTCGAAATTTTTCTCCGGTATCGTCAGCGACCGCTCCGACGCCCGCTATTTTATGGGGCTGGGGCTGATTGCCACCGGGGTGGTTAATATCCTGTTCGGTTTTTCTACTTCGTTATGGGCCTTCGCGCTGCTGTGGGCGCTGAATGCCTTCTTCCAGGGCTGGGGCTCGCCGGTATGCGCCCGGCTGCTGACGGCCTGGTATTCGCGGACCGAACGCGGCGGCTGGTGGGCGCTATGGAATACGGCGCATAACGTCGGCGGCGCGTTGATCCCGATGGTAGTGGGGGCAGCGGCGCTGCATTACGGCTGGCGCGCGGGGATGACGATTGCCGGTTGCCTGGCGATTCTCGCCGGACTGTATCTGTGCTGGCGGCTGCGCGATCGCCCGCAGGCGGTGGGGTTACCCGCCGTAGGCGACTGGCGTCACGATGCGCTGGAAATCGCCCAGCAGCAGGAAGGCGCAGGGCTGACGCGTAAAGAGATACTGACCCGCTACGTGCTGGCCAATCCCTATATCTGGCTGTTATCGCTGTGCTATGTGCTGGTGTACGTGGTGCGGGCGGCGATTAACGACTGGGGCAATCTGTATATGTCGGAGACGCTTGGCGTCGATCTGGTGACCGCTAACTCGGCGGTGACCATGTTTGAGCTGGGCGGTTTTATCGGCGCGCTGGTGGCGGGGTGGGGCTCGGATAAGCTGTTTAACGGCAATCGCGGGCCGATGAACCTGATTTTCGCCGCCGGAATTTTGCTGTCGGTTGGCGGGCTGTGGCTGATGCCGTTCGCCAGCTACGTCATGCAGGCGGCCTGCTTCTTCACCACCGGGTTCTTCGTTTTCGGCCCGCAGATGCTGATCGGTATGGCGGCGGCGGAATGTTCGCATAAAGAAGCCGCCGGGGCGGCCACCGGGTTTGTCGGCCTGTTCGCTTATCTTGGCGCCTCGCTTTCCGGCTGGCCGCTGGCGCAGGTGATGGATATCTGGCACTGGACCGGATTCTTCGTGGTGATTGCGATTGCCGCCGGCATTTCCGCGCTGCTGCTGCTGCCGTTTTTAAACGCGCAGGCGCCGCGTACCGTCAGCGAAGCGTGATGTAGCTCACCCTTTCGCCGCGAACGGGGCAAAACTAAGAAATTTTCCCGGTTTTACCTGGAAGCCGTCTCAGGCCAGACGGCGCGCGGGTTTTTACAATGCCTGGTTATTACGCAGGCATAAAAAATCAGCTCAGGAGATACCCATGCTGGCCTTTCTGAATCAGGTGCGCAAGCCGACCCTGGATCTGCCGCTCGACGTGCGGCGCAAAATGTGGTTCAAACCTTTCATGCAGTCCTATCTGGTGGTCTTCATCGGCTACCTGACCATGTACCTGATCCGCAAAAACTTTAACATCGCGCAGAACGACATGATCTCCACTTACGGGTTGAGCATGACGCAACTGGGGATGATTGGCCTGGGCTTTTCCATTACCTACGGTGTGGGCAAGACGCTGGTCTCTTATTATGCCGACGGTAAAAATACCAAGCAGTTCCTGCCGTTTATGCTGATCCTCTCCGCCATCTGTATGCTGGGCTTTAGCGCCAGCATGGGGGCGGGTTCAACCAGCCTGTTCCTGATGATCGCCTTCTATGCGCTGAGCGGCTTCTTCCAGAGCACCGGCGGCTCGTGCAGCTATTCCACCATCACCAAGTGGACGCCCAGACGCAAACGCGGCACCTTCCTCGGCTTCTGGAATATCTCTCACAACCTCGGCGGCGCGGGCGCGGCGGGCGTGGCGCTGTTTGGCGCCAACTATCTGTTCGACGGCCACGTGATCGGCATGTTTATCTTCCCGTCGATTATTGCGCTGATCGTCGGCTTTATTGGCCTGCGTTACGGTAGCGACTCTCCGGAATCCTACGGCCTTGGCACGGCGGAAGAGCTGTTTGGCGAAGCGATTAGCGAAGAGGACAAAGAAACCGAAGAAAATGCGATGACCAAGTGGCAGATCTTTGTTGAGTACGTGCTGAAAAACAAAGTGATCTGGCTGCTGTGCTTCTCCAACATCTTCCTCTACGTGGTGCGTATCGGTATCGATCAGTGGTCCACCGTGTATGCTTTCCAGGAGCTGAAGCTGTCTAAAGAGGTGGCGATTCAGGGCTTTACCCTGTTTGAAGTCGGCGCGCTGGTTGGCACGCTACTGTGGGGCTGGTTGTCGGACTTGGCCAACGGCCGCCGCGCGCTGGTGGCCTGCGTCGCGTTGGCGCTGATTATCGCCACGCTCGGGGTTTACCAACATGCCAGCAACCAGTACGTCTATCTGGCCTCGTTGTTTGCGCTGGGCTTCCTGGTGTTTGGTCCGCAGCTGTTGATCGGCGTCGCCGCCGTCGGTTTCGTACCGAAAAAAGCGATCGGCGCCGCTGATGGAATCAAGGGCACCTTCGCCTATCTGATCGGCGATAGCTTCGCCAAACTGGGTCTCGGGATGATCGCCGACGGCACGCCGGTCTTCGGCCTGACCGGCTGGGCCGGCACCTTTGCGGCGCTGGACGCCGCCGCCATCGGCTGTATCTGCCTGATGGCCATCGTGGCTATCTTCGAAGAGCGTAAAATTCGCCGCGAGAAAAAGAATCGAGTTTTGCAGACTGCCTGATTCACCAGGTATTTGGTAACCTTGCCCGGCCATTGCGCCGGGCTTTTTTATAGGGTTTTCTGGGCGGCAAACGCATTAAATTAGCCGGTGATTTTTTCATATTCTTCTAACGATGACGCGGTAGATTTTTTAAGCATCACCTCAGGCCATTCGACTTTGCGCCCGTAAATGCCCACGTTAGGATTGACGGTCATATCTAACATCTCGTCTTTGAAATCCATATAGCGGTTAATCCAGGTCCAGAGTTTATAGTTATTTAAATATTTAGACTCAATGATAGTTTTTTCTGAAATAAGCGTAAATATATCAGTAATACTTTCATTTTCATAAGCATGTAAGCAAATAAACGATCTCTGATTATAAAAATCATAATAACCTTTTATAGAACTCCAGGGGAATTCTTTGTATTCTGGTCGGGTCCGTTTATAGAATGGAAAGCGGGTTCTGGCTTTATAGTTGCGGTTTGGTCTTTGAAGTATCTTCATAAAAACATATTCGCAGATATAAACCTTTCCTGTTTTTCGATTAAAACGAATTGGGTAATGTCGTGGAGAAAAGAAGCAGTAATTTACTGCAAAAGACGAGAAATAAGCTATGGCAAATATTGCAATGATGCTAAAATGAATGGTGAGTGTTAGCAGTAATTCACTTTTTTCTTGCCAAAAAAACGCCGAGTAAATTTCAAAATCGAAAATCATATAGTATAAAAATATAATTATTACCAAGCATGATAAAATAACCAAAGGTAATAGCATAATGATATAGAGAATGTTCATCCCATAAAATGATGAGTGATTGCGAGTGATTTCACAATAGTCATCATTAACATAGGATAATTTCCCCGAGTGCGTTAACTTATTTGTATCGCCTGGAGTCTCTGCGATAAGGTTTTTAAGATCCGTATCGGTAATTTGCTTTGCTAAATAGTGGTTTTGGATCGGGAGCATATGCATTCCTTTGCTTATTGACTATGATGCCGTTTCGGTGATTTTTTCATATTCATCTAACGATGATGTTGTAGATTTCTTAAGCATTACCTCAGGCCATTCGACTTTGCGCCCGTAAATACCCACGTTAGGATTGACGGTCATATCTAACATCTCGTCTTTGAAATCCATATAGCTACTGATCCACAGCCATAGTTTATAGTTATTCAAACGTATTGTTTCTGTTCCCATATCACCCGTAGTGAGCGTAAAGAAGCCAACGATATTGTAGTTTTCATACACGTGACAGTCGATTCGTGCCTTATTATTCGAAAACTGACAAATTCCTTTTATATCGCTCCAGGCAAATTCTTTGTATTCAGGTTTTGGCTTTTTATAGAAAGGATGGTGCAGGAAAAATGTATAGGGCTGAGTATGAAATAAATCATGGAGAATATACTCATAAACATAAACCTTCCCAGTTTTGCGATTAAAACGGATTGGATAATGCCTGGGGGCGAAAACTGAGTAATTTACCAGTGCTGCTAAAGGAAAGACAAGGGCGAATAATACTAATATTGTAAAATGCAAAATTAGTGTCACTTGTTGTTTGTTTGGATCGGCCCAGAATGAGTTAATATACTCTTCGAAATTAAACACTGCGTCGTATAAGAATACAATAACCGCAAGGAGTATAAAGATAACTATTGGTAAGAATAATACAATGCAAAGAATGTTCATGCCATAAAATGATGAGTAATTACGGGTTATTTCGCAATAATCATCATTTACATAGGAGAGTTTACCCATGTGCGTGAGTTTATCTGTATTACTTCTCGTCTCGGCATTGAGTCTGGCAAGACCATCGTCATCTATATGTTTTGCTAAATAGGTGTGTTGCATAATATGCATTCCGTTGCTTGATAAGGGTAGCGAATCCAGAAAAGGATAACATGCTTAATTATTACTGTGCAAAAATAGCAATTCATAGATTAAGCTAATTACCTTAGTGTGAATATTTGTTTTTAATATATTGTTTCTTTATGCCAGTGTGATTGATTAATTCGTTAAAAGTATAAAGTAACGCGATAAGTCACATTATGGTTCGTCCGACAGTCGACAGCAGGCAAATTCCCATTATGATAGTGAGGCCGCGATTGGATGAGAGGATGCATGATCTGGATAGGACTGGCCACCCTGGTAGTGGTATTTGTTGTGGGATTTCGGGTGCTTACCTCTGATTCACGCCGCGCGATTCGTCGCCTGAGCGAACGCCTTGGCATTACGCCTGTTCCGTTGGAATCGATGATCGATCAGCTGGGAAAAACTGCCGGTAATGAGTATTTGCGTTACCTGGAGCGGCCCAATGAAGCACATCTGCAGAACGCCGCGCAGGTGCTGCTTATCTGGCAGGTCGCGATTGTCGACGCCAGCGAAAAAAACCTGCACTACTGGTATCGCCTGATGCAAAAAGCGCGATTAGCGGCGCCGATTACCGACGCACAGATCCGCCTGGCGCAAGGTTTTCTGCGCGAACTGGACCCGGATGTGAGCGATTTACATAACCTACAGCAGCGCTATAACGATCTGTTTCTCCCGGAAGACGGCGTGCACTGGTTGCACTGATCTCATTGTTATCCGGCCTGTGGTTTACGCACTCGTCACTTGTAGGCCGGATAAGCGTAAGCGCCATCCGGCAGAATGACGAGGTCTGTATTCTCAGGCTACGCTTTTGTATTACGTTATGAAAAGCGAGAAGAGTTGCGAAAACGTTAAGTACGTCACATACAAAATGTTACACTGCGCAGCTTTCCGCCACTTTCTTCGCAGGTTACTCATGAGTCATTCAAATGAAACCAAACCCCATGCACGCGATCTCGCGCGGCCAAACTGGTCGGCGGTCTTCGCGGTTGCTTTCTGCGTCGCCTGCCTGATTACCGTCGAGTTTTTGCCGGTTAGTCTGCTGACGCCGATGGCGCTGGATTTAGGCATCTCCGAAGGGATGGCCGGGCAATCGGTGACGACGACGGCATTCGTCGCGATGTTTTCCAGCCTGTTTATCACCACGGTTATCGGCAAAACCGATCGCCGCTACGTGGTTATCCTGTTTTCGCTGCTGCTGACCCTTTCTTGCCTGCTGGTATCGTTTGCCGATAGTTTCACCCTGCTGCTTCTGGGACGCGCCTGTTTGGGTCTGGCGCTCGGCGGTTTCTGGGCGATGTCGGCGTCGCTGACCATGCGTCTGGTACCGATGCGCGTGGTACCGAAAGCGCTATCGATTATCTTCGGCGCGGTATCAATCGCGCTGGTGATCGCCGCCCCGTTGGGCAGTTTCCTTGGCGGGCTTATCGGCTGGCGCAACGTCTTTAACGGCGCGGCGGTGATGGGCGTGCTGTGTACGCTCTGGGTGCTGAAAGCGCTGCCGTCGCTACCGGGTGAATCGGCGGCTCAGCAGCAAAATATGTTTGGTCTGCTGAAGCGTCCGGGGGTGATGGCCGGGATGTGCGCCATTTTCATGGCCTTTGCCGGACAGTTCGCCTTCTTTACCTATATTCGACCGGTATACATGACACTCGCCGGTTTTGACGTCGACGGCCTGACGCTGGTGCTGCTGAGCTTTGGTATCGCCAGCTTTATCGGCACCTCGCTCTCCTCGGTGGTGCTGAAGCGCTCGGTCAAAGCGGCGCTGGCGATTTCGCCGCTGGTGCTGACCGCCTGCGCGGCGGCGCTGGTACTGTGGGGAGAAAGCAAAATTGTCGCCTCGACGGTGGCGATTATCTGGGGCTTCGCGTTTGCGCTAATCCCGGTGGGGTGGTCAACGTGGATCACCCGTTCTCTCTCCGATCAGGCGGAAAAAGCCGGGTCGATTCAGGTGGCGGTGATCCAGCTTGCCAACACCTGCGGCGCCGCGGTCGGCGGCGTTGCGCTTGACCACTTAGGGCTGCTGTCGCCGCTGGTGTTGTCAGGAATATTAATGCTGTTTACCGGCCTGCTGGTGACGACCAAAGTGAAGATGAATTAACCCGCTTACGGCCGCTCGCCTTTTGCCAGCCGGGCATTGATGTCGGCAATCACTTCCGGCAGATCCGCCAGGGTATCAACCACATAGTGAGCCCCGGCGGCATACAGTTTGCCTGCCGCCCGCTCGCGACGGGTGGCGATTTCCTCTTTCGACATCGCCTGGTACTCCTCCCAGGTAGCGCCGAATTCGTTACCGGACACCGCGAGGCCGACGCTCCACATCCCGGCATGTAACCCTTCGCTGATGCCCGGTGCGGCGTCATCGACCTTCACGCAGTGGGCCACATCGTCTATGCCCAGGGTAATCACGTTCTGCAGCGCCATCCACGGGCCCGGTCGACCGCCGACGGCAAGGTCATCGGTAGCGACCCAGTGGTCCGGGGCGTAGCCCTGGGCGGCAGCGGCCGGTACTAGCTTTTCCATCACCGGCCGCGGATAACCTGAGCAGGAGCCGATCTTCAGGCCCTCGGCGCGCAGCGCGGCGAGGGTGTCGACAACGCCGGCAATCGGTGCGGAAAAATCGACAACCTTAGCGATTTGCAGCGGCATAAACGCGGCGTAGATCGCATCGATATCGGCGGCAGTCATCGCGCGGCCGAATTTGGCCTGCCAGCGGCTATCGACAGCAGGGAGTTTGCCCAGCGCCTCAATGTGCTGCCACTTGCCAAGCCCCATCGGCACGCGGGCCTCTTCAAGAGTGATCTCAATATCGAAAGCCTGGCGGAAGGCCTCGACGAAAATTTGCGTCGGGGCGAAAGAGCCGAAGTCTACGGTGGTGCCTGCCCAGTCAAGGATCAGTGCGCTAATACGGTTCATGGCGGTTCCTTATTGTTTCCAGTACATGGCGTTATCGATAGCCGCCAGCAGGGCGGTGATATCGGCGTCGTAGACTTCGCCAATGTTGCCGATGCGGAAGCAGTCGCTTTGCGATACTTTGCCCGGATAGATAACGAAGCCCTGATCTTTCAGCTTCTGGTAGAAGGTGTGAAAGCGATACTGCGGCGCATCCGGGGAATAAAAGGCGGTAATGATCGGCGAATGCAGGCTATCGTCGAGCAGCGGCCGGAAGCCGAGCGCGCGCATCCCTGCCACCAGACGGCGTTGATTGTTGCGGTAGCGCTGATGGCGCGCGCTAACGCCGCCCTCCTGCGCCAGCTCTTTAAGTGCCTGGGCAAAGGCCAGCACGGTATGGGTCGGCGAGGTGAAGCGCCACTTGCCGTGGTTATCTTCCATGCAGCGCCACTGGGCATACAGATCCAGTGACAGCGAGCGTGAACGGCCTTTGCAGGCGGCCAGCTCCGCTTCGCGGGCAATCACGAAGGCAAAGCCCGGCACGCCCTGAATACATTTGTTGGCGGAGCTTATCAGGTAATCAATATTCAGCGCGGCGATATCCAACGGAATGCCGCCAAAGCTGCTCATCGCATCGACGATATAGCGTTTATCGTACCGTTTCGCCAGTTCGGCCACCTCTTCGATCGGATTCAGCATGCCGGTGGTGGTTTCGCTATGTACCATTGCGATATGGGTGATCGCCGGGTCGTTCTGCAGAATCTGTTCGATCGCCGCCGCATCAGGGCGTGCGACTTCGCCGCAGTCGTAAGGGTGGCAGGCGATGCCCATCAGCTGCGCCATCTCAATCATACGCGCGCCATAGGCGCCATTGCTGACGATCAGCACTTTGCCCTGTCCGCCGATGACGCTGCCGAGCACCGCTTCGACCGCGTAGCTGCCGCTGCCCTGCAGCAGTACCGCTGTATAACCGTCGGCTGGGGTAGCCAGTTGCACCAGCTGCTGGCGAATGGTCTGTACCACGCCGAGATTGTAATCATCATCCCAGGTGCAGCTATCGAACAACATCGCCTCTTTTACCGTACGAGAGGTGGTTAGTGGGCCGGGGGTCAGCAGCAGGTAGTTCCGTGAAGTCATTTGTCTCACCATTTGGTCTATACCAGATTTATATTTATCATGGAGACAAAGCCGGGGCAGGGTCAAAGGAAATGTGGCGCTGCAACAAAAAATTCATCTGGCTATGTATAATGAGCGCACGAAAAGTGGCAGTGAGTAAACATGAAATCACCCTCTGGCGAGATGCCGCAATACCTGATGATTAAAGCGCAGCTGCAGGCGCGTATTCAAAACGGTGCCCTCAAAAGCGGCGACAAGCTGCCTTCCGAGCGCGAGCTGTGCGCGCTGTTCAACACGACCCGGATTACGGTGCGTGAGAGCCTGGCGCAGCTGGAGGCCAGCGGCGTGATTTACCGCGCCGACCGCCGTGGCTGGTTTGTGACGCCGGAGCGTCTATGGCTGGATCCGACGCAAAATACCAACTTCCACAAGCTGTGTCTCGAGCAGGGGCGCGAACCGAAAACGGTGCTGCTTGATGGCCGCCTGGCTGCCGTGCCGCTGGATGTGATGGCGCCGTTGGCGCTGCAGCCCTTCGATCAGGTCTATTTGCTGACCCGGCTGCGCTATGCCGACGGCCGGCCGGTGTGCTACTGCGAAAACCACTGTCTGCCCGCACGGGTGCCTGAACTGCTGCGCCACGATCTTAACGGCAGTCTGACCGAGATTTATCAAACTCAGTACGGCCTGATCTATACCAGTATGCATCTGTCGTTTTATCCCACTTCAATGCCGTCGCAGGCTGCCGAAGCATTGGGGGTGATGGAAGGGCGCCCGGCGCTGCTGCTGCGCCGGCTGAATTACGATCAGCATGGGCGTATTCTCGATTACGATATTGAATACTGGCGGCATGACAGCCTGCGGATCGAAGTCGATACCCATTGATTTTATTGGTTAAATTTTTTGATCTCCCCGGTGGCGCTAACGCTTACCGGGACTATGCATCCCGCTCGTTTTAACTCTTTCGACACACTTCTTTCATCGTTTTGTCATAAACCCCCGGTAGCGTGAAGCCAAATCTGGTCTACACCAGAATAACTGACTATCCGATGAGGCTTATACGATGAAACTCTCCCGACTTGCTCTGCTGTCCCTGTTCGCGCTGACCAGCTCTCCGGTTTGGGCGGACGGCGTCGTCACGGTTTACTCCGCCGACGGCCTGCATGACGGCGATAACAGCTGGTATCAGAGCCAGTTCGACGCCTTCACCAAAGCGACGGGCATCAAAGTGCAGTATGTGGAAGGCGGCTCCGGCGCGATCGTCGAACGTCTGGCGAAGGAGCGTACCAATCCGCAGGCTGACGTGCTGGTCACGGTGCCGCCGTTTATCCAGCGCGCCGCGAAAGAGCAATTGCTGGCAACCTTTACCCCGCAGGGTAGCGCGCAGATCCCCGGCGCTAACGACCGCTACGCGCCGCTGGTGAATAACTATCTGACCTTCATCTATAACAGCCAGTTGCTGAAAGCCGCACCGGCCAGCTGGCAGGATTTGCTGGATAGTCGCTTTAAGAACAAGTTGCAGTACTCCACGCCGGGTCAGGCGGGCGACGGTACCGCGGTGATGCTGCAGGCGTTCCATAGCCTCGGCGGTAAAGACGCCGGTTTTGCATATCTGGGTAAGCTACAGGCCAATAATGTCGGCCCATCGGCCTCGACCGGCAAGCTGACGGCGCTGGTCAACAAAGGCGAGCTGTACGTCGCCAACGGCGATTTGCAGATGAACCTGTCGCAGATGGCGCGTAACCCGAACGTTAAAATTTTCTGGCCGGCGGATGACAAAGGCGAGCGCAGCGCGCTGGCGCTGCCCTATACCATCGGGCTTGTGCAGAACGGACCGAACAGCGAAAACGGCAAGAAGCTGATTAATTTCCTGCTGGATAAACCAGCGCAATCCAGCGTTAGCGCGCTCTCCTGGGGCTTACCGGTACGCAGCGACGTGGCGCCGGATGACGCTAACTTTAAGGCGGCGAAAGCGGCGCTCGACGGCGTGAAGAGCTGGGAGCCGAACTGGGACGACGTTGCAGTATCGCTGTCGGCGGATATCGCCCGCTGGCATAAAGTGACCGATAGCGAGTAAGCCTGATGTTGATGAAAACCACCGTCACTCCTTCCCCGTCGCTGGCGGGGACTTCCGGGATCACCCTGGACTCGCTGCGCGTTTCATACCACGGCAACGTGGTCTTAAAACCGCTGTCATTGACCATTGAACCCGGAGAAGTATTGGCGCTGATAGGCCCTTCCGGTTCCGGGAAAACCACGGTGCTGCGGGCGATTGCCGGTTTTGTGCAACCGGCTGGCGGTCGGATCCTGATTGGCGACACGGACGTCACCCAGCTGCCGCCGTACAAACGCGGGCTGGCGATGGTGGTGCAGAACTACGCGCTGTTCCCGCATATGAAGGTGGAAGATAACGTCGCCTTCGGCCTGCGGGCGCAAAAGCAGCCCAGGGGGCTTATCGCCGAGCGGGTGACTGAAGCCTTAAAAATCGTCGGTATGGCGGATTATGCCACCCGCTACCCGCATCAGCTTTCTGGCGGCCAGCAGCAGCGCGTCGCGATAGCCCGTGCGATTGCCGTGCGTCCTCGGGTGCTGTTGCTTGATGAACCGCTGTCGGCGCTGGATGCGCAAATTCGTCATAACATGGTGGAAGAGATTGCCCGCCTGCATCGCGAACTGCCGGAGCTCACCATCCTCTACGTCACCCACGATCAAACCGAAGCGCTGACCCTGGCGGACAAAATCGGCATCATGAAAGACGGGTCGCTGATCGCCCACGGTGGAACGCACGAGCTGTACCACTATCCGCCGAACCGCTTTAGCGCCGAATTCCTCGGCCGCGCCAATATCCTGCAGGCAACGGCGCTGAAAGACAGTACCGAGCCGGGGCTGGTTAGCGTGAGCTGCGGCGGCGGCCTGATTAACGCCTTCAGCCGGGGCGGCCTGCATGGCAACAACAAGCTGTTATGCATTCGCCCGCAGCACATGAGCCTGGCGCCGCGATCGGCAACCAGTAATCGCCTCAACGCCACCCTGACCTCGGTACACTGGCAGGGCGATCTGACGCATCTGCTGTGCGACGTCGCCGGCGAAGCGGTGCGGATCGTCATGACCCACGTAAACCCACTGCCGCGCCCGGGGGACAAGCTGGCGCTCTACTTTGAACCTGGCGATGCGGTTCTGATCGAGGTGCAATAATGGCGCAAACCCTCACGCTTGCGCGTCCGGCGCGAAACCTACGCCCTTACCTGTGGCTGGCGTTGCCGCTGCTGGTGCTGGCGACGCTATTTTTCTATCCGCTACTGCTGATCGCCGAACAGGCGTTACGCGACGCCAGCGGCAATCTAAGCCTCGAGACTTTCTGGCAGGTGATCGACTCTAAGCGCTTTATCAGCGCATTGTTTAATACCTTGCAGATCGCCGTTTTCGCGACGCTCGGCTGCCTGGTGCTCGGCAGCGTGCTGGCGCTGATTCTGGTATTTATTCCGTTCCCCGGCAGCCAACTGGTGAGCCGGGTCATTGATACTTTTATCGCGCTGCCGACCTTTCTTATCACTCTTGCGTTCACCTTTATTTACGGCTCGGCGGGGCTGCTCAATGGCACCCTGATGGCGCTGTTTGCTTTTGAACTGCCGCCGGTAGACTTTCTCTATTCGATTAACGGCGTGATCCTGGCGGAGATTACCGTCTTTACGCCGCTGGTGATGCGCCCGTTGATGGCCGGACTGCGGCAGATAGATAAGAGCCAGCTGGAAGCGGCGAGTATTCTCGGCGCTCACCCGTTACGGGTGATTACCCAGGTTATCTTCCCGGCGGCGCTACCGGCGCTGATGGCGGGCGGCAGCCTTTGCCTGCTGCTGACCACTAACGAGTTCGGTATCGTGCTGTTTATTGGCGCCAAAGGGGTTAATACCCTGCCGATGATGGTCTACAGCAAGGCGATTCTGGAGTCGGATTACAGCGTGGCCTGCATGATTGCGCTGATTAATATTCTGCTGTCGCTGGGGCTGTTTATGCTCTATCGGCTGGCTGCGGCGCGTACTGGCGTAAGGAGTTAACGATGTTGATTTGGTCGCGTAAAGGCCGCGCGGCGGCGGGCGCGCTGGCGGTCACGTTATTTGCCGGCGTTTTCCTGCTGCCGCTGGCGGTGATTTTACTCTCCAGCCTGAGTAAACAATGGAATGGCCTGCTGCCCACTGGCTTTACCTTTGCCCACTTTGTTAACGCCTTTCGCGGCGCGGCGTGGGATTCGCTGTTTTCGAGCCTGATGGTGGGTTTCTGCGCCAGCCTGTTGGCGCTGCTGTGCGGGATGTGGGCGGCGCTGGCGCTGCGCCAGTATGGCGCGACGCTACAGAAATATCTTGGCCTGGCGTTTTATCTGCCCAGCGCTATCCCCTCGGTTTCCGTCGGACTGGGCATTCTGGTGGCGTTCAGCCAGGGACCGCTGCAGATGAACGGCACCTTCTTTATCGTCCTGGCGGCGCACTTTGTGCTGATCTCCGCCTTTACCTTCAGCAACGTAACGACCGGGCTGGCGCGGATTTCCGCCGATATTGAAAACGTCGCCTCAAGCCTGGGTGCTTCGCCGTGGTATCGCCTGCGCCATGTGACGCTGCCGCTGATGACGCCGTGGATGATTTCAGCGCTGGCGCTGAGTTTATCGCTGTCGATGGGAGAGTTAGGGGCGACGGTGATGATTTATCCGCCGGGTTGGACGACGCTGCCGGTGACCATTTTCAGCCTCACCGATCGCGGCAATATCGCTGATGGCTCGGCGCTGACCATTGTGTTGGTGGGCGTCACGCTGCTGTTGATGATGAAGCTTGAGCGCATCGCCCGCCGATTAGGCCAGAGATAGGCTGTATCCGGAGTTGTAGCCCGGCTCAGCGTAGCGCCAGCCGGGAATCGGATTGCCTCAGAACCATGCCTCAAACATACCGCCGATGTTCAGCGAATCCAGCCGCTCGTCGCTGGTGCCGTCTACTTTCGCGGTGTGCTCGTTATTCACCTGGCCGCCGGTAACATAGAAGCGCAGCATCGGGCGGAACTCCGGCCCCATGCCGATGGCGATGTTCTGCGACAGCGTCAGCTTCCAGCCGTGGTTATCCCCGCCCTGGTCGTAGTCAACGCGCTGGTAGCCCGCTTCCAGCCAGGTCGAGTGCACATCGTTCCAGAAGTACATCGGCCGGACGATCGCACCGTAGTTTTTACGGTTGTCGGTATTGTCCTTGCCGTTGTCGTAGTCGTGGAAGGCCAGCAGATATTCGATCTGCGCCTGCTGGGTGAATTTATGGCTGCCCTCGAAGCTGGCGTAAACCGTGGTCAGGTCGTCAGTTTTGTTGTAGACGCTGTTATCCGAGTTATCGGAGTAGCGCAGAATAACTTTGTTCACCCCGCTGTCGTTGGTATGGCTCAGCACCAGCCCGCCCTGCCAGGCATCGAGGCGCGCGTCGCTGTCCACCGCTTTTGAGTCAAAGCCGTAGTTGGCGTACACCTCGACGTCAATCGGCCCGGCCTTGATGTTGTGGGTTTTGGTGGTCAACGCGTAGTGGCCGTTGTCGCCGGTATCGGAGCTGCCGGTACAGGTGATGCGCGACGGGTTGGTCTCGTCGGCCATCACTTCCGGGCTACAGGATTTCACCTGCGACACCGTCGCCACGTCGAACTGCACGCCGCCGATATCGAAATTCTTCACCCCGGCGCCCTGGCCGTCGTGGTTCATCCAGAAGTAGTCGTTGATCCCCTGTTGCGGGCGCTGGTGGAAGTCGCGGCCGGCCCAGATATAGGCGTTGGGGTTGGATTCAAGGACGTTGGTGACGCCGACGTAGGCTTTTTTCAGGTTAACCTCGTCGCTCCAGTGGTCAAACATGACGTTAATATCCCAGATAGCGCCTCTGGCGCTTTTAAACGCTTTGCTGATCTGAAATTCGCCGCCGTTGCTTTCGTTACCGAGACGACCGATCGCCGAGGCGCCGTTATAGGAGCCATCGACGCCGACATATTTCTGGTCGCCGGTCTGGAAGTGGGCGCCATAGCGGGCGTAACCGCTAAATTTCAGGCCGAAAGGGATCGCCAGATCCGGCGAAGCGGCGGTGGTTTGCGGGTTGGTAATAACATCGACCTTTTTATTGGCCGCGGCGTCGATTTTCGCCTGGCGGTCGGCCAGCGCTTTATCGACGGCTTTCGCGACGATGGCGTCGATCTGCTCCTGGGTAAACTCCTGCGCCAGTACGGAAATTGGGCACAGCGCGGCGATAACCGCCATGGCCAATGGCAGCTTTTTAACTGTATTCATGGTTATCTCACTTTAATAATTAATATATGCAGACAATAACCGCCCCATTCTGGTTAAAATAAAAATAACCAAAATAAGCTGATTTTTTTCAGGGTACAGCTACGCCGGAGAATAAATATCTTATTCTCAGTGGCGAAAATTAACGACTAATACAGATGGCTTAATTTATTAGAAAATAAATCATAATATTTCCTGAGGTTATTGAGTTTATAATCAGGTCAGTTGGCGAAAATCCCTTTTCCGCATAAATTCATATTTCAGGTAAGACAATAATTACTGGCTAACGGCTCCGGCGACTGGTGCCACGCTTTTCGCCTTTTCGACTTCATTCTTTATTAATGAACGCTCATAGGCGCGCAGGAATGGCAGATAAATCACCGCCGACATCACCATGCAGATAACGCACATCACCACCGGGCTTAAGGTCCAGTTAGCCGCCCACGAGGCGCCAATCGGCGCGGGCGTCGTCCACGGCGTCAGCGACACTACCTGACTCAGCCAGCCAAGGCGGGTTGCGCCGTAAGCCAGCACCGCGTTGACCATCGGCACGCAGACGAAGGGAATAAACATCATTGGGTTCATGATGATCGGCGCGCCGAACAGAATCGGTTCGTTGATATTAAAGAAGCTCGGCACGATGCCCATTTTGCCGATAGTCCGCAGATGCGTGACCCGGCTACGCAGCAGCAGGAAGGCCAGCGGCAGGGTCGAACCGACGCCGCCAATCAGCAAATAGTGATCCCAGAAGCCCTGCAGGTAGACGTGCGGCAGCGCCGCGCCGGCCGCCAGCGCCGCCTGGTTTGCCGACAGGTTGGCCATCCAGAACGGGTTCATAATCCCGGTGACGATAAGCGAGCCGTGAATACCGGCGAACCAGAAAATCTGGCACATCAGCACCGACAGCAGAATCGCCGGCAGCGAATCGGAGGCGGAGACCAGCGGTTCCAGCAGATGCATAATCGCCTGCGGCAGGATCATGCCGGTTTGCGCTTCAATGAACAGGTTGAGCGGATGCAGAGTACCGATGACCACCAGTACCGGAATGAGGATCTCAAACGAACGGGCGACGCCAGTCGGCACCTCTTTAGGCAGGCGGATGGTCACATTGTTTTGCTTAAGCCAGGCGTAAACGCGGGTGGAGTAAATGGCAGTGATCAGCGCGGTGAAAATGCCCTGGCCGGATAAATACTGAGTAGAAATTTTGCCATCGGCATAGGGCGCGGCGACCAGCAGGAAGGCCATAAACGCCAGCAGGCCTGACATGACCGGATCGAGCTGGAACTGGCGTCCGAGGCTGGCGCCGATGCCGACTGAGATAAAAAAGGTCATCACGCCCATGCTGAGGTTAAACGGCAGCATCAGCTGTTCACGGTACTGCTGGGAAAAATCCAGCCAGCCGCGGGCAAAACCGTTAGTGGTCTCCGGCGAGAAAGGCGGAAAGATAAATACCAGCATGAAAGAGCCGATGATCATGAACGGCAATGCGGCGGTAAAGCCATCGCGGATGGCGATAACATATTTCTGTTGCCCAAGGCGTCCTGCCAGCGGAGTAATAGACTGCTCGATCACGGCAATCATCGACTGATACAGAGAACTCATTTGAACACCTCTTAGTGCGCCGCGGCGATCAGCGACAGGGCATAATTCAGAACGTTATCTCCCCGCTGCATTCCGTAATCCATCGTATCGATAGGCTGGACGGGAATATTCAGGGGAGCGGCTTTCTCGCTAAGCATTTTCAGCATGTATTTGACCTGGGGGCCAAGCAGCACCACCTGGTATTGCGGAAACTGCATATCAAATTCGGCAACGCCATAGGCGTCAATCTGCACCGGCAGGTCGCGTTCCTTTGCGGCATCCACCATTTTCCTCACCAGCAGGCTGGTGGACATCCCGGCGGAGCAACACAGCATAATCTTGTACATCGACGGCTTTCCTCATATGTAAAAAGTTATTGCGAGGATGATTTGATATCAGACGGAAACCGGTTTCCATTTATAAAAAACAGAACTGTGAGCGCGGTCAATAACTCACCGTTAGCGGCCTTACTAATTAGATTTCGCTCACAAAATAATGTCGATTTGGCGTGGTTTTTTGCCGAAATGGAAAATCGGTTTCCAAATAAAAAAGGAAACGGCTATACTGCCGCTGGTTATAATTGAAGCGATTCAGGACACAGCGTTACAGGGGCTAAGCCGCACCTGCCAGGGGAAAAAAGATGTCGACAATCAATGATGTATCACGGTTAGCCGGGGTATCGAAAGCCACGGTTTCGCGCGTGCTGAGCGGTTCGCGCGGGGTAAAAGAGGCCAGCCGCCAGGCGGTGCTTCAGGCGGCGGAAACGCTGAACTACCGGCCCAATATGATTGCCCAATCCTTACTGAGCCAGTCGACGGGCTGTATCGGCGTGATTTGCGCGCAGGACAACATCAATCAGACCACCAGCTATCTCTACGCCCTGGAAAAACAGCTCAGCCAGCATCAGAAGCATCTACTGCTGCGCTTCGCCAATAACCGCGGCGACGTATTAAGCGCGCTGGATGAACTCACCTGTGGCCTGTGCGATGACGTGCTGATCATCGGCGCGCGCTTTCCGCTGCAGATCGAACGCCCCGATGTGGTGCTGATTGATTGTCTGGAAAGCGATGGCGAGAACAGTATTCAGTTTGATCACGCCTTCGCCGCGGAAACCGCCTGTCATTATCTGATTAATCAGGGGCGGCGGCAGATTGCGCTGATCCATCCGCAGGGGAGCGGCTTTGCCGACCAGGTGCTGCTGGGCTATAAGCATGCGCTGGAGAAGAACTTCCTGCCGTTTAATCGCAACCTGGTCTTCCTGGACTGCGCCTCGTCGTCGGTGGCGGTGCAGGAGTTGATGAATAACGCCACTACCCTGAACTTTAATGCGCTGTTGGTGAGCGATGAACTGCAGGCGCAGCGGGTAGTGCCGCAGCTGCAGGCGTTTAACCGCGCGGTGCCGGAAAAAGTGATGGTCTTCAGTCTCGCGGGTTCGCTGCAGATGCCGGGTATTCCAACCATCCCGGCGATTGAGTATTCGATGGATGCGATGGCTTCGCGGATCGTCAACTGGCTGATCGGGAAAAGCCCGCAGCCCGGCGGCAGCCTGCTGCGCGGCGACTTAATTATTCCCTAGAGGTGCGGAGATATTCTAAATATGCGTGTCTAAATGCCATCAAGCATGAAATCGAGCGCTCCTTTAATAGCGTTGCGGTATCCGCTCGCATCGCAAAACTCGACTCCTAAGGCTTTAACAGGAATGGTTGCCGCTTCGTGTGTCATCAAAACGTATTTTTTCCCGTCAACCAAAGCCAGTATCGGGTTTAAACGCTCCGGAGCGGGATTAACACCGAGTCGCTCAACGGGCATTAACGGGATCACTAAGCGGCGATTAATGTCGCCAATAATGTCACTGGTAACATCAATTAAAAGTGGGAAGGCCGGGTTTTTACTGGTACTTCTGTAGACATAATATTGCACTGTCAAAAACTCCGATATTCATCAGAAAAGCATCCGGTCTCTTCCCCTAAAGCATTCATTGCAGCTATTGCTTCAGCATTAGCTTCTCGCCAACGCAGGGCAGCATGTTTTTTCAGCTCAGCATCAAGCGCTGCGGCTAATGTAGCGCTCATATTTACACCGGCTTCGCGCGCACGATTGAGTAAATCCCGTTCGAGAGTGACGGTCACGTTTTGCGTTTTACGTTTTACAGTCATGATGAGATCTCCAGTGAGCAGATATGTGGAGCTTACACTTATACTGACACGATCGCTACCTGGCGGCCTCTGATAGCTCATCGCGATAAAACATATTATTTAGGAGATACGGTGAGGGTAACGCCCTCATGGGACGTAAAGCCTGAGTCCGGCGAAGTACCGAACTCAGGTCAGGATAATTTGGAGTGGCAACGGTTTTCCTGATAATTCAGCCCGTTACTTCTCCGGGCAGCGAATTTTATCAATGGCGGCCAGATAGCCTTTTTGATTATTGCGCTCTTTCGCCAGCGTCGCTTCGCGAACGTAACTCTGGTTGTCTTTCGAGGCGAGGATTTTATTGGCGAAATCGTTATCGCTGAGGGTGCTCGCCGGGGCGCATTTTTCCTTCACCGCTTTCAACACCTGCTGTTTTTGCTGCTCAAACTGCAGGCTTTGCAGCGGCGATTCGGCCCACGCCGCGCTGGCGCTAAGGGCAGTAACCAGACACAACATCCAACACGCTTTCATGGCGCTTCTCCTTCACTTTTCGCTTCAGTCAACTATATGCGCAGCAGGTGAATTGCGCAAATGTTAGACATTTTTTGTTGTTTAAAATCAGACGATTGCTATTACGCCGCGCGTACCCGCCGCCGGGAATCCACCGCGATAAGAATGACCGAAGAGAGAATCAACAGCGTCCCAAGCCAGTCCGGCAGGGTAAAGGTAATACCCAACAGCAAGAGAGAGAGCAGGGCGCTGCTCAGCGGCTCGGCGCAGCTGAGGATCCCGGCTTTCGCGCCGCCAATCTGCTGGGCGCCGTTGAGATACAGGCTGAAGGTCAGCGAGGTACCGATCACCACGAGATAGAAAAACGCCAGCAGCAGACGGCCGTTCACCACAAAGTTCGCGCTTTGGCTGCCATAAAACGGCAACAGCATCGCCCCGCCAATCAGCATGCTCCAGCCGACGATCGGCAGCGTGCCGTAGCGGGCGATAAGCGTTGAGGGATAGGTGGTATAAAACGCCGCCGCGAAGGCTGAGGCGATCCCCCAGAACAGCGCCGCCGGCGAGATGGAGAGCGAGGTCGGGTTGCCGTGGGTGACCAGCAGGAAGGTGCCGGCAAGCGAGGTGCCAATCGCCAGCAGCACAAAGGGACTGGGCCGGGCCTTACGCGCCAGCGCGAACCAGGCGACGATAATCGTCGGCGATAAAAACTGTAGCACCGTGGCGGTGGCGGCGTTCGACTTCTCGATGGTCATCAGGAAGGTGTACTGCACGGTTAACGCGCCGACCAGCGAGAAAAACAGCAGGCTAAGGGCATCTTTGCGGTTTTGCATGACGCGGAAAATTTTGTCGCCGTGAACGAAGGCGAGCATCAGCAAAATCAGCCCGGCGAACAGCAGGCGGATCATGGTCAGATAAGGCGATGACATCTGACTTTGCTGCATAATGTACTGCGCGCAGACCCCGGAACTGCCCCACAGGACGGCGGCGATCAATACGTTCAACATCCCTCTTTTGCTGGAACCCATTTTTCCCTCGCGTGAAATAGCGCAAAGCAGGAATCATAGCACGGCGGCGACGCGGCGCGTGTTTTACTGCTGACGCCACTCGCCCGGCGTCATGCCGTAGTGTTTTTTAAAGGTTTTCGCAAATGAAGCCTGTGATTGAAAACCGCAGCGTTCGGCAATCACTTCCAGCCGCGTCTGGCGATCAAGATGTAGCAGGCGAGCGGCCATCGCCATCCGCAGCTGCGACAGCCACGCCTGCGGCGTCAGATGATAGACGCGGGCAAAATGGCGGGCGAAGGTGGCGCGCGATAAAAACGCCCGCGCCGCCATGCTCTCGATAGTCCACGGCTGTTCCGGCGCGGCCAGCACCGCGAGAACGGCCGGCATCAGCCGCGCATCGCTCATCAGGCGCAGCAGGCCGCCCGGCGGCTCCTGTGCGCCGAGCAGGGTACGTAACAGCAATACCAGCAGCGTATCGCCAAGGCTGCGCACGATAGCGCTGCCGCCGGGATGTTCCGCCAGGCTTTCGCGCACCAGCACGTTAAGCAAAATATCCAGTTCCGGGCAATCTTCGCGCTCATCGGTATGTAAATGGATCAGCGCCGACTCTTCGGCGAACAGCCAGTTGACGTGCGGGCCGAAGTAAAACTCGCCGCACAGCATCTCCAGCGCGTCGCTTTCCACGGCGGTACGCACTTCCGTTAGCGTGCCGTTAAAGCGATGGGCGACGGGCAGTACCTGACCCCACTCCACCAGGCTCTCCATCAGATGCGGCGAACCGTGCGGCAGCAGGATCACGTCGCCGGCGCGCATGTGGCGGGTTTGATGACCAACGGTTAGACGCCCTTCGCCGCGCAACACAAAGTGCCACGGCACCACGCCCGCGCGCATTTGATCGTGTCCGGCCTGCCAGCGGCCGCCGAAACGGCAATGCAGATTCACTTCGCAACGCGGGGCCAGCAGCGTCAACAGATGGCTCAAACTATCCATGCGACTCCTGAGACGATAAGACAAAAAAATGAGACGAAGAGCGCCAGTCTAGCACGCCGCCGACCACTAAGATGTCTCCATTGCCACAACTACCCACCAATAACAGGAGTACACCATGAGCCGCTTAGCCGATATCCGTGAACAAGATGCCACCGGGAAAGCCGCCGATATTTTCGCCGGAATTAAAAAAGCGATGGGTAAAGTGCCGAATGCCTATCTGACCATCGGCGGCCACTCGCCGGCGGCGCTGCAGCAGGCGCTGGCGCACAACGCGATGCTGCATAAAAGCAGCCTTAGCGCGCAGGAGCTGGAGGCGATTAATTTATCGGTCAGCGAAGCGACCGGCTGTGATTACTGCCTGGCCGCCCATACCCTGATGGCCAAAAAAGCGGGCTTCAGCGGCGAGCAAATCCACGCCCTGCGCCGCGGCGAGTATACGGAAGATGCGCACCTGGACGCGCTGGTGAAATTCGCCCAAACGCTGGTGACCACCACCGGTACGCTGCCGGAAGCGGACGTCGCCGCGCTGCGTCACGCCGGTTTTAGCGACCAGCAGGTGATTGAGATCATCAGCGCCGTCAGCGCTATCCTGTTCACCAACATGGTGAACCGGGTTAACGACACGGTAGTGGACTTCCCGAAAGCCGATTAACCCGTCGTCGCGCGCCTGTTTACAGTCCCAGTTCGCTTAGCCCCGGATGATCGTCAGGGCGGCGACCCTGGGGCCAGTGGAACAGGCGCTCGCTTTCCGCGATCGGCAAATCGTTAATGCAGGCGTAGCGTGTGGACATTAGGCCGTGCTCATCAAACTGCCAGTTTTCATTGCCGTACGAACGAAACCAGTTGCCGCTGTCGTCGCACCACTCATAGGCGAAGCGTACGGCGATGCGATTCTCCTGCCACGCCCATAGCTCCTTAATCAGCCGGTATTGCAGCTCTTTACGCCATTTTCGCTGCAGAAACTCCACGATTTGCCCCCGTCCGTGGACAAATTCGCTGCGGTTGCGCCATTCGCTATCCACGGTATAAGCCAGCGCGACTTTTTGCGCATCGCGGCTGTTCCAGCCATCTTCTGCGGCGCGCACCTTCTGCACTGCGCTGTCGCGGGTGAACGGCGGTAACGGGGGACGTTGTTCGCTCATCAGGACTCTCCTTTTGGGGATAATTGATGCTGCAGGCGCTGATTCTCCTGCTCCAGTTCATGAATACGCTCTTGCAGGCTCTGGCTGTATTCCGCGACCTGCTGTGCGCTGTAGCGCGGCGTAATGTGCTGCGGGCAGTTCCAGTCAAAAGCCTGCAGATGAAAACGAAACAGGCGTTCGATGCGAGCGCGATAGTTTGCCGGCGTCACTAACGCCAGCAGCTCAGGCTGCTCTTCCGCCGCCAGCACCTCGACGGTAGCGTAGATCTTCAGCCTGGCACGGCGCGGGTAATCCATCAAAAACAGGCAGGCCCGGTCGCTGCCGCGCAGGTTGCCGGTGGTAATGTACTGGCGATTACCGCCGAAATCGGCCATGGCCAGCGTGGTGTCATCCAGCAGGCGCAGAAAACCCGGCGGGCCGCCGCGATGCTGAATGTAGGGCCAGCCGCTTTGCGACACCGTCGCCAGATAAAAACTGTCGCGGGTAGCGATCATCCCTTCTTCGCTGGCGCCGAAGCGATCCGCCTGACGGCGGCTGTGCGGCGTTTGCCACAGCTGGTCGCTGCCCATTTCATGTTGCACATCCATGACATCCGGGGTGATAGCGATATCGAGAAAGGTTGCTGCCATAACGCCTCCTGAAGGTAGGGGGCTATCATGGACTGTGCTGTGAAAAATGATAATACTGCTTATCTGGTAATCATCTTTCCGGATAACGGGAGAATAATGGACCGATTAAGCGCTATGGCGCTGCTGGTGAAAGTCACTGAACTGGGCAGTATGTCGGCGGCGGCGCGGGCGCTGAATACGCCGTTGACTACCGTGAGCCGTAATATCGGCGAGCTGGAGAGCGCGCTGGGAGTCCGTTTATTGACGCGCACTACCCGTAAACTCACCCTCACCGATGCCGGCGTCGATTATGTTGCCGCCGCGCGGCGGATCCTCGAAGAGGTGGAAAACGCCGAACGCCGGGCAACGGGTGAATACCAGGAGCCGAAGGGCGAGCTGGTGATCTCCGCGCCGACGATGTTTGGTCGCCAGCACGTTCTGCCAGTCATTAGTGAATTTATCGCCCGTTATCCGCAAATTCGCGTACGTTTGTTACTTAGCGATAGTAATGCCGATCTGGTCGGCGACCATATCGATTTGGCGGTACGGATTGGCGAACTGGCTGATAGCAGCATGGTGGCGACCCGGCTCGGCGCGATGCGCATTGTCGCCTGCGCCCATCCCGCGCTGTTGGCGAAATACGGCGAACCGCAGCGTCCGCGCGATCTGGCGGCGTTGCCGATCATCCGTATTGAATCGCCGATGCCCTATCGCGGCTGGCGCTTTCGCGCCGTTGAACGGGAAGATCAGCTGATTAATCTGCCGCCGGTGTTGGCCGTCACCACGCCGGAGAGCGCCGCCGATGCCGCCCGACTGGGCGTTGGGGTGGCCCGCTTGCTGCACTATCAGGCGCTGGATGGCCTGCGCTGCGGGGAACTGCGTCTGCTGCTGGAAAGCGTCGAGCCGGAGCCCGCGCCGGTTCATTTGTTATATACCGCGCGGGAGCTGGCTCCGCTTAAGCTGCGGAAATTTATCGATTTTGCCGCGCCGGCGCTGCGCCAGTCCTTGCTACGCATTGCCGGGGCCGCTTAATGCGCCGCGCTTTTCAGCGGCGCCTCCTTCAATAGCCAGGAAAGGACAAACGCGACGGCCATAATGCAGGCCGCCATCAGGAATGCCGCATGGATCGCCGCGCCGAAGGCGTCGAGATAATCGAGACGGATCGCCGCTGGCAGATGCTGTACCGCCACCGGATTCATGGCTGGCGGCAGCACCGCGCCCTCAGGCAGCAGTTTCTGCAGGTTATTTTGCAGCACATGGGTAAAGACCGCGCCGAACAATGCCACGCCGATGGAGCCGCCAATCGAGCGGAACAGGGTCACGCCGGAAGTGGCAACACCGTACATCTGCGCCGGCATCGCGTTCTGTACCGCCAGCACCAGTACCTGCATCACCAGCCCCAGACCCGCGCCGAGCACGCCGGTAAACAGGTATAACTGCCACATCGGCGAATGAATGGTGATGCGGGTCAGCAGCACCATGCCGGTCACGCCGAGCAGGGTACCGATAATCGGGAAAATCCGGTATTTCCCGGTGTGGCTAATCACCCGGCCGCTGATAATGGAGGTCAGCAGCAGGCCGCCCATCAGCGGGATTAACTGTAACCCGGCCTCGGTTGGCGTCGCCTCTTTCACCACCTGCAGATAGAGCGGCAGGAAAGTGACCGAACCGAACAGCGACATGCCGATAACAAAGCCAATCAGGCTGCACAGCAGGAAGCTACGGTTGCGGAACAGCGACAGCGGAATAATCGGCTCGGCGGCAATCCGTTCTTCGTAGATAAAACCGATGATCCCCACGATGCCGAAGGCCAGAATGCACCACAGCTGCGGGTCATTCCACGCATGGACGCTGCCGCCTTCCGAGGTAAACAGGATGATGCATAACAGCGCCATGCTGAGGTAAATCGCCCCCAGCCAGTCAATCTGATGCTGGCTGCGTTTGTTGCTGCTGTGGAATACCGCGCCGATAACCAGCAGCGCGAACAGACCCAGCGGCAGGTTGATATAGAAAATCCAGCGCCACGAGGCGTGCTGTACCAGGAAACCGCCGATCAGCGGGCCGATAACCGTCGCCAGGCCGAAGACGCCGCCGAACAACCCCTGATAGCGCCCACGGTTGGCGGGTGGGATAACGTCGGCGACCGCCGCCATGCTGATCACCATCAGGCCGCCGCCGCCGAGCCCCTGCAGCGCGCGCATCAGTACTAATTGCGTCATGTTTTGCGCCAGCCCGCAGAGCGCGGAACCGGCAAGAAACAGCACGATCGCCACCTGCAGCACGATTTTGCGCCCGAAAAGATCGCCGAATTTACCGTACAGCGGCACCACGATGGTCGAGCTGAGGATATAGGCGGTGACCACCCACGAAAGTTTATCCAGCCCGCCGAGCTCGCCAACGATAGTAGGCAAGGCGGTGGAGACAATGGTCTGGTCCAGCGCCGACAGTAGCATCACCAGCAGCAGGGCGCTGAACAGCAGGCGGATTGAGGGCGCCGGTTGGTTTGCGACTTCAGATGTCATTGCATCACTCGCTTGAAATTAATTAAATGCATAATTAATATTTAGGGAAATGATGAATCGGGTCAAGAGATCGCCAGCATATGCCAGCACTAAAAGCTAATGAAGCGCCGCGCCGCCCCGGTCGGCCACGCGGTAAAAAGCCGGGAACCGCTAACCGCGAGCAGTTGATAGATATCGCCCTGGCGCTGTTTGCTCGCCACGGCGCGGCCCGCGTGTCGCTAAATGCCATTGCCAAAGAGGCCGGGGTGACGCCGGCGATGCTGAATTACTATTTTACGTCGCGGGAAGCGCTGATTGAGAATTTGCTGGAAGAGCGCTTTATGCCGCTGCGTAACGATATCAGCCGCATTTTTGTCGACCATCCGCAGGATCCGGTGACGGCGTTGACGATGATGGTTGAGACGCTGGCGGACATGGCGGAGCAAAATGCCTGGTTCGCGCCGCTGTGGATGCAGGAGATCATCGGCGAGATGCCGATGCTGCGCCAGCACATGGATGCGCGCTTCGGCGAGGAGCGTTTTCAGGTGATGCTGGAGACGGTTCGTCGCTGGCAGCAGGAGGGGAAAATTAACCCGGCGCTGGCGCCGGAACTGCTGTTTACCACGGTGATTAGCCTGGTGCTGGTGCCGTTCTCGCGCATCCATAGCGACCCGCGTTTACAGGCGGTAACCCGGCAGACCATTGTTAGCCACGCGCTGGCGTTAATGGGCCACGGGGTCGGCGGTTAAGGCGTGATGTTGTGTTAATTCAGATGCTGATACTGCTTCTGCCTTATGGCTCTCCTGGCACAGGGATTTTCCCGGAGGCGGCGCGTTGCGCCTTGTCCGGGCTACCAAATCGCACAGTCGGGTAGCCCGGATAAGCGCAGCGCAATCCGGGGTTATCGTTACAGCGTCTTCGATAAATAGTGGCGTTGCATACCCGCGTGCGGGAAATCGGGCAGCGACATCTGCAACTGATAGCCTAATTTCTGATAAAACGGCAGCGCCTGGAAGCTAAAGGTATCGACCAGCAAATGACTGCAGCCCAACGCCTGCGCCTGCTGTTCTGCCTCCTGCATAAGCTCGCGGCCCAGGCCGTTGCCGCGCATCTCTTCGCTCACCCACAGGTATTCGATACACAGCCAGTTGCCTTTGCGTTTGGCGATAAGCCCGCCACGCATCACCGCTTGCTCATCGCGGGAGTAAATGCCCAGATCGCCAAACTGCGTCGGGTCGAGGTAGCGTGAATTGTATTCACGCAGGCCTGCCAGCAATTCTTGTTGATCGTCGGGATTAATGCTTTTTGTAATTATTAGAGCCATTAAGTTTCTCCAGTTGCACAGGCTATCGTTATATTTTCCTCTCCTGACTTTCACAAAATATTCTTATTTTCTCCATTATTTTTTGTCTTAATTTTGACCTTCAAAGTAAGCGAAATAACCTTTCCATGACTTTCGAAAGGGCGGGCTGAGAATCCCCACAATAATAATAGTGTTAAGGAACATCTGAGCTCTATTGCGATATTTCCATTGAGACGAAATGTCACCGCGCCCCTCTTTTCCTCGCGATTTAATTCACGGGGGGACGTCTTACATCTTGAGAAAATAAAATGAAACACATCATAGCCCCCATCGCGACAGCATTATTTCTCCTGAGCGGATGCGATAATGCGCAGACAACTGCGCCGCAACAACCCACGCCGGAGGTGGGAATTGTTACGCTGCAAGCCCAGCCGGTGCCGGTGGTCAGCCAACTGACTGGCCGCACTACCGCCTCGCTCAGCGCCGAAGTGCGCCCGCAGGTCGGCGGTATCATTCAGAAGCGCCTGTTTACCGAAGGCGATATGGTGAAGGCCGGGCAGGCCCTTTACCAGATCGATCCCTCCAGTTATCGCGCCACCTGGAACGAAGCGGCGGCCGCGTTGAAGCAGGCGCAGGCGCTGGTGGTCTCTGATTGCCAGAAAGCCCAGCGCTACGCGTCGTTGGTCAGAGATAACGGCGTCTCTCGCCAGGATGCCGACGACGCTGCCTCCGCCTGCGCCCAGGACAAGGCCAGTGTGGAGTCGAAAAAAGCGGCGCTCGAGAGCGCGCGCATCAACCTGAACTGGACCACCGTCACCGCGCCGATTGCCGGGCGCATCGGCATCTCCTCGGTCACGCCGGGAGCGCTGGTCTCTGCAGACCAGGATACCGCGCTGGCGACGATCCGCGGCCTCGACACCATGTATGTCGATCTGACGCGATCCAGTGTCGATCTCCTGCGTTTACGCAGGCAGAGCCTGGCCAGCAACAGCGATACCCTCAGCGTGACGTTAACCCTTGAAGATGGCAGTACCTATCCCGAAAAAGGGCATTTGGCGCTCACCGAAGTCGCCGTCGATGAATCCACTGGCTCGGTGACCCTGCGCGCCATCTTCCCCAACCCGCAGCACGTCCTGCTGCCGGGAATGTTTGTCCGCGCGCGTATCGATGAAGGCATCATGAACGACGCGATCCTCGCGCCGCAGCAGGGTATCACCCGCGATGCCAAAGGCGACGCCACGGCGCTGGTTGTCGATGCCGACAACAACGTTGAGCAGCGTACCGTGCAAACCGGCGATACCTACGGCGATAAATGGCTGGTGCTGAGCGGTCTGAAAGCGGGCGACAAGCTGATTGTCGAAGGCACCGGTAAAGTATCCCCCGGACAAGCGGTGAAGGCCGTTGCCGTCAAAAATAACGGAGGCAATGCCTGATGTTCTCCCGTTTCTTCGTACGGCGCCCGGTCTTTGCCTGGGTGATCGCTATCCTTATCATGCTTGCCGGGGCGCTGGCGATCCGCACGCTGCCGGTGGGGCAATATCCGGACGTCGCCCCGCCGGCGGTCAAAATATCCGCTACCTATACCGGAGCTTCCGCAGAAACCCTGGAAAACAGCGTCACCCAGGTTATCGAGCAGCAGCTCACCGGACTGGATAACTTACTTTATTTCACCTCCACCAGCAGTTCGGATGGTACGGTGAGTATTACCGTCACCTTTGAGCAGGGAACCGATCCGGATACCGCTCAGGTACAGGTACAAAACAAAGTGCAGCAGGCGGAATCGCGTCTGCCGAGTGAAGTACAGCAATCTGGCGTAACGGTAGAAAAATCGCAAAGCAGTTTCCTGTTAATCCTCGCGGTGTATGACAAAACCAACCGCGCCACCAGTTCTGATATCTCCGATTGGCTGGTCAGCAATATGCAGGACCCGCTGGCGCGCGTGGAGGGCGTCGGCAGCCTGCAGGTATTCGGCGCCGAATACGCGATGCGCATCTGGATGGACCCGACCAAACTCGCCTCTTACTCGTTGATGCCTTCCGACGTACAGTCGGCGATTGAGGCGCAGAACGTGCAGGTCTCCGCGGGTAAAATCGGCGCGCTACCGTCGTCCAATGCCCAGCAATTGACCGCTACCGTGCGCGCGCAGTCGCGGCTGCAAACACCTGACCAGTTCAAAGCGATCATTGTAAAGAGCCAGTCAGACGGTTCAGTGGTGCGCCTGAGCGATGTCGCGCGGGTGGAAATGGGCAGCGAGGATTACACCGCTACCGCTAATCTGAACGGCCACCCCGCCGCCGGGATTGCGGTAATGATGGCGCCCGGCGCCAACGCGCTGGATACCGCGACGCTGGTGAAAAGCAAAATCGCTGAATTCCAGCGTCAGATGCCTCAGGGCTACGATATCGCCTACCCGAAAGACAGCACCGAGTTCATCAAAATCTCGGTCGAGGACGTGATCCAGACGCTGTTTGAAGCGATTATTCTCGTGGTCTGCGTAATGTATCTGTTCCTGCAGAACTTCCGCGCGACGCTCATTCCGGCGGTAGCGGTACCGGTCGTGTTACTTGGCACCTTCGGGGTACTGGCGCTGTTCGGCTACTCCATTAATACCCTGACACTGTTCGCCATGGTGCTGGCGATCGGCCTGCTGGTGGATGATGCCATTGTGGTAGTGGAAAACGTCGAACGGATTATGCGCGACGAAGGGCTGCCCGCCCGCGAAGCCACCGAAAAATCGATGGGCGAAATTTCCGGCGCGCTGGTGGCGATCGCCCTGGTGCTGTCGGCGGTATTCTTGCCAATGGCCTTTTTCGGCGGCTCGACCGGGGTAATCTATCGCCAGTTCTCGGTGACGATCATCTCGGCGATGATGCTGTCGGTGGTCGTAGCGTTAACCCTCACTCCGGCGCTGTGCGGCGCGCTGCTAAGCCACTCCAAACCTCATGACAAAGGCTTCTTCGGCGCCTTTAATCGCCTGTGGGGGCGTACAGAAGAGGGCTACCAGCGTCGCGTACTCGGCGGCCTACGCCGCGGCGCGGTGATGATGGGCGCTTACGCCTTGATTTGCGGGGCGATGGCGCTGGCGATGTGGAAACTGCCGGGCAGCTTCCTGCCGGTGGAGGATCAGGGCGAAATCATGGTCCAGTACACCTTGCCTGCCGGGGCGACGGCGGTGCGTACCGCCGAGGTGCGCCGTCAGGTGACCGACTGGTTCCTCACCAAAGAGAAAGCCAATACCGAGGTTATCTTCACCGTCGACGGCTTCAGTTTCAGCGGCAGCGGTCAGAACGCCGGTATGGCCTTCGTCTCATTGAAAAACTGGTCGCAGCGCAAAGGCGACGAAAATATCGCGCAGGCCATTGCGCTGCGCGCCAACAAAGAGCTGGGCGCGATCCGCGACGCCACCCTGTTCGCCATGACGCCGCCATCGGTGGACGGCCTTGGGCAAAGTAACGGCTTCACTTTCGAGCTGATGGCCAGCGGGGGTACCGATCGCGATAGCCTGATGAAGCTGCGCAGCCAACTGCTGGCCGCAGCCAATCAGAGCGGCGAACTGCAATCGGTTCGCGCCAACGATCTGCCACAAATGCCACAGCTGCAGGTGGATATCGATAACAACAAAGCCGTCTCGCTGGGGCTGTCGCTCAGCGACGTGACCGATACGCTCTCCAGCGCCTGGGGCGGCACGTACGTCAACGATTTTATCGATCGCGGCCGGGTGAAAAAAGTCTATATCCAGGGCGAGAGCGACGCGCGCGCCGTGCCGTCCGATCTTGGTAAATGGTTTGTCCGCGGCAGCGATAACAGCATGACGCCGTTCACCGCGTTCGCCACCACCCATTGGGAATACGGCCCGGAAAGCCTGGTACGCTACAACGGCTCAGCCGCCTTTGAGATCCAGGGGGAAAACGCCGCGGGCTTCAGCTCAGGGGCGGCAATGGACAAAATGGAAAAACTGGCCGATAGCCTGCCGGCGGGTTCCACCTGGGCATGGAGCGGTATTTCGCTGCAGGAAAAACTGGCCAGCGGCCAGGCGATGAGCCTGTACGCCATTTCGATTCTGGTGGTGTTCCTGTGCCTGGCGGCGCTGTATGAAAGCTGGTCGGTGCCGTTCTCGGTGATCATGGTCATCCCGTTAGGCCTGCTTGGCGCGGCGCTGGCGGCCACGCTGCGCGGCTTAAGTAACGACGTCTATTTCCAGGTGGCGCTGTTGACGACCATTGGCCTGTCGTCGAAGAACGCCATTCTTATCGTTGAATTCGCTGAATCCGCGGTGGATGAGGGCTATTCGCTCTCGCGGGCGGCGATCCGCGCCGCGCAGACCCGTCTGCGCCCGATTGTCATGACCTCGCTGGCATTTATCGCCGGAGTACTGCCGCTGGCCATTGCTACCGGCGCCGGGGCCAACAGCCGCGTGGCGATCGGTACCGGGATTATCGGCGGCACCCTGACGGCGACGCTGCTGGCGGTGTTCTTCGTCCCACTGTTCTTTGTGCTGGTGAAGCGTCTCTTTACCCGCCCACGTCCTTCTCAGGAGTAAGTTATGTTTCGTTTGAGTTTAATGTTTATCGCGCTCCTGACCGCGGGCTGCGTTTCTCTTGACCCGCACTACGAGCGCCCGGCCGCGCCGGTGCCGGCGACCCTTCCCGGCGCGCACGGCGAATCGACGGCGGTGGTCGGCGACTGGCAAAAAGTGGTCAATGATGCGCGGCTAAAAAAAGTGGTCAGCATCGCGCTTAATAGCAACCGTGATGTGCAAAAGGCATTGGCCGATATTGAAGCCGCTCGCGCCCAGTATGGCGAAACGCGCGCATCGTTGTTTCCCACCGTCGATGCCGAGCTGAGCCATACCCGCAGCAAAACGATCGCCAGCGGCCTAAGTTCTACCTCGCAGGCTGACGGCGCGGTCTCGAGCTTCGAACTGGACTTGTTCGGCAAGAACCAGAGCCTGTCGCGCGCGGCGCGAGAAAGCTGGCTTGCCAGCGAATTCACCGCGCAAAATACCC
Source organism: Klebsiella sp. 141240 (assembly GCF_050600805.1). Taxonomy (NCBI): domain Bacteria; kingdom Pseudomonadati; phylum Pseudomonadota; class Gammaproteobacteria; order Enterobacterales; family Enterobacteriaceae; genus Klebsiella; species Klebsiella sp. 141240. The sequence continues at coordinate 152,966 of NZ_JAQIRK010000006.1, read as the reverse complement.
GACTGACGATGATTGCCGATTTGACCACCGCCTGGGTGACGCTGGCGACGGATAATAGCAATCTGGCGCTGGCGCAGCAGACGATGGATAGCGCGGAGAACTCGCGCAAAATCGTCGCTCGCCAGATGGCGGTGGGCACCGCCTCCGCCGGTGATTTAAGTTCGGCGGAAAGCGTCTATCAGCAGGCGCGAGCCAGCGTCGCCAGCTATCGTACGCTGGTGGCGCAGGATAAAAACGCCATTAACCTACTGGCGGGGGAAACCGTGCCGGAGAGCCTGCTGCCCGGTACGCTGGAGAGTCTGGGGGATAACAGCATCGCGCTGGTGCCGGCGGGGGTATCATCATCGGTACTGTTGCGCCGGCCGGATATTCAGGAGGCGGAACATAATCTCAAGAGCGCTAATGCCGATATCGGCGCGGCGCGAGCGAACTTTTTCCCGTCCATTTCTCTGACCGCCAGCGCCGGGGTCGGCAGCGATTCGCTATCGTCGCTGTTCAGCCATGGCATGCAGGTGTGGTCGTTTGCGCCCTCTATCAGCCTGCCGCTGTTCACCGGCGGCAGTAATCTGGCCCAGCTACGCTATGCGCAAGCGGAGAAAAAGGGGCTGATTGCCACCTACGAGAAATCCATTCAGAGCGCCTTTAAGGACGTTGCCGATGCGCTGGCGCGCCGGGAAACGCTGAGTGAACAGCTCGATGCCCAGCAGCAGTATGTTGCCGCCGAGCAGAAGTCGCTGGATATCGCGATGAAGAGTTACCAGGCCGGGGTTGGCGATTATCTGTCGGTGCTGACCGCCCAGCGGACGCTGTGGTCGGCGAAGGCGACGCTGCTGTCGCTGCAGCAGACCGACCTCAATAACCGCATTACGCTCTGGCAATCGCTGGGCGGCGGCGCCAATTAATGTTCCTCTTCGAAGGCGTTATAGCACCTTAATCCCCACTGACACGTGCGTTAACTCCAGATTGCGGTAATAAAATATTCCACCTTTATTACCGCAATATCTCTGGCTATACCTACAATTCTCCTATTATCCCAAGCGTATTAATCGTGATACTCTTCACATGAATGGAATAAAAAATTCCTTATACTGCGCGCAACTGAGAATAACGAGGTTTTTATGAGTATCGACCTGAGCAAACTGATGACCGAGCGACGCAACGCCAACAGCGCCAACATTGACACCCTCTCCACCGTCGACATGCTGACGGTGATAAACCAGGAAGATCAGCAAGTGGCGCAGGCGATAACGCCTTATTTGCCGCAGATAGCGGAAGTCGTGGATAAAGTGGCGGCGGCGCTGCGGGCTGGGGGACGGCTGATTTACATCGGCGCCGGCACGTCGGGGCGTTTGGGTATTCTGGACGCCAGCGAATGCCCGCCGACCTTTGGCACCCGTCCGGAGCAGGTGGTGGGGATTATCGCCGGCGGACATAAAGCGATTCTGAGCGCCGTGGAAAACGTGGAAGACAATAAAGCGCAAGGGGCGATGGATCTGCAGAACCTTAACTTCAGCAACCGTGATGTACTGGTGGGGCTGGCGGCCAGCGGGCGTACGCCGTACGTCATTGGCGCGATGGAATACGCCCATAGCCAGAATGCGTTTGTCGCTATCGTCAGCTGTAACCCGCACGGTGAAATGGCGCAGCTGGCGGACGTGGCGATTACCCCGGTGGTCGGCCCGGAAGTGGTTACCGGATCGACCCGCCTGAAAGCCGGCACCGCGCAGAAACTGGTGCTGAATATGATCTCCACCGGGGCGATGATCCGCATCGGTAAGGTCTACAGCAACCTGATGGTGGATGTCGAAGCGACCAATGCCAAGCTGATTGAGCGCCAGGTGTCTATCGTGATGGAAGCGACCGACTGCGATCGCGCCACCGCGCAGAATGCGCTGGATGCCTGTGGCCGCCACTGTAAGACGGCGATTGTGATGGTGTTGGCTGACTTAAGCGCCGCAGAAGCGCAGTCGCTGCTGGCGAAAAACAACGGTTATATCCGCAAGGCGCTAAGCAACACCTGAGCGCCGACAGACAGGTAACAGGCAATGGCAAAAATAACTAAAGAGATGATAGCGCGGATCCTGGCCCACGTCGGCGGGGCCGCAAACGTGGCGCAGGCGGGTAACTGCATGACGCGCCTGCGCTTGACCCTGCGCGATGATAGCCTGGCCGATAGCGCCGCCATTCGCCAGATTGATGGCGTGATGGGGGTTATCGTCAGCGATGAACAGTTCCAGGTGGTATTAGGCCCCGGCAAGGCGCAGACCGCCGCGGAAATGATGAACGGCCTGATGGACGCGGCGCCGCAGGCAGCCGCCTCGCTGGCGGATGTGGCAGCGGAGAAAAAGCAGGCGCTGAAGAGCAAGCAGACCAGCGGGGTACAGAAATTTCTCGCGAAGTTCGCCACTATCTTTACGCCGTTGATCCCCGGCTTCATCGCCGTCGGGCTGCTGCTGGGCTTTGCTACGCTGGCGGAACAAATCTTCGTGCTGGAGAACGCGCACCCTAACGCCAGCCTGGTGGCGCTGATTGGCTACATGAAGGTATTCAGCAAAGGGATGTTTACCTTCCTGAGTATCCTGATTGGCTATAACGCTCAGAAAGCCTTCGGCGGTTCTGGCGTGAACGGCGCGATTATCGCCTCGCTGTTCGTGCTGGGCTACAACCCGGAAGCGACCAGCGGATTCTACGCCGGAATTTCGACCTTCTTCGGCCACGGTATCGACCCGCGCGGCAATATTATCGGCGTGCTAATCGCCTCGATTCTTGGCGCGTGGGTAGAACGTCAGGTGCGTCGGATAATGCCTGCTAACCTCGATATGATCCTTACCTCGGCGGTGACGCTGCTGATTATGGGCGCAGTGACCTTTACGGTGATTATGCCGATTGGCGGCTGGCTGTTTACCGGTATGTCGTGGCTGTTCCTGCATCTTAACGGTAATCCGTTTGGCTCGGCGGTGCTGGCAGGGCTGTTCCTGCTGGCGGTGATGTTCGGCGTGCATCAGGGGTTTGTACCGGTCTATTTTGCGCTGGTGGATGCGCAGGGCTTTAACTCGCTGTTCCCGATCCTGGCGATGGCCGGGGCCGGGCAGGTGGGCGCGGCGCTGGCGCTGTTCTGGCGCGCAAAGCGCGATTCGCTGCTGCGAACCCAGATCAAAGGGGCGATTATTCCGGGCTTCCTCGGCATTGGCGAACCGCTGATTTACGGCGTGACCCTGCCGCGTATGAAACCATTTATCACCGCCTGTATCGGCGGCGCCTGCGGCGGTTTCTTCGTGGGCCTGATCGCCTGGCTGGGGCTGCCGGTCGGCCTGAACACGGTGTTCGGCCCCTCGGGGCTGGTGGCGCTGCCGCTGATGACCTCCGGTAGCGGAATTTATGCGGGGATGGCGGTGTACGCCGGCGGTCTGGCGGTTTCGTATCTATGCGGTTTTGTGCTCACCTGGCTGTTCGCCAGTAAAAACGTTGACCTGAGTTAAGCGTATTTCCCCGGCCACGGTTGGGTATTCGGTTAGTAGCCCCGGTAAGCGTAAGCGCTACCGGGGAAGGCGCTTAGACGATTTTCATCTTATTGATACCTTTTCGTGTTTAAAAATCGAGCACAAAATCGTTATAGTTTTGCTCGAAAAATAATAATGACTTTCCATGGACTGACGGGGTACTAACGATGAAATGGCGTTTACGCACGGCGGCGGCAGTGATGCTGGCTGGCCTGCTGTTAGCGGGCTGTGACCAGAAGAATGACAATGCCAAACACATAAAAGTCGGCGTGATTAACGGCGCGGAACAGGATGTGGCGGAAGTGGCGAAGAAGGTGGCGAAAGAAAAGTATGGCCTCGACGTCGAGCTGGTGGGCTTTAGCGGTTCGCTGCTGCCGAACGATGCCACCAACGCCGGGGAGCTGGATGCCAACGTCTTCCAGCATCGTCCCTATCTGGAACAAGACAACAAAGCGCACGGCTACCACCTGGTGGCCATCGGCAATACTTTCGTCTTTCCCATGGCCGGCTATTCGCGCAAGATTAAATCCGTTGCCGATATTAAAGATGGCGCGACTATCGCCATTCCCAACGACCCGACCAACCTCGGCCGCGCGCTATTGTTATTGCAAAAAGAGCAGCTGATTACCCTCAAAGCGGGTACCGGCCTGCTGCCGACGGCGGTGGATATCACCAGTAATCCGCGTAATCTGAAAATTATGGAGCTGGAAGGGGCGCAACTGCCGCGGGTGCTGGACGATCCGAAGGTCGATGTCGCTATTATCAGTACCACCTACCTGCAGCAAACCGGGTTATCGCCGGTGCGCGACGGCATCTTTATTGAAGACAAAAACTCGCCGTACGTGAACATCATTGTGGCGCGTGAAGAGAATAAAGATGCCGAAAACGTGAAAGAGTTTATGCAGTCGTACCAGTCGCCGGAAGTGGCGAAGGCGGCAGAAACCATCTTCAACGGCGGCGCGGTACCGGGCTGGTAATCATCTACGCTGCGCCATCAGGTGCAGCAGCGGCACCAGAGACAGCCCGTCCGGCATTTCGCCGCGGGCGATCAGCTGGTTTATCTCCTCGAAGGTAAACCAGCCGGTTTCCATCACTTCATCCTGATCTGCGTCCATGCCAACCCAGCTTAAATCGGTGGCGAGCCAGGTGATAAACAGCTGGTCGCTGCTGCCGTATGACGGGTTGTAGCGGATGATTTCCTCTGCGTGTTGCGCCTGCCAGCCGGTCTCTTCGCGCAGTTCGCGCAGCGCGGCGACGGCGGGCTCTTCCCATTCATCGACGCCGCCAGAGGGAATGGCCCATACCACCTTATCGATCAGATAACGGTAGTGGCGAATCAGCAGCACTTTGTCGTCCTGGAGCGCCACAATCCCGACCGCCGGGCGTGGGTAGTGGATGGAATAAAAGTCGCGCCGCTCGCCGGGGGCGACATCAATACCTACCTTGCGCATGCTGAACCACGGCGTCTCGGCGATGACCTGCGGATTATGCATATCGGCGGCGGTTAGTTTCTTTTTCATCCTGCCATTCCTGTAGAAAGTTTAACCCTCAGAACAACATAGCCGGCTGTGATTGGCAACCGTCGCAGGTTGGCCCGATTCCATCGATCATTGCCCAAACGCCCATATTGCGCCAGGCTGGTACTCAGTACGATGTTCGCAGATTACCCCACAGAGGAACGCTAACATGAACATCACCCATATCCGAAATGCTACACAGGTTATTGAATACGCAGGTAAAAAATTCCTGATCGACCCGATGCTGGCGGACAAAGGCGCCTGGCCGGGATTCCCTGGAACCGCGCGCAGCGAGCTGCGCAATCCGCTGGTGGCGCTGCCGTTTTCTCGTGAAAAAATTATCGACGTCGATGCGGTAATCGTCACCCATACCCATGACGATCATTGGGACGAAGCGGCGATCGCGGCGATCCCAAAAACCCTACCGGTATTCGTCCAGCATGAAGCCGACGCCGCGCTGCTGCGCAGCCAGGGATTTCAGGATATCCGCCTGCTGTCGGCAGATAGCGAATTTGCCGGCGTTAGTCTGCAGAAAACCACTTCCGGGCAACATGGCAGCGACCGTACCTACGCGGTACCGGCGATGGCTGAACGTCTGGGCGAGGCCTGCGGCGTGGTGTTCCGTCATCCGCAGGAGAAGACGCTGTGGCTGGTTGGCGATACCATCTGGCGCGATGAGATCGAAGCCGACATGCTGAAGCTGCGCCCGGATGTGGTGGTGTTGAACGCCGGCTACGCTCACGTTATCGGCTTTGGCCCGATCATCATGGGCAAAGAGGACCTGTTGAAGGCGCATTTCGCCCTGCCGGAAGCGAAAATCATGGCCATCCACCTGGAGGCAGTCAACCATTGTCTGGTGAGCCGCGAAGAGATGCGCCAGTACGTCGCGGATAATCAGATTGCCGGGGTAGTCAGTATTCCGCAGGATGGGGAAACCGTTGTTTATTAATCTGCTCAAAGGGAAGGGATGATGAAATTAACCGACGTGGCGATTGTCGCCGTAGAGGGCTTTAGCCCGTTTCATTATGCCGTCCCCTGTATGCTGTTTGGCGATACGGTCTCGGAAACCAAACGTTTTAATCTGCAGATTTGCGCCGAACAGCCGGGATTACTCAGCGCCCGCGACGGCTTTGCGCTGTACGCCAGCGGTGATTTTACCGCGATGGAACAGGCGGATATCGTGGTGGTGCCCTACTGGGGCGAGGTCAATCAGTGCCCGCCGCAGGCGTTGATCGCGAGCCTGATTCGGGCGCGCGATAACGGCGCGGAAATCGTCGGCCTGTGCCTCGGCGCGTTTGTCCTTGGCTACGCCGGGCTGCTCGACGGTAAGCGGGCGGCGACCCACTGGGAGTTCGAGCAGGATTTCCAGCGCCTGTTTCCGCAGGTGCAGCTCGATATCAACGCCCTGTACGTCGATGACCAGAAGGTAATTACCTCGGCGGGTACCGCGGCGGCGCTAGATTGCTGCCTGTATATCATTCGCCAGCGTTTTGGCAGCCTCGCCGCCAACCAGATCGCCCGGCGGATGATCGTGCCGCCGCACCGCGAGGGCGGCCAGGCGCAGTTTATCGCCCAGCCGGTGCCGTGCAACACCCGCGATGCGCGGATTAACTGCTTGCTGGATTATCTGCAGCAGCATATTGCCGAGCCGCATAATCTTGATTCGCTGGCCGAGGTGGTGGCGATGAGCCGCCGTACCCTGACCCGCCACTTCGCCCGGGCGACCGGGATGAGCATTGCCGACTGGTTGACCGCTGAACGTCTGCGCCGCAGCCAGAGCCTGCTCGAAGCGGGGGATTTGCCGGTCGAGCAGGTGGCGGAAGCGGTGGGCTATCTTTCCGCCGTGACCTGGCGCCAGCACTTTAAAGCGCGTTTTGGCGTTAGCCCGACGGAGTGGCGGCGGACTTTCCGCCGCGGCGTTTAGCCGGCGAGAGTCGAACTGTCGATCACGAAGCGATATTTCACGTCGCCCTTGACCATTCTTTCCCATGCTTCGTTGATCTGATCGGCGCGAATCAGCTCGATATCGGCGACGATGCCGTGTTCGGCGCAGAAGTCGAGCATCTCCTGGGTTTCCGGGATACCGCCGATCATCGAGCCGGCAATCGAGCGGCGGCGGAAGATCAGATTGAACACTTCCGGCGATGGATGCGGCGTGGCCGGGGCGCCAACCAACGTCATGGTGCCATCACGTTTCAGCAACGTGGTGAAGGCATCGAGATTGTGCGGCGCCGCCACGGTGTTGAGGATGAAATCGAAGCTTTTGACGTGGGCCGCCATTTCGTCTTCGTTGCGCGACACCACTACCTCATCCGCGCCCAACGCTCTGGCCGCGTCACGCTTGGATTCCGAGGTGGTAAAGGCCACCACGTGGGCCCCCATGGCGTGGGCCAACTTGATCCCCATATGCCCCAACCCGCCGATGCCGACGACGCCGACTTTTTTGCCCGGCCCGGCGTGCCAGTGGCGCAGCGGAGAATAGGTCGTGATCCCGGCGCACAAGAGCGGCGCGACGGCGGCGAGCTGGGCTTCGGGATGATTTATCCGCAATACGTAGCGTTCATTGACCACGATCTGCTGTGAATAACCGCCCAGCGTATGCCCTGGCGCGTCCTGGGTCGGCCCGTTATAGGTCAGCACCATATGGTCGCAGTAGTTCTCCAGTCCCTCAGCGCACTCCTCGCACTTCTTACAGCTATCCACCATACAGCCGACGCCCACCAGATCGCCAACGGCGTAACCTGAGACGGCATCGCCGACCGCCGTCACCCGGCCAACGATTTCATGCCCCGGCACGCAGGGATACAGCGTCCCGGCCCATTCCGCTCGCGCCTGATGGAGATCGGAATGGCAGACGCCGCAGTATGCAATGGCGATCTGCACATCTTGTGGGCCGGGTTCGCGGCGGGTGATAGACATCGATTCGAGCGGCTGGCTGGCGGAGTACGTACCTATAGCGTTGATCTGCATAGCATTACCTCTTGTGCAATAGCGTGATAAATCAAGCGGAAGGGGGTGAGTGTTTTTTGCGCGGCAAGGGTAAGCTTAGCCTGGTTAGGGCAGGATGAGAAAAGCGCAGCTCGAAGGGTTAAAGAAGGCGCCTCACCGAGGTGAGGCGCTCGTGATATCAAGGCGCGATCGGCATAATGGCCTCATCGCGCATTTAAAAACCCTCCAGCACGATTTTGCCGACCGAGCGCCCGGTTTCCAGCTTAGCGTGGGCTTTTTGCAGATTGGCGGCGTTGATAGTTCCGTAGTGTTCGCCAAGGGTAGTGCGCAGCGTGTTATCGTCAATCAACGCGGCGACGCGGGTCAGTAGCTGATGTTGGGCGATCATGTCATGCGTCTCAAACATTGAGCGGGTGAACATAAATTCCCAGTGCAGCGAAATGCTTTTCGCTTTCAGCGGCACCACGTCCAGGCTCTCCGGGTCATCAATCAGCGCCAGCTTACCCTGCGGGGCGAGCGCGGCGATCAGTTCGTTAAAATGCTGATCGGTATTGGTCAGGCTGGCGACGTGGGTCACGGCATGAATGCCGATTTTCGCCAGTTCTTCACCGAGCGGTTTGCTGTGGTCGATGACGTGATGCGCCCCGGCCTCGCGTACCCACTTCTGGCTTTCCGGGCGCGATGCGGTGCCAATTACCGTCATATTGGTGAGTTTGCTGGCCAACTGGGTGAGGATAGAGCCAACGCCGCCCGCCGCGCCGACAATCAGCAGCGTATCGCCGGCGTTACCGCCTTCCTGCACGCCAAGGCGGTGGAACAGCAATTCCCAGGCGGTGATAGCGGTCAGAGGCAGCGCGGCGGCGGCGGCATTCTCCAGCGAGCGCGGCTTCAGCGCCACGATGCGTTCATCAACCAGCTGCAGTTCGCTGTTGCTGCCGGGGCGGCCCAGCGCGCCGGCGTACCACACTTCATCGCCCGGCGTGAATAGCGTTACCGCATCGCCAACGGCTTTCACCACGCCAACCGCATCCCAGCCCAGTACCCGCGGGGTATCGGCGTTAAACCCGGCGCGCACTTTGGTGTCGACCGGGTTCACCGAAATGGCTTTGACCTCGACCAGCAGATCGTGCCCCTGCGCCTGCGGATCCGGCAGATCGATATCGCGTAAAAAGGGAATGTTGTTGCCGTCGGCGGCGGCCTGGGTAATGGCAATGGCTTTCATAGGTTCTCCGGTCTACAAAGAGGATTCATGGTGCGAATGCGTCGAGGATAGACCGGTCTAGCGTCGGGAAAAACGGCCCGGCGGCGATAACAGTTATATAAAAAAAGTGAAAATCGGCGAATGCGACATTGGCGAGTTTCGTTTATTTCGAATATTGTGAGTTTCGAATATTGCGATTATAATTTGTACATGGCCATTGGAGACAAGCGCATGACTAAACTGAACCTTCCGGACCCGCTGGAGAGTGAACTTGCCCAGCGCGGGCAGCGTGAGCTGGCGGCATACCTTTCTACTCATCTTGAAACGCAGCGTATTGCGATTGTGGGTGAAGATGACAAAACTCATACCATTGAGTTGCCAACCAGCGCTCTGACTATGCTGATGGAGATCCTTGGGGAATTGGCTTGTGGCAACGCGGTGCAGATTGTTCCTGTTCATGCTGAACTCACCACCCAGGAAGCAGCGAATATCCTCAATGTTTCTCGTCCGCATATGGTTAAACTGCTGGAAGCGAGGAAGCTTCCATTTCATAAAACTGGACGCCATCGCCGGGTTCTGTTTGCCGATCTGATGGAGTATAAAAAACGTAGGGAACAGGAAAGCCTGGACGCGATGCAAGCGCTGGCGGATCAGGCGCAGGACTTAGGGATGTATTAATGCGACATTCACCTTATCCGGTGATTTTAGATGCTTGTGTATTATATCCAGCACGGCTCAGGGATTTATTAATGCACTTAGGGATCGCTGGACTTTATCAACCAAAATGGAGCCGCTTCATTCACGATGAATGGTGCAGGAATCTTCTTATAAATCGGTCTGATATAGCCCCTGAAGCGCTGCGTCGTACCGTTGATCTCATGAATGCTGCTTTACCGGATGCTAATGTAACAGGTTTTGCAGGATTAATTAACGGACTAGTTTTACCCGACCCTGACGATCGGCATGTCCTTGCTGCGGCAATCAGAGCGAAGGCTGAAATTATCGTTACGTTAAATCATAAAGACTTTCCAGCAGAATCATTGCTTCCATTTGAAATTGAAACACTTCATCCTGATGTATTCATATCGGACCTGTTTGACCTTAATCATGCTCTGGCGTTGGAGGCGGTGAGAAGGCAGCGGCAGTCTCTCAAGCATCCTCCAATGACCGTCGATGAGTTCCTGGAGATGCTGCTAAAGCAGGGCTTGCCGATGACGGTAAAAGAGTTAGCCAATTACCAGTACGCCATATAGCGATGGTCATCACCCGGAAGTATTATGGTTTCATATTTGAGACCCTTTTCCTTTCCATGTCGCAAATATTAATATCACTCCGGCAGAATAATAATATTGCGTTATGGCTCAAGGTTTATACCTTGACGCCCGACATCCTGCGTGCGATTTTTCTTCTATCAAATAATAAACAGAGTTTCATATTTGGAACAAAAATAAAATCATTGTGTTATTTAATTAAGAGTTTCACCGCTGAGACAAAATAATAAGTCGATATTAATCGACGGTCTTTTATCGCTTATAAAAATAAAGTGAGGAATGTGCTATGCGTAAAATACTCCTTTCGCTGCTGCTGGCTGCCGCGACCAGCGGGACGGCGCTGGCGGATGACGGCAAGCCGTTCCCGCATATCGGCTGGCGCAGCGCGGATAATCTCGCCGGGCTGGATTTCGGCGGCGCGCTGCGGGCGAACTATCGCTATGAAGACTGGAAAGGCAGTAATTATCGCAACCCGCCACATCTGCGTTTTGATACCTTCCGTATCGACAGCAGCGGCTTCTATGATAATTATTTCTTTGATGCCGGGTTCTGGTTCCAGGATCACCGTAAATACGCCATCGACCGCGCTTACGTAGGGTATCGCTTCGACAATAATAATAATATCCAGCTGGGGATCCCCGGCAAACCATTTGGCCTTGAACCTTATCCGCAATTTGGCTGGTCCTATGGTATTCCGTTTTATTTAGGCTTTGGCGTGAGCGCCGGTAGCGGCGTGAACTATCAATATCACGATAATAACTGGTCGCTGGATGTGGCCTATTTCCCGTGGATGGAGCCGGAGAATTTGCGCTATGCGCCGGACGTTGGCGATTACGATCGGCTGAAAAACACTATCTATCCGACTCAGCATCAGCAGCATAATGAAAAGCGCGACCAGGTGAATGTGCGTATTGCGCGGGATTTTCACGGCGGCGGCTGGAATAACGAGCTGGGCGGCTCGCTGGCGCTGGCGCGGTTGCACAACCGCGAGACCGACGACGACGGCACCTTCTGGGCGGCAGGCGTGCACGGCATGTTACATAACGGGCCGTGGCAGCTGACTTCGCAGCTGATTCGCTACCAATACGATCCGAAGAACCCGGCGGGCGTCAGCGACGATACGATACTGATGGGCGGCAACGGCCTGACGCCGGCCTACCTGATCCCGGCGAAAGCGACGACCGCGTCGCTGAACGTCGCCCGCGATGTTGATGTGAAGTGGGGCGGCGTGTCGAAGCTGCGTTTTTACAACGACTACAGCGTGCTGTGGAAAGATAAAAGCGGCTGGAGCGATTCGCAGATGAACACCCTTGGCGTACAGGTCTTTGCGCTGCCGGTGATGTTCTGGGTCGATCTCAGCTGGGCGAAGAACGTTAATCCGTGGGGCGGCGCGCTGAACGCCACCGGCTGGACCAGCACCCAGTCCGAGGGCAGCGGCAAATGGTACTTCCGCACTAACGTTAATATTGGTTATTACTTCTGAGGCGGGATTTCCCTGCTCGCGCTGCGCTCAGCAGGGCTACCGTTCTGCGCCGTCTGGTAGCCCGGGCAAGGCGCTAGCCGCCACCCGGGGGCTTGCTCGAGCTATCAGACCGTAGGCCGGATAAGGCGCAGCCGCCATCCGGCGCAAAAGCGGCTCTTTACTCGCGGTTATTGCCCGGCGGCGCTACGCTTGCGCGGGCCTACAGATCACATGCCGGGCGTAGTCCGGATGAGGCGTTAGCTGCCACCCGAGGGGCTAGCTCGCGCTATCAGGCATCCTGAGCTACTTTTTAGGCTCTGTTTTCCACTGTAGCAAACCGGCGATATCCTTTTCACCTTCGGCTTCCTTTAAGCGCCGCTGTTGTTCAGCAAACTGACTATATTCCGCCTGCGCTTTTTCATCGGCCATTTTCTTACTGACTTTACCTGCGCCTTGCAAAACCTCACGGTCGTTAAATTGCAGGAACTGATCCAGCTTATCGTGCCAGTCGCGTAAAAAGACCTGCTGACGACGACGGGCCTGATCCTCGGCAAAATCCAGCCACATGTTAACTACGCGGTTAAGCTCATTGACTTCATCCTGAGTGAGATAATTTTTTGCTACCGTCACGTCGCCCTTATGCACCTCTTCGCCTCTATAGCTGGTCAGCCCCATATGCGGCAGACTGGTGTCAGCACGTTGATGAATGAGCTCAGCGGCGGTATGTCCGGTACAGGCAAAATGTAACTTGTTCTGGATAGTTTGAAAAAACTGCGTGGTTTCTTTTAACGACGGTTGATAGTCAGCCGCTAAGGCAAAAATTTCTCGCACCCGCAAATAAACGCGGCGTTCGCTGGCGCGAATATCGCGAATACGCTCCAGCATCTCATCGAAATAGTCGGGTACAGCCGATGAACCCACAGGCGGATTCTTCAGCCGCTCATCGTCCATCACAAAACCTTTGATCAGGTATTCCTGGAGCGTCTGGGTCGCCCACTGGCGGAACTGCGTGCCGCGAGAGGAGCGAACGCGATAGCCAACAGCGAGTATGACAGGCAGGCTGTAGTGAAGCCGGTTGCGGCTTACCTGACGGCTGCCCTCCTGTTGAACTTGTAAGTAAGACTTACAGGTTGCGTTTTGTTCAAGCTCACCTTCCTCATATATAGCTTTAATATGCTGTGTAACGGCTTGTGGGGTGACTTGATAAAGGCTGGCGATAGTTGCTTGAGGGAGCCATAGTGTTTCTTGCTCAAAGCGGCATTCAACGCGTACTTCCCCGTCATCGCTGGCAAACATAATGAATTCACCTGCTGGGGACGACGTTATAGTTTCCTTTGCCATATGGTCTCCGGGTCAACCTGTTCACAACGGTAGAGTATGTCAGAAGCGGGGCATAAATTTCATTAGACGAACGATTAATCTGGCGCGTTTGCGGGTGTTAAGGCAGCCGTAATCCGAGGAATTTCCCTGCTCGCGCTGCGCTCAGCAGGGCTACCGTTCTGCGCCGTCCGGTAGCCCGGGTAAGGCGTTAGCCGCCACCCGGGGATCTTTCTTGCTCGCGCTATCTGGCACGTTGCAGCGTGCTGTTGACGCTTTTCAGCGATTGTTGAATATGCCGTAATTCGGCTGTTAATTTCTCTTCTTTATCGCTGAGCGGTAACAGCACAATGCAGCCATCCATCACCTTAACCGTGACCGGCTTCCCGGTATCGAATCCCGCTTCGCGTAGCCACTTGCCGGAAAGGGTAAGACTTGGTGTACTGGTATCCCGGCCATTGGGCCGATAGCCAACCAGCAGCTGACGCTCGGTTCCGTTAACGGTGAAATCTGGGGTAGAATGCAAATCAGCCATAATCAACTCCTTGATAGTTGGTGAGGTTAGCTCTCATCAGGTATTGCGAGTACCTGATGAGGGCGATTAAAGATCAGGACGGAATCTGGTTAGGTACGTACCTGTATGGTTATACATTGCTCTTTTAGGTACGTATATGTCAACAGCCAAACGTGATACCAATCAGTCAAAATGCGGCAAAGCTCCCACTTTTCAGATGCGGATAACGCCGGAGCTGAAAGCGCAGTTTGAGGCCGCTGCAGCAGACGCAGGGATGAGTTTGGGAAACTGGCTCAAGACCCTGGGAAGAAAGGAGCTGGAGAGGCTAAGCATTGAGACTGTTGATAAGTAAACTTTAACGATCGATTTAACTTTCTGTTCGACTAGGAATACCAACGATCTCCATTTTTATAGCCCCTTCGTCAGTGAATATTGATGCCAGACCTTTTCTTATCTTTAATTGATCGTTTTCAATTTCACCGTGTGCTATTGGCGAGTAGATAGCAGTTTGTAACTGAACGCGCTCAAAATCATAACCAATGTCTTTGGCAATGGCTGAAAGAAGGTCAACAAATAAATTATTGCTGGTTTGATTCCAGATAATGCCGCTGGCGTTATCGTTGTTTGGATATGTTGTATTTAGATGTGAGAAATACAACTTCCAGGAAGATATGACCTGATTTTCAGTTTTACTTCTTTTAGCTTGTCCTTTTCTCACCCGACCATAGAAAGCAATATCGATCATATTGAGCGCTCTGACATGTTCATTTGATAACCTAGCGTTCTGCGATCTGGTGGCCATCAATTGTTTAAAAATATCTATTTTAAGTGTCTTTTTATCAGTGTATCTTTCAATAAATTTCTGAACTTGAACGGCAATGACTGGGCTGATTAAAGTCACTATCACCGTTGTGATCGATAGCACTAAACTCATTTTAGAATCCATAATTTTATAAGATATAAAGTTAGATTAACGAAGGATTTAATAGGGTAGGCTAACAGCAGAATACTTAATATATGCCGAATGGCCGATAGAGGATGAGAAACTTTGGCGGAAGATCACAGGAGTTGAACCTGCCCGGGACCGCTGGCGGCCCCAACTGGATTTGAAGTCCAGCCACCTCACCGGAGATGACGATCTTCCGCGCCTCGATTGCTACATGGAGGCGGGCGCATTATAGCTACTTTCAGGCATTTACCACATACCTAAACGCACTTTTTTACTGTTAAAACTGGACTTTGCAGAACAGTCTGAGACAAATCCGTTCAAAATCCATGGGTTACACTTTTTCACACTCTTTCGGGCTACCGCGATCACAGAAAACAAGAAACGTAATTTGATAACGAGATATCGCAATTCATCTTACTGCGCCAAAGGTTTAAAAAAACCGTAACCGGTACCAATCCGCGGTGCCGCTAAGGGAATAGTGCGCAAATGAAAGATCATATTCTGTCCGTCAAAGAGAAAATTGGCTACGGTATGGGTGACGCCGCCAGCCACATCATTTTTGATAACGTCATGTTATACATGATGTTTTTCTACACCGATATTTTCGGTATCCCCGCCGGCTTTGTCGGCACCATGTTCCTGCTGGCGCGGGCGCTGGATGCGATTTCCGACCCGTGCATGGGCCTGCTTGCCGACCGTACCCGTAGCCGCTGGGGTAAGTTCCGCCCGTGGATCCTCTTCGGCTCTATCCCGTTCGGCCTCGTCTGCGTGCTGGCTTACAGCTCGCCGGATTTAAGCCACAACGGCAAGCTGATCTACGCCGCCGTGACCTACACGCTGCTGACCCTGCTCTACACCGTGGTGAATATCCCCTACTGCGCGCTCGGTGGTGTGATCACCGACAACCCGACGCAGCGCATCTCGCTGCAGTCCTGGCGCTTCGTGCTGGCGACGGCGGGGGGCATGCTCTCCACTGTGCTGATGATGCCGCTGGTCAACTTTATCGGCGGCGAAGATAAAGCGCTCGGCTTCCAGGGCGGCATTGCTGTGCTCTCGGTGGTCGCCTTCCTGATGCTGGCCTTCTGTTTTTTCACCACCAAAGAGCGTGTCGAAGCGCCGCCGAGCAGTACCTCGATGCGTGAAGACCTGCGCGATATCTGGCGTAATGACCAGTGGCGGGTGGTCGGCGTGCTCACCATCCTCAATATCCTCGCGGTCTGCGTTCGCGGCGGCGCGATGATGTACTACACCACCTGGATCATGGGCTCGGCGGCGTTGTTCACCGTCTTCCTCACCACCTACTGCGTCGGCAACCTGATTGGCTCGGCGCTGGCGAAGCCGCTGACCGACTGGAAATGCAAAGTCAGCGTCTTCTGGTGGACCAACGCCCTCCTGGCGGCGCTCAGCGTGGTGATGTTCTTCGTACCGATGGACGCCGAAATCACCATGTTCGTCTTTATCTTCATCATTGGCGTACTGCACCAGCTGGTGACGCCAATCCAGTGGGTGATGATGTCCGACACCGTCGACTACGGCGAATGGTGCAACGGCAAACGCCTGACCGGCATCAGCTTCGCCGGCACCCTGTTTGTGCTCAAGTTGGGGCTGGCGCTGGGCGGCGCGCTGATCGGCTGGATGCTGGCCGGCGGCGGCTATGACGCCGCCGCTAAAACCCAGAACAGCGCCACCCTCACCATCATTATCGCCTTGTTCACCCTCGTTCCGGCGGTGTGCTACCTGCTGAGCGCGGTAATCGCCAAACGCTACTACACGCTAAAAACGCCGTTCCTGAAAAAAATGATGGCCGAGCTGGCCGAGGGCGCGCGTCGCAACGAACAAGAATTCACGGCAGCCCCGATCGACAAAGAATGGCAAAACTAAGAGGACGTTTTAATGAAAATCAGTGATGGAAACTGGCTCATTCAACCAGGGCTCAACCTGATCCAACCCGTACAGGTTTACGAGGTGGAGCAGCAGGGGAATGAAATGGTGGTCTATGCCGCGCCGCGCGATGTCCGCGAACGCGCCTGGCAGCTGGATACGCCATTGTTCACCCTGCGCTTTTTCTCGCCTCAGGAAGGGATAATCGGCGTGCGCATGGAGCACTTCCAGGGCGCGCTGGATAACGGTCCGCACTATCCGCTGAACGTGCAGAAAGACGTCCATGTCGAAATAGAAAATACGGCCGAGTTCGCCGAGCTGAAAAGCGGTAGCCTCAGCGTGCGGGTGACTAAAGGTGAATTCTGGGCGCTGGATTTTCTGCGCGACGGCGTGCGTATCACCGGTAGTCAACTCAAAAACAACGGCTACGTGCAGGATAACAAGACCCAGCGCAACTACATGTTTGAGCGCCTCGACCTCGGCGTCGGCGAAACCGTCTACGGCCTCGGCGAGCGCTTTACCGCGCTGGTGCGCAACGGCCAGACGGTAGAAACCTGGAACGAAGACGGCGGCACCAGCACCGAGCAATCCTACAAAAACATCCCGTTCTACCTGACCAACCGCGGCTATGGCGTGCTGGTGAATCACCCGCAGCGCGTCTCTTTCGAGGTGGGCTCGGAGAAAGTCTCTAAAGTCCAGTTCAGCGTTGAGGGCGAATACCTCGAGTACTTCGTGATCGACGGCCCGACGCCGAAAGCGGTGCTTAACCGCTATACCCAGTTCACCGGCCGCCCGGCGCTGCCGCCGGCATGGTCGTTCGGTCTGTGGCTGACGACCTCGTTCACCACCAACTATGACGAAGCGACGGTGAATAGCTTTATCGACGGCATGGCCGAGCGTAATCTGCCGCTGCACGTCTTCCACTTCGACTGCTTCTGGATGAAGGCCTTCCAGTGGTGCGATTTTGAATGGGATCCGCTAACTTTCCCGGACCCGGAAGGGATGATTAAGCGCCTGAAGGCGAAAGGGCTGAAGGTCTGCGTGTGGATCAACCCGTACATCGGCCAGCGCTCGCCGGTGTTCAAGGAGCTCAAAGAGAAGGGCTACCTGCTGAAGCGTCCGGACGGTTCGCTGTGGCAGTGGGATAAGTGGCAGCCGGGGCTGGCGATTTATGACTTCACCAACCCGGAAGCCTGCCAGTGGTACGCCGACAAGTTAAAAGGTCTGGTGGCGATGGGGGTCGATTGCTTTAAGACCGACTTCGGCGAGCGTATCCCGACCGACGTGCAGTGGTTTGACGGTTCCGACCCGCAGAAAATGCACAACCACTACGCATTCATCTATAACGAGCTGGTGTGGAAGGTGCTGAAAGAGACCGTCGGCGAGCAGGAGGCGGTGCTGTTCGCCCGCTCCGCCTCGGTGGGTGCGCAGCAGTTCCCGGTGCACTGGGGCGGCGACTGCTATGCCAACTACGAATCGATGGCGGAAAGCCTGCGCGGCGGGCTGTCGATCGGCATGTCCGGCTTCGGTTTCTGGAGCCACGATATCGGCGGTTTCGAAAACACCGCGCCGGCCCACGTTTATAAACGCTGGTGCGCCTTTGGCCTGCTCTCCAGCCACAGCCGCCTGCACGGCAGTAAATCCTACCGTGTGCCGTGGGCCTACGACGATGAGTCCTGTGACGTGGTGCGTCATTTTACGCAGCTGAAATGCCGCATGATGCCGTATCTCTATCGCCAGGCGGCGCTGGCCCACGAGTTCGGCACTCCGATGCTGCGCTCGATGATGCTCGAGTTCCCCGACGATCCGGCCTGCGACTATCTCGACCGTCAGTATATGCTCGGCGATTCGGTCCTGGTGGCGCCGGTGTTCTCTGAGGCGGGCGAGGTGCAGTTTTATCTGCCGGAAGGGCGCTGGACGCATCTGTGGCATAACGATGAATTGC
The DNA here is from genome assembly GCF_050600805.1 of Klebsiella sp. 141240. Lineage (NCBI taxonomy): Bacteria > Pseudomonadati > Pseudomonadota > Gammaproteobacteria > Enterobacterales > Enterobacteriaceae > Klebsiella > Klebsiella sp. 141240. Next base: position 134,460 of record NZ_JAQIRK010000006.1, on the reverse strand, counting down.
CGGGTAGCCGCTGGCATAAGCAGCATCACGATGCACTGAGCCTGCCGGTCTACGTTCGCGACAACACCCTTCTGGCGCTGGGCAACAATGACCAGAAACCCGATTATGCCTGGCATGAAGGCACCGCCTTCCAGCTGTTCCAGCTCGACGATGGCCGCGAAGCGCTGTGCCAGGTTCCGGCGGCCGACGGTTCCGTGATTTTCACCCTGAAGGCGAAGCGCCAGGGGAACACCATCACCATGAGCGGCGAAGGCGAAGCCCGCGGCTGGACGCTGTGTCTGCGCAATATCCCGCGGATAGCGGGCGTGCAGGGTGGGACTCAGGCCGGCAGCGAACGGGGCGTGGTAGTGAGCGCCGAGGGTAATGCGCTGACGATTACGTTGTAAGTTAATACCCCCCTCTCCGCCAGCGGAGAGGGTTTTTTTATTCCATTTATTGCACAATTCGTAACGTTCATTTCATTCTGGTGACTCATCCCACAGACCGATTTGCCCTCCGGTGGTAGCGTAATCTGCCGCTGAGAGGAGCCCGTAATGGACTTAGAAAATATCTTTCGTGACGTGAAGTTGAGTAAAACCGAAATGACCGTGCTGCGTTTTATTCAGAATGACCCGCAGCTGTGTATCCGCGAAGGGATCCGCACCGTCGCGGAGCGCTGCTACAGTAATCCTTCTTCGCTGGTGCGGCTGGCGAAGAAGCTTAAGTTCAGCGGCTGGCTGGAGCTGGTCTATTTCATCAAGTTCAATATCACCATGCCAAAGCTCGATGTCACCAACGATATCGATTATATGAGCATTCAGCCGGCAGAAGCGCTGACGCCGCTGCTGGCAGGCCTTGAGCAGCAGCGTATTTTGATCCACGGCAGCGGTTTTTCGCAGCTAATCGCCCAGTATATTTATAATAAGTTTCTCGTTACCGGCGTGAACGCCAGCCTGGCGCTGTGGCCCGATTACGAAATCCTTGAGCAAAAAAACGCTGCCCGCTTTGATTCTATCTGGATCATTTCTAAATCCGGACGCAGCAGTTCGGCGTTAAATTGGGTTAAGGCGCTGGAAGGCAAGGAGATAAACCTGGTTTGCTTTACCGGCGATTATCAAAGCCCGCTGGCGCAGGCCGCGAATACGGCGTTTATTATTCATGACCCGCAGAAGTTCGACGATGATATTTACTGGAGCAACCCGTTTTTTGGCTACTGCATATTGGGCTTTGAGCGGCTGTTAAAAATGTGGTTTACCAGCGTACATAGCAATAGGTAGCCCCGCTAAGCGTAGCGCGAGCGGGGGGAGTTCCCGGATAGCGGCTGGCGCCTTATCCGGGCTACTCAATCGAGCGGGCTGTAGCCCCGCTAAGCGTAGCGCGAGCGGGGGATAGTTCCCGGATAGCGGCTGGCGCCTTATCCGGGCTACTCAATCGAGCGGGGGCGACTCGTTACCGCCACCCGGCGAACTGTTCATCGTCGAGATAGGCCTCAACCAGCTTCTTCGCCAGCGAATATGAACCGACCAGCGGATGAGCCATTAACGCGCTTACCGCCAGCGATTTGTCCTGCTGCAGAATTGCTGCCACCGCCAGCCGCTCATACTCCTTCACGCTGGCAATCATATTTTTCTGCGCCGTCGGCACGTTTATCGGTGTCACCGGCTTAAGACCCTCTTTGCTCAGATCGCAGCTGATTTCAATCACATCGTCGGGGCGTAAAAAATCGAGCGTGCCGTTATTCTGTATCGACACCACGATGCGTTTGGTGGTGGTGCTGTTGACCGCCTCCAGAATATCCAGCGCTACCCCGGCGTAGCCGCCGGTATCCGGCTCTTCGATAAACTGCCGCAACGTTAACGGCTCGCGGGTATGGAATTTTTCCTGCTGCGACTCGTTCTGCATATAGCTGTTTTCGCGGCGCAGGTAGTGTTTCATCCAGATGGTAAAGGCCGCCTGCGGATCCGCTTTAACATCCACGCCGCTGAGCTCCTGACGCATATCGTGGTTGATACGGGCAATCTGCTCGCCGCGGGTCTCCGGCGCCTGTTGAATCGCCCGTAGCGCCAGTTCGCGATAGTAGTAGTAATAGAGATACTCGTTGAGCAACTGGTTATCGCACAGTTTCACCAGCTCCGGCGAGAAGTACTGCATCGCCGTTTTACGGTACAAATCCGGGTTGGCGACCAGCTGCGCGGTAACATCTTCCCCGCGCACGGTGAAGTGCGTAAACCAGGAAAAGTGGTTTAAGCCGTAGCATTCCACGCTCAGGTCGTGCGGGTCGCAGCCGAGGATCTCCGGCAGTTCGCGAATCAGCTCCGACGGCGCATCGCAAATCCCGTATACCCGGCGTTTGAAACCGGATTTGATAATCGCCTCGGTGACCAGCCCGGACGGATTGGTAAAGTTAAACAGGATCGCGTCTTTGTCGGCATGTTCCTCGATCAGCCGACAGTAGCGCAGGATCGCCGGGATCGAGCGCATCGCCATGGCAAAACCGCCCGCGCCGGTGGTCTCCTGGCCCAGCGTGTTATGCTCCAGCGCAATCCGCTCGTCGCGGATGCGGCTCTCATCGCCGCCGACGCGCAGCGTGGTAATCACATAATGGGTACCCTGCAGCGCGGCAACCGGATCGCTGGTGGTAGTAAAATGAATATCCGGGCGAATGGTATTAAATACATAGCGGGCGATTTCACCAAATAGCGATAAATTCTCCGCTGAGCTATCCTGAAATACCACTTCCGTTAAACCAATGCGGTGCGCGTTATAAGCCAGCGACTTCGCCAGAAATGCAGAGCGTACACCGCCCCCGCCTAATACGGTTAATTTCATACATCACTCCCAATTAATTTTCTGCTAGCCAGCTATCAACCCGGGAACGGACTTGCCCGACTTTGACGCCATAAATAACCTGAACTTCATTACGATTGCGTACTACGCCATTTGCGCCAGTGCTTTTTAATATTTCATCATCAACTAATGCCATATTATGGACGGCCACCCGCAGGCGTGTGAAACAGTTATCAACGGAGATAATATTGGCTTTACCGCCTAAGCCATTAATAATTTCATCCGTCATCGACTGCGGGCCGCTGACTTTTTTACGGTAGTCCGCCTTACTGTATAACTTGACGTTATCGTCATCCTCGCGGCCCGGCGTTTTCAGATTTAACTTCACGACCAGCGTGCGGAATATCGCGTAATAAACGATAAATTGACCAATACCGATCAGCACGTACCCCGGCCAGCGGGTTAACGACACCGGCAGCGGTAGGTTGTAGATCAGAAACTCAATCAGGCCGGAGGCGCCCCACGGCCGCACGGTGAAGATGTCGCAAATTGCCTGTGAAGCAGCGGTTAACGTCGCATGGATCACCCATAGCAGCGGCGAGACAAATAAGAAGGTGAACTCAATGGGTTCGGTGATGCCGGTCAGCATCGAGGTGATAATCGCCGGCAGTAGAATCGCCTTCGCCATCGCTTTCTTCTCCGGCTTCGCGGTGTGATAAAACGCCAGCGATGCGCCCGCCAGGCCAAAGATGGTGGTCATCCCCTGTTGCGAGAAACGTAATGCGTCGTTCATCACCGGCGTCAGATCGGGATGGCGCATATAGGCGAGGAAAATCGCCTGGGTGCCGGAGACGACCTGGCCATCGACATTCAGCGTGCCGCCGATTTGTGTGAGCTGGAAAGGCGACCACACGAAATGGTGTAAGCCGGTGGGAATAAGGAATTTTTCAAAGAAGCCGTAGACAAACACTCCCGCAACGCCGGCATTCTTCATAAACCCGGTCAGGGCGCTAATGCCGTGGGTCATAAACGGCCAAATCCAGGTAAAAGCAATGGCGTAGCAGATAATGACCGGCGTCATGGCGACCAGCGTCAGCTTCGCCCCGCCGTACATCGATAGCGCGCCGGGCAGCTCAATATTGGAGACTTTATTATGTACCCAGGCAATGGTGCAGCCAAGAATGATTCCGAGGAATACTCCCATATCGACGACCACAAAGCCTAATAGCTGCGTTTGCCCGGTACCGTAATATTCGCCGTTAATTTTTTCCGCCACCGCATGAGTATGTTCCAGCCATGAATGGTTGGCGCCGAGAAACATGATAAAACACATCACCGAGACAAGCGCGACTTCTGTTTTTTTATCTTTTGCCAGGCCGTAACTTATTCCCACGCAAAACAATAATCCAAGGTTGCCGAATAATGGCCAGAAGGTATCGCCAAGCAGTTGCCCTAATTGATGAAGGAAACTGGTTTCAGCAATAAGAGTCGGATTAGTTAAGACGGAACTGAGAGCCAGAATTAATCCAATGACCGGCAAGAACAATACTGCGCCGATCATGGCTCTGGAGAATTTTTGCATATTCTCCAGAATACGTTGACGTATTACAGACATGGTTGTTCCTTTTATTTTTGTAGGTACAGGGGATCATTATTTTTATCAACTTCCAGTATTTTGGTTATAGCAATTCTGATATTTGAAAGGAACCTGTTGCGGGAAATAGGTACAAATAGCCGCTAATTGCGCACAGGTTTCAGGACCCGCACCCCAACCCTCTCCCTTTTAGGGAGAGGGAGCGGTCAGAGCTGAGTTTTGCGGGGAGAGGGCAGGGAGAGGGGGACTTTACTGCGGCGCGGCGGGCGCGTTGCTAACCTCGCCGTTGCGCATCACCTGCGCCGCCTGCTGCTTGTCCATATTGGTGGCGCTGAGCTGGCCGTTGACGCTCGGTTTCAGCGGCGCATTGGCCTGCACGCTACCGTTCGCGGTTAGCTGGAAATTGCCGTCGCCGCTAATCGGCAGCGCAGGCCAGCCCCAGGCCTGCAGAATATTCAGCGGCACGCCGCGGCCGTTCAAGCTCAGATTGACCTGGCGCTGCGGCAATTGTGACACCGCGGCGGTCGCCTGCAGAATACCGCGCTCGGTAAAGGCGCTCAGCTCGCTGATGTTGACCGTAGAAGCGTTCGCGCTCAGCTTCAGCGACGGGCGGCGCACGTCGATGCGGTTGAAGGTCGCGGCGGCGGCATTGAGGGTGGCGCTGCCGTTCCACACGCCCCACTGGCCATCTTTCACCAGCTGTAATTCGCCGCCGTAACCGTCCAGCGCGGTGATCTGCCATGGGAAGGCTGGGTCGATATCGATAATCAGATTTCGGCTGGCGCTGAACTTCTTCAGCGTCAGGCTTTGCAGCCAGCCCGGCATTGGCTCCATCCACAGCTGTTTCCAGTTGGACGGCAGCGTATATTCCAGCCCGGCGAAGACGGCATCGTCGAGCACCAGCGCATTACCGGCGCGCAGCCAGTTGCCGGAGGTACGCACCATGCCGCCCTCCCAGCGGGAGCTGAACTGGCGCAGCGCAATGCCCTGCGGCGAGAATTCGGCATTAACGATGGGATCGAGGAAGTTCAACGAACCGTAGATAAACTCGCTGGCGTTCATCGATAGCGTCCCGTCGTCGCTCTGCCAGCCGTTATGGCTCAAGGTCAGATTGCGCAAGTTGAGGTCGAGGTCGGTCACCGCCCAGCCTGGCCCCTGCAAACGAGCATCGGTCACATCCAGCCGGCCAATCTGCAGCGACGGCACCGAGGTGAGCGGCGCAAGGAACTCATTCAGCGGTTTGGCGCTCTGCAGACGAATTTCATTCAGGCGCAGGTTATCAACCAGCCAGCTACCGTCAGCGCGGCGTTTGGCGTTGCCGGTCAGCGTGCCGCGCGCGATATCGGCGCCAAGGGTGCTCAGGGTCACCTCGCCGTTATCAATCGCACCCTGGATCAGGACGTTGCTGGCTTCGACGCCGTTAAGATTCATCGAGCCCGCGCTCATCTGAATTTGCGCTTTCCTGCCCAGCACATCGCCCGCTTCCGGCTGCCACGGCATCACGCCGCCGGTCACCCGCTGGGCGCTCAGGTTCCACTCGCTGTCCGGGCTGTTAAAGGCCATATCGCGTAGCTGCAGGCGGTCGGCGGCAAATGGCATTGCCGCGGAAGCCGGAGAGAGATTCAGCGTGCCGTCGCTGAGGACGATTTCATCAGCGTGCAGCGGGTCGCTGAACTGGCGGGTACTAAAACCGATATCCACCGTTCTGGCAACCAGCGTCGGCGGCTTGCCGTCGCGGCCAAAGGTGACATTTTGCAACTGCAGATGTAGCGGAGAAGAGAAGTCATGCGCCATCTTATCGAAGGCGATTTTCCAGCCGGTGCTTTCGCTTAACCAACTGCTCGCCTGGCGCGCCCCCCAGCGGGTCTGCAGCGCAAAGTAAGCGGCGACGATAACGACCAGCAGGGCGATCAGCAGCCAGAGAACCAGCTTTCCAAGAAATTTCATGATCTTCCATCCTGATAAGTACACATCACCGTGTTATGCACGATTTATGCGCAATCCTCAAGGCGGGAATAGTGAAATGAGATGAAGTGAGGTGAAGAGATGTTACAGCCGGCGCGCTCCCTGGTCGCCGTGGCGATACCGGGGAGCGCAACTTCAATGCTTTAGTTCTTCTCAGGCGGGAAGATTAAATTCAGAACAATCGCCGTGATACCGCCAGCGGCAATACCGGAAGAGAGCAGGTTTTTCAGCCAGTCCGGCGCGAACTGCAGGATCAGCGGCTGCTGCGATACGCCGAGACCCACCGCCAGAGAGAGGGCGATAATCAGAATGGCGCGGCGATTCAGCGGCTCGCGGGAGACGATGCGCACGCCGGATGCGGCAATGGTGCCGAACATCACCAGCGTCGCGCCGCCAAGTACCGGCTCAGGAATATGCTGCACAAAGCCGCTTACCGCCGGGAACAGGCCGAGCACAATCAGCATCAGCGCCACCACAAAGCCCACATAGCGGCTGGCGACGCCGGTCAGCTGGATCACGCCGTTGTTCTGGCCGAAGCAGGAGTTCGGGAAGGTATTGAAAACTGCGGAAACAAATGAGTTCAGGCCGTTCGCCAGTACGCCGCCTTTCAGACGTTTCATATACAGCGGGCCGGAGACCGGTTGCTCAGAAACGTCGGAGGTGGCGGTGATATCGCCGATCGTTTCCAGCGAGGTAATCATAAAGACCAGCATCAGCGGCAGCAGCAGGCTCCAGTCGATGCCCAGGCCGTAATAGAGCGGCGTAGGGATAGTGATCAGGCTGCTGTTGGTGGGCGCGGTGTTAGCCGGCAGCATATCGAGGAACCACGCCGCCAGATAACCGGCAGCCATCGCGATCACCAGCGAGGCGATGCGCAGGTACGGGTTGCGCTGGCGGTTGAGGATAATAATCAGCGCCAGCACGATGCCCGCCAACAGCAGGTTTTTCGGCGCGCCGAAGGTATGGTCGGCCATCGCCGCATAGCCGCCGCCGATAGAAGTCAGGCCAACCTGAATCAGCGACAGGCCGATAATCATCACCACCACGCCGGAGACCAGCGGCGTAATAATGCGGCGCGCCAGATGCAGAACCCGCGAGAGGACCATTTCGGTGCAGCTCGCCAGCATCAGGGTGCCGAACAGCGCGGCCATCATCGTCGGCACGTCGGCGCCGCCGGTTTTCAGCGCGGTGCCGCCCATAATCAACGGGGCGACGAAGTTGAAGCTGGTGCCCTGGATGGAGAGCAGGCCGGAGCCAACTGGTCCCCAGGCTTTAATCTGGATAATGGATGCCACGCCGGAGGCGAACAGCGACATGCTGATGATGTGTTGCGTATCTTCGGCCGGGAGGCCGAGCGCCTGACAGATGAGCAGCGCCGGGGTGATGACCGCGACAAACATCGCCAGCAGGTGCTGGAATGCGGCAAACAGCGTTTGCGGAAGCGGCGGACGGTCTTCGAGGCGATAGATTAATTCGCTGGCTGGTTTATGCGCAACCGGTTGCGCATTTTCTGACTCTGCGGTCGTAACGGACATCACAAACAATCCCAAGGTGGCAAAGCGGGAATTTTATCGGACTGTAGACCAAAAGCAAACGTTTGCCACGATTTGGCGCAAAAAATATCCTCACTGAATAGATGTAACAAATTAATTAACATTTTGTATGCTTGATCGCATCAACGCTAATACAAAATATCTTTTTCTGTCATTTTTTGCGCGCTTCTGCTTAAAATCGCTCTCCAACTCCTCAAGATGAGAAGTAATCGACACCGGGAATACCGTCGCGTGTGAATGAATCATGCGCCCATAAGGAGCTCTTTTTTATGTTGCATCTCGATACCTTATCGACGCTCGTTGCCGCAACCATGGTGTTGCTTTTAGGGCGAAAGCTCGTTCAGAACGTCCCATTCCTCAAAAAATATACCATTCCTGAACCCGTCGCCGGCGGCCTGCTGGTGGCGCTGGCGCTGCTGGTTTTGAAAAAAAGCATGGATATCGAAATTGATTTCGATATGAGCCTGAAGGACCCGCTGATGCTGGCATTCTTCGCCACTATCGGCCTTAACGCTAACCTTGCCAGCCTGCGGGCGGGCGGCAAAGTGCTTGGCACTTTCCTGATTGTGGTGGTGGGCCTGCTGCTGCTGCAGAACGCTCTCGGTATCGGCATGGCGAAGCTGCTGGGGCTGGATCCGCTGATGGGTCTGCTGGCCGGTTCTATCACACTTTCCGGCGGTCACGGCACCGGGGCGGCGTGGAGTAAATTGTTCGTTGAGCGCTACGGTTTTGCGAATGCCACCGAGGTCGCCATGGCTTGCGCAACCTTCGGCCTGGTGCTCGGCGGCCTAATCGGCGGGCCGGTGGCGCGTTATCTGGTGAAGCACTCTTCCTCGCCGGACGGTACGCCGGACGACCAACTGGCGCCGACGGCGTTTGAGAAGCCGGATATGGGCCGCATGATCACCTCGCTGGTGCTGATTGAAAGCATTGCGTTAATCGCTATCTGCCTGACCGTAGGTAAGGTGGTTGCGCAACTGCTGGCAGGCACCGTGTTTGAATTGCCGACCTTCGTCTGCGTGCTGTTTATCGGCGTGATCCTCAGCAACGGCCTGGCGCTGGCAGGGCTGTATCGCGTGTTTGATCGCGCGGTATCGGTACTCGGCAACGTCAGTCTGTCGCTGTTCCTCGCGATGGCGCTGATGAGCCTCAAGCTGTGGGAACTGGCGTCGCTGGCGCTGCCGATGATTATTATTCTGGCGGTACAGGCGGTGGCGATGGCGCTGTATGCGGTGTTTGTGACTTACCGGATGATGGGCAAGAACTATGATGCCGCCGTGCTGGCAGCCGGTCATTGCGGGTTCGGGCTTGGCGCGACGCCGACGGCGATTGCCAATATGCAGGCGATTACCGACCGTTTTGGCCCATCGCATATGGCTTTCCTGGTGGTGCCGATGGTGGGGGCGTTCTTTATCGACATCGTCAACGCGCTGGTGATTAAGCTGTACCTGCTGTTGCCGATATTTGGCTGATACAAAAATGCCGGAGTTAATCTCCGGCATTTTTTTGCCTGATGGCGCTGCGCTTATCAGGCCTACGGGCAACGCCCTGGCATCGTCATCCGGCGCGATACCGAGGTTTACTCGTCGTGCTCTTCCCACGCTAACGCGCGTTTCACCGCTTTCTTCCAGCCGCTGTAGCGGAAATTACGCTCGGTGGTTTCAATACCCGGGCGGAACTCACGTTCAATCACCGCTTTCTCCTGCAGCTCGTCGAGGTTTTGCCAGAAGCCGACCGCCAGACCTGCCAGATAGGCGGCGCCTAGCGCCGTGACTTCACGCACTTCCGGGCGTTCCACGCGGGTGCCGAGAATATCGGACTGGAACTGCATCAGGAAGTTGTTGGCGACCGCGCCGCCGTCCACGCGCAGGGCGTGCAGACGGATACCGGAGTCGGCCTGCATCGCTTCCAGAACGTCACGCGTCTGATAGGCGATAGATTCCAGCGTGGCGCGGATAATATGGTTGGCGTTCACCCCGCGGGTCAGGCCGAAAATCGCGCCGCGCGCATACGGATCCCAGTACGGCGCGCCAAGACCGGTAAAGGCCGGCACCACATACACGCCGTTGGTGTCTTTCACCTTAGTGGCGAAGTATTCAGAATCGAAGGCATCGTTGATGAGTTTCATTTCATCACGCAGCCACTGAATCGACGCTCCGGCCATAAACACCGCGCCTTCCAGCGCGTAGTTCACTTCGCCGGTCGGGCCGCAGGCGATGGTGGTCAGCAGGCCGTGGGTTGAGGTCACCGCCTTTTCACCGGTGTTCATCAACATGAAGCAGCCGGTACCGTAGGTGTTTTTCGCCATCCCTTCTTTCACACACAGCTGGCCAAACAGCGCCGCCTGCTGGTCGCCGGCGATGCCGGAGATAGGAATACGGGTACCGCCTTTACCGCCGATGTTGGTCTGGCCGTACACTTCAGAAGACTTACGTACTTCCGGTAGCATGGCGCGCGGGATATCCAGCGCGTCGAGCATTTTGTCGTCCCAGTCCAGTTCATGGATGTTGAACAACATGGTACGCGAGGCGTTGGTGTAGTCGGTGACGTGCACGCGCCCCTGGGTCATTTTCCAGATAAGCCAGGTATCAACGGTACCGAACAGCAGCTCGCCGCGCTTGGCGCGCTCGCGGGCGCCTTCGACATGGTCAAGGATCCACTTCACTTTGGTACCGGAGAAGTACGGGTCCACCACCAGGCCGGTGGCTTTGCGGATGTACTCTTCCATGCCGTCGCGCTTGAGCTGCTCGCAAATATCCGCGGTGCGGCGGCACTGCCAGACGATAGCGTTGTAAATAGGCTTGCCGGTCTCACGCTCCCATACGATGGCGGTTTCACGCTGGTTGGTGATGCCGATGGCGGCAATTTCGTCGGAGTTGATATCGGCTTTTGCCAACACTTCGACCAGCGTAGAGCTCTGCGAGGCCCAAATCTCCATCGGGTCGTGCTCAACCCAGCCTGGCTTCGGATAAATTTGTTCGAATTCACGCTGTGACACGCTGACGATATTGGCGTCGTGATCCATCACGACGGCGCGGGAGCTGGTAGTGCCCTGGTCGAGCGCAACGATATATTTTTTCTCGGTCATAATTGGTGTCCCGTAGTCAGATTACAGCGAAGCTTTTTGTTGCGACGCGGAAGAAGCGGATTCTTTTTCTTCCTCGACGCAGGTGTCGCAAGGCAGATGGCGGCCAATGAATTTGCGGTAGCTGAATGCGCCCAGCGCCGCGCCGACCACCGGTGCGCACAGCGGTACCAGGAAATAAGGAATATCTTTGCCGCCGGTGAAGGCGACGTTGCCCCAGCCTGCCAGCCAGGCGAAGGCTTTCGGTCCGATATCACGCGCCGGGTTCATCGCGAAGCCGGTCAGCGGGCCCATGGAGGCGCCGATAACGGCAATCAGCAGGCCAATCAGCAGCGGCGCCAGCGGGCCGCGCGGCACGCCGTTGCCGTCGTCGGTCAGCGCTAAAATCACGCCCATCAGGATAGCGGTAATCACCATTTCTACCGCGAAGGCCTGCACAAAATTGATATGCGGGTTAGGGTAGGTCGAGAAGATACCGGCGAGCTCAAGGCTTTCCACGCTGCCGCGTACCATATTGTGGGTGTGTTCGAAATCGAAGAAAAGATTGTAATAAAGCCCGTAAACTAATGCCGCAGCGCAAAAGGCGCCAGCGAATTGCGAAATAATAAAAGGAACAACTTTGCGCCCATCAAAGCAGGCGAATAACCATAAGGCGATGGTGACCGCCGGATTAAGGTGCGCACCGGATACGCCCGCGGTCAGGTAGATAGCCATAGCCACCCCCAGACCCCAGATGATGCTGATTTCCCACTGACCGAAGCTGGCTCCTGCGACTTTGAGCGCAGCTACGCACCCAACGCCGAAAAAGATCAACAACCCGGTACCGAGAAACTCTGCGATGCACTGGCCTTTTAATGTTGATGTCTGGCTCATAATCGGATCCTGAAGCGAAGTGATTATTGTAAGTATGTTGGTCGTGGACGACCACGGTGCCTTGTAGGCATAGTGTTAATTTATCGTTAACGAGCATAAACGAGAAATATCGAAATTTAAATTTGTGTCCCTCGTCAAGAAAATGAGCGTTTTCGCGCCATAAACGCGTGTTGCGGCACATTTACCCACCTTTTTCTGCGTATTTTGTTATCTCATTGATTAACAATCGCCAGAGAAGTTCGGGGCAATTGCCGCGAACGCACCAGGTAAAGACTGAAAAGTGTTGCAAACCGCAATCTGCGCGGGTTGTCGCTGGACAGGTGAGGCGGGGATTCATACAATCGACGACAACACCGCTATTGTGCGCTAATTCGTTAAGGCGGGACCGCGTATACGAAACACGAGTTTCTATCAACGCCTTGCAAGATCAGGAGAGGTATGACGATGTCATTAGAAGTGTTTGAGAAATTAGAATCTAAAGTTCAGCAGGCGATTGATACCATCACTCTGTTGCAGATGGAAATCGAAGAGCTGAAAGAAAAGAACACCACGCTGGCGCAGGAAGTGCAGAGCGCGCAGCACGGCCGTGAAGAGCTGGAGCGTGAAAATAGCCAGCTGAGAGAACAACAGCAAGGCTGGCAGGATCGTCTGCAGGCGCTGCTGGGCCGCATGGAAGAAGTCTAATCGCTTCCCGCCCCTTCCCGCCCGGGAAGGGGTTTTCTCTATCCCCCGCTTTATATCTCCAGGTTATAGCCAATCTTTTTTTATTCTTTAATCATTGATTCGCTTTCTGGCACGCTTAGTTCATCACAACACGACATAAAGAGAGCGGTGCGATGAATAAGTGGGGCGTAGGGTTAACTCTGTTGCTGGCATCCGCCAGCGTGCTGGCAAAAGATTATCAGCTGTTAAACGTATCGTACGATCCGACGCGCGAGCTGTACGAACAGTACAATAAAGCGTTTAGCGCGCACTGGAAGCAGGAAACCGGCGATAACGTGGTGATTCGTCAGTCGCACGGCGGCTCCGGCAAACAGGCGACGTCAGTTATCAACGGGATTGAAGCGGATGTCGTCACTCTGGCGCTGGCCTACGACGTAGACGCCATTGCTGAACGTGGCCGTATCGATAAAAACTGGCTGAAGCGCCTGCCGGATAACTCCGCGCCGTATACCTCAACCATCGTGTTCCTCGTCCGTAAGGGCAACCCAAAACAGATCCATGACTGGAACGACCTGATTAAACCTGGCGTGTCGGTCATCACCCCGAACCCGAAAAGCTCCGGCGGCGCCCGCTGGAACTACCTGGCGGCATGGGGCTACGCCCTGCATCAGAATCACGGCGATCAAGCTAAAGCGCAGGAGTTCGTGAAGGCGCTGTATAAAAACGTGGAAGTGCTGGATTCCGGCGCGCGCGGTTCTACCAACACCTTCGTCGAACGCGGGATCGGCGACGTGCTGATTGCCTGGGAGAACGAAGCGCTGCTGGCGACGAAAGAGCTGGGCAAGGACAAGTTTGAAATCGTGACGCCGAGCGAGTCTATTCTGGCCGAGCCGACGGTTTCCGTCGTCGATAAAGTGGTGGATAAGAAAGGCACTCGTCAGGTGGCGGAAGCGTACCTGAAGTATCTCTACTCGCCGGAAGGCCAGGAGATTGCGGCGAAGAACTTCTATCGTCCGCGCGATCCTGATGTGGCGAAGAAATATGCCAACGAGTTCCCGAAATTGAAGCTGTTTACCATCGATCAGGAGTTCGGCGGCTGGACGAAAGCGCAGAAGGAGCACTTCTCCAACGGTGGTACCTTCGACCAGATTAGCCAGCGTTAATCCTCTTGTCCCTGCTGGCGCTACGCTTAGCAGGGATACAGTTCTGCGCCATTTGGTATCCCGGGTAAGGCGACAGCCGCCACCCGGGGTAACTCCCCGCCCGCCATCTGTTTTTATTTAGTCATCAAATTACGTTACTCTTCCGGTTCAGGCTTAACAGGGAACAATAATGAGAAGAGTAAGATACCTTTTATGGGCGCTGCTGGTGGTTATTCTGGCGGCGCTGGCTGGCGGCTACTATTGGCTGCATTCCGGCAACCCGAACGCGTTACGTCATATTGTCCTGCAGCAGTGCGTACCCAATCAGCAGCAACATCAAAATCCGTCGCCGTGCGCGGAAGTGAACCTGAAAGGCGGCTACGTGTTGTTTAAAGATCGCAACGGCCCGCTGCAATATCTGCTGATGCCGACCTACCGTATTAACGGTACCGAAAGTCCGCTGCTGTTGGATCCGCTGACGCCGAATTTCTTCTGGCAGGCGTGGCAGGGGCGCGAAATTATGAGCCAGCGCCGCGGCGCGCCAATTGATGATAACGCGGTATCGCTGGCGATTAACTCGCGCAGCGGGCGCACGCAAAACCACTTCCATATTCATATCTCCTGCCTGCGTCCCGATGTCCGCGCGCAGTTAGATAATGATGCGGCGACAATTAGCAGCCGCTGGCTACCCTTGCCGGGCGGTCTGCAGGGCCATCAATATCTGGCGCGTCGGGTAACGGAAACCGAGCTGGCTCAGCGCAGCCCGTTCCTGATGCTGGCGGAAGAGGTACCGGAAGCGCGCGAACATATGGGGCGTTATGCGTTAGCGATGGCGCGTCAAAGCGACGGCTCGCTGGTGCTGTTGGCGACAGAACGTAACCTGCTGACTTTCAACCGTGCTTCGGCGGAAGAAATTCAGGATCATAGCTGCGCAATTCTTAACGCAAACCACTAGTTCTGGCGTTTACCTGTCTTTCCTGTCGTCGTATTCTTGCTGAAAAAAACGACAGGAGACAGGCATGTCGCTCTGGCTAACCCACCCGCTGTTCCTCCCTTCGCTGATCGTCGGCATCACCATTGTGCTCTGGGCGACTTCGCTGTTACCGGAATTTATCACCGCGCTGCTGTTCTTCGCGGCGGCGATGATGACCAAAATCGCTCCGCCGGAGGTGATCTTCGGCGGTTTTGCTTCCTCGGCGTTCTGGCTAGTGTTCAGCGGCTTTGTGTTGGGGATCGCCATCCGTAAGACCGGACTGGCGGATAGAGCGGCGCAGGCGCTATCGGCGCGGCTCACCGACTCCTGGCCGCGGATGGTCGGCAGCGTCGTATTACTGAGTTATGCGTTGGCGTTCGTGATGCCGTCAAACATGGGGCGCATCGCGCTGTTGATGCCGATCGTGGCGGCGATGGCCCGGCGCGCGGGGATCGCCGACGGCACGCGCGGCTGGTACGGCCTGGCGCTGGCGGTGGGCTTTGGCACCTTCCAGCTTTCTGCGACCATTTTGCCCGCTAACGTGCCGAATCTGGTGATGAGCGGGGCGGCGGAAGGCTCTTACAGGATCCATCTGAATTACGTTCCCTATTTACTGCTGCATACGCCGGTGCTTGGCTGGCTGAAAGGGGCGGTGCTGGTGGCGTTGATCTGCTGGCTGTTTCCCGGCAAGCCGCATCCGCCGCGCGAGCTGGCGTCGCTGGCGCCAATGAGCCGCGATGAAAAGCGTCTGGCGTGGCTGCTGGTGGTGGTACTGACGTTATGGGTGACAGAGAGCTGGCACGGCGTCGGCCCGGCGTGGACCGGCCTGGCGGCAGCGGTGGTCACGCTGCTGCCACGAGTGGGATTTATCAGCGGCGAGGAGTTCGCCAGCGGGGTGAATATGCGCACCTGCATTTATGTTGCCGGCATTTTGGGACTGGCGATTACCGTGACCCAAACCGGGATTGGCGGCGCGGTGGGTAACGCGCTGCTGCAGGTGATGCCGCTGGATAAAGATAATCCGTTCACCAGCTTCCTGGCGCTGACCGGAATTACCAGCGCGCTGAACTTTATTATGACCGCTAACGGCGTCCCGGCGCTGTATACGACTTTTGCGCAGAGCTTTGCCGACGCGACCGGCTTTCCGCTGCTGAGCGTGATTATGATTCAGGTGCTGGGTTATTCCACGCCGCTGCTGCCGTACCAGGCGTCGCCGATCGTGGTGGCGATGGGATTAGGTAAAGTCCCGGCGAGAGCGGGGATGTTGCTATGTCTGGCGCTGGCGGCGGTGAGCTATTTGATTTTGCTGCCGTTGGATTACGCGTGGTATCAGCTATTGGGGAAATTGTAGCGATAATATAAAACCCGGCTCGCGCTGCGCTAAGCCGGGTTATTACTCGTGCGAATTTGTCAGCAACCCCGGCGGCGTTTCACCACCGGGAAAGCGAATTACGCTTTTTTCGCCGCTTCTGCAGCTTTAACGATCACCGCGAAAGCGTCTGCTTTCAGGGATGCGCCGCCAACCAGCGCGCCGTCGATGTCCGGCTGGGTGAACAGCTCTGCGGCGTTGCCGGCGTTAACGGAACCGCCGTACTGGATGATGACCTGCTCAGCGATTTTAGCGTCAGCTTTAGCAATGTGGTCACGGATAAATTTGTGCACCGCCTGAGCCTGCGCTGGGGTAGCGGATTTACCGGTACCGATGGCCCATACGGGTTCGTAAGCGATAACCACGCCTTCAAAAGCGGCTGCGCCCTGAGTTTTCAGCACGGCGTCGATCTGACGCGCGCAAACTTCTTCAGTTTTGCCCGCTTCGTTTTCAGCTTCGGTTTCACCGATGCACAGAACCGGCGTCAGACCCTGCTCTTTCAGTACAGCGAATTTCTTCGCGATCAGCTCGTCGGATTCTTTGTGGTAGGTACGGCGTTCGGAGTGGCCGATGATGATGTACTGCGCGCCGATATCTTTCAGCATTTCAGCGGAGGTTTCACCGGTGAATGCGCCGGACAGGTTCACGTCAACGTTCTGCGCGCCCAGGTGGATGTGGCTGCCTTCTGCCGCACGCTTAGCCAGGTCGAGATACATTTCCGGCGGCGCGATTGCCACTGCACAGCCGCTTACGCCGGCCAGTTCAGTACGCAGGTTAGCAACCAGTTCGTTTACCATGTGGCGGCTGCCGTTCAGTTTCCAGTTACCCATCACTAAAGGATGTCGCATTTTAATTCTCCACGCTACTAAGCGAATTAAGGAATATAGCCGCCCCAGAGGGCAGCATGGTCTGTGAAACAGTATAGAGACTCGTCACTGGAAAGGCTTTGCTTTTTGTCATTTATTGTTGTCTTCCAGCGTTTCAGATAGCGCCAGCTTAATCGGTTCAATGGCGAAAGTTAGCCCCTTTTCCCCGTGATCTGCCACCACATAGCGCACCGCGCCTTCGGTTTCGGTGTAGTAGCGTTTGCCTTTGCCGGCGGTCAGCAGTTTTTGCAGCTTTTGCTGGCTCTGCAGTGGGCTTAGGGTCGGCACAAAGGCGCGAAGAATGGCGCTCATATACTCCTGCGCTTTCGCTTTCGCCGCCTTTTGTTCCGGCCCCTGAATCGGCAGCCAGGTTATCTGCATTGATTTAATCTTCAGCGTGCCGCGCTCCAGCGCGGTAGAGGCATACAGATTCTCGTTAATCTTGGTGGCGGCGCGGGTCAGGTTGGCTTTATCGCGGCTGGAGGCGATAGAACGGAACTCGTTTAGCGGCAATTTCGGATTATCGGCATTAAATTTCTCGCGGAACTCGCTGATGCTGACATCAAAAATCGGCGCGCTGGGTAGCAAATAAGGGGCGGTGGCGGCGGATTCCGTTTCTGCGGACAACGCCATCGGGCCGACAGATAACGCTGTCAGCCCAATTAAACTTAAGATTGCCCACTTCTTCATGCCCATCTTTCCTTTTTTTGCCTGCCGACGATTAAAACGGGAACCGTCACGCTTGTCAAAAAGTGACGCCTTCAGGGTAAACTACGCGAATGATGATGATAAGGAATAAAACATGACCCTACAGCAGTGGTTATTCTCAATTAAAGGCCGTATTGGCCGCCGGGATTTCTGGATTTGGATCGTTATCTGGGTGTTGACCATGAGCGCGCTGTTTACCCTCGCGGGCAGCAATTTGCTGAGTTTACAGACCGCGGCGTTTATTCTCGTCTGCCTGCTCTGGCCGACGGCGGCAGTCGTGGTGAAGCGTCTGCACGATCGCGGGAGATCCGGCCTCTGGGCGCTGCTGATGATTCTGGCGTGGATGCTGCTGGCGGGCAACTGGGCGATGTTGCCGCAGGTCTGGCAGTGGGGCGTTGGGCGCTTTGTACCGACGCTGATTATCGTCATGATGTTGATCGACCTGGGCGCGTTCGTCGGCACCCAGGGCGAAAATAAGTTTGGCAAAGAGACGCAGGATGTCCGCTGGAAAGCGGACGCCTGATTACCAGTAGTGCTCTGCCGTCATATGGCCCGGTCGGCGACGCAGATGTTTGGTCATCTGCCGGGTCTCTTTCAGCAACTGCTGGGTATCACGCACCATCTGCGGGTTACCGCACAGCATCACGTGGCTGGTATCGGCGGTCATAGCCAGGCCGACCGCCTCTTCCAGCGCGCCGGTTTCAATCAGAAACGGCACCCGGCCCGTCAGCGAACCTTCCGCTGTCTCGCGGCTAACCACGGTCTGGATACGTAATTTGCCGGCGTAGCGCTGCTCCAGTTCGCGCATTTGCGGTAAATAGCTGAGGTCGGCGGCGTAGCGCGCCGCATGCACCAGCACCAGGTTCTTGAAGCGATCCAGGTCTTTTCCTTCTTCCAGAATCGACAGATAGGGGCCGATGGCTGTGCCGGTGGCGAGCATCCACAACGTGTCGCAGTCTGGCACCTCTTCCAGCACGAAGAAACCGGCGGCTTCGCTGACAATCTGAACGTCGTCGCCGGGTTTCAGCGCGGCCAGTCGCGGGCTGAGTTTACCCTCCGGAACGGTGACCAGGTAGAACTCGAGATCGGGATTGCTGGGGGCGTTGACATAGGAGTAGGCGCGCTGCACGCGCTCGCCGTCAACATCCAGGCCCAATTTAGCAAACTGCCCTGCGGTGAACGGCTCAACGGGCGCGTGAATGGTGAGGCTAAACAGTGCATCGGTCCAGTTTTGCACTTTTACAACTTTACCTGTAACCCAGTTTGCCATTGCGTCTCTCCTTTCAATCTCGTCAGTCTATCTTCACCGCGACGGGAGAAGATTTCCAGCCCGAAAAGGCTGGAAAGCTCGATTGATCAAATGTTTTACAGGATGTGTTGCTGGACGTCCGGGTCTTTTCGGTCGAGGTAATGAATCGACTGAATACGGCGGATAGTCCGCGATTTACCGCGGATCAGCAGCGTTTCGGTGGTCGCCATATTGCCCTTGCGGGTAATGCCGTCCAGTAGATCGCCTTTGGTAATCCCGGTGGCGGAGAAGATGACGTTATCGCTGCGCGCCATCTCATCAAGACGCAGCACTTTGCCCGCTTCGATGCCCATGGTTTTGCAGCGCGCCAGTTCGTTTTCACCGATACGGCGGTTCTCTTCGCTGTCGCCCTTCACGTGGTGACGAGCCAGCAGGCGGCCCTGCATATCGCCGTCCAGCGCGCGGATCACCGCCGCCGAAACCACGCCTTCCGGCGCGCCGCCGATGCCGTACAGCACGTCGACTTCGCTATCCGGCATACAGGTCAGGATAGAGGCCGCCACGTCGCCATCGGGGATCGCGAACACGCGCACGCCCAACTGCTGCAGTTGCGCAATGACCGCGTCGTGGCGGGGTTTTGCCAGCACGGTGACGGTCAGTTCGTCGAGCGGTTTATTCAACGCGCGGGCGATGTTGCGCAGGTTCTCTTCCAGCGGCAGATTGAGATTGATGGCGCCTTTAGCGCCGGGGCCGACAATCAGCTTTTCCATATACATATCCGGCGCGTTGAGGAAGCAGCCTTTATCGCCAACCGCCATCACCGCCAGCGCGTTGGCCTGGCCCATGGCCGTCATGCGGGTACCTTCAATTGGATCGACGGCGATATCTACCGCGTCGCCTTTGCCGGTACCCACTTTTTCGCCGATATAGAGCATCGGCGCTTCATCGATTTCGCCCTCGCCGATGACGATGGTGCCGTCGATATTGACGAGGTTAAGCATAATGCGCATGGCGTTAACCGCTGCGCCGTCGGCGGTATTTTTATCGCCGCGGCCCAGCCATTTATAGCCCGCCAGCGCGGCGGCTTCGGTGACACGCGAAAATTCGATGGCCAGTTCTCGTTTCATAATCCACTCATTGTGTAGAAAAGTTGCCCGTAGCGCGGCAAAAAGGACGCGCTACGCGTTGGAATAGCGTTCGGTTTCCGGCATCCAGCGCTCAATCAGCGCCTGCGCCTGCAGCGGATAGCGTTTGTGAATATGACGAGCAATGCGCTGAACATCGGGGATCATGGCCTGATCGCGCAGCAAGTCCGCTACTTTAAATTCGGCGTTGCCGGTCTGGCGGGTGCCGAGAAGCTCGCCGGGGCCGCGGATTTCCAGGTCTTTCTGGGCGATGACGAAACCGTCGTTGCTGTCGCGCAGCACCTGCAGGCGCTTCTGCGCCGTTTTGGAAAGCGGCGATTTATAGAGTAGCACGCAGTGGGAGGCGACGGCGCCGCGCCCGACGCGCCCGCGTAGCTGGTGCAGCTGCGCCAGACCCAGACGCTCCGGGTTTTCGATAATCATCAGGCTTGAGTTAGGGACGTCAACGCCGACTTCAATCACCGTGGTGGCGACCAGCAGGTGCATCTCGCCCTGCTTGAAGGCCTGCATCACTGCCTGCTTTTCCGCTGGTTTCATCCGCCCGTGGACGAGGCCGATATTAAGTTCCGGCAGCGCCAGTTTGAGCTCTTCCCAGGTGGCTTCCGCCGCCTGGGCTTCCAGCAGATCGGACTCTTCAATCAGCGTACAGACCCAATAGGCCTGACGACCTTCCTGGGTGCAGGCGTTGCGCACGCGGTCGATAATGTCGCTGCGGCGGGTATCGGGGATAGCGACGGTCGTTACCGGGGTACGGCCCGGCGGCAGCTCGTCGATAACCGAGGTATCGAGATCGGCATAGGCGGTCATCGCCAGGGTGCGTGGAATCGGCGTAGCGGTCATGATCAGCTGATGCGGGTGGAAGCCCTGCTGCTGGCCCTTTTCCCACAGCGCCAGGCGTTGATGAACGCCAAAACGGTGCTGTTCGTCGATAATCACTAGCGCCAGGCCGTTAAACTGCACCTGCTCCTGGAAAATGGCGTGGGTGCCGACAATCATCTGCACTTCGCCGTTGGCGATGGCCTCCTGCTGCGCCTGGCGCGCTTTGCCTTTCTGCTTGCCCGCCAGCCAGCCGACTTCAATGCCCAGCGGCGCGAACCAGCTGCGGAAATTATTGGCGTGCTGCTCGGCGAGCAGTTCGGTCGGCGCCATCAGCGCCACCTGTTTGCCATGGGCGATAGCGCGCAGGGCGGCCAGCGCGGCGACCAGCGTTTTGCCGGATCCGACGTCGCCCTGCACCAGGCGCATCATCGGCACGTCCAGCGCCATATCGCGCTCGATCTCAGCGGTGACGCGCGCCTGCGCGCCCGTTGGTTTAAAGGGCAGGGAAGCCAGAAGCTGGGTTTTCAGCGTGTCGTTGGCGCTGAGCGGCAGCGCATGATAGCGCTGGGCGCCGGCGCGGAGCGCCAGCATGCTGAGATTATGCGCTAACAACTCTTCCAGGATAAGACGCTGCTGTGCCGGATGTTTACCGCTCTCCAGCTCGCTGAGCTGTAGCGACGGCGGCGGGCGATGCAGCGTACGCAGCGCCTCCGGCAGGCTCATCATCCCCTGCGCCAGCTCCGGCGGCAGCAGTTCGCTAATCGCGCAGGTTTCCAGCAGCTCAAGCGCCTGATCGGTGAGTTTGCGCAGCGTCGCCTGCTTAATGCCTTCAGTGGTCGGGTAGACCGGAGTCAGGGTTTCCTGCAGCTCCGGGGTACTCATATCGCCCTGCACGCGATATTCCGGGTGGATCATCTCGGCGCCAAACTTGCCGCGTTTAGCTTCGCCGTAGGCCAGCACGCGACGACCGGTCGCCAGGCTGTTTTTCATCGCCGCGTTGAAGTTGAAAAAACGCATGGTCAGGATGCCGGAACCGTCACTTATCTGACAGGTCATCATCCGGCGGCCGCCGAAGGTGATATTGCTGTTGAGCACTTCCCCCTCTACGGTTGCGTAGACGCCCGGCAGCAGTTCGCCGATTTGGTACAGGTGAGTCCGGTCTTCATAGCGCAGTGGCAGATGAAGTAGCAGGTCCTGAACTGTATGCAGACCGATTTTCGCCAGTTTGCTGCTCTGTGCGGCGCCAACGCCGGTCAGCGAGTTGAGCGGGACGGCATCTAACAGGCGGCCTGACATCGGATTTACCTCGCCGCCTGCATCGTTGCCCACCACGAGGCATCGGCTTCTACTTCGCCCTGCTCGTTGACGTGGGGATAAGGCAGACCTTTTTGTTTGGCGACGCGTGCCAGCACCGGGTAACCGCCTTCAAATAACAGCCGCTGCTGCTCTTCTGGCGGCAGCATGCTATTGGCGCGTTGGTACATTCCGGCGTTCTGCCGCTGACGCTGCGCTTCGTAAAGGATCAGCGCGGAGGCGACGGAGACGTTCAGCGACTGCACCATACCGACCATTGGGATAATGATGTCCTGGTCTGCCAGCGCCAGTGCTTCCTGGGTGATGCCGGTTTTCTCCTGGCCCATCAGGATGCAGGTCGGGCGCGTATAGTCGATTTCGCGAAAATCGATGGCTTTGTCGGAAAGGTGCGTCGCGAGGATTTGCATGCCCCGGCCTTTTAAGTGGCTGACGGCATCGCCGATAGTGCGGTGCGTTTTCACCTGCACCCAACTATTGCTGCCGGCGGCGGCAGAGGCCATGGTGCGCATACGGCTGCCAGGCCAGATGGCGTGTACTTCGTGTACGCCGATGGCGTCTGCGGTGCGGATGACCGCAGAGACGTTATGGGGTTTATGGACCTGCTCCATGCAGACCGTCAGATCAGGCTGACGCCTGGCGAGCATCTCGCAGATACGCGCATAACGCTGTGAATTCATTCTACTTAATCCTTCGAACTGCCTCGGCGTTAGCTGCACTCACTCACCCCAGTCACGTACTTCAGTACCTTCCTGGGGATTCGATTTTTGTAAAAGCTAATTTCGGTTACGAGTGACTTTAATCACGTCCGGCATGACGCGAATTTTGCGCATGATATTCGCCAGATGCACGCGGTCGCGCGCGGTCAGGCGGATAAAGGCGCTGTAAACGCGGCCATCTTTTTCTTCCGTATTCAGGCTCTGAATATTGGAAGACGCGGTGTTGATTGCGGCCGTCAGGTTAGCCAGCGCGCCCTGGTGGTTGAACATATCCACCTTAATTTCGGCGATAAATTCCTGCGCAGTTTCTTTATCCCATTCGACCGCCATAAACTTCTCAGGCTCTTTCTGGTAGCCGCGGATGTTACGACAGGATTCATGGTGGATAACCAACCCTTTGCCTGGGCTGACGTGGGCGATGATCGGATCGCCTGGAATCGGACGACAGCACTTGGCGAAAGTAATCAGTACGCCGTCGGCGCCTTTAATCGGCAGATGGCCGTGATTCGACGCGTTGGCCGGCACCGGTGCGGCAGAGGCCTCGCCCTGCTGCAGATTTTTAGCTACCACGACGCTCATTGCGTTACCGAGACCGATTTCCGCCAGCAGATCGTCAAGCGTGGCCAGCTTCATGCGGTCAAGTTCGCGCTGGATGTTCTCCTGCGGGATCTCTGCCAGCTTGCGGCTGCCGCCTAACGCGTGGTTGAGCAATCGGCGGCCAAGGCTGACCGAATCGTCGCGCTTAAGGTTCTTCAGCAGTTGGCGGATTTTGGCGCGCGCTTTCGAGCTAACGACAAAGTTCAGCCATGCGGCATTCGGGCGTGCGCCCGGCGCGGTAATGATTTCGACAGTCTGACCGCTGGAGAGCGGCTGCGACAGCGGATAGGGCTGGCGGTCGACGCGCGCGCCGACGCAGGCATGGCCGATATCGGTATGCACCGCGTAGGCGAAGTCCACCGGCGTGGCGCCGGCAGGCAGTTCGACAATGCGCCCTTCCGGGGTGAAAACGTAAATCTCATCCGGGAACAGATCGGATTTAACGCTCTCGATAAATTCAAACGAACTACCGGCGCTCTGCTGCAGTTCCAGCAGGCTTTGCATCCAGCGCTGGGCGCGGATTTGCGCGGTCGTGCTGCTTTCGCCGCCGTGCTCTTTATAAGCCCAGTGTGCCGCTACCCCCATCTCCGCCATCTGGTCCATATCTTCGGTACGGATTTGCACCTCAACCGGGACGCCGTGGGGACCAATCATCGAGGTGTGCAAAGATTGATAGCCGTTCGCTTTTGGAATGGCGATGTAATCTTTGAAACGACCTGGACGCGGCTTGTAGAGGCTGTGCATTTGGCCTAGCACGCGATAGCAAATATCAGGATCGTGAACGATAACGCGGAAGGCGTAGATGTCCATGATCGAGTGAAAACGCTGCTCTTTGAGCACCATTTTGCAATAAATGGAGTACAGATGCTTTTCGCGACCGCTGACGCGGCAGGGGATCCCCGCTTCCTGTAAACGCCCTTCGATTTCAGAGAGGATCTTTTGAATCATCTCTTTACGATTACCGCGCGCTGCTTTGACCACTTCTTTAATGACGCGGTAGCGGTTAGGGTACAGCGCTTCAAAGCCCAGCTCTTCGAGCTCGGTTTTGATGTGATGGATACCTAAACGGTGCGCCAGAGGGCTATAAATTTCCAGCGTTTCGCGGGCGATGCGGCGGCGTTTATCCGGGCGTAGTGAGCCCAGGGTGCGCATGTTGTGGGTGCGGTCGGCAAGCTTGATGAGGATGACGCGGATATCCTGCACCATCGCCATGATCATTTTGCGGAAGTTTTCGGCTTGCGCCTCTTTCTTATCGCGGAACTTGAGCTTATCAAGTTTCGACACCCCCTCTACCAGTTCGGCGACGCTTTTACCAAAAAGCTGTTCCATGTCCTGGTAGGTGGCAGGGGTATCTTCAATCACATCATGCAGCAGCGCGGCCATCAGCGTTTCGTAGTCGAGTTTCATCTCGGCCAGAATGCAGGCCACCGCTACCGGGTGCGTGATATAGGGTTCACCGCTTGAACGTGTCTGACCCTCGTGAGCGTCACGTGCAACGAGATACGCCTGCCGAAGGCGCTTGATTTGCTCTTCCGGCAGGTAGTTTTGAATCAGCTGATTCAGGCTTTCAAACAGATACAAGGGCGACCCGCTGTGTGATTAACGACGACCTTCAGCAATCGCGGTAACGGCTTGTAATTCAGCGGCTTCCTGCTCTTGCTGTTCCTGGCGCTCACGTACGTCGAGGATCTGGTTGTTGATCAGACCTTCTTCGATTTCGCGCAGTGCGATAACGGTGGTTTTATCGTTTTCTTCCGGTACCAGCGGATCCTTTCCGCCTACCTGCATCTGACGAGCGCGACGCGCGGCGACCAGTACCAGGTCAAAACGGTTACCAATTTTCTCTACAGCGTCCTGAACAGTTACGCGTGCCATACTTAAAATGCTCCACAGGTGAAGAAATGACTGGGCATGATACTGAATGTGGGTTCAGTCTGCCAATAGTTTGGTGATTAAAGCGCCATGTCGCTGCTTTTGGCGGCTCATGCGCAGACGTTCAGCGCGGATAATGTTTTTCAGATCGCCTAAAGCGGTATCAAAATCATCATTCACAATAAGGTAATCATATTCCGCGTAATGGCTCATTTCTGCAACTGCCTGCGCCATACGTTTTGCGATGACTTCTTCGCTGTCCTGACCGCGGCCGCGCAGGCGGCGGTCAAGCTCGTCTTTTGACGGCGGCAGAATAAAGATACTGCGCGCGCCGGGCATTTTATTACGAATTTGCTGGGCGCCCTGCCAGTCGATATCGAGGAAAACATCGACGCCAGTCGCCAGAACCTGCTCGATAGCTTCACGAGAGGTGCCGTAATAGTTGCCGAAAACCTCTGCATGCTCAAGGAAAGCGTCTTCGCTAATCATCGATCTGAATTTATCGTGATCCACAAAGAAATAGTGTTCACCGTGAACTTCACCCGGGCGCGGATCGCGCGTGGTATGCGAAACAGAAACCTGGGAATCGTACAACGGTTGGGTTTTCAATAAAGCCTGAATCAGGCTGGATTTACCCGCGCCGCTAGGGGCGGAAACAATATAAAGCGTGCCTTGAGCCATGAGTGTCTTTTGTATGTGATTGTCGAAAGAGATGCTACATACGAGCCTATTATACACGCCGCCGCTGCGTGACGCAGTCATTGTCACACTTTTTGCCGCTGTTTCTTTCATTTTGCCTGCCGCTTTCCTGATTTCTTAAGCAGTTGCAGCAACGATGCGTAAATCCTGGAAAGCCGCTCGCAGCGTAATGATTTGCCTGTCGCCGCGGCTTCGGTCTTTAGCGCACGATGCCGCAAGGTAAAACAAGGAGGTAAAGGCATGTGCAAATGGCTGATAGCGGCAGCGTTATGGATGGCGGCGGCACTGGCAACGGCGGCCTGCCCGGCGTGGTCTTCGCAACGAGCCGGGCAGGAGATAGACCGCCTGAGCCTGCAGATTGCCGACTGGAAAGCGGCCTACTGGCAGCAGGGCAGTAGCGGAGTCAGCGACGAAGTCTACGACATGCTTTCGGCCCGGTTGGCGCAGTGGCGGCGCTGCTTCGGTGAGGAGACGCCGACTGAAGACGATCTGCCGCCGCCGCGCGGCGAAGTCAAGCACCCCATCGCGCATACCGGCGTGCGCAAGCTGCCTGACGCCATGAGCGTCGGGCGCTGGATGCGCGATAAAGCAGACCTGTGGCTACAACCAAAAGTCGACGGTGTAGCGGTGACGCTGGTATATCGCGGCGGCAGGTTAATACGGGCGATTAGCCGCGGTGACGGTCTGGCAGGGGAAGACTGGACGGCAAAAGTGCGCCAGATCCCCGGCGTACCGCAAACTACCGCAGGAGCGCTGGCAAACAGTGTATTACAGGGAGAAATTTTTCAGCTGCAAGAGGGGCATATACAAAAACAGGCGGGCGGTATGAATTCACGGGCGAAAGTGGCCGGGATACTGATGCGCAAAGCGTCGTCGGCTGAGCTGAAAACGCTGGGGCTGTTTATCTGGGCCTGGCCCGATGGCCCGGCCCAGATGCCTTCTCGTCTGGCGCTGCTTGCCGCTGGCGGGTTTCCTCTGGCGCAGCGCTATTCCCATCCGGTTAAAGATTGGCAGCAGGCTGCCGCCTGGCGGGAGCGCTGGTTTAGCTCGCCGCTGCCCTTTGTCACCGACGGCATTGTGATCCGTGCGGAAAAAGAACCCGCCGGGGGCAGTTGGCTTCCAGGACAGGGGTTCTGGGTGGTGGCCTGGAAATATCTACCGTTTTCGCAGGTGACGGAAGTGACCACTATCCAGTTTGCCATCGGGCGTAGCGGTAAAATAGCCGTTGTGGCGCATCTCGAACCGGTAAAACTGGACGACAAGCTGGTGCGGCGGGTCAATATTGGTTCGGTGTCCCGCTGGCGGCAGTTAGACATCGTCGCCGGAGACCAGGTGTTAATAAGCCTGGCCGGACAGGGGATCCCGCGTCTGGATAGCGTGGTCTGGCGGGCCAGCCAACGCGATGGGCCGCAACCGCCTTCGCCTCGCTTTCATTCCTTAACTTGTTATTTTGCGACGCCCGAGTGCGCCGGGCAGTTTCTCTCCCGCCTTGTTTGGCTATCGTCTAAGCCAGTTCTGGATATTGCAGGCGCAGGAGAGGCGCTTTGGCGCACATTAATGGAAGATCGCCACATGATACATCTTTTCTCATGGTTGGCTTGGACGCCTGAACAACTACAGAGCGTGCCAGGAATTAGCGGCGAGCGCGGCCTGCGTCTGTGGCATCAGTTCAATTTGACCCGTGAGCAGCCGTTTATTCGTTGGGTGTTGGCGCTGGGGGTACCGATACCTCAGGCCGCGCAGGCAAGCGTTGCGGCAGAAAACTGGCGGCAGCTGCGGGAGCGCAATGAGTCTCAGTGGCGACGATTACCGGGAGTGGGGCAGGAAAGGGCACGGCAGTTGGTCGTCTTTTTGCAAAACCCGGATATTGCCGCGCTGGCGCAGTGGCTCAGCGGGCAACGTATCCCGGGTTTCTGAGGAATTAATGAGCGTCGTGCTTGTAGTAGAAGACCGGCAGGCCGAGCTTCCAGCGCAGGGCGAGCATACGCGCGGTAAAGCCGAAGAGCAGCGTGGCGATGACCACTACGTCGTGGCTGCTGACGTAGTGCTGTAATGCGATATAGAGCACCGCGGCGGCAAAAGAGATACCAGCGTACAGTTCTTTCTGAAACACCAGCGGGATACGCTTACAGAACATATCGCGTAGCACGCCGCCAAAGACGCCAGTGATCACAGCGGCAATAGACGCGATTATTGGCCCTTCGCCCATATCCAGCGCGATTTGCGCGCCGATAATCGAGAACACGATCAGGCCCAGGGCATCCAGCACCAGGAACAGGCGGCGCAGGTGCGGCATCACCGGCGCGGCGATGGTAGTGAGAACGGCGGCAACCGCCACAATGATGACGTATTCCGGATGCTTCACCCAACCGAGCGGATAATGGCCGAGCAGGATGTCCCGCACGGAGCCCCCGCCGAGCGCGGTGGCGGTAGCGATAATAATTACCCCAAAAGTGTCCATCCGGCGACGCCCGGCCGCTAAGGCGCCGGTCATCGCTTCCGCCGTAATACCAATCAGATAAAGAACATGAAGCAGCATAAATCCCCCACAATGATGGGCAAAGGGTAGCGATTTGTGCGGCAGATCACGATTGAGTTTTTCTAAAGTGAGCTGATTTTCATGAAAAAAGCTAATGATGAATGATTGATATGGTCAATCACTATGGGGAGCTTGGCTTTTGCTCTTCAAAAATGAATAAGAAAAAGTAATGCTGGCCCGCGGAGCAGGCCAGCCGGGGAAGAGATTACTCGATATTCTGGATCTGCTCGCGCATCTGCTCGATCAGCACCTTCAGCTCAATCGCTGAATTGGTCACTTCGGCATTGATGGATTTGGAGGCCAGAGTGTTCGACTCGCGGTTGAATTCCTGCATCATGAAGTCGAGGCGGCGACCGACGGCTTCTTTCTTCTTCAGAATGTTGTAGGTCTCTTTAACATGCGCTTCCAGGCGATCGAGCTCTTCGGCGACGTCAATACGCTGCGCCATCAACACCAGCTCTTGCTCGAGGCGGTTGTTTTCCAGCTGCACTTCGGCGTCTTCAAGCTTGGCGACCAGGCGCTCGCGCTGCCACTGCAGGATTTCCGGCATATGGGCGCGGACTTTGCTGACTTCGGCGCTGACGCCTTCCAGACGCTGTTCGATCAGCGTTTTCAATGCCTGGCCTTCGGTCTCGCGAGCGACAATAAAATCATCCAGCGCGCCATTCAGGGCGTTGAGGATTTCAGCGGCGATGGCATCAAGGTCTTGCTCCTGAGCGGCCATCACGCCAGGCCAGCGCAGGATATCAACCGGGTTGATTTCGCCTTCATCGCTCTGCATTTTTACCCAGTTAGCGGCGTTAACCAGCTGCTTGGCCAGGTTTTCGTTAAGAATCAGCTCACCCTGGGCGCTGGGATCCTGCTCAAAACGCAGGGTACATTCGATTTTGCCGCGAGTCAGGCGAGAGCGGATGCGCTCGCGAACCACGGGTTCCAGGCTCCGGAACTGTTCCGGCAGGCGGAAGTAGGTTTCCAGATAGCGTTGGTTTACCGAGCGCAGTTCCCACGCGGCGCTACCCCAGTCACCCTTGATTTCACGCCGGGCATAGGCGGTCATACTGCGGATCATAGACGTTCCTGTTTTTAAAGGAGAGTGGGGAGGATTATAGCTTTCGAGGCCCTTTCAGGATAGGAATAAGCGCGCATTATCCACATTGGCTGGCGCGTGTCGTCGCGATGCAACTTGGCCGAATTTGTGTATAATGCGCAGCCACATTCGTTTCAAGCCGGAGAGTAATCATGCGTCCAGCAGGCCGTAGCGCTAATCAGGTGCGTCCAGTAACCCTGACCCGTAACTATACAAAACACGCTGAAGGCTCCGTGCTGGTCGAATTTGGCGACACCAAAGTGCTGTGCACCGCCTCCATCGACGAAGGCGTGCCGCGCTTCCTGAAAGGTCAGGGCCAGGGCTGGATCACCGCCGAATATGGCATGCTGCCGCGCTCCACCCATACCCGTAACGCTCGCGAAGCCGCAAAAGGCAAGCAGGGCGGCCGCACTATGGAAATTCAGCGTCTGATCGCTCGCGCGCTGCGCGCCGCGGTGGATCTGAAAGCGCTGGGCGAGTTCACCATTACGCTCGATTGCGACGTGCTGCAGGCCGATGGCGGTACCCGTACCGCGTCCATTACCGGCGCCTGCGTTGCGCTGGCCGATGCGCTGAACAAGCTGGTTGCTGCCGGTAAACTGAAAACCAACCCGATGAAGGGGATGGTGGCCGCCGTTTCCGTTGGTATCGTTAATGGTGAAGCCATTTGCGATCTGGAGTACGTGGAAGATTCCGCCGCGGAAACCGATATGAATGTGGTCATGACCGAAGACGGCCGCATTATTGAGGTGCAGGGCACGGCGGAAGGCGAGCCGTTCACCCATGAAGAGCTCCTCACTCTCCTGGCGTTAGCGCGAGGGGGAATCGAATCCATTATTACGACGCAGAAAGCGGCGTTAGAAAATTAATGATTAAGGCGACTGAGAAGTCGCCTTTTTTTTGCGCTTTATCCCTCATGACACCTGCGAAGGATAGGGCGCGTAGTCCGACAATGATGACAGTACTAAAAGGAGCGAATCCATGAAGCCGTATCAGCGCCAGTTTATTGAGTTTGCGCTTAGCAAGCAGGTTCTTAAGTTTGGCGAATTTACGCTGAAATCCGGGCGTAAAAGCCCCTATTTCTTCAACGCCGGCCTGTTTAATACCGGGCGCGATCTGGCTCTGCTGGGCCGTTTCTACGCCGAGGCGCTGGTGGATTCCGGGATCGAGTTCGACCTGCTGTTCGGCCCGGCCTATAAAGGTATCCCTATCGCCACCACCACCGCCGT
Organism: Klebsiella sp. 141240; assembly: GCF_050600805.1. Lineage (NCBI taxonomy): Bacteria > Pseudomonadati > Pseudomonadota > Gammaproteobacteria > Enterobacterales > Enterobacteriaceae > Klebsiella > Klebsiella sp. 141240. The sequence goes on along the minus strand of NZ_JAQIRK010000006.1, from coordinate 103,637 downwards.
CGCGCTGGCTGAGCATCATGACCGCGACCTGCCGTACTGCTTCAACCGTAAAGAAGCGAAGACCCACGGTGAAGGCGGCAACCTGGTCGGTAGCCCGCTCCAGGGCCGCGTGATGCTGGTGGACGACGTGATTACCGCCGGTACCGCAATTCGTGAATCAATGGAAATTATTCAGGCTAATGGCGCGGAGCTGGCTGGCGTACTCATTTCGCTTGATCGCCAGGAACGCGGCCGCGGCGAGATCTCTGCGATTCAGGAAGTGGAACGTGATTATGGCTGCAAAGTGATTTCTATTGTCACTCTGAAAGATCTTATCGCCTATCTGGAAGAAAAGCCTGAGATGGCTGAGCATTTGGCATCGGTACGCGCTTACCGCGAAGCCTACGGCGTCTGATGATGAGCCCGGCAGCCAGCGGCTGCCGGTATAGCCAGAGCACGCTGAGAATGTGAATGATGAGTCATGCAGCCTTGCGGCTGCATATAAAGCTTTACTGTAGTTGCGCCGCGACCAGCGGCCAGCGGGCATCGAAATCATCCGTTGGGCGGTACTTGAACTCGCTACGCACAAAACGCGACAGCATGCCTTCGCAAAATGCCAGCAGCTGGCTTGCCAGTAGCGTCTCGTCGAGGGTGTAGCCCTCTCCCTCACGCATTTTCTTTTCACGCATCACCTGACGTAATTGAACTTCGATGCGTTCAAATAGCTGGTTGATACGGCCCTGCAGACGGTCCTGTTCGAACATTAAGGCGTGGCCGGTGAGGATACGCGTCAGCCCAGGATTACGCTCGCCAAACCCAAGAATCAGCAGAACAATCAGGCGCAGACGAGCCGTGGTGTCCTTTTCATCTTTCAAAATCAAATTGATGCGCGTAATCAGACTGTCTTCAATGAACTCGATCAGGCTGTCAAACATGCGGGTTTTACTGGGAAAATGACGGTATAACGCCGCTTCGGAAACACCGACGGAGGCCGCCAGCTTCGCCGTGGTAATACGTTGGCTACCATCGCTGGATTCAAGCATCAGCGCCAGAGACTGAAGTATTTCTTCGCGACGATTCCTTTTCGCAGTTTGTTTTTCTGCCATGTTTTAAAATACCCCTGAAAATAAGCACTTGTCAGGCAGGCATCCACAAAGCGACCGCAAACCTTAGTTTGCGGTGATGTTATTGCATTATGCGCTTTGGGATGCGGGTTCCGTATAGCCGGGCTTATTTGCGCCCTGAGTGGCCGAAGCCGCCTTCGCCGCGGTCGGTGGCGTCAAACTCTTCCACCAGATTAAATTCCGCCTGTACCACCGGCACAAAGACCATCTGCGCGATGCGCTCGCCTGGTTCGATAGTAAAGCTCTGTTGGCCGCGGTTCCACACGGAAACCATCAGCTGCCCCTGGTAGTCGGAGTCGATAAGGCCGACCAGGTTGCCCAGCACCACGCCATGTTTATGGCCCAGACCAGAACGCGGCAGAATCACCGCCGCCAGAGACGGATCGGCGATATGAATCGCAAGGCCTGTTGGCAACAGGGTAGTTGCGCCCGGCGCCAGCTCTACGGCGTCGTCAAGACAGGCGCGCAGGTCAAGTCCGGCCGAGCCGGAGGTGGCATAAGTCGGCAATGGGAACTGCTTGCCAACACGCGGGTCCAGAATCTTAACGTCGATTTTTTTCATCATAACGGGTAACGATCTCGTCGAGTAATAATTGGCCCAGGAATTCCTTGCGCTCAAGTGGTAAGCGCTTATCCCCATCCTGCCAGAAAAGGTGTAATGCGTTGTTATCGCTATTAAAACCTTGATTTGGCTGAGAAACATCATTGGCGCAAATCAGGTCGAGATTTTTGCGGGCACGTTTTTGCCGGGCGTATTCTTCCACATTATTCGTTTCGGCGGCAAATCCAACAACGTACGGGCGGTGATTTTTTAGTGCGGCCACCCCGGCGACGATATCCGGATTTTTGACCATTTTTATTGTTAATTCATCACCTTGTTTTTTGATTTTCTCGTCGGCGACAATCGCTGCGCGGTAGTCGGCAACGGCGGCGCAGCCGATGAAAATATGCTGCTGTTGCACGCCATTCTGCACCGCAGCTTCCATTTCCAGCGCGGTACCCACATCTATACGTTGCACAAACGGCGGCGTCGGCAGCGACACCGGGCCGCTAACCAGCGTGACGTTCGCACCGCGTTGTGCGGCGGCGGCGGCAATCGCGAAGCCCATTTTGCCGGAGCTATGGTTGGTGATGTAGCGTACTGGGTCCAGCGGCTCGCGGGTTGGGCCCGCGGTAATCATGATGTTGAGATGTTGCAAATCTTTGACAGGCGAGAAATGCTGCGCTGCCATTTCCACGATAGTCAGCGGATCGAGCATGCGGCCCGGGCCGACGTCGCCGCAGGCCTGGCTGCCGCTATCCGGGCCCCATACCAGCAGGCCGCGTGCGGCAATAGTGGCAAGGTTGTCTTGGGTGGCGGCGGCGCGATACATCTGTTGGTTCATCGCCGGGACGACGGCCACCGGCGAGGGCGTAGCCAGGCAAATCGTGGAGACCAGATCGTTCGCCATACCGGAGGCGACGCGGGCGATTAAATCGGCGGTTGCCGGGGCAAGGATAACCAGATCGGCCCACTTGCCCAGTTCAATATGGCCCATTGCCGCTTCGGCAGCCGGATCCAGCAGGCTATCGGAGACCGGATAACCGGAAACCGCCTGCAGGCTCAACGGGGTAATAAAGGCCTTGGCGGCTTCCGTCATGGCGACGCGTACATCGGCGCCGCGTTCTCGCAGTCGGCGCACCAGTTCCGGCGTTTTATAGGCGGCGATGCCGCCGCTCACGCCAAGAACGATTTTTTTACCAGCCAGACTCATCATGATTTTGTCCTGTTGAAATACACCAGAATCCGCGCATCTTATCACAATCCCTGTGGCATCGTGCGTATGCCGGGCACTCACTTTGCGAGCGGCTACGCAGGCCCTGAAATCACCGGTCGGCAGCGCGGAAAGGGTATGCCAGGATGGGTGATGGACGGATAAGGAGACAGGGTAATGGATATACAGGAATCATTGATGCCGCGGGAAAAAATGCTGCGCGACGGCATTGAAACGTTGAGTGATGTTGAGCTGCTGGCGTTGTTTCTGCGTACCGGTACACGTACTCAGGATGTGCTGGCTTTTTCACACAGCTTGCTACAGCGCTTCGGTTCGCTGTACGGACTGTTATCGGCTGAGATAGAACAATTTGCAGATATCGACGGTATCGGTATAGCAAAATATGCGCAACTTAAAGGTATTGCCGAGCTGGCGCGGCGCTATTTTAGCCTGCGGATGAGAGAAGAACCGTCGCTGGTGACGCCGCTCATGACGTGAGAATTTTTACAAAGCCAGCTCGCCGATGAAGAGCGGGAGATCTTTATGGCGATCTTTTTAGATAATCAGAACCGGGTATTGAAACATAGCCGCCTTTTTTCTGGTACTCTTAGCCACGTAGAGGTGCATCCGCGAGAAATTGTACGCGAAGCAATCAAAGTGAACGCCGCCGCGGTGATCCTTGCCCATAATCATCCTTCAGGTAGTCCTGAACCGAGTAAGTCGGATAAGTTGATGACCGACAGGGTGGTTAAGTGTTGTAGATTCATGGAGATACGCGTGCTTGATCATCTGATTATTGGCCGCGGCGCGTACGTCTCTTTTGCCGAACGTGGCTGGATTTAGCCCCGATCATGCGATCTATCGGGATCTTTGTCTGTTCGGGACTTGAGCACACCGCCGAGTCAGCGTATACTACGCCACCTTTGAGAATCTCGGGTTTGGCATTTGGGCCTGGCAATCGAGAGTTCAATAGAACTATGCGATGACCGGGCTGTAAAGCCTGACGAGGCGCCAATACCCCATACGAAGCTCGAGCTAATTTGATTTTTGGAGAATAGACATGTCCCGAGTCTGCCAAGTTACTGGCAAGCGTCCGGTGACCGGTAACAACCGTTCCCACGCACTGAACGCGACTAAACGCCGTTTCCTGCCGAACCTGCACTCTCACCGTTTCTGGGTTGAGAGCGAGAAGCGTTTTGTCACCCTGCGCGTATCTGCTAAAGGTATGCGTGTAATCGATAAGAAAGGCATCGATACAGTTCTGTCTGAACTGCGTGCCCGTGGCGAAAAGTACTAAGTACTTAGAGGAAATAAATCATGGCTAAAGGTATTCGTGAGAAAATCAAGCTGGTTTCTTCCGCTGGTACTGGTCACTTCTATACCACCACGAAGAACAAGCGTACCAAACCGGAAAAAATGGAACTGAAAAAGTACGATCCGGTTGTACGTCAGCACGTTATCTACAAAGAAGCTAAAATCAAATAATTTTAGTCTCCTTGTACTAAAACCCCGCCCCGGCGGGGTTTTTTGTTTTATGCTTCATCCTTCGAGCTACAGGTGCGTTGGCTGCATGCGTTCAGTCTGGCCGCTTGCTTTATTAAGCCTTCCGGCCTCTCTTCCCGCTGCCTCCCTGTCACCCGAAACTGTGTGGTTAAGAGGAAAAAAATGCCTGAATTACCCGAAGTCGAAACCAGCCGTCGCGGCATTGAGCCGCATCTGGTGGGCGCTAACATCCTGCATGCCGTAGTGCGCAACGGGCGCCTGCGTTGGCCAGTATCCGAAGAGATTTACCGCCTCAGCGACGAACCGGTGCTGAGCGTGCGCCGACGCGCCAAATACCTGCTGCTGGAGCTGCGTCACGGCTGGATCATTATTCATCTTGGCATGTCCGGCAGCCTGCGCATCCTCAGTGAAGAGCAGCCGGCTGAAAAACACGACCACGTCGACCTGGTGCTGAGTAACGGTAAAGTGCTGCGCTATACCGATCCTCGCCGCTTTGGCGCCTGGCTATGGACCAAAGAGCTGGATGGTCATCCGGTGCTGGCGCATCTCGGCCCGGAGCCGCTAAGCGATGAATTCAACGCCGACTATCTCCAGCAGCGTTGCGCGAAGAAGAAAACCGCCATTAAACCCTGGCTGATGGATAACAAGCTGGTGGTGGGCGTGGGGAATATCTACGCCAGCGAATCACTGTTTTCCGCCGGGATCCATCCCGATCGGCTGGCCTCGTCGCTCTCGCATCAAGAGTGCGAGTGGTTAGTGAAGATGATTAAGCTGGTGCTGCTACGCTCAATTGAGCAAGGTGGAACGACGCTGAAGGATTTCCTGCAAAGCGACGGCAAACCGGGATATTTCGCCCAGGAGCTACAGGTTTATGGCCGCAAAGGCGAGCCGTGCCGGATCTGCGGTACGCCGATTATCGCCAGCAAACACGCTCAGCGAGCGACCTTTTATTGCCGCCAGTGTCAGAAGTAGTGGAGAGGGTTGGGGATTATGCCAGGCCGGGTAAGCTGGTAGCCCCGCTACGTGCAGCGCGAGCGGGGCAGGAAATGCCTACTTCAGCTTATTTAACAACGCCTGATGTACGTTAGGCGGCAGGAAGTGGGAGACGTCGCCCTGGTGGCGCGCCACTTCCTTAACCAGCGATGAAGAGATAAACGACCACTCTTTGCACGGCATCAGGAACACGCTTTCCAGCGTGGGCATCAGATGGCGGTTCATGTGCGCCAGCTGCATTTCATATTCGAAATCCGCCACTGCCCGCAGGCCGCGGATTAAAATATTCGCCTGCTGCGCGCGGGCGAAATTGGCCATCAAATCGCTAAAGCCAATCACCTCAACGTTGACCAGATGCGCCGTTGCCTGCTCCGCCAGCGCAATTCGTTCATCGAGGCTGAACATCGGTTTTTTGCTCGGGCTGGCGGCGATAGCCAGCAAAACTTTATCAAACATGCCTGCGGCGCGGGTGACGATATCGATATGGCCGTTGGTGATAGGGTCAAAGGTGCCCGGATAGATCGCTTTTGTGCCCATAATTACACTTTCTCCGAGTAGCCGCGGCTCAGTGCCCACAGCTCGGTGTATTTATTAAACGTGTATTGCGCATTGACTACCGCCAGCAGCCAACCCTGTTTTCCATCCAGCACGCCGCCGCGCAGCAGCAGCGTTTTGACGAAGGCGCCCAGCGTATGGCTGAAAATCCCCGCCATCGAGGTCTTCTTGCCCTTCTGATGGCGCTCAAGCGCCCAGGCCGCGGCATAAGCGAGCTGTTTCTGCTGGAAGCCGGAGAAATCGCGGCAGGTCAGGTGCAGCAGATCGCCGCTGAGCGGCACCACTTCGGCCCCAAGGCTATCCAAAGATTCATGCACCAGATTATCGTTATAGCGGTAACGCGCGCGTTCGTACAGGCGCATCACCCGATCGGGATACCAGCCGCTGTGGCGCATAAAGCGTCCGAGGAAGTAGTTACGCCGGGCGATACTGTAGATAACGCCGCGCTGCGGCGCGTCCAGTACCTTGAGGATAGCCTCTTTTAGTTCCGGCGTAACGCGCTCGTCGGTATCAATCATCAGCACCCAGTCGTGGGTGGCGAAGTCTTGCGCGCGCTGGCGCTGAATGCCGTAGCCTTGCCAGTCGGTATTGCTATAGACCTGGGCGCCGAGGCTACGGGCCAGTTCGACGGTATTGTCGGTACTGCCGGAGTCCAGTACCACCACTTCATCCGCCCAGCTTACCGATGCCAGGCAATCGGCGAGCAGGTCGGCGGCGTTTTTGGCGATCATCACGACGGAGAGTCGGGTCGACATTAGTGGCTCCGCTGCGGCAGGTAGGGTTGCAGTAACTGTAGCAGACGCGACAGCGCGCCCTGGTTTTGATGCAGCACTTCCACCGCGTGGCGGCCGTACCACAGTCGATAATCTTCGTCGGTCAGCAGGGTAGAAACCTCTCTGACCAGCGAGTCGGCGTCCGTGACGGTGATCAGGCCATCGTCCTGCTGCAGCTTGGCGCAGATATCTTTAAAGTTGAAGGTGTGCGGGCCCATCAGCACCGGAATAGCATGGGCGGCGGGTTCGAGCGGATTATGCCCGCCGCGTTCTACCAGGCTGCCGCCGACGAATGCCAGGTCGGCAATGCCGTAGAGCAGCATCAGTTCGCCCATGGTATCGCCAATCACCACCTGGGTGCTGTTAGACGGAATTTCACCGGTGCTGCGCATGGTGAAGCTCATACCGGCCTTTTGCACCATATCGCGAGCGTCGCCGAAGCGTTCCGGATGGCGCGGTACGAGGATTAATAGCAGGTCGGGGAAGGTTTCCAGCAGTTTTTTATGCGCCTGCAGGATGATTTGTTCTTCGCCATCGTGGGTACTGGTGGCTATCCACACTTTACGGTGCGGCGCCCACTGGCGACGCAGGGTAACGGCGCGGGCCGCCAGTTCAGGGGTGACGGAGATATCGAATTTCAAGCTGCCGGTGACCGCCAGTTGGTTACGTTTAAGGCCGAGCGCGAGGAAGCGGTTGCCGTCTTCTTCATTCTGCGCGGCGATAAGCGTGATACGGCTGAGCAGGCGGCGCATGAAGCCGCCGAGTTTGGCATAGCCTTTCGCGGAACGTTCTGACAGGCGCGCGTTGGCGATCACCAGCGGAATTTTACGCTTATGTAGCGCGCTGACCATATTCGGCCACAGCTCGGTTTCCATCACGATGACCAGTTTCGGCTGCACGCTGTTGAGGAAACGGTTCATGGCGCAGGGGAGGTCATACGGCAGATAGACGTGGTGAACATCTTTGCCAAAAGCGGACATGGCGCGTTCAGAACCGGTCGGCGTCATGGTCGTGACGGTGATCGGCAGTGACGGATAACGATGGCGTAGCGCGCGCACCAGCGGGATAGCCGCCAGCGTTTCACCGACGGAAACGGAGTGCAGCAGAATGCCATCCGGCACTACCTTGTTTTGACAGAAGCCATAACGTTCAGCCCAGCGTTTACGGTAGGCCGGCGCCTTACGGCTGCGCAGCAGCAGTCGCAGCCATACCAGCGGCTGAATGAGGTAGAGTAGGGTGGTATAAAGCAATTCCAAACTATTTATCCGTTTTAGGTTTTTTGCGGGCAAATTCTAAGCATTTAACCCGCGTAAAGCTATCTCTTTGGCGGAAACCGAGGGATTTCGGCCTATGCGGCGTTGAGATAGCGCTTAATGCGCAAATAGCGGCGTCCCAGACGCCAGCGTAAACGGAACGTGCAGGCGTTAGTCCAGATCAGGCGCCAGATGCCGCGTTCGAAGAATTCTTTGATGATAATATGCTTTTTCGACTCATCTTTCATGCAGTCGAAGGTATGAATAATCCCCAACCCCTCTTTGGCTATCTGCCAGCGGCAGGCGGAAATGTGCCGTACCTTGTCCGGATAGCGTTGGTTGATGGCACTGAGCATCTCGAGGATCTTCATATAATGGCGCGCTGAGCGCATCAGCGTATCGTCGTTGTCTGGCTTATGCGACACCGATTCCGAGTGAATGTAATAGTCGTAAAATTGCTCGCTGGTGTACTGCACGCGTTCGGCGGCCAGCAATGCTTCCGTCGTCCAGGGAATATCCTGATGGCGCAGGCCCGGCTCAAAGTGGAAATGGTGCTGGTTAATAAAATCACGGCGATAGATGTTCAGCCAGGTGACGTGCAGGAACTTACGCGAGTCGAGCGCCTGCTTTAGCCAGACGTAACCCGGCAGGACGCCTGTGGACTGCAGGCGTTCCGGCGGGAAAATTGGGTGGATATCGTCGCGGCTTTCGTACACATAGCGGCCATTACAGGTCGCGACATCGAGATTGCCCTTCTCGGCCATTTCCAGCAGCGTGCGGTACATGCCGGGATAGAACTTATCGTCAATATCCGGGAAGGCGAGGTATTTACCCCTTGCCGCCGCCATACCGGTATTACGCGCTACCGAGACGCCCTGATTCTCCTGCTCCAGCACGGTCACGTTCTGCAGCCTGTCTTTCCATTGGTCGATAACCGCCAGGCTACCGTCGGTAGAACCGTCGTTCACCAGGATCAGCTCATAGCTTGCCAACTGCTGTTGTTCGAGGCATTCAAAGAATTGCGCAAGGAATTTTTCACCGTTATACACGGCGGCCACGATGCTCAATAAAGGCGTTTGACTCATAACTCATTCGATCCTGGTTAAAAAACGACGTCAGGCGCTGCGCAACTGACGGTACTGTTGGCAAATCGACTCTACGCTGAATTTTTCCAGCGCGGCGGAATCAATGGCCGGCGGGCTATGGTAAATGCTTTGCATCGTCTGGGCTAGCGCAGAACTGTTGAGATCGGCCAGACCGCGGGACAGCTCGCCGCTGAGGATCTCGCTGACCCCGCCAGGACAGCGGGTGCTGGCAACCGGCGTATTCAGCAGTAGCGCTTCAACAATGACGTTGCCAAACCCTTCGCTGTCGGAGCTGAGCGTTAGCATTCTCGCATGTTTAATCCACGGCAGCGGGTTGGGCTGAAAGCCTTTAAACAGCACCCGATCGCCGACCTGCAGCTGCTGGGCCAGTTGACGAAGCCGCTGTTCCTGCTCCGGTTTTCCCTGACCGAGCAGGACCAGCGGCGCGTCGATACCGCTTTGGGCGTAGGCTTCAATCAGCCGGTCATGGCGTTTACCCGGATGGAAGCGGCCGACGTGGATAACATAGTCCCCTTGAGGAATATCGGCCGGCGCCTCTGCCGCCGCGCGAATGGCGGCGATATCGAACGGGTTATAGATGGTTTTAAGCTGTGCCGGGCGAAGCGCGAACTGCTCAACTAAATCCTTTCCAACCGCATCGGAAACGGCCACCACGTTGCGTCCCTGGTATACCCGCTTGATTTTCTGCTGCTTCATCCAGCGGTCAAAACCGCTGCGATGGCCAAGATAAGAGGTAGAGAAAACGCCGTGCAGACAGAACCAGACGTTTCGCCCCTGCAATGCCCGGCTGCGGGCGACGATGCGATCGGTTTTGTGCAGATTTGAAAGTACCAGATCGAAGCGACCATGCTGTTCTGCTTGTTCAATCGCGCGATCAAGCTGGCGCGCGCGGCGGGAGAGTTCCGTTAGCTTGCGCCACGGTTTGCGGCAGCGGTCGGCGATAATCTGATAATCGAGCCCTTCCGGCAGCGGATAATCGCAGACGTCGCGCAGCGAAAACAGCGATACCTGTTCGCCCTGGCTAAGAAAATGTTCCGCCAGCGTGAGCACGACTTTTTCCGCGCCGCCGCCCGGCAGACCGTCGATAACAAACAATATACGCATCGTTATTTCACCAGATCCTGATAGAGGGAAAGCAGCTGCGTCGACAGTCGCTCGCTAGTGCAATCCATAATACGTTCGCGGGCGCGTGCGCCTTCAGCGGAGCCCAGCGCGCGCGCGGGCAGCGCCATAACAGCCTGCTGTAACGCGGCAATATCCAGCGCGTCGCAAACGTAGCCGTTATCGCCCTCGGTGATGAACTCCGCGCCGCCGCAGCCGGTGGTGGTGATAACCGGCAGACCGCAGGCCATCGCCTCAAGGATCACATTCGGGAACGGGTCGTATAGCGTTGGCAGCAGTAGACCATCGGCCATCTGATAGAACGGTAGCGTTTCGGACTGCATGCCGAAGAAGCGCACGCGATCTTCGCAGTTCAGCGATTTTGCTAGCTGTTGATAGCGGTTCTGTTCTTTATCTTTGCCGACCACCAACAGATAACGGTCGGTGGGGGCGATGGCGCGGATTGCCGCATCCAGCCCTTTTCGTTCAAATCCGGAACCGACATAAATCAGGCAGCTTGCCTGCAGCGGTAGCTGCCATTTGGCGCGTAAAGCGGCAAAGGTTTCTTCGCCTGGCGGCAGAAACCGCTGGTTATCAATAGCGTTGTAGATGACGTGGATTTTGTCAGCCGGCAGGCCGAAGTCTTCAATGATTTCCTGCTTAATCATCTCCGCATTGCAAATCACCCCGCGCAGGTGCGCGTCCTGATACATCTCGCGTTCCGCCTGCATCACATAACGGTGGTAGCGGTCGGCGAACAGCAGGCGGCTTTTCCAGGCCGGTAAAATGCGCGAGCGCTGCTGCAGCCAGCGGCGATGGACGCCGTCGCCAGCGCGGTAGAGATCGCAACCCGGAATACGCTCATGGCTTTGCACCAGGTCGAATGATTCACTCTGCCAGAGCGCGCGCGCGGCGTTGGCGAAACCGCGTTCCCGGCTGATGCGCCCCCATTTGCGCGGGTTGCAGATGTGAATATGCCAGTCCGGTTTGACAGGCCCTTGCCACTCGCGGGTGATGACGTTCAGTTCCAGATTACTGCTGTCGAGGGCTTCCAGCGCGCGGGAGACAAAGCGCTCCGCGCCGCCGTCAGGGCGATACTTTTGCCGTACCAGAGCCAGCCGGAATTTACTCATGCCAGTACCTTTTTCGCCGCCGCGATGACCGCGTCGGTAGGGATTAAATCAAGATAGCGTTCTTCGGTGTTGGTGTTGATGTCGTCAGGGTCGGGCAGCGGGCCGAAGTCGCCTGCCCAAATAACCTCGCCTTTCGCCTGCCACGGCCGCCAGAAGGTCAGCTTTGATGGGCCAAATAACGCGACGAGCGGCGTACCCAGGGCTGCCGCCATATGCATCGGCACCGAATCTACGCCGATAAACAGGCGGGCGTGATCGATAACCGCGGCCAGCTGGCGGAGCGTCAACTGGCCGGCTAACGAGTGCAGTCGCGCCTGCGGGCAGCCGCTGATGATGTTCTCTACCATCTGCTTTTCTTTGGCGTCAGGGCCAGAGGTAAGCACCACCGCGTAGCCTTCTGCTGACAGCGCATTAATCAGCGTGCTCATGCGCTCTTCGCGCCAGCATTTAAAGAACCAGCGCGAAGTCGGCTGAATCACGATGTAATTTTCCTGGAAGCCATCCGGCAGCAGCGCGCGGCTGTAGGCCCAGTCAGATTCGCTGTAGCCCATCCGCGCCGGCGCATCGTTTATCTCAAGCCCCAGCGGCGCCAGAATAGAGAGGTTTTGCTGCACCGTATGCAGCTGATTGTGCTGCTGGGTAGAAGCAAGCGCGGTGTGGCAGTATCGCCAGAACGGATGACGGCGCTTAGGGAAATCGAAACCGATGCGCGTCGGCGCGCCGGTTAATTTGCTAATGATCGCGCTGGGCCATTGATCGGCAAGGTTGAGCACCATGTCGTAGCGCTGCTGGCGCAGGCTGCGAATGAGCTGCCATTCCATCTTAAGCTGATGCCGCTTGCCCTGCTTTTTCCAGCTGCGATCGATCGCGTAAATCTGGTTAATCTCCGGGTTTGCCGCCAGCATATCCCTGGTCTCAGCATACAGCAGTACATCGACGCGAGCGGCGGGATACTGCTGTTTGAGCGCGTTTACAAGCGGGGTGATCAGCAACATGTCGCCGTGGTGGCGCAGCTTAATGACCAGGATCCGCGCCGGGTTCTGCTGGCCGGGGGAGAGGGTTTCAGGCGTCATACTCTGTTCTTCATCCAGGATAAGGGTTCCGATTCTAGGGGATCGCGTAGATTGAGAGAAGCGTTGTATTGCTCTACCATGGACCGATACGTATGGCCTGAGGACGTTTTCGTGCACAATCCCGCATTTCTCATCACGATTGATACAGAGGGTGATAACCTCTGGCAAAAACATGACAGCATCACCACGGAGAATGCGCGCTATCTTCCGCGTTTTCAGCAGCTTTGCGAAAAGTATGGCTTCAAACCGGTCTATTTGACCAATTATGAAATGGCCATCGACCCTTTTTATATCGAATTTGCTAAAGATGTGATTGCGCGCGGCACCGCGGAAATCGGTATGCATCTGCACGCCTGGAACAGCCCGCCAACCGAGCCGCTGACCGCGGATGACTGGCGTCATAAGCCTTATCTCATCGAGTACAGCGATGCCGCCATGCGTGAAAAGGTCGACTATATGACCCATCTACTGGAAGATACCTTCCAGACCAAAATGGTGAGCCATCGCGCCGGGCGCTGGGCGTTTGACGAGCGCTATGCGCGCCTGCTGGTGGAGTACGGTTATCAGGTGGATTGCTCGGTGACGCCGCGAGTGAACTGGAAAACCGCTAAGGGCGCGCCGCAGGGCGATGGCGGTACGGATTATCGCCGCTTCCCGCAACATGCTTATTTTCTCGATGAAAATGATATCAGCCGCGAAGGGCATTCCCCGCTGCTGGAAGTGCCGATGAGCATTCAGTATAAGCACTCGGCGTGGATGAATAGCGTGAAGCAGGGTTACGATAGACTACGCGGTAAAGTTCGTTCGCCGTCCGTGCACTGGCTGCGTCCAATGGGCGGCAACGTCGAAACCATGAAAAAAGTAGTTCAGCAGACGCTGGCGCAGGGTAATGATTATGTTGAGTATATGCTGCATTCATCGGAGTATATGCCAGGCGGTAGTCCGACCTTTAAGAATGAACAAGATATTGAACGTTTATATGCCGATCTGGAAGCGTTCTTTAGCTGGCTTGCGCCGCAGGTCCGCGGAATGTCTTTAGCAGAATATTATAATTTCAAGAGAAATCTTACATAAAACAATCATTACTGATAGAGGTGCGGCGTTAATCTGGTGTAATATCATCAGTCTAATGAATAATTAACGCCTGAATTATTAAGATACTGAGGTTTTATGAAGATAGCAACCGTACTACGCTCTGGCGGTGATTATAACCAAAGCCATGTGCAGTGGTTATACAAACAATTGCCAGCAGACATCGAGAAAGTGTGCTTTACCGATTTAACTATTCCTGGCGTTAACACCATTAAACTAACTGAAGATTTGCCAGGTTGGTGGTCAAAAATCGAGATGTTTAATCCGGATTCGGTTGCCGAAGATATTTTTTATCTTGATTTAGATGTCGTCGTTGTCGGTGATATTAGCGATATTCTGGCAAATAAACAGCTGACCATGCTGAGTGATTTTTTCTTTCCTCAGAAAACGAAAAACTCCGCCATCATGCGCGTTCCGCATGAGGAAAAGTACAAGGTCTGGGAAGCGTTTAAGCGCTATCCTGAGCTATTCATGACGCGCTATCAGAGCGGTGGCGACCAGGAGTTTATCAGCAAAATCTATCCACACGCCGCTATCTGGCAGGACATTTTACCCGGACAGATCGTTAGCTATAAAAAGCATGTCATTCATAAGAAGAAGAATGAACATGCCACCGGTGATGGCACCGTGCCTGCGGGGACGCGAATTGTCTGTTTCCATGGAAAACCACGTCCTTGGGACTGCGGTGAAGCCTGGGTGCCACCATTTGAGAAAGCTTAATTATTTATGAGTAAAGTGATGTCGCCTGTGACAATATTGCTTCTGGCAATATTGTCATGTGTTTTTGTGATGCCGGAGAAAATCATGGGTAGGAATCTTTTTTACCTGTCTTCGGTGATTACCTTAATTTATGCCGTAATTAACAGAAAGCGTCTTACTTTTAAAAAAGAGGAGATATTTCTGTCTCTGACGTTATTGATGTTAGGGGCCTCACAGCTTATTTGGTCATATCGCTTTCCGGGTAATCCGTCTGAAATTTATATGGCTGATGTTAGCTATCCTCGCTCAGGTGCTTATTTGATGATCGGCTCGGTGATGATGCTACTCTTGCCAGCGGTATTACGGACAACAGCAATACAATATGGCAAAAGCTTGAGTTACGCATTAGTCGCGGGCTTTTCAGTATTGACGTTGTACGCTTTACATTATCATTTTTTTGTTTCCGGCGATCGTCTGAGAATCGATAACTCCGCAACTCTAAGCGCCTATCTTTATACGATATACTCGTTATTGACGCTGTATGCTTTAGCTTGCGTCAATATCCGCTATCGCAACTATATTGCCAGCGGTGTGATATTTTTCTCGCTGTGGATTATTTTCCTGACCGAAACTCGCTCGGCGCTGCTTATTTATCCGGCGGTACTGCTCTATGCCCTACTGACCGGTAACGTGATGTCGAAGAAAAAATCAGCGTTGGCGTGCCTGATGCTGTTAGTTGCTGGCCTGGCAGTGATTGAGTTGGCGTTTCCCTCGCTGAAAGATCGGGCGAGTGAAGCGGTCACCGAGATCTCGGATTATCAAAGCGATAACAATACCTCGATGGGTTCCCGGCTCAGTATGTGGCATACCGGGATCTATGAAATTATTGCTCATCCCGGTGGCGTAAGCTCGCAGCAGCGTTTCCAGATCCTCTCGCAATTGATGTATGAGAAAGAGCAGGGGAATCCCGAGGGGCTGCGCAACATTGTTTATCATCTTCATAATGATTTGATCGAAACCATGTCGCTACAGGGCGTTATTGGCGGCCTCTTCTTGCTGGCGTTGTATGGCGCGATGCTGCTCTATGTTTACAGAAAGGCGACGCTGAAATGTGCATTGGCGTTTATTGGCGCGCCGGTGATTCTTTTTGGCTGCGTCGATACTCTGTTTATCCACGACAGATTTATCATTATGTTTATTGTGGCGTTAGCCGTTTTCACGGCGTTATCGCCGGAAAAGTCTGCGGAAGAATCGTGATGGAATGATGAAGTGGCCGTTCAGGCCACTTCATGTAGCGCTTGAGATAACGGCATTTTAGGAAATACCTGTTCAGGAATTGCGCTATTAAGGGAAAGATTAATTACCGTAATACCCTTTGCCTGTAAATGACGGCTGGCGAGTTCAAAGGCGGGGAAAACCATACCATCTACTTTATCTGCGAGATAGGATGGGAGCTTATTGTCGCCGTTTTCATAAAATCGCGGTTGCTCAAAATTATTCATATCCAGACCGGCAATAATAATTCTGTTGAATCCCAGCCAGGCGATAATCTGCAGCGCCCAGTAAGCCACCGTTCCCGCATCAAATATCCCTTTGCGAATATCGGTTGAGAAACCAATATGGCTTAAGTGCTGGTGCAAAAGCGCACTTGGGGAGCGGCTAAAGGCCGTTGCGATATCGTTACCGGGGATCTTCGGCTGGTAAATCTTATAACAGGCATCTTCAATCAGGGCGAGTCGACACTGAATATTGTTGAGCCCGATGCGCTCAATGATTTTGGCAATACCGTGGGTAGTGGTAAAAAAGAGGATTCGCGGATTACTGACAATACCGGCGATAACCTCGGGTTTACGATCAAAAAACTCCATATCAACGATCAGATACAGAGAAAACCCTAGCTTTCCTTCGAGAAAGTAAGCGCCGTTGACGCCCATTACCGGCAACGATGACGGGATAATCGAAAAATCGACATCGTTGATCGATGGGCCGGTCGCGGTGAGCAGCATTGGCCCGGAGAAAGCGTTTTTTAATTCACTTAGGCTACAGAGCGGTACCGATTCGCCCTTGTATTGTAAGGCACAAATTTCACCGCTTTCCGCCCGGCGGATCTTTACCCACGGCCACAGGTTTTCATTGTGGCGGTAGGTGCGCGGGCGGGTATAGCGATAAATTTGCTTGAATAGCGATCCCATTAAACCAATCCCTGTGCTTGCAACAGTTGCTGAACATGCTCAGCGGTAATATCGCCGGTGCTGCTACCGTGCGGCGGGCGGACAATATGCTGATTTTTACCATATCCGCCAATCAGTCCCGGATCGGTTGGGCCGTAGAGCGTGAAATTGGGTTTATCGAGCGCCGCGGTCAGATGGCTCAACCCGGTGTCGACGGAAACCACGCCGCGTGCGCCAGCCAGAATCTGCGCAACCTGCTCAAGGCTCATGCGCGGCAGTACATCGACGTTATCGCGTCCTTCCGCCAGCCGTTTTGCCCGCGCCTCTTCGTGCGGCGCGCCCCACGGCAGCTTAATACGTACGCCGCTACCTGCCAGTAGATCGAGAAGCGCTTGCCAGCATGCTTCCGGCCAGTGTTTATCATCGCGGGTGGTGGCGTGCAGGAAGACCAGATACGGCTCTGTTGCCGGTGCGTCAGGGCGAATAAAGTGGCGCGCGATGGCGTAATCACCCTGCGTTTGCGGCCTGGCATAGCCCAGGCTTTTGGCGAACAGTTCGCGCGTACGCTCTACTGCGTGCTGCTCGACAGCAATATGGTGGCGACGGTTATAAAACAGGCTTGCCAGCGGCTCGCGGGCGGACTGCCAGTCCATGCCATGTTTGACGCCGTGCGCCAGACGCGTTACCAGCGCGGCGCTTTTCACCAGCCCCTGCGCATCAATAATGGCATCGTAGTTGACGGCCTTTACGGCATCGCGAAAGGCTTTTCTTTCCGCTTTGATAGGCGCGGAAAACCAGGCTTTGCGCCAGCGGCGAATCGCCACCGGAATCACCCGCTCGACGGCGGCATGCCATGAAGGGATCTGCGCGAAGCCCTCTTCAACCACCCAATCAAAGCGGATGCCGGGAATGGCCTGGGCGGCGTCGGTCAGCGCGGGAAGCGTGTGCAGCACGTCGCCCATGGACGAGGTTTTTACGATCAATACCCGCATCCGCTACGCTTCCTCGTGCTCGGTTTTTTCCGCTAACAGTTCGTTCAGCTCTTGCAGGACGCGTTCTGGAGTGATGTCGATCAGGCTTTGATGATAGCCCTCAGCGGCATCGCCTTTGCGCACCTTGTGGTAGCCGCTAATCAGGCGAATAACCCGCGCTTTATGCGACAGTGGCGGGGTAAAGTCCGGGCTGCTCGGGCCGTAAAGCGCCACCAACGGGCGGTCCAGCGCGGCGGCGACGTGCATCAACCCCGAATCGTTGCTGACCACGGCCTGACAGGCGGCAATCAGAATCACGGCCTGTTCCAGCTGGGTTTCGCCAGCCAGGTTACGACACCAGGCCTGCTGCTCGCTGCTAAGCGCGGCGATGATCTCTTTGCCGGCATCGTTATCTTTCGCCGAGCCGAAGAGCGCAATCTGATAACCATCGTCAATGAGCTTTTTCGCCAGCGCGGCGTAGTGGTAATGCGGCCAGCGTTTGGCAGGGCCGAACTCTGCGCCGGGGCAGAAGCCGATAATGGGCCGATCGTTTGAAAGATTAAAGGCGTTGCAGGCCTGTGATTTTTCGCCGTCGTTGACCTGCAGCTGTGGCCATAGCAGCGGCTGCGGAAGGTCTTTAGCGCAGCGCATGACGCCGTTGTCGTAGGCCAGCGCCACGTAGCGCTCCACCATCAGCGGCCAGGCGTCTTTATCCAGCACGCGGGCGTCGTTAAGCAGGCCATAGCGCATCTCGCCGCGCCAGCCGGTGCGCAGCGGGATGTTGGCAAAGAATGGCACCAATGCCGATTTAAACGAGTTCGGCAGCACGTAAGCGCGATCGTAGCGACGATCGCGCAGACTGTGGCCGAGTTTGCGGCGTTCGCCGATAGCCAGCGCGCCGTGGCCGAGCGGCATGGCGATCGCTTCGTTGACTTCCGGCATGCGCGATAACAACGGACGGCACCATGCCGGCGCCATCACGTCGATAATCGCCTGGGGATAGCGCGCCCTGAGCGTACGATAAAGACTTTGCGACATCATCATGTCGCCCACCCAAGACGGGCCTATCACCAATATTTTCATGCTTGTTTCTTACGCGTCGCGGTTGAGCCAGGCCATATATTCCGTTACGCCTTCGGCAACGGTTTTGAACGGTTTGTCATAGCCCGCTTTACGCAGGTTAGTCAGGTCGGCCTGCGTGAATGCCTGATAGCGGCCTTTCAGTTTGTCCGGGAACGGGATGTATTCAATGCTGCCTTTCTTATGGTACGCCAGGGTCGCATCGGCGACGGCCTGGAAAGATTCCGCGCGGCCGGTACCGAGGTTGAAGATACCGGAAACGCCATTTTCCCAGAACCACAGGTTCACCGCGGCGACGTCGCCGACATAGACGAAGTCGCGTTTGAAGCCGTCGCTGCCTTCGAACAGTTTCGGACTTTCGCCATTATTCAGCTGGGTATTGAGGTGGAAGGCCACGCTCGCCATGCTGCCTTTGTGCCCTTCGCGCGGCCCATAGACGTTGAAATAACGGAACCCGACGATCTGCGAATCCGCTTCCGGCAGGATCTGACGGACGTATTCGTCGAACAGGAATTTAGAGTAGCCGTAGACGTTCAGCGGTTTTTCAAATTCGCGGGACTCGATAAAGTCGCTGGTGCGCCCGCCGTAGGTGGCGGCGGAAGAGGCGTACAGGAACGGGATTTCGCGCTCCAGGCAGTAGTGCAGCACCTCTTTGGAGTACTGATAGTTGTTATCCATCACATACTTGCCGTCCCACTCGGTAGTGGAAGAGCAGGCGCCTTCGTGAAATACCGCTTCAATCTCGCCAAACTCTTCGCCGGCCATAATCTGGATCAGAAAATCTTCTTTATCCATGTAGTCAGCGATGTCCAGATCCACCAGGTTTACGAATTTGGTGCCGTCTTTCAGATTGTCTACAACCAGAATATCGGTGATGCCTTTGTCATTCAGGGCTTTAACGATGTTGCTGCCGATAAAGCCTGCGCCGCCGGTTACGATGATCATAACTGTACCTTTGAAGTAGAAAGCCCGGAAACAATCCGGACATGAATACTCCTATCATATCACTACATCCGAAAGGCTTCAGCCATTCGCCGAAAAGGTGCTGGCCGTGCGTGATTTATGCTGCAAATTATTCATTCAGGCATGCATCATCTCGTATCAACGTATAGCTTTGGGTAATATGTGCCAAATTTTGCCGAATCTGGAGAGTTGCAATGCGTGGTGATTTCTACAAACAGTTAACCAATGACCTGGATACCGCGCGCGCGGAAGGGTTGTTTAAAGAAGAGCGTATCATTACTTCGGCTCAGCAGGCGGACATCACCGTCGGCGACAGCCACGTCATTAACTTCTGCGCCAACAACTATCTGGGCCTGGCGAACCACCCGGAACTGATTGCCGCGGCGAAATCCGGCATGGACAGCCACGGCTTCGGGATGGCCTCGGTGCGCTTCATCTGCGGTACCCAGGACACACATAAGCAGCTCGAGAAGAAGCTGGCGGATTTCCTCGGTATGGAAGACGCGATTCTCTACTCCTCTTGCTTTGATGCCAACGGCGGCCTGTTTGAAACGCTGCTGGGGCCGGAAGATGCCATTATCTCTGATGCCCTGAACCACGCGTCGATCATCGACGGCGTGCGCCTGTGTAAAGCTAAGCGTTTCCGCTATGCCAACAACGATATGCAGGAGCTGGAAGCGCGTCTGAAAGAAGCGCGCGAAGCCGGCGCTCGCCACGTGCTGATCGCTACCGATGGCGTTTTCTCGATGGACGGCGTGATCGCCAACCTGAAAGGCGTCTGCGACCTGGCGGATAAATATGATGCGCTGGTGATGGTCGATGATTCTCACGCCGTGGGCTTTGTCGGCGAAAACGGCCGCGGTTCCCATGAATATTGCGACGTGATGGGCCGCGTCGACATCATCACCGGCACGTTGGGTAAAGCGCTGGGCGGCGCGTCAGGCGGTTACACCGCCGCGCGCAAAGAAGTCGTTGAGTGGCTGCGCCAGCGTTCTCGTCCCTATCTGTTCTCCAACTCCCTGGCGCCGGCCATTGTCGCCGCTTCCATCAAGGTGCTGGAGATGGTGGAAGCGGGCAGCGAACTGCGCGATCGCCTGTGGGCTAACGCGCGCCTGTTCCGCGAAAAAATGACCGCAGCAGGCTTTACCCTGGCAGGCGCCGACCACGCGATTATCCCGGTGATGCTCGGTGAAGCTACCGTCGCCCAGGAGTTCGCGCGCGAATTGCAAAAAGAAGGTATTTACGTCACCGGTTTCTTCTATCCGGTGGTTCCAAAAGGCCAGGCGCGTATTCGCACCCAGATGTCGGCGGCGCATACCCCTGAACAAATTGAACGTGCGGTGGAAGCCTTTACCCGCATCGGCAAACAACTGGGCGTCATCGCCTAATAAGGGTGTGAGATGAAAGCGTTATCCAAACTGAAAGCGGAAGAAGGCATCTGGATGACCGACGTACCGGAACCGGAAGTCGGCCATAACGATCTGCTGATTAAAATCCGTAAGACCGCGATTTGCGGTACCGACGTACACATCTATAACTGGGACGAATGGTCGCAGAAAACCATCCCGGTACCAATGGTGGTGGGGCATGAGTATGTCGGCGAAGTCGTGGGTATCGGTCAGGAAGTTCGCGGCTTTAAGCTTGGCGATCGCGTTTCCGGCGAAGGGCATATCACCTGCGGACACTGCCGTAACTGTCGCGGCGGTCGCACGCATCTGTGCCGTAATACCATCGGCGTGGGGGTAAACCGCCCGGGCTGTTTCGCTGAATATCTGGTGATCCCGGCCTTCAACGCTTTCAAAATCCCGGACAATATCTCTGACGATCTGGCATCCATCTTCGACCCGTTCGGCAACGCTGTGCATACCGCGCTCTCCTTCGACCTGGTCGGTGAAGATGTTCTGGTTTCCGGCGCTGGCCCGATTGGCGTGATGGCCGCGGCGGTGGCGAAACATGTCGGCGCGCGTAACGTGGTGATTACCGATGTTAACGAATATCGCCTGGAGCTGGCGCGTAAAATGGGCGTCACCCGTGCGGTTAACGTCGCCAAAGAGAATCTGAACGATGTGATGGCGGAGCTGGGGATGACCGAAGGCTTCGACGTGGGTCTGGAGATGTCCGGCGCGCCGCCGGCGTTCCGCACCATGCTTGATACCATGAACCACGGCGGACGTATTGCGATGCTGGGTATTCCTCCGTCGGATATGTCTATCGACTGGACCAAGGTCATCTTCAAGGGGCTGTTTATCAAAGGGATTTACGGCCGCGAAATGTTTGAAACCTGGTATAAGATGGCGGCGCTGATCCAGTCTGGCCTCGATCTTTCGCCAATTATCACCCACCGTTTCGGTATTGATGACTTCCAGAAAGGCTTTGACGCGATGCGCTCCGGCCAGTCTGGCAAAGTGGTACTGAGCTGGGATTAAACTTATTATTGTCAGGATGACGCTAATAAGCATTCTTGCTGCCCATAGTTTATGGGCAGCATATTCTTCACATATATATTGATAATAAAGTTTTTGTTATTACCACAGCCACTATTGAACTGAACCCAGTTTTATTTATATTCTGCCATATCTTCATTTAACAAGGATGGTATATATGGCGCACCCTATTTTTATCAACCGTCTTTGGCAATTGAAGAGTATTGTTTTACCGGCGTTACTGTTTTTTATGAGTTTCAGCATCCTGGCTGAGCAAAGGCTTGAACATGGCGTGCTGCAAGCCTACTGGAAGGCGCAATGGAGCGATAATGCGACCATTAATGTTCCGGCCCTCGGATTTCGCTATTATTGGCTGGATGATCAGGGGAAATTTAAAAAAGTCATCAATATATATGTTAAGGGAACGCTGAAAGAACAGTTGCTGTTTATTCGGCAGAACTTTAGTGATATCCCGGAAAATTTTATCAGATTTCGCGAGTGGTACGTTAACCAGCAGGGAAGTCTGCTGGTTAATAATATCGCGCAGTATACTGAATGCAGCAGTGAGAATTATAGCGCCGTATTGCTTTCTTTTGTTCCTGCGCAAAATAAACCTGTATCCAATATCGACGATATGCATGCTCAGGTCCCCTGCGGCGGGGACGGACGCTATCCCTGGTTAACGACATATCATTTACAGCATGAATGGAATCAGCATTCATTCAAAGAATGGCCAGATGATAATGCGAATAATACATATTCCGTTATGGCTGATGACGTGGTGGTTAAAATACGCACTATTAACAAATACTGGATCTATGCCGCTCTTTACGATGACAGCAAAGCGGACCGTATGAGTGATAAACGGGGGTACATCAGGAGGGAGCATCTCAAACCCGATAACTGACACCTGGCGGTATCGGGCAAGGTGATGAAATTTATCTCAAGGTAGATTTATTTAGATTTGGATAACATTTCTAAAATAATACGTATCTACCGCACTATTTCCGCATCGATCTTTTGCCTATTCGTTTATACAGTTGGTTTACTCTTCGTTTAATCGCATAAACCCTATGTTTAAGCTCTCAGTATGCTTGCTTACCTGTAATTCGGCCCGCTTATTACGGGAAGTCTTGCCGCCGCTGTTGCGGGTGGCGGATGAGTTTATTGTCGTTGATTCAGGCAGTACGGATGAAACGCTGCAGATATGTCAGCAGTTTGGCATAACGGTTCATCACCACCCCTATGCCGCCCACGGCCTGCAGATGAACTATGCGACCTCGCTGGCGACCCATGACTGGGTGCTATGTATGGATAGCGATGAAATTCTGGATGAACAAGTGGTTGCGGCGATTCTGGCGCTTAAGGCGGGAGAGGAGCCGGACCCCAGTTGTGCATGGCGCCTGCCGCGCTACTGGTTCGTGCTTGGCGAACAGGTGCGGACTATTTATCCCATCTCATCGCCGGATTACCCGGTACGCCTGTTCAACCGCCAGCGGGCCAGTTTTAACCAGCGGCCGGTAGACGATCAGGTGGTCGGCCATCTGACCTCGATAAGGCTGCCGGGCTTTGTCCGCCACGACACCTTCTATTCACTGCATGAGGTGTTTAACAAGCTCAACAGCTATACCACCCGGCTGGTGAAGGCGCAGAAGGTCAGGCCGTCGCTCAGTCGCGGGATCATCAGCGCTATCGGCGCATTTTTTAAGTGGTATCTGTTCAGCGGCGCGTGGCGCAGCGGCAAAGTGGGGGCAGTAACCGGCTTGTACGCCACCTTGTACAGCTTCATGAAGTATTTTAAAGCCTGGTATGCTCACGACGGTAAGCGGCAGGGAACCGTGACGGAGAAGCGCACGGATCCCTGATGAAGATTAGTTGGTGGGGCTATCCCAGCCCTGCCATTTAAGCTGGTAATACTGGACCAGTGCGCTCTGGCTGATGCTTTCGCTCAGAATGCTAAAGAAGCGGCTGGCGTTCACCGGCTCCAGCGGACGCTTCGGTTTGCAGTACTTCACGCCGTGGAACGGGTTACGCGGCTTCTGCTGCTGCGGCACGTTTGGCTGGGCAGGCGTGTTCGGCGTCGAGTTGTCGACCTGCGGTTCGTTTAGCAGGCTGCTCGGGCGCACCAGCGTGATATCTGGCGGCAGGTTATAAACCATTTGCTGTAGTACCCGCACCGTTGAAGGATGGGGATGACCAATGGCGATAGCCGAACCGTTACGCCGCGCCAGCGCGATGGCGCGATTGAACTGAGTGCGGATGTCCGCCTCGTTCTGGGTGTCGTCGAGAAACACTTTGCGTTTAATTACCTTCACGCCGGTTCCCTGAGCGGCACGCATGGCCTGGGTGTTGCCGATAGTCACACTATCGAGAAAATAGAGATTGTAGCGTTCCAGCGCCTGCATCACCTTCTGCATGCCGAACAGGTTAGAAGTCATGGCGCTACCCATGTGGTTGTTCAACCCGACCGCGTAAGGCACTTTACCGTAAGCCTCACGAATAATACGTTCGATCTCATCGCTGCTCATATCCGGGCGCAGGGTGTCTTTTTCCAGCGGTTGCTTGCTGAGCGGCGCCATCGGCAGGTGGATCAATACTTCATGGCCCAGATTATGCGCTTTGGTGGCCATTTCCCGGGCGTGGGGGGCATTCGGCAGCACGGCAACGGAGATGGTGGGCGGCAGCGCCAGCACCTTATTTTCCGTCTGCGGACGGTAGCCGAAATCATCGATAACGATGGAGAGTTTACCGGCGAAAACCGGCGCAGCCATAGCCAGTGAACCGGCTACAGCAAGTGCAATCATGCGAAATTGAAGCAAAACTTATCTTCCCAACCACGGCTGTGGATTGACCGCCTGACCCTGGCGGCGAATTTCGAAATAGAGCGACGGACGACCCTGACCGCCGCTACTGCCTACCAGCGCGATAGCCTGGCCCGCGCGGACCTGGGTACCGACGCTGACCAGCGCGCTTTGGTTATAGCCGTAAAGACTCATGTCGCCTTTGCCGTGTTCAACGACGACCACCAGGCCGTAGCCCTGCAGCCAGTCGGCGAGGATCACCCGACCGTCGGCAATGGCTTTGACTTCGGTGCCCTCAGACGCAGCGATAACCATCCCTTTCCAACGTAGTTCACCTTGCAGCTGTTCGCCATAACGATGAAGAATTGTTCCGCGAACCGGCCAGAAGGCCTGACCGCGCGGCGCGCCGAGGCCGCCGGTTCGCGACATCAATGAACGTTCGCTTTCGGTTGGTTTATAGGTGGTGCCTTTGCGCGAGGCTTCCTGCTGACGGTCGCGTACCGCCTGGGCATCACGAGCCTCGCGATCGGCGCGGGCTTTGGCTGCCGCTTCCGCCTGGGCGATGCGGCCGCGCAGGCGCGATTCGTTAGCGCGCAGTTCGCTGAGCTGCTGTTGGCCTTTCTGAATGGAGGATTCGAGGCTGGAGAGCGTCTTTTTACGCTCGTTGCGCGCCTGCTCAAGCTTGGCCTGCTGCGCTTTTTGCTCGTAAACCAGCGTTTGCTGCTGGCTTTGTTTTTCTTCCAGCATCGATTTCTGTACCGCGACTTCTTCGCGCGTCTGCTTGAGCTGGGCGATGGTCTCCTGACGGGCCTGGTTAAAGTAACCAAAATAGGCCTGCAGGCGCTGGTTGCGCTGCCCCTCTTCGCCGCTGAGGATCATCTGCATGCCGGTATGCGGCCCCTGGCGGAAGGCGGCGTCAAGCTGCGCGGCGAGGTTACGTTCCTGGGAGGCACGCTGGCGCTCCAGCTTAGCGATAGACGCGTTCATCTCGTCGATCTGCTTATTGAGCTGGTTGAGGGTATCCTGAGTTTCACGCAGCTTACGCGCGGCGGCGGAGATCGCCTCTTCCTGCGCTTTTAGCTGGGCGAGCAGAGAGGAACGTTGCTGCTGCTGTTGCTGAATCGCGCGCTGTTTGGCGGCGATATCGGCCTGAATGGATTTCAGCTGGTCGCGGTCATCGGCGTGAGCGGATGCGGCGCACAGCAATACGCCAGCGCTAAGCGCGCTGGCGTAAAGAACGGATCGAACAGCCGTTGCGATCCATGTATTTGAATAAGTCGCCTTTCCCCTCATGGGGAAGGATTATTCCACGATGAACAGCGGCTTGCCAGTCATCTCTTGCGGGATTTCCATTCCCATCAGCGACAGCATGGTTGGCGCGATGTCGGAAAGCTTGCCGCCTTCGGCTACTTTCACGGTTTTGTCGCCAACGTAGATCAGCGGAACCGGCAGGTTAGTATGCGCGGTGTGCGCCTGTCCGGTCGCCGGATCGCGCATTTGCTCGGCGTTGCCGTGGTCGGCGGTGATCAGCAGCTGACCGCCGACAGATTCAACGGCCGCGGCCACTTGTTCGATACAGTGATCCAGCGCTTCAACCGCTTTCACCGCCGCTTCCATCACCCCGGTATGGCCAACCATATCGCCATTCGGGTAGTTACAGATGATGGTGTCATACTGGCCGCCTTTGATGGCCGCAACCAGTTTTTCGGTCAGCTCGGCAGAGCTCATTTCCGGCTGCAGGTCGTAAGTGGCAACCTTCGGCGAGTTAATCAGAATACGGTCTTCGCCTTTGAACGGATCTTCTACGCCGCCGTTAAAGAAGAAGGTCACGTGCGCATATTTCTCGGTTTCGGAGATGCGCAGCTGGGTTTTGTCGTGCTTCGCCATCCACTCGCCGAAAGTGTTAACCAGTGAAGCTGGTGGATACGCGCAAGCGACTTTGATGTCGGCGGCGTATTCGGTCAGCATCACGAAATCGAGGTTAACCACTTTCTTACGCGCGAAGCCGTCGAAGTCGGCATTAACGAAGGCGCGGGTGATTTCGCGCGCGCGGTCAGCGCGGAAGTTCATGAAGATCAGCGCGTCGCCGTCTTCCATCGCGGCATCGGCCTGGCCGGCGGCGCGGATAACGGTCGCTTTGACGAACTCGTCGTTTTCATCACGCGCGTAGGCTGCCTGCAGGCCCGCCACCGCGGTGTCGGCCTGGAATTCGCCTTTGGCCAGCGTCATCAGGTCATAGGCTTGTTCTACGCGATCCCAGCGGTTGTCGCGGTCCATGGCGTAGTAGCGGCCGATGATAGAGGCGATACGGCCTTTGCCCAGCGCGGTGAATTTAGCTTCGAATTTAGCCAGCGTGGCTTCAGCGCTGCGCGGCGGCGTGTCGCGGCCATCGAGGAAAGCGTGCAGATAGATTTTCTCTGCGCCGCGTTCGGCGGCCAGTTCTACCATCGCCATGATGTGGTCTTCGTGGCTGTGAACGCCGCCTGGCGACATCAGGCCCATGATGTGTACCGCTTTACCGGCGGCGACGGCTTTGTCGACCGCGCCGGTCAGCACCGGATTGGCGAAGAAGGTGCGTTCTTTGATTTCAACGTCCAGACGGGTCAGATCCTGATACACGATACGACCCGCGCCGAGGTTTACGTGGCCCACTTCGGAGTTACCCATCTGGCGGTCAGGCAGGCCGACTTCCAGACCGGATGCGTCAATCAGGGTGTGCGGACGTTTTGCCCACAGCGCGTCCATTACCGGCGTTTTAGCGCTATAAATGGCGTTATCCTGTTGGTCTTCACGGTAGCCGTAGCCATCCAGAATCACCAGTACCATAGGTTTTTTAGTAACCGACATTGCGACAACCTCATGCTCAAAGACAGAAAATTTGCGTAATTTTACTACAGCTGAATCGATCAAATCACCGTAAAAGATCAAAGAAAGGGAAGAGGCGACGCCAGAGCTGATGGCGAAGTCGGCTTTTTTTTCGTGACGGGCCGCAGAAAATACATTACATCGCGCTCACTGGCTGTATTTGCCGCAATGCACAGGTATACTCCTTCCCTGGTTTTTTTTATCACTTAGTCGGGAGTTGTAACCCCCCATGCAAGAAATTATGCAATTCATCGGCCGTCACCCGGTCCTGAGCATCGCGTGGATCGCGCTGCTGGGTGCGGTACTGTTCACCACCTTTAAGGGCTTGATGTCGAAAGTTAAAGTCATCACCCGTGGTGAAGCGACGCGTCTTATCAACAAAGAAGAAGCCGTTGTTGTCGACCTGCGTCAGCGTGACGACTTCCGTAAAGGCCATATCGCCGGCGCTATCAACCTGCTGCCTGCCGATATCAAAGCAAATAACGTCGGCGAGTTGGAAAAACACAAAGCACAACCCATTATTGTTGTGGATGGGTCCGGCATGCAGGCGCAAGAACCTGCCAGCCTGCTGAATAAAGCCGGATTCGAAAAAGTCTTTGTACTGAAAGAAGGCATCGCAGGCTGGAGCGGCGAGAACCTTCCGCTGGTACGCGGCAAATAATTTACCCCCGCGTCGTTATGGCGCAGCGGTTCCCCCGATAACCTCTCAGGCGGCGGGGAGCCTCTGCGGCGTAAAATCCCTCGGGGTAAAAACAGGAGTGAGTCATGGCCAATATTGAGATCTATACCAAAGCGACCTGCCCGTTCTGCATCCGCGCCAAAGCGCTGCTGAACAGCAAGGGCGTGACGTTCAACGAACTGCCTATCGATGGCGATGCCGCGAAGCGCGAAGAGATGATCCAGCGCAGCGGCCGGACGACGGTTCCGCAGATTTTTATTGATGCGCAGCACATTGGCGGCTGTGACGACTTGTATGCGCTTGATTCACGTGGTGGACTTGATCCCCTCTTGCGCTAATTTTTACGCTTTCCCCATTCAGGGGCGCGTATTTAAGGACAACACGAAAGGGTTTTACTATGTCAGAACAAAACAGCACCGAAATGACTTTCCAGATTCAGCGCATCTACACCAAAGACGTTTCCTTCGAAGCGCCAAATGCGCCGCAAGTTTTCCAGAAAGATTGGCAGCCTGAAGTTAAACTTGATCTGGATACCGCTTCCAGCCAGCTGGCTGAAGGCGTTTATGAAGTGGTGCTGCGTGTCACCGTAACTGCTTCGCTGGGCGAAGAAACCGCATTCCTGTGCGAAGTACAGCAGGGCGGCATCTTCTCCATCGACGGCATCGATGGCAACCAGATGGCGCACTGCCTCGGCGCGTACTGCCCGAACATTCTGTTCCCGTACGCTCGCGAGACCGTTACCAGCCTGGTTTCCCGCGGCACCTTCCCGCAACTGAACCTTGCGCCGGTGAACTTTGACGCGCTGTTTATGAACTATCTGCAACAGCAGGCTGGCGAAGGTGCTGAACAACATCAGGATGCCTGATGAACGCGCTTAATGCTGCAATGACTGTGATCGGTGCCGGCTCTTACGGCACCGCTCTTGCCATCACCCTGGCAAGAAATGGCCACGAGGTCGTCCTCTGGGGTCATGACCCGAAACATATCGCGACGCTGCAACACGATCGCTGCAACGCCGCGTTCCTTCCCGATGTGCCCTTCCCGGACACGCTGCGCCTTGAGAGCGATTTAGCGACGGCGCTGGCCGCCAGCCGCGATATCCTCGTGGTGGTGCCGAGCCATGTCTTCGGCCAGGTTCTGCGCCAGATTAAACCGCTGATGCGTTCCGATGCGCGTCTGGTGTGGGCGACGAAAGGTCTGGAGGCCGAAACCGGCCGTCTGCTGCAGGACGTGGCGCGTGAAGCGCTGGGCGATGACATCCCATTAGCGGTCATCTCCGGTCCGACTTTCGCCAAAGAGCTGGCCGCCGGCCTGCCGACGGCGATTTCGCTGGCGGCGACGGATCCGCAGTTTGCGGAAGACCTTCAGCGCCTGTTGCACTGCGGTAAAAGCTTCCGCGTCTACATCAACCCGGACTTTATCGGCGTACAGCTGGGCGGCGCGGTGAAAAACGTTATCGCCATCGGCGCCGGAATGTCTGACGGTATCGGCTTTGGCGCGAATGCCCGTACGGCGTTGATCACCCGTGGGCTGGTGGAAATGTCCCGTCTCGGCGCGGCGCTGGGCGCCGATCCGGAAACCTTCATGGGCATGGCCGGGTTGGGCGACCTGGTACTGACCTGTACCGATAACCAATCGCGAAACCGCCGTTTTGGCATGATGCTCGGACAGGGCATGGACGTGCAAAGCGCGCAGGACAAGATTGGCCAGGTGGTTGAAGGCTATCGCAATACCAAAGAGGTTCGCGTTCTGGCGCAGCGTTTAGGCGTCGAAATGCCAATAACCGAGGAAATTTATCAGGTATTGTATTGCGGAAAAATTGCGCGCGAGGCAGCATTGACCTTATTAGGTCGCGCACGCAAGGACGAACGCAGCGCCAACTAGCCGCAGGGAAAGTCTGTTACCTGTATGACCCGGTCAGCGAAGAACTGACCGGTCATAATTCTTACCGTCTGGAGTATGCAATGCCGTGTGAAGAACTGGATATCGTCTGGAACAATATTAAAGCCGAAGCCCGGGCTTTGGCCGACTGTGAGCCGATGCTCGCCAGTTTTTACCACGCAACGCTACTCAAGCACGAAAATCTGGGCAGCGCCCTGAGCTATATGCTGGCGAATAAGCTGGCCTCGCCGATTATGCCCGCTATCGCCATTCGCGAAGTGGTGGAAGAGGCCTATGCCGCTGACCCGGAGATGATCGCTTCCGCCGCCTGCGATATCCAGGCGGTACGTACCCGTGACCCTGCGGTCGATAAATACTCAACGCCGTTGCTCTACCTGAAAGGCTTCCATGCGCTGCAGGCCTACCGCATTGGCCACTGGCTGTGGAATCAGGGGCGTCGCGCGCTGGCTATTTTCCTGCAAAACCAGGTCTCCGTCTCTTTCCAGGTCGATATCCATCCGGCGGCGAAGATTGGCCGTGGGATCATGCTCGACCACGCCACCGGTATCGTGGTCGGTGAAACGGCGGTGATTGAAGACGACGTATCCATCCTGCAGTCTGTGACCCTCGGCGGTACCGGTAAAACCAGCGGCGACCGTCACCCGAAAATTCGCGAAGGCGTGATGATTGGCGCCGGGGCGAAGATCCTCGGCAATATCGAAGTCGGGCGCGGGGCGAAGATTGGCGCCGGTTCCGTGGTGCTGCAACCTGTGCCGCCGCATACCACCGCCGCAGGCGTACC
Organism: Klebsiella sp. 141240; assembly: GCF_050600805.1. Classification (NCBI taxonomy): domain Bacteria; kingdom Pseudomonadati; phylum Pseudomonadota; class Gammaproteobacteria; order Enterobacterales; family Enterobacteriaceae; genus Klebsiella; species Klebsiella sp. 141240. The sequence continues at coordinate 72,863 of NZ_JAQIRK010000006.1, read as the reverse complement.
GGCGCGCATCGTCGGCAAGCCGGAGAGCGACAAGCCTGCAATGGATATGGATCAGCATTTTAATGGCATCCACCATACCTTCGAGTACGGCGACGGGATTTGATTTATTGCCATTTGCCGCTGTTAAGCTCAGAGAGGTAGCCCGGATAAGGCGCAACGCGCCGCAATCCGGGAACCGCTCAGGTTAGCTGCGCAACACGGCTCCAGGGTATCCCAACTGACGCCAGGCTTCATACACCACCACCGACACCGCGTTTGACAGGTTCATGCTGCGGCTGTCCGGCATCATCGGAATACGGATTTTTTGCTCCGCCGGTAGGGCATCGAGAATGCTGGCCGGTAGGCCGCGCGTTTCCGGACCAAACATCAAGAAATCACCATCCTGATAGCTTACCGCGCTGTGGGCGGGCGTGCCTTTGGTGGTGAGGGCGAACAGCCGCTGCGGCTTCGCGCTGGCGACAAATGCCGCGTAATCCGCGTGGCGCTGTACGGCGGTGAACTCGTGATAATCCAACCCGGCGCGTCTCAGGCGTTTATCGTCCCAGGTAAAGCCCATCGGCTCAATGATATGTAAATTGAAGCCGGTGTTGGCGCACAGGCGGATGATATTGCCGGTGTTCGGCGGGATTTCTGGTTCGAATAATACGATGTTCAGCATACTGCCCCCTTAATTGCGGGGGGCAGAATAGCAGATATTTGTTGAACCCTCACCCTGACCCTCTCCCTGAGGGAGAGGGAGAAAACCGATTCCAGCAGGGGCGGTGTAAGGGAAAACGCGGGGAATTACGCGGCGTTGCCCTGCTTGAGCGCATCAAAGGTCTGCAGCGCTTCGGCATTCTGCACCAGCGAATCGCGGCTGATTTCGCTGATGGATTTCGCCCCGGTCAGCGTCATCGCCACTTTCATCTCTTTCTCGATAAGAGTGAGCAGATTCGCCACCCCTTGCTTGCCGTGGGTCGCCAGCGCGTACAGATACGCGCGGCCCAGCAGCACGCTGTCAGCGCCCAGGGCGATCATCCGCACCACGTCGAGACCGTTGCGGATGCCGCTGTCGGCGAGAATAGTGATGTCGCCTTTAACCGCATCGGCAATGGCGGGCAGGGCGCGGGCGGAAGAGAGCACGCCGTCAAGCTGACGGCCCCCGTGGTTAGAGACGACAATACCGTCAGCGCCGAAGCGCACCGCATCGCGGGCGTCCTCCGGGTCGAGGATCCCTTTGATCACCATCGGGCCGTCCCAGAAGTCGCGGATCCACTCCAGGTCTTTCCATGAAATCGACGGATCGAAATTATTCGCCAGCCAGCCGATGTAATCCTCAAGCCCGGTCGGTTTGCCGAGGTAGGCGGAGATATTGCCCAGATCGTGCGGGCGACCGTTGAGACCGACGTCCCATGCCCACTGCGGATGAGTGACGGCCTGCCAGTAGCGGCGCATGGCGGCGTTCGGACCGCTCATGCCAGAATGGGCGTCGCGATAGCGCGCGCCGGGGGTCGGCATATCCACGGTAAAGACCAGCGTGGAGCAGCCCGCGGCTTTGGCGCGCTCCAGCGCATTGCGCATAAATCCGCGATCGCGCAGGACATACAGCTGGAACCACATTGGGCGCTTGATGGTCGGGGCGACCTCTTCAATCGGGCAAACGGAAACGGTAGAGAGGGTAAACGGGATGCCTTTGTCGTCCGCCGCGCCCGCCGCCTGCACTTCGCCGCGGCGCGCGTACATGCCGCACAGTCCGACCGGCGCCAGCGCCGTCGGCATCGCTAGCTTCTCGTTGAATAACGTGGTCTCCAGGCTCAGATCCGACATATTGCGCAGAATGCGCTGACGGAGCGCCACGTCGGAGAGGTCTTCAACGTTGCGGCGCAGGGTATGTTCGGCGTAGGCGCCGCCGTCGATATAGTGGAACAGAAACGGTGGCAGGATACGCTGTGCGGCGGCGCGATAGTCGCTGGCGGCGGAAATAATCATCACGAGTTCTCCCTGGAATTTTCATTGTGGTCACCGGGCAGGCGGGTAATGCGCGCCTGGCGGGCCTGGTCTTCATCAAAACGTTTAATGGTGGCGTGGACAAAACCGAGGTGGGCCATCATCGCCTGGCGGGCGCCTTCCGCGTCGCCGGCGAATATCGCTTCCATCACCGCCTGATGTTGTTCGGTCAGACGCGCGAACACCGGCGGCACCAGATACATGCGCTGACGGCTCTGCTTCACCGAGGATTGCAGAAGCTCGAAGAAACCGCGCATGGTTTGCAGCAGCACCACGTTATGCGAGGCTTCAGCGATCGCCAGGTGGAAGCGAACATCCGCCTGTGAGGCGAGATCCGGGTCATCGCTGAGGGTGGCTTCAAAACAGAGGCGGATTTTTTCTTTTTCGGCGTCGGTGGCCCGCATCGCCGCGTGCCAGGCGGTGCTGGCTTCAATGGCGTGGCGGGCTTCGAGAATATCAAAACTGTAGTCGGGGTCGTCGGCGAGCAGCGTTTTCAGCGGCTGGACGATGTTTTGCTCCGACCAGGGTTCATGCTGCCAGCGCACGAAGGTGCCGCCGCCGCGACGGCTAAGCAGCACCCCTTCGTTGACCAGCATCGCCAGCGCTTCACGTAGCGAATTGCGTGAAACACCGAGCTGGACGGCAAGCTGGCGCTCGGCGGGCAAACGCATGCCCGCCTCCAGCTGTTGTTCTTCTATCAGCGCCCGGACGCGGTTTGCGACGTCGTCGGCCAGGCGTTTTGGCATCACTTTCACGGAATCATCCAGGTTAAGACATAAGCCTGCAGGGTGGTAATCAGGCCCACCATGCAGGTGAATATCAGGCTGTGCTTGACGGTAAAGCGGAACAGGTCCGACTCTTTACCCACCAGGCCTACCGCGGCGCAGGCAATGGCGATCGACTGGGGCGAAATCATCTTGCCTGTCACCCCACCGGTGGTATTCGCGGCGACCAGCAGAATATCGGAGACGCCGATTTGCTGGGCTGCCGTCGCCTGCAGCGCGGCGAATAGCGCGTTAGACGAGGTATCTGAGCCGGTCAGGAAGACCCCCAGCCAGCCGAGGAACGGCGAGAAGAAGGTAAACGCGTGGCCGGTATGCGCCAGCGCCAACGCCAGCGTCGATGACAGCCCGGAGTAGTTTGAAATAAAGGCGAACGCCAGCACCATGCCGATGGAGTAAATCGGTAGCGCCAGCTCTTTCAACGTCCCGGCGAAGGTGGTCAGCGCATCCTTTGGCTTCATACGCAGCCAGACGATAGACAGTATAGCGGCGAACAGAATGGCGGTGCCGGTCGCCGACAGCCAGTCGAATTTATACACCGCGGCGTATGGCGTCGCGGCGCTCACCACCGGCGGCATGCGGGCGACCATTTTGTCGAGGAACGGTACCGAGATGTTAACCACGAAGTCATACATCGCCCCGCCCGGCGCAAACAGCGCTTTGAACGGCGGTACGCTCCACAGGGTGACGGTGGCGGTGAGGAACAGGAATGGCGACCAGGCGCGAATAACCTGACCGGCGGTGTAATGCGTACGCGCCAGGGTTTGATCAACCTGCGCTGCCCCCATGTCGCCAAAGCGGAAGATACGTACCGGCTGCCAGCGTTTGAGGAACAGCGTCAGGCATACCAGCGACACCAGCGAAGAGATGATGTCCGGCAGTTCCGGGCCGAGGAAGTTAGAGCTGAGGTACTGTGCGATAGCGAACGAGCCGCCCGCGACCATCACCGCAGGCCACGTCTCTTTCACCCCGCGCCAGCCGTCCATAATCGCCATGATCCAGAACAGCACGATAATGGTCAGGAACGGCAGTTGGCGGCCAACCATCTGGCCGATGGCGAAACTATCGATGCCGGTCACCTGACCGGCGACCAGAATCGGGATCCCCATGGCGCCGAAGGCCACCGGCGCGGTGTTAACAATCAGGCACAGCCCGGCGGCGTACAGCGGGTTGAAACCAAGCCCGACCAGCAGCGCGGCGGTGATCGCCACCGGCGCGCCGAAACCGGCGGCCCCTTCGAGGAAGGCGCCAAAGGAGAAGCCCACAATCAGCATCTGCAGGCGCTGGTCCGGCGTAATTGAAAGAATCGACGAGCGGATAATGTCGAACTGCCCGGTCTTCACCGAGATTTTATAGACGAAGACCGCGGCGATAATAATCCACGCGATAGGCCACAGGCCGTAGAAGAAGCCGTATACCACCGACGATAAGGCGCGATCGACCGGCATTTTGTAGAACAGCAGGGCGACAAGCAGCGCGATGGCTACGGTCCAGGTGGCGGCGACATAGCCTTTAAGCTTGAGCTTAATCAGGGCGAAAAAGAAAAACAGAATCGGTAGTGAGGCGATAAGGCTCGATAGCCAGATATTACCAGCCGGATCGTAATTTTGTTGCCAGAGGTTCATGCAGGTCTCCATCGGGCCACATCCAATGCGTCAGGTTGGGTCTGCGCCCATTGCCGATCACACTGTTTGTAAAATTGGCCCAGCCAAATTGCGATTGTAGGGTTAACGACAATTGATGGTTAACCAAATGTTATGGCATGGCAACGCGTTTGTGATGCAAAGTGATGGATGTGTGAACCGATTGACGGTTTAAGAAATAATTGGTTGGGCCAATTTGGCGAGAAAGGGGAAATTGGCTGTGAGTTCACGGCCCGGTAGGGCTACCGGGTAATAGACGACGAACTCACAGCGGGCAAAAGATTAAAACTCGCTCTTCGCGAAGCCGGTCATCTCTTTAAGGCCCATTTCACGGCCCAGCGCGGTCATCGGGTGGACGACAACCAGTCCGCGCACGCTTTTCTTCAGCTTGCCCATATCGGCCTGCTCTTTCTTGGTAATGGCGCGACGATGCGGCATGCTCATCAGCTTCTGCGCTTCTTTGCTCAGCTTCTGCGACTGAACGGAACGCAGACGTTCGATTTCCGTTTCCAGGGTCGCTTTTTCTTTTTCCAGCTCCGCGTATTTATCGGCGGCTTCGACCAGCGACAGGTCGGCCTGCTGGTGGCGGATGGCGTCGAGACGGTCGCTCAAACGCTTGATTTCATTCTTTTCGACTTCTTTCATGGTAATTTTATCTGTGAATAAAAGGGCTTCGACGTTACATAGTATGGGCCGGGCGGGCCTTTGTTGATAGTTTTTTATCGAAATACTCGCGGCGACACGGCCATAAGCATAAGAATCAATATCTTATAATTGACTGAATAATAATGATATTGTCGTTTTAACTCAGCTGTTTGTCATTTTTGTGAAGCCTGACGGCCATTCCGCACGTTTTCCTCAACTTGCTCCCTTTTTTTCGCCAATCCTTAATCAGATCCCCCTGAACAGAGGAGAGCGTGATGGCGAAAATCGGCGACGGCATCCCACGTATCATCGATAAAACGGTAGATTTCATGGCCTCGAGCCAGGCGTTTATGGAATATCTGAAAAAATGCCCGCGTTTACAGCGGATACCGCGCGATATTCCTGAGGATAAAAAAGCGCTATTTCTGAGTCGTCTGGAGTATTACCGGCAGCTGTACCGGCCGACGTGCGACCAGCAAGAAACGGAGTCAGAGCGTTGATTTCTGGAAGGCTTTTTTTAAGCTGATTCGGGAAATCAGCTCAGTCAGAGACAACACCATCGTAGAACGTACCATCTGCTGGTAGCGCAGTTTCTGCATTGCCAGCAGTTCCTTATCGCTCTCATCAAACAGCGGCGTCGGCGGAAGCGCGGCGACGCAGTGCAGCTCGCCTAACGGCCCGAGAATTTCATCGTCGGTGAAAGCGTACTCATTGCCGTCATGATTGAGCTCTTCACGCAGGGCCATCAATAGCTCGGCATCTTCGTATTCGGCGCGGCTTATCACCCCAAGGCCGTAGATAAGCTTCAGGCGTACGGAAAGGTCGCCCAGCGGCCCACTGCCGTCCAGCAATGGCTCCACTGCGTATTTCACCGCGTAATCGTCTTTGCGGAATACCTGAAGTACCAGAATATTGACCGCCTCCGTCAGGAGTTCGACGGCGGCTATCAGGAAACTTCTTACGGTCTTACCAGCATTTAAACGCTCAAGTACGCGGTTTTCAAATGCCTGTGTTTCTTCCATTATTGCCTGCATATCGGACAGGAGTGGTATTGGGCGCGGCATCGGCCGCGCCAGGTTGTACATCATTTTACCGCGTTGTAGTCGTTAACGGCTTCCGCCACTACAGCGCTTGCGGCATCCAGACCGGAAATCTGCGCCAGCGCGGCCTGTGGCCCTTTTTCGGCAATCAGCGCCGCCAGCTCCTGCGCCTGCGGATCGTCTTCGCTGCGGAAATGCATGGCCGCGGCAATTCCTTTCACCAGGTTCCGGTTCGGAAGGCCGTATTCCAGCGTGCCAAGCAGCGGCTTGATCAAACGATCGCCCGCGCTCAGTTTACGCAGCGGCTGGCGGCCGACGCGCTCCACATCATCTTTCAGATACGGGTTCTCGAAACGACCGAGGATCTTCTGGATATAAGCCGCGTGTTTCTGCGCATCAAAGCTGTAGCGTTTGATCAGCACCGCGCCGCTCTCTTCCATCGCGCCTTTTACGACGGCGCGAATTTTCTCATCAAGAATCGCGTCGCGAATCGTTTGATGGCCCGCCAGTTTCCCGAGGTAGGCGGTTATAGCATGCCCGGTGTTTAAGGTGAATAGCTTACGTTCGACAAATGCCATCAGGTTATCGGTTAATTCCATTCCTGGGATGTTCGGCAGCTCGCCTTTAAACTGGGTTTTATCCACAATCCATTCGCTGAAGGTTTCAACGGTGACTTCCAGCGGATCGTGGGTAGCGGAAGCCGATGGCGGCACGATGCGGTCTACGGCGGAATCGACGAAGCCGATATGCGCTTCAACCCATGCTTTATCTTCTTCCGCCAGCGCGTTAAACACATGGCCTTTCAGCTGGGTGGTGCCGCGCACCATGTTTTCGCAGGCGATGATATTCAGCGGGCGTTCAATACCCTGCGCTTTGCGTTTCACCAGGCCTTTGGCGATGGCCGGAGCGATACGCTCCAGAACGACGGGACCGACGGCGGTGGTCACCAGGTCGACAGTGGCGATCAGATCCACCACTTCATCGCCAATGCTGCTGACGGCATTCACGCCGGAGACGGTGTCAACCTGTTCGTTTTCGCCCACCACGTGAACCTGATAGCTATGACGGGCATTCAGGGCGTCAAGGACCACCTGATTAACATCGGCGAACGTGAGGGTGATACCGGCGTCAGCCAGCAGTTTGCCAATGAAGCCACGTCCGATATTACCTGCGCCAAAATGTAATGCTTTCATAGTATTAACCTTCAATTAATGTTTTTACCTGAGAGGGCTGGGGTGAGGCATTTCCCTCACCCCAACCCTCTCCCAGAGGGAGAGGGAATGGACCTCGCGGGTTATTTATTCAGCAGCGACAGGACTTCTTCGACGCTGGTGGTTTTCGCCAGCCGCTCAATCACGGTTTCGTCATCCAGCGCGTTGGTCAGGCTGGTGATAACGTGAATGTGTTCGTTGTTGCGGGCGGCGATACCAATGACCAGACGTGCGACTTCATCTTCTTCTTCACCGAAGCGCACGCCTTCCGGATACTGGCAGAAGACGACGCCGGTTTTCAGCACCCGGTCTTTCGCTTCGATGGTACCGTGCGGTACCGCGATGGATTCGCCAAGATAGGTCGAGGTCAGCTTCTCGCGGTCGAGCATCGCCTGCACATATTCCGGCTCAACGTATCCACCTTTCACCAGTTGTTCACCGGCGAAGCGAATCGCCTCTTCTTTGGTGGCCGCTTTGCGCCCAAGGAAGATGTTATCCGCGCCCAGCTGGAACAGATTTTTGTCGTCATTATCAAAACTATCTTTCAGGCTATCGGTGACTTTCACTTCGTTGTCGATGTGGCGCTGGGCCGCCACCAGACGCTCGGTCAGGCTGGTGTACAGGCCGCTGTCGAGGAAGTTGGTCAGCGAAATATGCTGCGCCTGTGGTACCTGGCGCATGGCGCGCTCGGTCAGATCGCGGTGGGTGATCACCAGGTCGACATCCGGCGGCAGGTTGTTAATCGCGCTGTTGGTAACCGAAATGTTGCTCAGTCCGGCATCCTGCACCTTCTTACGCAGTACCCCGGCGCCCATGGCGCTGGAACCCATACCGGCGTCGCAGGCAACGATGATTTTACGCACGTGGCTCAGGTCGTTAGCCACGTCGCCCGCCGCCAGCGGCGTCGCCGCGCCTTTGGACTCGGCCTTCATGTCGTGCATGCGACGAGTCGCCGCTTCGATATCGTCTTCTTCTTTCACTTTGCTGGTTTTCAGCAGGATGGCAGAGACAATAAAGGAGACCGCCATCGCCGCAATAATGGCCGCGATGTTAGCGAAGTAGGCGCCTTTTGGCGTCATCGCCAGTACCGCCAGAATGGAACCCGGGGAAGCAGGGGAAACCAGGCCGCCGTTGAGGATAGTCAGGGTGAAGACGCCGGTCATACCGCCGAGGATAACGGCCAGAATCAGACGCGGGTTCATCAGCACGTACGGGAAGTAAATTTCGTGAATACCGCCCAGGAAGTGGATGATTGCCGCACCGCCCGCAGACTGCTTCGCGCTGCCGCGGCCAAAGAACATGTACGCCAGCAGAACGCCCATCCCCGGACCCGGGTTAGCTTCAATCAAGAAGAAGATAGATTTGCCAAGCTCATGGGACTGCTGGATACCCAGCGGCGAGAAGATACCGTGGTTAATCGCGTTATTGAGGAACAGGATTTTCGCCGGTTCAACAAAGATAGACGCCAGCGGCAGCATGTCGTGCGCCACCATGAAGTTAACGCCGGCCGCCAGCAGTTTTGACAGCACTTCAACCGCCGGGCCGATGCCGAGGAACGCCAGAATGGCAAGGATCATCCCGATAATGCCGGCGGAGAAGTTATTCACCAGCATTTCGAAACCGGATTTGATCTTACCGTCTACCCAGGCGTCAAATTTCTTAATGCAGTAGCCGCCGAGCGGGCCGGCGATCATCGAGCCGAGGAACATCGGCATATCCGCACCAACGATAACGCCCATGGTGGTGATAGCGCCGACGACGCCGCCTCGTTCGCCGCCAACCAGCTTACCGCCGGTATAACCGATCAGCAGCGGCAGCAGGTAGGTGATCATCGGGCCGACCAGCTTCGCCAGCGTCTCGTTCGGCAACCACCCTGTTGGAATAAATAACGCGGTGATAATCCCCCACGCGATAAACGCGCCGATATTCGGCATCACCATATTGCTGAGGAAACGACCAAAGCTTTGCACTTTGATCTTGATATCGGATGACATAAAACACCCCTTCTTCTGTTTTGCTTATCGCGCAGGCTGAACGCCCGAGGTTTGTTGTTAATGTGGCGGCAGAGGTAGCCGGACCCTGATTGATAGTGCGAAATCTGGCACTGAATCGTTAAGCTGTCCAGCGAGCGGCTTCTTATGTGATTTGCGTCACATGAATATAGGTGTCTGGTACTTATATGTAGTGATCTTCATCACAAAAATGATGTGTAAAAAAACAACAACAGGAGATGAATGGCCATAAATCGCATTTTTATGTGATGTTTATCACATTATAACTTTGTGTTTTTGTTATTTGTTTGTGACGTACATCACAAAATATTTTGCACTCAATTCCGCTGTGTGTGATCCACCGCAAGTTCTGCTTTCCCCAGCGGCCAACGATGTAACTTTGCAACCCGTCTGGGCGAAGAACATTTTTTGCCGCTAATGGCGGAAATGAAAGCGGTGAATTATGCTCAAATTGTCAGTCAGGCGTCGCTTCAGCGACGCTCACAATTCCAATAATCTATTAGCGTGAATCGAGGAAATTATGTTTCTCAATTATTTTGCGCTGGGCGTTCTGATCTTCGTTTTCCTGGTTATTTTTTACGGGATTATTATTTTGCACGATATTCCGTATCTGATCGCGAAGAAACGTAATCACCCGCACTCTGATGCGATTCACGTCGCAGGGTGGGTTAGCCTGTTTACGCTGCACGTAATATGGCCATTTTTATGGATTTGGGCGACCCTTTATCAGCCGGAACGCGGCTGGGGAATGCAGCATAAGCCGAATGACGCAGAGCCTGATGGCACCGACAGCGAGCTGGCGCAGCTCAATCAGCGTATCGCGGAACTTGAACATAAAATCGCGCATTTGCAGCCGACAGCGCCGCCGTCCTCGCCGGAGAAATAATCATGGACCTGTTGATCATTTTGACGTACGTGGCCATTGCGTGGTCGGTATTTAAAATATTCCATATTCCGGTAAATAAATGGACGGTCCCGACCGCGGCCCTGGGTGGCGTATTTATTGTTAGCGCGCTTATTTTATTAATGAACTATAACCACCCTTATACTTTTACCGCGCAGAAAGCGGTTATTTCCATTCCTATTACGCCGCAGGTTACCGGCATTGTTAGCAGCGTGACCGATAAAGCCAACCAGCGGGTGAAAAAGGGCGAGGTACTATTTACTATCGACCCGGCGCGCTACCAGGCGCGTGTCGACAGGCTGCAGGCCGATCTGGTCACCGCTCTGCACAGTATCAATACCCTGAAAGCCCAACTGCAGGAAGCGCAGGCGAACACCGTGCGCGTCTCCGCCGAGCGCGACCGGTTGTATAAAGATTATCAGCGCTATTTGAAAGGCAGCCAGGCGCGGGTCAATCCGTTTTCGGAAAGCGATATCGATAATGCGCGGCAAAACTACCTTGCCCAGGATGCGTTGGTGAAAGCCTCGGTCGCCGAGCAGGCGCAGATTCAGAGCCAACTGGATAGTACGCTGAATGGCGAACAGTCGCAGGTGGTGAGCCTGCGCGCGCAGTTGGCGGAAGCGAAATATAACCTCGACCAGACCACCGTTCGCGCGCCGAGCGATGGTTACATTACCCAAGTCCTGATTCGCCCGGGAACCTACGCCGCGTCGCTGCCGCTGCGCCCGGTGATGGTCTTTATTCCGCAACAAAAACGGCTGATTGTCGCTCAGTTCCGCCAGAATTCGTTGCTCAGGCTGGAGGCTGGCGATGATGCCGAAGCGGTGTTTAACGCCCTGCCAGGGCAGGTGTTCCACGGTAAACTGGTCAACGTATTGCCGGTGGTACCGGGTGGGACTTATCAGGCGCAGGGTTCGCTGCAGTCGCTGAGCGTCACGCCGGGTAGCGATGGCGTGCTGGCGACAATTGAGCTGGATCCGGATGCGCAGGTCGATGCGCTACCCGACGGCATCTATGCCCAGGTGGCGGTCTATTCCGACCATTTCACCCACGTGTCGGTGATGAGAAAAGTGCTGCTGCGCATGACCAGCTGGATGCACTACCTCTATCTCGATCATTAATGCGATCGGCGGCAGGTTGAGACAATGTCGCGCCTGCCATTTGCCTGCGCCTGAACCATACTGATCTTTTCGTTGGCGAAAGGAGCAGGCAATGAAACTTATCGGCAGCTACACCAGTCCTTTTGTACGCAAAATTTCTGTCATCTTGCTGGAAAAGGCGATCCCCTTCGAGTTTGTGAACGAATTCCCCTATAACGACGTCAACGGCGTGGCGCAGTACAACCCGCTGGGTAAAGTTCCGGCGCTGCTGACCGATGACGGCGCATGCTGGTTTGATTCGCCCATTATTGCGCAATATCTTGAACTGCTTAACGTCGCGCCGGCGATGCTGCCTACGGAACCTCTGGCGGCGCTGAAGATGCGGCAGCTTGAAGCCTTGTCTGACGGCATCATGGAGGCGGCGATCGCGCTGGTGCGGGAAAAAGCGCGTCCGGCGGCGCAGCAGTCAGAAACCGAACTGCTCCGCCAGCGGGAAAAAATCGCCCGCGGTCTTGATATGTTGGAAGGGTACGCCGCCGACGGCACCTTGCGTCACGGTGAGCTGAATCTGGCGACCATTACTGCCGCCTGCGCCATTGCTTATCTCAATTTCCGTCGCGTGGCGCCCGGCTGGTGCGCGACGCGGCCAAAACTGGTCAAACTGGTCGAGACGTTATTTCAGCGCGCCAGTTTTGCACGTACCGAACCGCCAGGGAGTTGACCCAGGCAGGTAACAGTTTCCTCGCGCAGGCGTTACAATCGCCACTCATTGTTGACTCCCTCTCCCGTCGGGAGGGGGGAAAATAACTTATCGTCAGGTTCACTCATGTCTACCGATACTCGCGCGCTTTATACCCGGCTTCCGGCCATTGATCGTTTACTTCGCGATCCCGCTTTTGCTTTACTGCTCGATCGCCATGGCCATTCGCAAATTGTGGCGCTGCTGCGCCAGATGTTGGATGAGGCGCGGGAGCATATCCGCCAGGCGCAGGCATTGCCAGAGTGGTGCGACGACTGGCCTCAGGAGACCGCCAGCCGGCTGAACCATAGCCAGCAGAGCGCGCTGCGTCCGGTATTCAACCTGACGGGCACCGTGCTGCACACCAATCTGGGGAGAGCCATTCAGGCGGAAGCCGCGGTGCAGGCGGTGGCGCAGGCGATGCGCGCGCCGGTCACGCTGGAATACGATCTCGACGATGCCGGGCGCGGTCATCGCGACCGGGCGCTGGCCGATCTGCTGTGCCGGATCACCGGCGCGGAAGATGCCTGTATCGTCAATAACAACGCGGCGGCGGTGCTGCTGATGCTGGCGGCGACGGCCAGCGGGAAAGAAGTGGTGGTCTCGCGCGGCGAACTGGTCGAGATCGGCGGCGCATTTCGCATCCCCGATGTCATGCGCCAGGCCGGTTGTCTGCTACATGAAGTGGGCACCACTAACCGCACCCACGCCAAAGATTATCGTCAGGCTATCAATGAGCAGACCGCCCTGCTAATGAAAGTGCATACCAGCAACTACAGCATTGAAGGCTTTACCAAAGCGGTCGATGAGGCGGAGCTGGCGGAAATTGGCCGCGAACATGGCGTGCCGGTGGTGGCCGATCTCGGCAGCGGCTCGCTGGTGGATTTGAGCCAGTACGGCTTGCCGAAAGAACCGATGCCGCAGGAATTGATTGCGGCGGGCGTGAACCTGGTGAGCTTTTCCGGCGATAAGCTGCTTGGCGGGCCGCAGGCGGGGATTATCGTCGGCGATCGGGCGTTGATCGCGAAGTTACAGAGTCATCCGCTTAAGCGCGCGCTGCGGGCGGATAAAATGACGCTGGCGGCGCTGGAGGCGACTCTGCGGCTGTATCTGCATCCGGAAGCGCTGACCAACGATCTGCCGACGCTACGTCTGCTAACCCGCCGCGCCGAGGATATCCGCCAGCAGGGCGAGCGTATTCAGCCTGCGTTAGCGGCGCACTATAGCGATTTTGACGTGCGCGTCGAAGCGTGTTTGTCGCAGATCGGCAGCGGGTCGTTGCCGGTCGACCGACTGCCCAGCGCCGCGTTAACCTTTACGCCGCGCGATGGTCGCGGCAGCCAGCTGGAAGCGCTGGCCGCCCGCTGGCGCGCCTTGCCGATACCGACGATCGGCAGAATTTATGATGGCCGCTTATGGCTGGATCTGCGCTGTCTTGAAGATGAACCCCGGTTTATGGAGATGTTATTGAGATGATTATTGCCACCGCCGGACATGTGGACCACGGCAAAACCACGCTGCTGCAGGCGATTACCGGCGTTAACGCCGATCGCCTGCCGGAAGAGAAATCGCGCGGGATGACTATCGATCTCGGCTACGCCTATTGGCCGCAGCCTGATGGCCGGGTGTTAGGTTTTATCGATGTGCCGGGGCATGAAAAGTTTTTGTCCAACATGTTGGCCGGCGTGGGCGGGATCGATCACGCGCTGCTGGTGGTGGCCTGCGATGACGGCGTGATGGCGCAAACCCGCGAGCATCTGGCGATTCTGCAGCTGACGGGAAAACCGACGTTAACCGTCGCGTTGACCAAAACGGACCGCGTGGAAGCGGCGCGGGTTGCCGAAGTTCGGGCGCAGGTGGAATCCACGCTGAGCGAGCTGGGGTTCGACGCCGCCGCTTTCTTCGCTACCGCGGCAACGGAAAATCTCGGCATTGCCGAACTGCGCAGCCATTTGCTTCAGCTGACGGAGCGCGAGCATCCGCGACAGCAGCGTTTTCGTCTGGCGCTGGATCGCGCCTTTACCGTCAAGGGCGCGGGGCTGGTGGTGACCGGGACGGCGTTATCCGGCGAGGTAAAAATCGGCGATACCCTCTGGCTGACCGGCGCCAATAAACCCATGCGCGTCCGCGGGCTACATGCGCAGAATCAGCCGGTTGAACAGGCGCGGGCCGGGCAGCGCATCGCGCTGAATATCGTTGGCGATGCGCAAAAAGAGGATCTCAGCCGCGGTGACTGGCTGCTCTCGGCTCAGCCCGCAGAACCTTGCGAGCGGGCGATCGTCGAGCTGACCTGTCACGCGCCGCTCAGCCAGTGGCAGTCGCTGCATATCCACCATGCCGCCAGCCATATCACCGGCCGCGTTTCGCTACTGGAAGGCAATCTGGCCGAGCTGGTGCTGGATACGCCGCTGTGGCTGGCGGATAACGATCGTCTGGTGTTGCGCGATATCTCCGCCCGTTTGACGTTGGCCGGCGCGCGGGTGGTGACGCTGAATCCGCCGCGCCGCGGTAAACGCAAGCCGGAGTATCTGCAGTGGCTTTACGCGCTGGCGGCAGCGCAGGGCGACGATGCGCAGGCGTTGGATATTCATCTGCAGCGCGATGCGGTGCGTCTTGACGAGTTTGCCTGGGCGCGGCAGCTGAGCGCCGACGGCCTGACGGCATTAATTAACCGTCCGGACTACCTGCAGGCCGGGAATAGCCTGCTTAGCGCGCCGCTGGCCGCCCGCTGGCAGAAAAAACTGCTCGACGCGCTGGCCCGTTATCACGACCAGCATCGCGATGAGCCGGGGCCGGGGCGTGAACGCCTGCGGCGGATTGCGCTGCCGATGGAAGATGAAGCGCTGGTACTGCTGCTGATTGAGCAGATGCGCAGCAGCGGCGTCATTCAAAGCCATCACGGCTGGCTGCACCTGCCGGAGCATAAAGCCGGGTTTACCGATGAGCAGCAGGCCATCTGGCAGCGGGCGGAGCCGCTCTTCGCCGATGAGCCATGGTGGGTACGCGACCTGGCGCGCGATCTGAACGTCGAAGAGTCGTTGATGCGCGCGGTGCTGCGCCAGGCGGCGCAGCAGGGGATGATTACGGCGATCGTGAAAGATCGTTATTATCGCAACGATCGGATTGTTGAATTTGCGCAATTGATCCGCCGTCTGGATCTGCAGCGCGGTTCCACCTGCGCGGCGGATTTTCGCGATACGTTAAATATTGGCCGTAAACTGGCGATTCAAATACTCGAATATTTCGACCGCATTGGCTTTACCCGCCGCCGGGGCAACGATCATCTACTTCGCGATGCGCTGTTATTCCCTGAAAATAAAAACGGCGAATAATAACGCAAATGAAAAATTAAGCCGGTAATGTTTAACAGTACGTTAAAAAAGGAAATATTAACGTACTGTTTTTCATCCAATTTCTTGCCAGAAATGGCGTTCAGGTCATGTTTTTTATTACGACATCCTCGTACCCTTCCATGATATTCACCTAAATGAAGGAATCATCATGGCTGCATCGACTTTTTATATTCCGCCAGTGAACGTCATTGGCACTGGTTCTGTTACTGAAGCGATGAATACTATCCAGCAATACGGATATCGTCGGGCATTAATCGTCACCGACGCGATGCTGAATAAATTAGGTATGGCGGGTGAAGTACAAAAGGCGTTACAGGAGCGGGATATTTTCAGCGTGGTGTATGACGGCGTGCACCCGAACCCGACGACCCTGAACGTCGAAAGCGGTCTGGCGCTGCTAAAAGAAAATAACTGCGACTGCGTAATTTCCCTGGGCGGCGGCTCGCCGCACGATTGCGCGAAAGGCATCGCGCTGGTCGCGGCAAACGGCGGCAACATCCGTGACTATGAAGGGGTGGACCGTTCGGCGAAACCGCAATTGCCGATGATCGCTATCAATACCACCGCCGGTACGGCTTCTGAAATGACCCGCTTCTGCATCATCACCGATGTCGATCGCCACATCAAAATGGCGATTGTCGATAAGCACGTGACGCCGGTTCTGTCGGTTAACGACTCTTCGCTGATGATGGGGATGCCGAAATCACTGACCGCCGCTACCGGTATGGACGCGCTGACTCACGCTATCGAAGCCTATGTTTCTATCGCGGCGACGCCGATCACCGATGCCTGCGCGTTGAAAGCGATGACCATGATTTCACAGAATTTAACTCACGCAGTGGAAGATGGCGGTAATGAACAGGCGCGTGAAGCAATGGCCTATGCGCAGTTCCTCGCCGGGATGGCCTTCAACAACGCGTCGCTGGGCTATGTCCACGCGATGGCGCACCAGCTGGGCGGCTTCTACGATCTGCCGCACGGCGTCTGCAACGCCGTCCTGCTGCCGTTTGTGCAGGAGTACAACTGCAGCGTCGCCGCCGCGCGTCTGCGTGACTGCGCGCAGGCGATGGGCGTGAACGTAGCCGGGCTGAATGACAAACAGGGTGCGGAAGCCTGCATCGCGGCCATCCGCGAGCTGGCGCGTAAAGTCGGCATCCCGGCTGGTCTGCGCGATCTGAACGTTAAAGAAGAGGATATTCCGCTGCTGGCCAGCAACGCGCTGAAAGATGCCTGCGGTTTAACCAATCCGATTCAGGCGACCCACGAAGAAATCATGGCGATTTTCCGCGCCGCGATGTAATCCGAAAAACTCCCCGGCGGTGATATGCCGCCGGGTGATGTTAGTTTTGCCCGTAATAGGCATTCGCGCCGTGCTTACGCAGATAATGTTTATCGAGCAGTTCTTGCTGCATATCGGCCAGTTGTGGCGCTAGCTGACGGGAAAAAAGCCCCATATAGGCGCACTCTTCGAGGACGACGGCGTTATGCACAGCGTCGGCGGCGTTTTTACCCCACGCAAACGGACCGTGTGAATGCACTAGCACTGCCGGGACTTGCATGGGATCGAGATCGCGCGCTTCAAAGGTTTTAACGATCACCTCTCCGGTTTGATATTCATATTCACCATTAATTTCATCGGCAGTCATCAGGCGGGTACAGGGGATCGCGCCATAAAAATAATCCGCGTGCGTGGTGCCCCAAGCCGGTAAATCCAACCCTGCCTGCGACCAGATCGTCGCGTGGCGCGAATGGGTGTGAACGATACCGCCGATTTGCGGGTAGCGGCGGTACAACGCAAGGTGGGTTGGCGTATCGGAGGAGGGTTTTTTTGCGCCTTCAACCACATGGCCGCTGGCGATATCGACGACCACCATGTCGTCAGCCTGCATGACGTCGTACTCTACCCCGGATGGCTTGATAACCATCAGTTTGCGCGTTTCGTCGACGGCGCTCACGTTGCCCCAGGTGAACGTCACCAGCTGATGCGCAGGTAGCGCCAGGTTGGCGGCTAATACCTCAGACTTCAATTGTTCTAACATGTGAAACCTCCTTCTTGCATCCGCGCTTCTATCCAGCGGCGCGCCTGAATAATTTCCAGTACCGGCTCTTTGGCTTTTTCCGTCCACATTTCAATTAAGAATGAACCGCGATAGTTCAGCTCATGCAGCGTTTTGAAGATGCCGACAAAATCGACACAACCCTCGCCGAAGGGGACGTCGCGAAACTGCCCCGGCGATTGTGCGGTTACGGGGAGCGTGTCTTTAAGATGGATAGCGGCGATGCGGTCGATGCCCAGTTTGAGCTCGGCGCTGACGTCGTTGTCCCAGGCGCTCAGGTTGCCGACATCCGGATAGACGCTGAACCACGGCGAGGCAAGCATCTCGTCCCATTTTTTCCACTTGCTGATGGAATTCATAAATGCGGTATCCATGATTTCGACCGCCAGCATGACCTGCGCCGCGGCCGCCTGTTCGACCGCCCACGCCAGTCCTTCGGCAAAACGCTGCTGTGTGCCGTCATCGTGTTCTTCGTAATAGACGTCATAGCCTGCCAGTTGGATGGTGCGGATCCCTAAATCGCGAGCCAGTTGAATGGCTTTGGTCATGATCTCGCGCGCCCGCAGCCGGGTTGATTCATCGCGGCTGCCAAACGGGAAGCGACGATGGGCAGACAGGCACATTGAGGGGATGGCTACCCCGGTTTCCAGCATCGCCGCGACCAGCGAGGCGCGCTGGGTGGCGCTCCACTCCAGGCGCGCCAGACGCTCATCGGTTTCATCGACCGACATTTCGACAAAATCAAAACCGCAGCTTTTCGCCAGCACCAGCCGTTCCGGCCAGCTAAGGTTTTTCGCCAGCGCTTTCTCATAGATACCTAAGGGATGATTACGCATGCTGTTCTCCCCAGATGGCGTCGATTTGGGCGTGGAAATCACCTGCCACTAGCGCGGGCTGCGCCGCGCCCGCCAGCGCGCGTCCGGCAATAAACGCTTTGACGTCAATATCGCTAAACAGGGATAAGTCGGCCGGCGTGATGCCGCCGGTAATAGACAGTTGCAGGCCGATATCCGACAGCGCTTTCATACGCGCCAGATCGGCGTCGCCCCACTGCTGGCCGCTGGCCTGCGCATCGCGGCCGCGGTGATAAATCGCCTGGCGGACGCCGATGCGGTACCAGTCGCGCGCGTCGTCCAGCGTCCAGTTACCGAAGAGTTCGATCTGAATGTCGCCGCCGCAGGACTGGGCGACGGCATGGCCTTTCTCAACGGTCGCCAGCGGCGCGGCGCAGATAATGGTCATCCAGTTGGCGCCTGCGGCAAAGGCCTGTTGAGCCAGCGTTTCGCCAGCGTCGGCGACTTTCCAGTCGGCGACGATAATTTTATCCGGACACTGGGCGCGCAGGGCTTTTACCGCGTTGAGTCCTTCGGTCAGACACAGAATTGTGCCCGCTTCCACGATATCAACGTGATGGCGCAGTACGGCGACATCGCGCTGGGCGGCTTCCAGGCTGGTATGGTCGAGCGCCAGTTGCAGTAATGGTCGGCTCATAATGTGTGCTCCTTAATGCGGGCGTGGTAGCCCTGTAGTGCGCTAATCAATTGCTGGTATTGGCGGTATTTACGCTGATAAAGACGGTGTGCGGTCATGTCGGGCTGCAGGGTTCGTACCGGATGCTGCAGGCTGCTCAGAGCCTCGCGAAAGTGGCGATAGACGCCGGTGCCGACGCGGGCGGCAAGCGCGGCGCCAAAACAACCGGTCTCTTCAACCTGCGGCAGTTCGATGCGCAGGCCGCTGACGTCCGCCAGCATTTGCATCCATACATCGGAATGCGCCGGTCCGCCGGTGACGCGCAGAGCCTGGACATGGGTAAAGCGCTCACGCATGCGGTTGAGATGCGTCATATGGCTGAAGACCACGCCTTCATACACCGCCTGTAGCAAATGCGCGCGGGTGTGCATGGCCTGCATGCCGTAAAAACCGCCGGTCATCTCCAGGCCGGCGTTGCTACCGTAAAGGAACGGCAGAAAGAAGAGCTCGCTACCGGCTGTTGGCAGGCTGGCGACGGCCTCATTAATCTCGGTAAATGAGAGCCCTCCCCACTGCGCGGTAAACCATTCAAGATTGCCGGAAGAGGTGGGGCTCGCTTCGTGCACAATGTATTCGCCGTCATTGACGAAACGGCCATAGACGTAAGGATGAGCCTCATGCTCACGCAGCCCGTGGGTGATCCCGCTGGTGACCGCCCAGGTTCCCATCACCGCATTGAGCACTGATTCATCGTTGAGGCCCGCGCAGAGCGCGGTAGAAACCACATCAAACAGACCGCCGACGACGGGCGTTCCCGCCGCCAGACCGGTAACGGCAGCCGCCTGAGCGGTGATTTCCCCGCATATTTCCGCAGAGCCGACGATCGGCGGCAGCGCCTCGTCAATTTCACTAATGCCTAACCACCGGGTCAGGCGCGGGTCGTATTGCCCGCTATTCATGTTGTAGAGATTGGACTCAGAAATGTTGCTTTCTTCGCAGCCTTTTATGCCGGTCAAACGCCAGCGAAGATAATCATGGGCCATCATGACGCAGCCGATTTGCCCATAGCGCTGCGGCTCATTTTCTTTCAGCCACCGCAGCAGTGAAGCGGGATGGCCGGTCCACAGCGTCTGGCGGGTAAGGGGGTACAGCCGCTCAGGGATGCCATCCTGCTGCCAGCGCTGAACGATATCTAACGCCCGGCGATCGGAGGAGAGTATTGCGTTACCTAACGGGCGATCCTGTTTATCAAGCAGAAATAGCCCTTTACCCTGCGCGGAGATAGCGATGCCCTTGATTTGCTTACCATTGACGTTAGCGGCGTTGAGCAGCCTGGCGATGGTTTCATGGCAGCGTTGCCAGAGCAGATCCATTTCCCGCTCGGCGTAGCCCGGCTGCGCGCTGAGGGTGCGTAAAGGGCAGCGTTCGATACGCCGCTCTACGCCCTGGCTGTTATATAAACCGGCTTTTAGATAAGTACCGCCACAATCGATACCCAGCCAGAAGGTCTCTTTTTCACTCATCTTAGTTTTCCTGTTTTCCGGACGACGCCTGGCCGTCCGGGGCAGTTTTAAGCTGCGTGGTTACGCGGAGTCATGGTCTTTGCGGGTGCAGAGCCGGCATCGCATTTTGCCGGCAGCAGCAGCGCCATCAGGGCCGCCAGCGCCAGTGAGATAGCCAGGCAATAAACGCCGGCATCTTTGCTGTAGAGGGTGATCAGTACGCCTACGGCGTAAGGGCCGCAGAAGCCGCCGAGGTTACCGAGAGCGTTGATCACCCCGCGGGCGCCGCCGGCCATTTCGGCGCTGAACAGGCGCGCCGGTATGGTCCAGAACACGCCTGCGGCGGATTGCAGGAAGAATCCGCAGCCAACCAGCGCGGCATAGGCCAGCCAGATGTGATTTTTCAACGCCACGGAGAGGAACATGCACAGTGCGAAGCCGATCAGCGGCAGGCAGACGAATAGCTTGCGTTTGCCGGTACGGTCGGAGAGCGAAGAGAAAAGGAACATACCGGCAATCGCGCCAACGTAGGGCAGAATAGCGAGCACGCCGACTTGCCCCATACTGCTATGGGTCAACTCTTTCAGAATGGTCGGTAGCCACAGGGTGTAACCGTAAATCCCGGTTTGATAGAAAAAGTTAAGGGCGATGAGCTGCCACATGGTTTTGTCAGAGAGCACCGCGCCGAGCGAGGCATTTTTGACTTCAGTACCGGCAATCGCCTTTTGTTCCGCCGCCAGCGTTTCGACCAGATAGTTTTTTTCCGCTGCTGATATCCAGCGCGCTTCCTGCGGGCGGTCGTAAACGGTGTATGCCCACAGCGCCAACACGACCACCGAGAGCAAGCCTTCGATAATAAATAGCCAGCGCCAGTCGAGAACGGTGATGATCCAGCCTGACAACGGGGCGGTAATAATCCCGGCAATCGGCACAAACATAATCACAATGGCGTTGGCGCGGCCGCGTTCAGCGTCCGGGAACCAGTTGCTGATCATCGTTAGCACCACCGGCAGCATGCCGCCTTCCGCCACCCCTAATAAGAAGCGCAGGATCAGCAGTTGGTATTGATTGGTGATTAAACCGGTCAGCACGGAAATAATGGCCCAGGCGACCAGCGACCAGCCGATAAATTTCTTGCCGCTGCCGTGTACGGCGATTTTTCCGCCAGGGACTTGTAAGAATAAATAACCAATAAAGAAAATACCACCAGCGAGCCCCGCCATGGTAGCGGAAATACCCAGTTCGGCATCCATACCGCCCGGCATCGCAAATGCGATATTAACGCGGTCCATATAGGAAATAATACAGGCAATAAGAATCGGTGGAATAATTCTCAGCCAACGCTGGCGTGGAATATCTTTTGCTGTAGGGCGAGAGGTCATGTTCATATTAATATTCTCGTAGAGTAAATATTATGACAATGAAAACGTAGTTGTTCTTATGCGTTTTTTAATATGCTGATACCGTCACGCAAAATGGCTATGCGGTGGTTAACATCGGCATTTGGGTCTATTTCCAATAATTTAATACCGGCGAACTGCAACGATGCGCCTGCAGCGCAGGCGAAAATATCGCGGGCATGCTGCGCGGTCATCAGGCTTTGCGGGCAGAAGGGCGCAAATGGCGCGTGTAAATCCTGCCATTCGCCATATTCACCCTGGCGGGTGGTGCCGGAAAACATCAGCGCACCCAGTTTACCGGCCTGTTTAACCTGCCGGGTATGGGCCAACGGCAGCGCGGTATCGCGGCCTTCAATGGCCGAGCGCGCCCAGTTGATGCACACGCTTATCTCATGGTCGGCAATGACTTCCAGTACATTATCCAGTGGCAGAAAGCCTTTACGCGGCGCTGGGCCATTCATCGCGTCACAGTGTTCCAGCACCAGATCGCAGCGCCAGTCCCAACTGGCGATTTCTTTGAGCGAGCGTGAAAAGGCGTCCGTTGCCTGGGCGATGTTTTGATCTCCCGCCAGCGGCGCGGCCTGTAGCTCAAGCGCGGTGACTTTACCGGGTTGAATACCGTTGATTTTATTAATTTTGCGATGAAGGAGGCGGTAGTATTCAACGCAGGCTACACGCTGTTGTTCATCGCTGGAGGCCAGGCCGAAGCCGGCGTTTTCTCCGCGGCGGCGCATGGTTTCCATAATGGCGGTAATCACAATTTGCCAGTTATCCGGCGTATGGCGCAGCAGCCACTCATCGCCTAATGGATGGATATGCTCAAGACAAGGCTGTTCTATGCCACGAATATCTGGAGTATCGGCAAGTTGTCGCCAGAATTCCTTCTCTTCCTCTTCACTCTTTTGGTGAAATGAGGGTGCACAGGGATACGCACCGATAATATAACCGGTAGTAATATTCATTATGTGCTCCTGTAAATTTAATGAGATGATTAGTTCTTTTACAGAATATCGATAGCTACCTTAACGACGATTTTTCTAATAGGGGTGGCGGTGCTTTTAATACACCCAGGTCGATGTACATCTTGTGGGAAGAATATGGCATAGCTACCGGGTATCATTTCAATAAACGATTCGTGTTCACTATCGTGATAAAAAATAATATCGCGCTGTTCTAATAACGATTCGCTGATCTGGTTATTCCCATTATCAATGGCGATACCTATTTTTTCTTCACCGGAAGCGAGAAATTGAATATCTAAATAACGCCGATGTACCTCCGGACGGTTTTCTGTCGCCGTACGGGTAGTCAGATCGATGATCTGCGCAAAAATATTCTTACCATCAATTTCGACGACGCCGGGGGGCTGGTGGCGAAAATCGGTAGTGCGAAGAAAATCGAGCGCCTTTTCAATCGCTGCCGGTAGACGGCAAGGATTCGGTTGTGAAATATGGCCGAAAATCATAGTGGTTTCCCCTACAGAGCCTGAATTTTGGCCCATACGCTGTCGTCGACGGTGATCCCGTTACGGCGGTTTTCTTCCAGTAATCGCGTAAACTCGTGGCCCGGTAGGCGGACCGCTACATTTTCATCGGCGCGTTCGGCGGTGGTGATGAAGTCCATGATCCGCTGTAGTTTGGCGTCACGCGTTTTGCCATCAATGAGCTTGTCGACTTCAATAGCGATGAAAATCTGCGATACGCCATATTCGTCGCTATTGTCCTGGGTGACTTCAGCAACGGAGGAACCGTTGGAAAGTAGGGTGGCTATCATATCCAGCACAATTGATAAACCGGAACCCTTCCAGTAGCCCATCGGCAGGATACGGCGATTTTTCTCAATCACGCCGGGCTCTTTCGTCAAATTACCGTCATCATCAAACCCGCCATCTACCGGCAGCGTGCGACCAGCCAGGCGATTAACCTCCAGCATGCCGTAGGAGAACATCGACATCGACATATCGACCATTGTGATCGGAGTGGATGGAATTGCCACGATCAGCGGATTGGTGCCAATGCGGCACTCTTTAGCGCCCCACGGCGGCATGACGGCGATAGAGTTGGTCCAGCAGATGCCGATATAGCCTTTTTCCGCCGCCTGCCAGCCGTAGCTGCCGCCGCGCATCCAGTGATTGGCGTTGCGTAATGCCACCAGGCCAATGCCATGGTCGGAGGCCAATTCAATGGCGCGATCCATCATCTTTTTCGCCGTCAGATTGCCAATCGAACGCCGGGCATCCCACTGCTCAATAGCGCCAAGGCTGGTGACGCGCTGAGGTTTCGCATCCGGAATGATATCGCCGTTATCCAGTTGCTGAATAAAACGTGGAAAGCGATTCACTCCGTGTGAGTAGACGCCGGATTCCGTGGTGCGGGCGAACATTTCCGCGCAGGCGTCGGCGGTTTCCGCCGCAATACCGCGTGAGAGTAATACCCGATTGAACGCCTCTTTTAGCTGCGCAAAAGTTACTTTCATTCCCGTGTTCCCCTTAGGGTTTGAGTGATTTTTTATCTTCACGTTTCACATGTCGAAATCTGATTTCAAATATAACGATCAATTTTTGACAGATCAACGGCAGATGCTATTTTTAAAAATCATTAAAATCAGTTGGTTGTGTTTTTTCGGTTCAGATCGTGAACTGAACCACACTTTGCGCTACCATCAGAGCGCGATTAAAAAGGAAGCCGAAGCGATGGGCACAAAAGAGAGTGAAATGACGCAAGAGAAAGAGAGGCCAGCCGGAAGCCAGAGTCTATTTCGCGGGTTAATGCTGATTGAGATCCTCAGTAACTATCCAAACGGTTGTCCGTTGGCGCATCTGTCTGAACTGGCGGGCCTGAATAAAAGTACCGTGCATCGGTTGTTGCAGGGCCTGCAGTCCTGCGGCTACGTTACTCCGGCGCCTGCCGCCGGAAGTTACCGCCTGACCACCAAATTTATTGCCGTTGGGCAAAAGGCGCTGTCGTCGCTGAATATTATTCATGTCGCTGCGCCGCATCTTGAAGCTTTAAACATCGCCACCGGCGAGACGGTGAACTTCTCCAGCCGTGAGGACGACCACGCGATTCTGATTTACAAGCTGGAGCCGACTACCGGTATGCTGCGTACCCGCGCCTATATTGGCCAGCATATGCCGCTGTACTGTTCGGCGATGGGTAAGATCTACATGGCGTTCGGCCATCCTGACTACGTTGCCAGCTACTGGGACAGTCATCAGGATATTATTCAGCCGTTGACCCGTAAC
Source organism: Klebsiella sp. 141240 (assembly GCF_050600805.1). Classification (NCBI taxonomy): domain Bacteria; kingdom Pseudomonadati; phylum Pseudomonadota; class Gammaproteobacteria; order Enterobacterales; family Enterobacteriaceae; genus Klebsiella; species Klebsiella sp. 141240. The sequence continues at coordinate 47,775 of NZ_JAQIRK010000006.1, read as the reverse complement.
ACCATTACCGGCCTGCCGGCGATGAATGACGAGCTGGCGCAGATTCGCGAACGTAATATGGCGATGGACCGCGAAGAGAACGAACTCGGCGTCTCGTGCCTGGCGGTACCGGTATTCGATATTCACGGCCGCGTGCCTTACGCCATTTCGATTTCGCTGTCGACTTCGCGTCTGAAACAGGTTGGTGAGAAAAACCTGCTCAAACCATTGCGTGAAACGGCAGAGGCGATTTCCCGCGAGCTGGGGTTTGTTATTCGCGAAGGCTAAGGCAACTGGCGAGATCTTGCTGGGTATTTGCCTAAAACGTTGCTGATTCCATTCAGGATCAAAGCGCACAGCGGGGTTTTTCTGGCACGCTGCGTTTTTATCCCGAATGGAGTTGAGGATGAACCGGTTTATTATCGCTGATGCACAAAAGTGTATCGGCTGTCGAACCTGCGAGGTGGCCTGCGTGGTGTCGCATCAGCAGGGGCAGGATTGTTCTACCGTTTCTGCAAGACGCTTTGCGCCGCGGATCCGGGTAGTGAAGAGCGATGAGCTATCAACGGCGACGCTGTGCCGTCAGTGCGAGGATGCACCCTGCGCGAACGTCTGCCCGGAAGGGGCAATACGCCATGAAGGCGACGTCTGGCGTGTCGATCAACGGCTGTGCATTGGTTGTAAAAGCTGTATGGTGGCGTGCCCTTATGGGGCGATGACGGTGATGTTGACCGACGAAGGCGTGCAGGCGCTGAAGTGCGATCTGTGCGCGCACCGGCAAACGGGGCCGGCGTGCGTAGCGGCCTGTCCGACTCAGGCGCTGCGCTGTATTGAGTCCGCCGAGCTGGAAAGATTAAGCGCTGAGCGCCGCCGTTGGGCGGCGCAGGCAATGTAACTGCATGTTCCCGGCCAGCGATGGCCGGGAACATCATCAGGCGTCTTGTTCCTGCCAGGCGCGCTCAATCTCTTCGGCAAGAATTTTAACCCCCGCCTCGATTTTCTCCGGGTCCGGCACGTAGTTCATGCGCATGCACTGATGCGTATGCGGCCACGGCTTGTCCAGCCCCGGGAAGAAGTAATCGCCCGGCACCATCAGCACGCCGCGTTGTTTCAGGCGCTGATACAGCAGCTCGGTGGAGATCGGCAGATCCTTAAACCACAGCCACAGGAAAATCGCCCCTTCCGGTTTATGAATCAGGCAGCGTTCTTCCGGTAAATAGCGGCGAATGGTAGCGATAGTTTCCTGAACACGCTGATAATAGAACGGTTTAATCACCGTCTCCGACAGCCGTAGCAGGTCCTTACGCTTGATCATTTCGCACATCATCGCTGGCCCAATCCCGCCAGGAGCGAGGCTGATAATGCCGTTCATATTACTGATCGCGGTGATGATTTTCTCGTTGGCGATGATGATTCCGCAGCGGGTGCCCGGCAGCCCGAGCTTGGATAAGCTCATACATAGCACGATGTTCGGGTTCCACAGCGGGCGCGCTTCGCTAAAAATAATGCCCGGGAAAGGCACGCCATAGGCGTTATCAATAACCAGCGGCACGCCGTGCTGATTGGCGAGGGCATCCAGCTTAATAAGCTCTTCGTCGGTAATGACGTTGCCGGTCGGGTTGGTTGGCCGGGAGACGCAGATCATTCCCGTCTCTTCGGTGATCTGCAGGTGTTCGAAGTCCACGTGATATTTGAACTGGCCTTCCGGCAGCAGCTCAATGTTGGGGCGGGTGGCGACAAACAGATCCTCTTCCAGCCCGGAATCGGCGTAGCCGATATATTCCGGCGTCAGCGGGAACAGCACCTTGCGGGTGGTGCCGTCGGCACGGCGGCCGGCAAACAGGTTAAATAAGTAGAAAAATGCGCTCTGGCTGCCATTCGTTAGAGCAATATTCTGTGGTTCGATCTCCCAACCTAATTCTTCGCGCAGCATTTGCGCAAGCAAGGTCAGAAGCTCGCTTTTCCCTTGCGGACCATCATAATTGCAAAGCGCATCAAGGGCTTTGCCGTTATCCAGCATATCGGCCAGCAGGCTATTGAAGTATTCATTCATCTCCGGGATTTGCGCGGGGTTGCCGCCGCCCAGCATGATCGCGCCCGGTGTGCGCAGGCCGTCATTGAGGTCTTCCATCAGGCGGGTGATGCCTGAATGACGGGTGAATTTGTCGCCGAAAAGTGAAAATGTCATCGCGGATATTCTGTTGGTCTTCTGGAAAGGGAATTACCATAACGCCAGCGTCAACGCGGTGCAAATCGGCACAGGAGGGAGCGATTTATTTTTTGTTCTGCTAACAGTGTAAGTTTTAGTCATTTGTGCTGAAAAGGCTCCAGCCAGCGGCAAGGAGCCCGGTAAGCGACTGCTATTGCTGTCCGGCCCAGACAACCATCACTTTATCAGCGCTGCTTTCACGTACGAAACCATAGCCCTGCTCTAGCGTCAGCGTCTGTTGTTTCCCCATACCAATGGCCGGATGGCGGGCGCGGAATTGGGCGATTTTTTGCCAGTGCGCGACGTTATCGGATGCGCTACCGGCAACATCCTGCCAGTTCATATCGGAGCGGGTACCCTGCAGCGGGTCGGAACCCGTGGGGCCGAACGGGCGCGAAGACTCATCGCCATAGAAGAGTTGTACGGCGCCTGGGGCGAGTAATAACAGTTCCGCCGCCCGGCTGCCGCCTTCGCGGAACAAGCGGGTATCGTGCGAGGAGAGATAGCTCAGCACGTTGAAATCCTGCAGCTTGTCCGCCATCTGCTGCCAGGTGGCGTCCATGTTTGCCAGACAGTCCACCGCTTTCGCCGCCCGATCCTGATAATCGAAATTGATCATCGCGTCGAAGCCGTGGCGATAGTAGTCGCTTTGCATCACGCCGTGGCCCCAGGCCTCGCCGGTCATCCAGAATGGCGCGTCATCCAGCGCTTTCTGAGGATTCGCTTTTTTCCATTCCGCCAGCGCGGCCGTGGCCTGCGTTTTGAGCTGTTGCCAGGCGTCCGGTTCGACGTGTTTTGCGGTATCGACGCGAAAGCCGTCAATACCGTAATCGCGTACCCATTGGCTGAGCCAGTGGGTCAGATAGTCGCGCGGCGTGAAGCCGGCTATCTCTTTGGCGGCGGTATCCGGCTTGTGACGGTAGAAATTTGGCAAGCCAGAAGGGAGCGTCGATTCGGTTTTCAGGTCCGGCAGGAACGCCAGCGACAGGGTGAAATCGTCGAAACCGGGATTGTCGTAGTCGCCGATATCGGTGCGGATCCATTTTTTTCCCCACCATTGTTCCCAGCCTGCTTTATCGCTGAAGTTGATGTAATCATTGAAGCTGTGCCAGCTTTGCCCTGGCGCCGGTTTCCAGTCGGTCCAGCGCTCGCCAAGCGTTTTTTTCAGTTCATCGCCTTTCAGGTACAGCGAGCCGAAGTGAAATTCCTGCATATCGGCAAGCGTGGCGTAACCAGTATGGTTCATGACGACATCAAACAGGACGCGCATGCCGCGCCGATGGGCCTCATCAACCAGTTGCCGAAGATCGGCTTCGTCGCCCATGTTGGCGTCAAGACGGGTCCAGTCCTGGGTGTAGTAACCGTGATAGGCGTAGTGGGGAAAGTCGCCTTTGGTGCCGCCGCCGACCCAGCCGTGAATTTGCTCCAGCGGTGAACTTATCCATAGCGCGTTGACGCCAAGCTGTTGAAGATAATCCAGCTTGCTGGTCAGCCCCTGTAAATCGCCGCCGTGGAAGGTGCCTATCTCCTGCATACCGTCTTTATGGCGCCCGTAGCTGTTGTCGTTGGCCGGATTGCCGTTAACGAAGCGATCGGTCAGGACAAAATAGATAGTGGCGTTATGCCAGTTAAACGGCGCGCTGGCGGCGCTATCCGCTTTTTCAAGCAGCACGAGCCCATTACTGCCTGCGGCGGGCTGCAGCGTGATTTTACCTGCTTTCACCGTGGCGAGATTACCGCTGTAAAAATCACGCACCTGGCTTCCCTCGGCAAACGTCTGGCCGACATCGAGCGTCAGCGGTTTACCATCCCATTTCGGACACTGGCGCATCAGCGGCTGCGTGCTGGCCGTGTCCTGTGCCGCCAGCGACAGCATCAGCGTTGGCGTGCCGGAGCGGGTATCGACTTCCAGCGTATAGCGCCCGTCGCGGAACACGCGCCACTGCGGTGGCGTATCCCGACAAGGTTCCAGCGACAGCATCTGATTGAGTTTTATCGCCCCCGCAGGCTGCCAGCACTGTTGGTCAAAACTTATCCGCAAAGGGCGGGTACCCTTCGTCACCTCATTTTGCGTCGTGAAGCGGCCAGTATCCTGTTCAGTGAAGGTGGGAAAGTCAGCGGTTGTCCAGGCGGCAAAGGCCATCCCGGGCAGCAGTAGCGAGGCGAGCGCAGCGAGTTTCATGCCGGAGTCCTGTTAGCGGTTTTTATCACAGTGTGCCTGCGCGCCATAAGGTTGAACTCATCCTGCCGGTAATTTTGCGGGGAGGATGAAAAGGGGTGAGTGATTTAGTTCAAAAAATGAGCTATAAATGAGACGGAGATAGCATTTCTGCACCTTCGCGACGGTGCAGAAACCGATTTCAGATGACAGCGATTCGGAATTGGACTATTTCTCTTGATGCTCTCTCTGGGTATTTTTGATACTATTCGCGATTCAACTATCGATTTTTTGCGAAAAACAAGGTGTTGGAATGAGTAAATCCGACCAGGAGACCTAATGATATCGATTCCCATGCGACGATATGGGGCTGCGATACTCATGTTACTTACCTGTATATTTTCAGGTAGTGTGTTGGCGACAACGCACACAGCAACAAAGAGTCATAAAGCCTCAGTAGTTAAGAAAGTAAAGAAGCCCAGTAGTATCAAGGTTAGCAGTAAACAAGAGTATTCTCGCAATAGTGTAAAGAGCAGTTCACTTCCTGATTTGCGAAAATACCCTTCCGGGACACCAAGGAAAAAAGCGTTTCTCCGGACGGTTATGCCTTACATTACAAAGCAAAATCAAGCGATCACGGCAGATCGTAACTGGCTTGTCTCTAAGCAATACGACGGCCGTTGGTCGCCGAGCGAGCAGGCGCGTCTGAAAGACATCGCTTCACGTTACAAAGTGAAGTGGTCTGGCAATACTCGTCATATACCGTGGAATTCGCTGCTTGAGCGCGTCGACATTATTCCGAACAGCATGGTGGCAACCATGGCGGCTGCGGAAAGCGGTTGGGGCACCTCGAAGCTGGCGCGTGAGAACAACAACCTGTTTGGTATGAAGTGTGGCGGCGGCAACTGCCGCGGTGCAATGAAAGGCTACTCCCAGTTTGAATCTGTCGAGCAGTCGGTTCAGGCCTATGTTAAAAACCTGAATACGCACCCGGCTTATTCATCCTTCCGTAAGTCTCGCGCACAGCTGCGTAAGACGGACCAGGAAGTAACTGCCAGCGCGATGATCCACAAGCTGAAGGGGTACTCGACGAAAGGGTCGAGCTATAACAACTATCTCTTCGCCATGTATCAGGACAATCAGCGCTTAATTGCCGCTCATATGTAATCATCAATGCCCGGTGCGTAAGCCCGGGCATTTTTCTTTCCCGCTACATCATCACTTCACTGTGCCGATCGCGGTATTCTTTCGGCGTCACATCGTACTCTTTCTTAAACACCGAATAGAAATACTGCAGCGACGGATAACCGCACATCTGCGAAATTTCGTTTATCGATAGCGTGGTGGAGACCAGCAGGCTGCGCGCTTTTTCCAGCTTTTCGCTGTGGATCACCGTGTGGATGGTTTCCCCGACCTCTTCTTTAAAGCGTTTCTCCAGATTCGATCGGGAAATACCGACGGCGTCGAGCACCTGCTCAACCTTAATGCCTTTGCAGGCGTGATTGCGGATGTAATGCATCGCCTGAATCACCGCAGGGTCGGTGAGCGAGCGATAATCGGTGGAGCGCCGCTCAATGACGCGCATCGGCGGCACCAGCAGCCGCTGCAGCGGTAGCGCTTCGTTTTCCAGTAATCGATGCAGGAGTTTCGCCGCCTGGTAGCCCATCTGCCGGGTACCCTGCGCCACGGAAGAGAGCGCGACGCGGGAGAGGTAGCGGGTCAGTTCTTCGTTATCGATACCGATAACGCACAATTTTTCCGGCACCGGAATATGCAGCAGCTCGCAGGCCTGCAGGACGTGACGGGCGCGGGCATCGGTCACGGCGATAATGCCGGTTTGCGGCGGCAGCGTTTGCAGCCAATCGGCGAGCCGATTTTGCGCATGCTGCCAGTTTTCCGGCGCGGTCTCCAGCCCCTGATAGACGACGCCACGGTATTTCTCTTTGGCGACTAGCTGGCAGAAGGCATGTTCGCGCTCCCTCGCCCAGCGCTTGCCGCTGGAGGTCGGCAGCCCGTAAAAAGCGAAACGGTTCACCCCTTTTTCTTTCAGATGCAGGAACGCGCTTTCGACCAGCGCGGCATTATCGGTGGCGATATAGTGGACTGGCGGGTAGCACTCTGGTTGATGATAGGAGCCGCCGACGCCGACAATCGGTACTTTGACATCTGCCAGCAGTTTTTCTATCTCCGGGTCGTCGTAATCGGCGATAACGCCATCACCCAGCCACTCTTTGATGTTTTCAATACGCGCGCGAAAATCCTCTTCGATAAAAATATCCCATTCCAGCTGCGATGCCTGCAGATATTCGCCAACGCCTTCAACCACCTGACGGTCATAGGCTTTGTTGGCGTTGAATAACAGCGTAATGCGGTGACGCTTTTCAAACATAGATGATATTCCTGCTCTTACTCCGGTCATACAATACCGGATAATGCCCGAATTATTTCAAGCGCCTTATGGCGAAGTTTGGCGGTGGCGCAAGTTATTCGGGCATTTTTCATCGTGATACCGTTATGTTCTCCGTTTGGTAGCCGAATCCATCCAGACCGCCAACAGTAAAATGGCGCCCTTAACGATGTATTGCCAGAAGGTGGCGACGTCCATCATGCTCATGCCATTATCCAGCGCCGACATAATAAACGCCCCCATTACCGCCCCTGCCACGCTGCCGATGCCGCCGGCCAGACTGGTGCCGCCAATCACGCAGGCGGCGATAGCGTCGAGTTCGGCGATATTACCGGCAGAAGGCGATCCCGCTCCCAGTCGCGAGCTGAGAATCAACCCGGCGATGGCGACCATCAGGCCGTTAATGGCGAAGACCGCAAGCTTGGTGCGCTCGACGTTAATCCCGGAGAGGCGGGCCGCTTCCAGATTACCGCCAATGGCATAGATGCGGCGGCCAAAAGCGGTACGGGTCGCCATAAACATGCCCGCCAGCAGCAGGGCGGCGAGTATGAGTACCGGCGTCGGCACGCCGCGATAATCATTGAGCAGCCAGATAGCGCCCAGCACGATAACCGCGGTGATGGTCTGACGGCCAACCGCGCCGGTAGAACTGGTGGTCGCCAGCCCTAACGCCTGTCGGCGCATCCGACCGCGCCATTGCCAGATGATAAAAGCCGCCATGCCAATAACGCCGATTCCAAAGCCGATGCCGTCCGGTAAATAACTTTGACCGATTTGTGACATCGCCGGCGTGGTGGGCGAGACGGTGGTACCGTTGGTAATGCCGATTAAAATTCCGCGAAACGCCAGCATGCCGGCAAGGGTCACAATGAAAGAGGGCACCTTGCGATAGGCGACCCACCATCCGTTCCACGCGCCGAGCAGTAGCCCCATGACCAACGTAACGAGAATGGTGAGCGGCAGCGGCCAGCCGAGCCAAACGTCGAAAATCGCCGCCGCCCCGCCGAGCAAACCCATCATTGAGCCGACGGAGAGGTCGATTTCCGCCGAAATGATCACGAACACCATGCCGACGGCGAGGATGCCGGTGATGGCGGTTTGCCGCAGGAGGTTGGAAATATTACGCGCGCTCAAATAGGCGCCGTCGGTAACCCAGGTAAAGAACAGCATAATGGCGATAATCGCGGCGATCATCACGAAAACCTGGAGGTTAAGCCCTTTCAGCGCCGGGAAAGCGGCAGGGGCGGATGGGGTAAGTTTGATTTCAGACGACGTGTTTTTCGACATGGCGTTCGCTCCTCAGCGCGGCTTCCATCACCTGTTCCTGGGTCAGACCTTGATTATGCAAATTGGCCTTAAGCTTGCCTTCGTGCATCACCAGTACCCTATCGCTTAGCCCGAGCACTTCAGGCAATTCGGATGAGATCACGATGACGGCGATGCCTTGCTGCACCAGTTGATTGATAAGCTTGTAGATTTCGTATTTCGCGCCGATATCGATGCCGCGGGTTGGTTCATCGAGGATCAAAATGCGCGGGTTGAGCAGCAGGCAGCGGGCCAGAATCGCCTTTTGTTGATTGCCGCCGCTCAGGCGGCCAATCGCCAGATCCGGCGATGACGTTTTGATTTTCAGCCGCAGAATCGATTGCTGAATGCAGTGCTGCTCCGCGGCGTCGTCGAGGCTGCTCGCCGGGCCGGTGAACTGATTTAACGCCGCGAGAGTGATGTTCTTGCCGACTGCCATCACCGGCACGATGCCGTCTTTTTTGCGGTCTTCCGGCACCATGGCGATACCATGGGCAATCGCCTGTTGGCAGTTTTTAATCGTTACCGGCTGTCCGTCGATAAAGATGCTTCCCTGCCAGCGCCCCGGCCAGACGCCAAACAGACACTGTACCGCCTCGGTGCGCCCGGCGCCGACTAACCCGGCGATGCCGAGGATTTCGCCGCGGCGGAGGGAAAACGACACGTCGTTGACGCGCTTGATATGGCGGTTAACCGGGTGCCAGGCGGTGAGATGCTCGACCCGCAATATCTCATCGCCATGATTATGTGGTTCGTTTGGATACAAGGCCGTGAGCTCGCGCCCGACCATCATGGTGATGATGTCATCTTCGTTCATCCCGCTGGCGTCGCGGGTGCCAATATGCTGGCCGTCACGTATCACGCAGATAGTGTCGGAGATGGCTTTAACTTCATTGAGCTTGTGCGAAATATAAATACAGGCGATGCCGTGGTTTTGTAGATCGCGAATAATCGCCAGCAGCGTCGCGGTTTCTTGTTCGGTTAACGATGCCGTGGGTTCATCGAGGATCAGCAGCCGTACCTGTTTATTCAGCGCCTTGGCGATCTCGACCAACTGCTGCTGGCCGAGGCCTAAATCGCCAACGCGGGTATCGGACGAGATCGATAAATTCACCTGCGCTAATAGTTTCTGGCAGCGCAGGGTCATGGTTTCGTAATCCAGCAGGCCATGGCGTGAGATCTCGGCGCCGAGAAAGATATTTTCCAGCACCGTGAGATGTTTCACCAACGCCAGCTCCTGGTGAATAATGGCGATACCTTTGCGCTCGGTATCGCGAATATGATTCGCCTGCAGCGACTCGCCGGCGAAAATGATTTCACCTTCGTAACTGCCGTGTGGATAGATGCCGCACAGCACTTTCATTAGCGTCGATTTTCCCGAACCATTTTCACCGCATAACGACACCACTTCCCCGGCATTCAGCCGCAGGCTGACGTTATCCACGGCCTTAACCGCGCCGAAGGCTTTGGTGATGTTCTTCATTTCGAGTAACCAGGACATAGAGACTCCGCAAAAGCGATATCCGGCAGGACGAAAACGACGCCCCGAGGCGGGGCGTCAGCCATTACAGTTCACTCTTTTTGTGGAAACCGTCTTTAATTACCGTGGCGTCAATATTCTCTTTATTGACTTCAATTGGCGTTAACAGGCGCGAAGGGACATCTTTTAAGCCGTTATTCAATGTGGCGTCGGCCTTGGGTTGCTGGTCGTTGCCTAATTCAACGGCGATTTCGGCAGCGTTAGTGGCAAGCGTGGTAATCGGTTTATAAACGGTCATCGTCTGGGTGCCGGAAATAATACGTTTCACGCCAGCCAGATCGGCATCCTGCCCGGAAATGGCGACTTTACCCGCCAGCCCTTGGGCGCTAAGCGCCTGGATAGCGCCGCCGGCGGTCGCATCATTGGAAGCCACTACCGCGTCAATTTTGTTGTTATTCGCCGTCAGCGCGTTTTCCATGATTTTTAACGCGTTTTCCGGCAGCCAGCCGTCGACCCACTGATCGCCGACGATCTTAATTTTGCCGTCATTAACATAAGGTTTGAGCACCTTCATCTGACCGGCGCGGAACAATTTGGCGTTATTATCCACCGGCGAGCCACCCATCAGGAAATAATTTCCCTGCGGCACTTTGTCGACCAGGCTTTTGGCCTGCATTTCACCGACTTTTTCATTATCGAAAGAAATATAAAAATCGATGTCAGCATTATTAATCATGCGATCGTAGGCGAGAACTTTAATTCCTTCTTGTTTCGCTTCTTTAATAACGTTGCTGAGCACCTGGCCGTTGTAAGGAATAATCACTAAAACATCGACGCCGCGGTTGATCATATTTTCAATTTGCGACATTTGCGTTTCTTCGTTGCCATTGGCGGACTGCACAAATACTTTGGCGCCTAAGGATTCCGCTTTATTAACGAAAATATCGCGATCTTTTTGCCAACGTTCCAGACGAAGATCGTCGATGGCCATCCCAATCTTAACTTCTTTAGCCATACCCGCCATGCTGGCGAGAAGGAGCGATGAGGCGCAGAGCGTAAGGCAAAGGTTCTTTATCTTCATAATAACGATACCTTTTCAAAGGGTAGGTAAGGCGAACAGGAATAAACTTCAGGTTGCAGATACGTTGCAGATTCTTAACGGGGAAGCGAGGGCTGGCAATTACCTGTTCTTATTTTCGCATTATGAAATTTAGTTTGTTTCGTAATTTATGACCGCGATCGTATTTTATTCAAGAGTATGCAGGTTATTTCATTCTTCTTCCATCATAGGGTTCCAGAAATGATGCAAAGAGGAATTGTTTTTGCGAGCTGGCGCACGTTTGTGGATTCTCTCAATGGCGGTGTGAAATAACGTAATTGAGGAAGGTGAAAATGGAATTCTATATTGGCGTATCACTTGTTACTCGCCGCACCCCTGAATATGGAGTTCTCTATGCAAACCTATTTCGATCAACTCGATCGCGTTCGTTATGAAGGCCCGAAATCGACTAACCCGCTGGCTTTTCGTCACTACAATCCGGATGAATTAGTACTGGGTAAGCGCATGGAAGACCACCTGCGTTTCGCCGCCTGCTACTGGCACACTTTCTGCTGGAATGGCGCGGATATGTTTGGCGTGGGATCCTTCGATCGTCCATGGCAGCAGCCGGGCGAAGCGCTGGAAATGGCGAAACGTAAAGCCGAAGTGGCATTTGAGTTTTTCCATAAGTTGAATGTGCCGTATTACTGCTTCCATGATGTCGACGTTTCCCCGGAAGGCGCTTCGCTGAAAGAGTACAGCAACAACTTTGCTCAGATGGTGGACGTGCTGGCGGAAAAACAGCAGCAGAGCGGCGTGAAACTGCTGTGGGGGACGGCAAACTGCTTTACCAACCCACGTTATGGCGCAGGCGCGGCGACGAACCCCGATCCGGAAGTCTTCAGTTGGGCGGCGACTCAGGTAGTTACCGCAATGAATGCGACCCACAAGTTGGGCGGTGAAAACTACGTGCTGTGGGGCGGTCGCGAAGGCTACGAAACCCTGCTTAATACCGACCTGCGTCAGGAACGCGAGCAGATCGGCCGCTTTATGCAACTGGTGGTTGAACACAAACACAAAATTGGTTTCCAGGGCACCCTGCTGATCGAGCCGAAGCCGCAGGAGCCGACCAAGCACCAATATGATTATGATGCCTCCACGGTTTACGGGTTCCTGAAACAGTTTGGTCTGGAAAAAGAGATTAAACTGAACATTGAAGCCAACCACGCCACCCTTGCCGGCCACTCTTTCCATCACGAAATCGCCACGGCTATTGCGCTGGGCCTGTTCGGTTCGGTTGATGCTAACCGCGGCGATGCGCAGCTGGGCTGGGACACCGACCAGTTCCCGAACAGCGTGGAAGAGAACGCCCTGGTGATGTATGAGATCCTCAAAGCGGGCGGCTTCACCACCGGCGGCCTGAACTTTGATGCTAAAGTTCGTCGCCAGAGCACCGACAAATACGACCTGTTCTACGGTCATATCGGCGCGATGGACACCATGGCGCTGTCGCTGAAGGTCGCGGCGCGCATGATTGAAGATGGCGAGCTGGATAAACGCGTGGCGAAACGCTACGCCGGCTGGAACGGTGAATTGGGCCAGCAGATCCTTAAAGGCCAGATGACGCTGACCGACATCGCGCACTATGCGACTCAGCACAACCTGGCGCCGCAGCACCACAGCGGGCACCAGGAACTGCTGGAAAACCTGGTGAATCATTACCTGTTCGATAAGTAATGCCGACAAAAGCGCCCGGTAAATCCGGGCGCTGGCTGTAACCATTTTTGCTGCGCCACGCTTTGCCGTGGCGTTCGTGTTAAGGAGACGCTGCATGTATATCGGGATTGATTTAGGGACCTCGGGCGTAAAAGCCATTCTGCTCAATGAACAGGGCGACGTACTGGCGACGCATACCGAAAAACTGACCGTCTCGCGCCCACATCCGCTCTGGTCCGAACAAGATCCCGAACAGTGGTGGCAGGCGACGAATACCGCGATGCAAGCGCTGGGCGCGCAACATTCCCTGCGCGAGGTAAAAGCTTTAGGGATTGCCGGACAGATGCATGGCGCCACGTTGCTCGACAAACAGCAGCGGGTCCTGCGTCCGGCGATTTTGTGGAATGACGGCCGCTGCGGCGAAGAGTGCATGCTGCTGGAAGAAAAAGTCGGCGCTTCGCGGCAAATCACCGGCAACCTGATGATGCCGGGTTTTACGGCGCCGAAGCTGCTGTGGGTACAGCGTCACGAAGCCGAAATTTTTAAACAGGTCGATAAGGTCCTGTTGCCGAAAGATTACCTGCGGCTACGCATGAGCGGCGAATTCGCCAGCGATATGTCCGACGCCGCCGGCACGATGTGGATGAACGTCGCGCGACGCGACTGGAGCGATGAGATGCTCGCCGCCTGCGGGCTCGGCCGTGACAATATGCCGGCCCTTTTTGAAGGCTGCGAAGTGACCGGCCAACTGCGTGCTGAGGTAGCCCAGGCGTGGAATATGCCGCGGGCGCTGGTGGTAGCGGGCGGCGGTGATAACGCGGCAGGCGCTGTCGGTGTTGGCATGGCCGATGCCGGTCAGGCGATGTTATCGCTGGGGACCTCCGGCGTTTATTTCGCCGTCAGCGATGGTTTTCTGAGTAAACCGGAAAGCGCGGTGCATAGTTTCTGCCACGCGCTACCGGGCCGTTGGCACCTGATGTCGGTGATGCTCAGCGCCGCGTCTTGTCTGGATTGGGCGGCGAAGTTGACCGGCCTTAGCAGCGTACCGGCGCTGATCGCCGCGGCGCAGTCGGCGGATGACAATAGCGATCCGGTGTGGTTTCTCCCTTATCTTTCCGGCGAGCGTACCCCGCACAACAATCCGCAGGCTAAAGGCGTGTTCTTCGGCCTTACCCATCAACATGGTCCCGCCGAACTGGCGCGGGCGGTGCTTGAGGGGGTGGGCTACGCGCTGGCCGACGGCATGGATGTTGTGCACTCCTGCGGCGTGAAACCGAACAGCGTTACCCTTATCGGCGGCGGCGCGCGTAGCGCATACTGGCGGCAAATGCTTGCCGATATCAGCGGCCAGCAGCTGGATTTCCGCACCGGCGGCGATGTCGGCCCGGCGTTAGGCGCGGCAAGATTGGCGCAGTTGGGCGTTCATCACGATGCGGCTTTCTCTGACCTCCTGCCGCAGCTGCCGCTGGAGCAGGCGCACCTGCCTGATGCTCAACGGTTTGCCCGTTATGCGCCGCGTCGTGAAACGTTCCGCCAGATCTATCAGCAGCTTAAGCCACTGATGTCATAAGTTGTTCTCGCCCCATTTATTGGGGCGAATTTCCTTTCTGAATGATTCGCTTTGCATTGATTTAATTCACATATTTATTTATTCCGAATTGTGGGTTTCAATTTGCGGAAACTGCCGCAACCGGCAATTCCCCGGTCATAATGAGCGCTACCATGGCCAGGGAGGCGCAATGAAATTAAAACGTACGACGGCAAGATTAGTCATGCTGCTGGGCTCGCTGGTTTACTTAATCGGTATCTGGCGAACGTGCCCGCTATTCAGCGGCAAAGGTTACTTTCTTGGTGTACTGGTGATGGGAATGTTTGCCGTACTTACGCATCAGCGAACGGAGCTGGAAGCGCAGCGAGACGATGATTTTATCTCTCTGTGCCGGCTGGTGCTGTTGCTATCGGTGGGATTGCTGCTGGTCGGCGCCTGGTTTGTCCCGGCGCCGTGGCGTGAAAAAAGCATCTACGTGGTGGCATGGTTTGTCTGTATGTATGGCGCTTCAGCGATATCTTATCCCGCCAGAGTCGCGGATAAAGCTCGCAATAGCTCAGTGGAATAAGCTGTCAGTCGACAGCGAAGAGAGGTAGTCAGCAATGGAAATGAAAGCGACGACATATTCACCCGCGTTTCACCTAATCTCATGGATTGCGCTGGTGGGCGGTATCCTCGTGTATTTGATTGGCCTGTGGAATGCGCCAATGGAGCTCAATGAAAAGGGCTACTATTTTGCCGTATTGGTGCTGGGTCTTTTTTCCGCCGCTTCTTATCAGAAAACGGTTCGTGATAAATACGACAAAATTCCAACCACCGCTATGTATTACATGTCCTGCTTGATCGCTTTCGTGATTGCGGTGGGTCTGCTGGTGGTGGGATTGTGGAACGCAACGCTGATGCTAAGCGAGAAAGGCTTTTATGGCCTGGCATTCTTTTTGAGCCTGTTCGGCGCGGTAGCAGTACAGAAGAATATTCGCGATGCCTGGGATCGCTCGCCGCTAAGTGAGGGGAGCGCAGTAACAGAAGAGACCGCGGAGTAATCGACGGCGCCCGCGTTAAACGGCGGGCGCTTTTTTTAGCTCACTAACCGGCGACGATCAATTCGTTGAACCAGTATAGATAGCGCCAGGCTACCCAACAGCGCGGCGGCGAAAATCCATGCAATATCCAGTAATGGCCAGCGGTTAAGTTCCAGGCCACTTGCGCGTAGCGCGTGTATAAACAGCGCGTGAAAACCATAAATGCCTAATGAATGTCTGGAAATTAACGCAATACCCGGAAGCTCACGGCTATTGAGGACGTTTTTGCCCAGCGTCAGCAACGAGGTCGCGCAGACAAACACTGCCGGCCCGCAGTACAGATACCAGGTATCGCCGAAATCACCGCGCCATTGCAGTTCATGCAGCGTGCCGCGTGAAATGATCCACACCGCGGCGGTAAACAGCAGCGCGCACAGCAGGGTTAATCCTCTTCTGTCGGTGTTCATGGCGCCGATCGCCCGGCCCAGTATTCCGTACAGTATGTAGTAAAAGGTATCGCCGTTGATGTAGAGGTTTACCGGTAGCCATTCAATGCCGCCGGCTTTAATGCTTACCGTATTGGGGTTGGCGATGAGGCCAATCACCAGCATCAGCGCCAGCAGCATTTTGCCGCTGACCTGCTTCACCTGAATCAGCGGCGAGAGCAGATAAATCACCACAATGGCAAAGAAAAACCACAGGTGATAAAACACCGGCTTTTGCAGTAAATTTTTTAATGACAGCTCAACGTTGATATGGGTAAACAGGGTGATATAGAGCAGCGCCAGCGCGCTGTAGAACAGAATGCACAGCCCGATGCGCAGATAATGGCGCGGCTGGGCGCTGCGCTCGCCAAAAAACAGATAACCTGAAATCATGAAAAAAAGCGGGACGCTGACGCGCGATGCCGAGTTAAGCAGGTTAGCGATATCCCATTCAAACAAGCTGATGTTATGAGGATGGGTAATGTACCAGGTGGTGCTGTGAATCATCACGACCATCAGACATGCTATGCCGCGCAAGTTGGTAATCCAGCTTATTTTTTCCTGCATCTGTACCTCATTGGCTCCTGCGTAAAAAGAGTCTGACTCCCGTAGTTTGTCGTCATCACAATGGAATATTCTGAGTTTATCGCCACACTCTTGTAGAGCATCCGCGAGATTCGCAAAATGTTTGTCTGGTTTTACATGGTCTGCACGATAACAATTGGCTAACAAGGCGGTTGAGAAAAATGGTGATGAAATATTTCGTATCTGCCCTGGTGGCGCTGCTGCTGGTTGGCTGCAGCCAGACACCTGCTCAACCTGTCCAAAAAGCGCAAAAGGCACGTATCACGCCGCAAACGACGCTGAACATGGAGAAACTATGCAAGGATCAGGCGGCGTTACGTTATAGCACAGACACCCGTCGCGTCGACGTTAATCATTTCGAGCAGTTCCAGGCAAGCTATGAGCTTTCCGGCCTGACTTCGCGGAATGAGCGTTTTATCTGTTCTTTTGATCCGGACGGCCAGTTTTTGCATCTTTCTATGCGCTAAATGCGGCTTAAACGCCGCATGATGGCGCCGCTTTGCTCAAATTTCGCTAAACAAAGGCGTTTCATACTGTATATCTCGCAGCCAGCGGGTATACTGATCCCTTCCTTTAAATCCACACGTATCCAGCACGAAATAATATGCAAAAGTTTGATACCAGGACCTTCCAGGGCCTGATCCTGACCTTACAGGATTACTGGGCTCGTCAGGGCTGCACCATTGTTCAACCACTGGACATGGAAGTCGGCGCCGGCACATCTCACCCGATGACCTGCTTACGCGCGTTGGGGCCAGAGCCGATGGCGACCGCTTACGTGCAGCCATCTCGTCGCCCGACCGACGGTCGCTATGGCGAAAACCCGAACCGCTTACAGCACTATTACCAGTTCCAGGTGGTGATTAAGCCGTCTCCGGACAACATTCAGGAGCTGTACCTCGGATCTCTGAAAGAGCTGGGTATGGACCCGACTATCCACGATATCCGCTTCGTTGAAGATAACTGGGAAAACCCGACGCTGGGCGCCTGGGGGCTGGGTTGGGAAGTGTGGCTGAACGGTATGGAAGTGACGCAGTTCACTTACTTCCAGCAGGTTGGCGGCCTGGAATGTAAACCGGTGACCGGTGAAATCACTTACGGCCTGGAGCGTCTGGCGATGTACATCCAGGGCGTGGACAGCGTCTACGATCTGGTCTGGAGCGATGGTCCGCTGGGCAAAACCACCTACGGCGACGTGTTCCACCAGAACGAAGTGGAACAATCCACCTATAACTTTGAATATGCGGACGTAGACTTCTTGTTCACCTGCTTCGAGCAGTATGAGAAAGAAGCGCAGCAACTGCTGGCGCTGGAAAACCCGCTGCCGCTGCCAGCCTACGAACGTATTCTGAAAGCCGCCCATAGCTTTAACCTGCTGGATGCGCGTAAAGCCATCTCCGTCACCGAGCGTCAGCGCTATATTCTGCGCATTCGCACCCTGACTAAAGCAGTGGCAGAAGCTTACTATGCTTCCCGTGAGGCCCTTGGCTTCCCGATGTGCAACAAAGATAAATAAGAGGCGGCCATGTCTGAGAAAACTTTCCTGGTGGAGATCGGCACCGAAGAGCTGCCACCAAAAGCACTGCGCAGCCTGGCTGAATCCTTCGCTGCCAACTTTACTGCGGAACTGGACAACGCTGGCCTTGCGCACGGCGCCGTCGAATGGTTTGCCGCGCCGCGCCGCCTGGCGCTGAAAGTGGCGGATCTGGCCGCCTCGCAGCCGGATCGTGAAGTCGAAAAACGCGGCCCGGCCATTGCCCAGGCGTTTGACGCGGAAGGTAAACCAAGCAAAGCGGCCGAAGGCTGGGCGCGTGGCTGTGGTATTACCGTCGATCAGGCTGAACGTCTGACCACCGATAAAGGCGAATGGCTGTTGTATCGCGCCCACGTTAAAGGTGAAAGCGCGCAAACGCTGCTGCCGAACATGGTTGCGACCTCGCTGGCGAAGCTGCCAATCCCGAAACTGATGCGTTGGGGCGCTTCCGACGTTCACTTCGTGCGTCCGGTACACACCGTAACCCTGCTGTTGGGCGATCAGGTTATCCCGGCGACCATTCTGGGTATCGCTTCCGACCGTATCATTCGCGGACACCGTTTTATGGGCGAGCCGGAATTCACCATCGACAATGCCGACCAGTATCCGCAGATTCTGCTGGAGCGCGGTAAAGTGATGGCGGACTACGCCGAGCGTAAAGCCAAAATCAAAGCGGATGCTGAAGCGGCGGCGCGTAAGATTGGCGGTAACGCTGATCTGAGCGAAAGCCTGCTGGAAGAAGTGACCTCTCTGGTCGAGTGGCCGGTAGTGCTGACGGCGAAGTTTGAAGAGAAATTCCTCGCGGTGCCGTCCGAAGCGCTGGTTTACACCATGAAGGGCGACCAGAAGTACTTCCCGGTCTACGCTAATGACGGCAAACTGCTGCCGAACTTCATCTTCGTGGCGAATATCGAGTCCAAAGATCCGCAGCAGATCATCTCTGGTAATGAGAAGGTCGTTCGTCCGCGCCTGGCCGATGCCGAGTTCTTCTTCAATACCGACCGTAAAAAACGTCTGGAAGATAACCTGCCGCGTCTGGAAACCGTGCTGTTCCAACAGCAGCTGGGAACCCTGCGCGACAAGACCGATCGCATTCAGGCGCTGGCGGGCTGGATTGCCGAACAAATTGGCGCTGACGTTAACCATGCGACCCGCGCGGGTCTGCTCTCCAAGTGTGACCTGATGACCAACATGGTCTTCGAGTTTACCGACACGCAGGGCGTGATGGGTATGCACTACGCGCGTCATGACGGCGAAGCGGAAGATGTCGCAGTGGCGCTGAACGAGCAGTATCAGCCGCGTTTTGCCGGCGATGCGCTGCCGTCTAACCCGGTTGCCTGCGCGGTGGCTATTGCCGACAAGATGGACACTCTGGCGGGTATCTTCGGTATCGGCCAGCATCCGAAAGGCGATAAAGACCCGTTTGCGCTGCGCCGCGCCGCGCTGGGCGTGCTGCGTATCATCGTTGAGAAGAACCTGAATCTCGATCTGCAAACGCTGACTGAAGAAGCAGTGCGTCTGTACGGCGAGAAGCTGACTAACGCCAACGTCGTTGATGACGTTATCGACTTCATGCTGGGCCGCTTCCGTGCCTGGTATCAGGACGAAGGCTACGGTGTTGACACTATCCAGGCGGTACTGGCGCGTCGTCCGACCCGCCCGGCGGATTTCGATGCGCGCATGAAGGCCGTGTCACACTTCCGTACGCTGGAAGAGTCCTCCGCCCTGGCGGCGGCAAACAAACGCGTATCCAACATCCTGGCGAAATCCGACGAGACCCTGAACGATATCGTTCATGCCTCGGTGCTGAAAGAAGCGGCGGAAATCAAGTTGGCCGGTAATCTGGTGGTGCTGCGCGATAAGCTGCAGCCGTACTTCGCCGAAGGCCGTTATCAGGATGCGCTGATTGAGCTGGCTGCGCTGCGCGAGCCGGTTGATGAGTTCTTCGAAAATGTGATGGTTAACGCTGAAGACAAAGATGTTCGCATCAACCGTCTGACGCTGCTGTCCAAACTGCGCGAGCTGTTCCTGCAGGTTGCGGATATTTCACTGCTGCAGTAACTATCTCGAGAAAGGTCAAAAGCCTGCCATCCGGCAGGCTTTTTTTTGCCTTATCGCGATGGTGAAAAAATAATCTTGAAATCCAGGTTCAGGCCTGGCTATCCTATGTCCCGACGAATCCCTCGTCTCACTGGAGCGCACACGACAAATGAACAAACACGACTGATGAATTTCACGCCTTACCTCGCAGAGGCTGCGGGTAGGGGAGTATTGATTTCATTCAGGAGTGCTTATGGCTCATTGCGCCCACACCCCCTCTTTTGTTTTACATCAGGTCACCTGTCAGTTCGCGACGGGACAGACGCTTTTTGGCCCGCTGAATTTATCGCTGGAACCGTTGCTTTGCGGCCTTGTTGGACGCAACGGCGTTGGCAAGACGCGCCTGTTGCGTCTGCTGGCGGGCCTTGATTCCCCTTCCGGCGGGCATATCGAACGGTCGGCTACGGTTGCCTGGGTGGCGCAGCAGCCGACCCTCATGGCCGGGACCACCATTGCCTCGCTATTGGGTTATGCACCGCTATTTGACGCCTTGTCCCGTCTTGAACAGGGGAAAGGGCTGGCGGATGACTTCGAACTGTTAGATGGTCGTTGGGATCTGCCCGATCGCCTGAGTTCAGCCTTTCGCGATGCCGATCTCCCGGCATTCTCCGCCGATCGTCCCGCTTTTTCACTCAGCGGCGGCGAACGGATGAAGGCGCTGCTGTGCGGCGCGTTAGTTTCCGGCGCGGACTATCTGCTGCTGGATGAACCTACTAATCATCTCGATCGTCAGGGCCGGGAGTGGCTGTATCAGCAACTGGAAATCTGGCGTGGCGGGGCATTAATCGCCAGCCACGACCGTGAATTGCTGGCTCGAATGTCGAAGATTATTGAGCTGACGCCGGCGGCGCTACGCAGCTACGGTGGTAATTATGCCGAATATCAGCAGCAGCATGAAGCGGAGCAACAGGCCGCCCGCTCGGCGCTGGAGCATGCCGCAATCGAACGGCGGCGCACCCGGGCGCGGATGCAAAAGGAGCATGATGCGGCCCAGCGGCGATCGGCGCAGACGCTGCGTACCGTCGATACGCTGAATATCGCTTCTTTCGAACGCGTGAAGTACAAAGGGGCGGCAAAAGAGCGTCCGGGAACGCTGCGCCGTCAGCATCGAGAGCAGAACAGTAGCCTGAATGCCGCCGTGCAGCAGGCGCGGGAGCGGGTAGAAGAAGATAATCCGGTGATGTTTACGCTGCCGGGCAGTGAAGTGGCCGCCGGCAAGCAGGTACTGGTGCTGGAATCACTGCAGTTAGCTCACTCATCCCCCGCCCCGCTCGACTGGCGGGTGGATGGCCCGATGCGAATTGCGCTAAGGGGGCCAAACGGCTGCGGCAAAACAACATTGTTGAAAACCCTGATGGGGCTGGAGCAGGCAACTGCTGGCGACGTTCGGCTGTCGGTGAGCGCGGCGTATCTCGATCAGCATCTGACGCAGCTGGATTTATCACTATCGGCAATGGAGCACTTGAACTTAGGAAACACTCCGCTGGATGAAGGAATGCTGCGTAGCCGTCTGGCGCAGCTCCAGTTGGGGGCTGACAAGGTGAGTCTTCCGCTAGCGGCGCTAAGCGGCGGCGAACGACTGAAAGCGGCGCTTGCCTGCGTGCTCTGGCGGCGGGAGTCAACTCAATTGCTGCTGCTGGATGAGCCAACCAATCACCTCGATCTGGCGTCGACCCAGGCAATTGAAAGCGCGCTGGCGACGTTTCCCGGCGCGATGCTGGTGGTATCGCATGACGAGGCATTTTTACAGGGTCTGAAGCTGACCCATTGTCTGGAGTGGAGGGAAACGGGCTGGCATTTTGCCGTCCTCTGAATGACAACAGGCGCCATCTGCTGATGGCGCCTGTTGACGACAGATAAAAAAAATCCCCGCCATAAGGCAGGGATTTATTATTCTTAGCGGCTTGAACTTACAGAGAAGTTACGTTGCCAGCTGCCGGGCCTTTAGCGCCGCTTTCGATAGTGAAGGAAACTTTCTGACCTTCGTCCAGGGATTTGTAGCCATCGTTCTGGATAGCAGAGAAGTGTACGAACACGTCTTTAGAGCCATCGTCAGGAGTGATGAAGCCGAAACCTTTGTCAGCGTTGAACCATTTTACGATACCAGTCATTTTACCGGACATAGTGAATTACCTTTAAAAAAATTAGTGAGCCTTGCGGCGTAGTGGTCTGGACTACAGATTTAAAGCGATAAAGGGAAAGTTCACTACGGGGATATCTAATGGATAACCTTTGAAGGACTGCTCTATTCGACTGCTCTGTGGTCTGTAAATCAAACCTGCGAGCATTAACGCATGTTCTCAGTCGGATAGCAAACTTTTTTTCATCAGGATATAAAACGGCCCTGCATCAGGACCGTTACCAAAAGAAGATAGTAAACCAGTTTTTCAATCTATTAGCTGCCTTGAGAGCTGCGGATTGGCCATCATCAGGCGCATCAGTTTGAGCTCAGTGGATGACGGTTTAACCCGTCGCGACTCCCACTCTTCAACCATCGCCACGCTGACGCCCATGGCATTGGCGAAATCATCGGTCTTAAGTCCTGTGCCCTTACGCAGCTGTTCAAATTCATTAAAAACGCTTGGGGTACGGGCAAGCGTGGCCGTTTGCGGCTGATCTTTAAAAACAATTTGTTCCAGGTTACTCAACAAATCAAATACGGGATCTTTATATTCCATTGAGAGCTCCTATTCTGTCTCACTGCGGAGAGGAAAATACATCGAGCCATTTAAGAATAGTCGCAAAAGCAAGGAAAATAATAACCACTGTGATTATTTGTTAGCGTGGTTTCGTTAATCACCCGCAAAAGAGGCGGGTGTGAAAGCTAAGGTGATGATTACTAACATCGACAGCGGCTTTGGAAAATTTATGTAAATGATGGTTAGCGGAAGAAAAAGCCAGCGCAGGCGCTGGCTGGATTGATTAGGCTTTCTGTAGGTTTTTACCGTCATTTGGCTTAACGGCAGGTTGGCGCTGGCTCATTTTGTATTTCACTACCAGGGCGATGGCGGATAAAAACGCCGGGATCGCCAGCATCGTGAAGATGGTCTCAAACGACAATTGCGCCTGCATCAGGAAAGCGCCGCTGAAGGCGCCGAGGATCCCGCCGAAGCGGCCGATACCGAGCATCCAGGCAACGCCGGTGGCACGGCCCTGGGTTGGATAGAAACCGGCAGCCAGCGCCGGCATTGATGATTGCGCGCCGTTCATAATGCTGCCGGCGATAAACACCATTACTCCCATCAACAGCAGGCTGCTGGTTGAGAATCCGACCAGGCAAACAAAGACGCCGGTGAGCAGCCAGCCGACGGCAACCACCTTGTTAGGGTTGATCTTGTCCATTAGCGCGCCGAGGATCAGCACGCCAATCCCGCCGCCGAGTGGGAACAGGGCGGTGATGATAGAAGCCTGGCTCATCGAGGCTCCGGTTTCACGGATCAGCAGCGGTAGCCAACTGGTCAGCAGATAGAAAATCAGCAATCCCATAAAATAGGTCAGGCACAGCATCACGGTGCCCACGGCGTAGCGCGGGGAGAAAATCACGCCAATGGCTGACTTTTCCTTCACCTGGCCTGCTTCACGTAGCTCAAATTCAACCGCATCCGGCAGCGGCGCGATACGCTTCAGGATAGCGGCGATCCGCTGTGCCGGCTGTCGTTTCACGACCATATAGCGGGCGGATTCCGGCAGCAGGAATATTAACGCTACCGCCAGCAGCAGCGGCATCACGCCGCCAAGCACCAGCACGCTTTGCCAGCCATAATGCGGGATCATCCAGGCTGACAGAAACCCTCCCAGCGACGACCCCATCGGAAAGCCGACGAACATCAGGTTTACCATCAGCGCGCGGCGGCGTTCCGGAGCATATTCGCTCATTAGCGTCGCGGCATTCGGCATTGCCGCGCCTAAGCCCAACCCGGTGAGGAAGCGTAATAATGTCAGCTGGTTAAGGCTGCTGGCAAACGCGGTTAACAAACTAAAGCCGCCGAATACCAGGATCGACATAATCAACACTTTCTTGCGGCCAATACGGTCGGCGAGCGGCCCGGCCGTCAGCGCGCCGACGGCGAGCCCGACCAGAGCGGCGCTCATTACCGGGCCCAGCGCGGATTTCTCAACGCCCCATTCCTGTACCAGGTCTGAGGCGATAAAACCAATAATCGCGGTATCAAATCCGTCCATCGCGACGGTAATAAAACATAAGGCGAGAATCATCCATTGGTACTTCGTGAATGGATGTTCGTTGATAAAAGCCTGAATATCGATGGTTGTTTTCTTCATACGGCATTCCTGGCAGGCTGAGCGGGGGACAGAGGTATTGTTATAGTCTCCCTCGCTGTCATTGATGTTGTTTGTGCGATAATCGAACATAACGCCGTTAATCGCTCATTAATCAAACCATTGAACCTGCCTGTAGACAATGCGCCGCCTTCAGGAAGCGTGCGATTATCGTCCGCTTTGCCCATTTATTTGGCTGGTGATTTCATTAATTTTAATTAAATCAAAAAGATATTTACTATTTTTGCGGGTTACGTTATCGCGTTAAATGTGATGAACTTAACAGCGGGCCTGGCTTACGCGGGGAGGCGAAAAAGGGCGTTTTCCGCGGTAAGATTATCAGGAAAGGGTATCCTGCAAGCCCGTCCTGGACTATCCTTGTCAGCGTCTGGCACGCGTGTGCCTGTTTGCGCTTTTTTTGGCTGAAGGAGTAAAAAAATGGCGACAGGAAAGTCCTGCTCTCGCTGGTTTGCGGCCGTTGCGGCCATATTAATGGTGGTTAGCCTGAGTGGGTGTTTTGATAAAGAAGGCGATCAGCGCAAAGCGTTCATCGACTTCCTGCAGAATACGGCGATGCGTAGCGGCGAACGTCTGCCAACGCTTACTGCCGATCAGAAAAAACAGTTCGGCCCCTTCGTTTCCGATTATGCGGTGATTTACGCTTATTCACAGCAGGTCAGCCAGGCGATGGATGCGGGTTTGCGCCCGGTGGTTGATAGCGTTAACGCCATTCGCGTGGCGCAGGATTATACCACTCAGCGTGAACCGCTGCGTCAGGCTAACGGCGCGCTGGGCGTGCTGAGCCAGCAGCTGGAAAACGCCAAAATGCAGGCCGATGCTGCGCATGGCGCGCTGAAGCAGGCTGAAGACCTTAAGCCGGTTTATGACCAGGTGTTTAATAAAGTCGTGACGGCGCCGGCGAATGCGCTGCAGCCGCTGATCCCGGCCGCGCAGATCTTTACTCAGCAGCTGGTCCAGGTGGGTGATTTTGTCGCTCAGCAGGGGACGCAGGTGAGCTTCGTGGCTAACGGTATTCAGTTCCCGACGTCTCAACAGGCGAGTCAGTATAATGCGCTGATTGCTCCGCTGGCCGCTCAGCATCAGGCCTTTAATCAGGCCTGGACGGCGGCGGTTAACGCCACGCGTTAATCAGTATATCGCTGTTCTCCCGGCTGACTGCGCAAACGCCGTCAGCCGGGCTTTTCCTTTCCTCGCTTACTTCACCTGCGGGTTCACGCAGTTCTTCTCTACCTTGCCGTTCAACGCGTCAATCAGATTGTCTACCGCGCAGGCCGCCATGTTATAGCGGGTCTCGTGGGTAGCTGAACCAATATGCGGCAGCGCGACCACGTTCGGCAGTTTCAGTAATGGCGAATCTTTTGCCAGTGGTTCATGTTCAAAGACATCAAGACCGGCGGCGTGAATCTCACCGGCCTGCAGCGCCGCAATCAGCGCCTGCTCGTCAACGACCGGACCGCGCCCGGCGTTAATGAAGATGGCGGAAGATTTCATTTTGGCAAACTGCGCTTCGCCGAACAGGTGGTGGGTCTCTTCGCTCAGCGGCAGGATCAGGCAGACGAAATCCGCTTCCTGTAACAGGGTATCGAGATCGCAGTAGCGGGCGTTAAAGCGCTCTTCCGCCTGCGGATGCTGACGACGCGCGTTATACAGAATCGGCATGCCGAAACCGAAATGCGCGCGCTGCGCCAGCGCCATGCCAATGCGGCCCATGCCGACGATGCCTAAGGTTTTATGGTGCACATCGCAGCCGAACCAGTCCGGCCCGATGCTTTTGGTCCATTCGCCCGCTTTCACGCGTTCAGCGACCTCAACCACCCGACGCGCGGTGCTCAGCACCAGCGCCATCACCGTATCGGCGACGGTTTCGGTCAGCACGGTCGGCGTATGCATCAGCAAAATCTTGCGCGCGTTCAACGCATCGACATCAAAATTGTCGTAGCCGACGGAAACGGTAGAGGTCGCACGCAGCTTCGGCATTTTCTCCAGTAACGCGGCGTCAACCTTTTCACTCGAACCCAGTAAACCTTCCGCCTGGGCGAAGGCCTCCGCGTGTTGCGAAACGGTTTCCGGACGCAGGTTTTTCACCTGGGTGACGGAAAAATGTTCCTCCAGACGATGTAACAGGTCGTCGGGAAGCGTTTTATAGAGAATGACAGACGGCTTCATGCGAATCTCCGTAGCGTAAGTAGTTCAGGCGTGATGAGCGCCAAGCGGAAGTTTTTGATTCTTAGCAGGCTTAACAATTAAAGTAAGCCATACCGAGGCGAAAAGCGCCACACCCATGAAAATGTACGAGGCGGACGGACTGCCGGTTGCGCCGTTGAGATAGCCGACGAACCACGAGCCAAAGAAGGAACCCAGCGCTCCCATACTGTTGATCAGCGCCATCGCGCCGCCGGCGACGTTGCGCGGCAGCATCTCCGGGATAATCGCAAAGAACGGGCCATACGGGGCGTACATGGCCGCGCCGGCGATCACCAGCAGGGTATAAGAGACCCAGAAATGGTTGGCGCCGACGGCCCACGAGCCGATGAACGCCAGCCCGCCAATGAGCAGCAGCGGCCAGACAAACAGCTTACGGTTCTGCATCTTATCGGAAGCCCAGGAGACGGCGATCATCGCAATCGTTGCCGCCAGATAGGGTACTGAAGAGAGCCAGCCTACCTCGACCATCCCCATGTTTTCGCCGCCGCTGCGGATGATTGACGGCAGCCACAGTACGAAACCGTACACGCCGATGCTCCAGGCGAAATATTGCATACACAGCAGTACCACGTTGCGTGAACGGAAGGCTTCGCCATAGTTACGCACCGCTTTGATACCCTGCTGTTCGCGCTCCAGCTGTTCCTGCAGCGCCGCTTTTTCACTTTCCGCCAGCCAGTTCACCTGCGACGGTTTGTCTTTCACCAGTACCCACCAGCAGAAGGCCCAAATCACCGCAGGGATCCCTTCAAGGATAAACATTTCACGCCAGCCGAAGGCCTGGATCAGATAACCCGATACGACCGACATCCACAGTACGGTGACCGGGTTGCCGAGGATCAGGAAGGTGTTGGCGCGCGAGCGCTCTGATTTTGTGAACCAGTTACTGATGTAAATCAGCATCGCCGGCATGACCGCCGCTTCCACCACGCCAAGGATAAAGCGGATGGCCGCCAGCGCCGGAATGTTATGCACTACGCCGGTCAGCGAGGCGCAGCCGCCCCAAAGGATCAGACAGATAAAGATAAGTTTACGCACGCTGCGGCGTTCGGCGTAAATTGCCCCAGGGATTTGGAAGAAGAAATATCCAAGGAAGAAAAGGGCGCCAAGCAGCGATGAGATGCCTTTAGT
This sequence comes from Klebsiella sp. 141240, assembly GCF_050600805.1. Lineage (NCBI taxonomy): Bacteria > Pseudomonadati > Pseudomonadota > Gammaproteobacteria > Enterobacterales > Enterobacteriaceae > Klebsiella > Klebsiella sp. 141240. Next base: position 20,575 of record NZ_JAQIRK010000006.1, on the reverse strand, counting down.
GATGCCAAGGTCTTCGGTAATGCCCGCGGCCGATGCAAAGCTGAAGTTGGCGCGGTCAAGGTACGCCAGGCTATACGTGATAAACACGATAGGCATGATATACCACCAACGTTTTGCTGCATTTGTTGAACTGTTCATAGGCTTGCCTCTGTCAATGAGGTGACATACGCCCGCCGGGACGGGCGCTGCTGTGCCGCGCTGCATGTAGGGTACAGGACGGCTGTTTTAGGTGAAAAGTTTATTCGCCCAGCGTTTCGCGGGTGGGCAGCCCTTCGCTATCGCCCTGTACCTGAATGGCCAGCGAGCCAATTTTGTTACCGCGGTTCACGGCTTGCGTCAGCGTTTTGCCTTCCAGCAGCGCGCTGATCACCCCGACGGCAAAGCCATCGCCCGCGCCGACGGTGTCCACCACGTTATCGACTTTAATCGCGGCGATGGCACCCTGTTCGCCGTCGGCGGTCTTGAACCATGCGCCGTCGCAGCCGGTTTTAATCACCACCGCCTTAACGCCGCGCGACAGATAGAAATCAGCGATACCTTCCGGCGTCTGTTGGCCGGTGAGAATGACGCCCTCTTTTAAGCCTGGCAAAACCCAATCAGCCTGGAAGGCGAGGCGGTTCAGTTTCTCCACCATCTCGGCTTCGCTTTTCCACAGTACCGGGCGCAGGTTTGGGTCAAAAGAGAGGGTTTTCCCTTCGGCTTTCATCACCCTGGCCGCATGTTCCAGCAATGCATACGAGCTATCGGACAGCGCGGCGGCGACGCCGCTTAAATGCAAATGGCGGGCGCTGGTGAAGTAATCGGCGCGGAAATCTTCCGTCGACAGATGGCTGGCAGCCGATCCTTTACGGAAATATTCCACGATGGGATCGGTTCCATTTTCGACTTTAGATTTCATCTGGAAGCCGGTAGCGTAGCGCTCGTCAACGGCTACGCCGCGCGCGTCAATACCTTCTTTGGCCAGCGAATTCAGCACGAAGCGGCCAAAGCTATCGTTGCCGACGCGGCTTACCCAGCCCACCTTCAGCCCCAGGCGCGCCAGGCCGGTCGCCACGTTCAGTTCAGCGCCGGCGACGCGTTTGATAAAGCGTTCGACTTCCGCCAGTTCGCCGGTTTCGGTGGCGACAAACATCGCCATGGCTTCGCCAATGGTAATGACATCTAAGTTTTCCATGGCTTAATCCTCGCGTAACAGATCAACATAATGGCGGGTGACGGCGGTCAGATCGTCGCCGACCAGCGGGAATTCAATACCGCGCGGCGCGTCGGCGGGCAGGTTATCGAGCAGCGCCAGCCAGCGAGCGTCCGCCTGGTCCGGTGGGACGGCGCGATACTTCTCATGATGAGGCTCCGCCGCCTTCACATGAATATAGCTGACTGCAGGGGCGAGGTAGCGCGCGGCTTCTTCCGGCGAATCGCCGACCCACAGCCAGTTCCCCATGTCGAAAGTCAGCGTCACCGGCATCTGATGGACCCGACAGGCGGCTTTGAAACGCTGCATCGGCGCCAGTTGGCCGCAATCGGTCTGGTCATTTTCCACCACCAGCGCCATGCCGCTGGCGCTCAGAATGTCGCGCAGCGTCTCCAGCTGTTGGTTATGGATGAAATGACCGAGGGAGAGCTTCAGCCACAGAGCATTGAGGGTTTGCGCTTCCTCAAGTAACGAGGGGAGATGGGGATTGAGCTCGCCGTTGTCGGCGAACAGCGCTTGCGGCGCGGAGTAGCAGGCCAGCAGCCCCTGTTTTTCAATGTCGGCCGCCAGCGTTGGCAACTGCTTCAGTTCCGCCGCGCTGAACAGCTCGCGGCGAATTTCCACGCCATCGGCGCCGGAACCGGCGATAAAGGGTAATACGGCGGACTGCCCGCCAAGCGCTTTAACGTGGTCGTTGCCATAAGCGGCGGTGACGACAATGATTTTTCTGGCCATTGAACAAACTCCTGGCGTGGTGGGGCTTAACTCCCTATTACGCTAGATGGTACCGGTTCCAAAGAAAAGGCCAGGATGTTTAATTTATGATCGTCATCACGATGAATCGTTAACGAGACGTTGATCCCCGGACGATAAGTTCGCCGGAGAAGACCCGCTCGCAGATGGGGTCGCTGCCGCCTTCGATACGTCTGACGACCTGTTCGACCGCGGCATAGCCAATCTGCCAGGTTGGCTGTTTGAGGGTGGTGATACCGACGCCCGCCAGCTCCGCCCATTCCAGCTCATCGAAGCCCAGCAGGCCGATATCGCTGCCCCAGATGAGATCAACGCGCTTCAGTGAACGGGCGACCTGTAACGTCAGGGCGCCATTGGCGGAAATCACCGCTTTGCGCATTCCGCGGTGGCGGGCGTGGAACTGACGCAGGACGTTATCCATCATGGCGCCGTCGTTGAGCGGGACCTCGGCGTTTTCCGCCACTATTCCGGTATGGCGCTGCAGGGTCGCGCGAAAGGCGTCCAGGCGCTCGCGGCGGGTGTTTACGGAGCCTATCGGCTCGCTTAAAAACAACAGCGCTTCGAAACCCTTTTCCACCAGATGCTCGGTGGCGGTGGTGGCGGCCTGAGTGTTATCCAACCCCACGACATCACAGGCGAAATCGGGGATTTTACGGTCGATAAGCACCATCGGCAGCGAGGATTGCTGCAGGCGGTTGAGGCCTTCTTCGCGCATGCCGACCGCATTAACCACAATCCCTTCAACCTGATAGCTGCGTAGGAGGTCGAGATAGTGAAGCTCCTGATCGATTTCGTTGTTGGTATTACACACCAGCAAGGTGAAGCCTTTTTCGCGGCAGGCGGCTTCAATCCCGCTTAACACGTTCACGGAGTAAGGGTTGGTGATATCGGCGATGATCAGGCCAATCAGGCGGGTACGACCATGTTTTAGGCCACGGGCCATCAGGCTGGGACGGTAGTTGAGCTCGGCAATCGCTTTCTCAATCCGCGCAAGCAGATCGTCGGAAAGCAGATGCTTTTCGCCGTTGAGATAGCGTGAAATGCTGGTTTTACCGGTTTTCGCGGCTTTCGCCACGTCGCTGATGGTTGCTCGCGCCGCTTTCGCCATGATGGCTTCCTTTGCTGAAAATCTGCCAACACCTTAGCGCGAAAAATAGCGATATCAAGCATTTTGCCCGGCAGGAAGGCTGCCGGGCCGGAAACAAGAGGATTACTGCAGCGGGCTGAGGGTAATTTCCACGCGACGGTTCTGCGCCTTGCCTTCCGCCGTGCTGTTGCTGGCGATCGGGTTCGCCGGGCCCATGCCGGTGGTGCGAATACGGTTGGCCGCCACGCCCTGAGTGATGAGCGCGCTGGAGACGCTATCGGCACGCTGTTGCGACAGACGCATGTTCAGATCGTTGCTGCCGGTGCTGTCGGTGTAGCCGACGACGTTAACGGCGGTTTTCTCGTACTCTTTCAACACCATCGCGACGCCGGTCAGGGTGTTGGCGCCTGCAGGTTTCAGGTTGGCGCTGCTGCTGTCAAAAGTGACGTTATTCGGCATGTTAAGCACGATGTTGTCGCCATTTCGCGTCACGCTGACGCCGGTTCCCTGCATTTTTTCGCGCAGCTTCGCTTCCTGCACGTCCATGTAGTAACCGATGCCGCCGCCGAGCGCCGCGCCTGCTGCTGCGCCAATCAGCGCGCCTTTGCCGCGGTCATGCTTGGAAGAGGAGAGCGCGCCGACGCCTGCGCCCACTAAGGAGCCGATACCCGCGCCGATGCCGGATTTTCCCGCTTCGCGTTCGCCGGTATAAGGGTTGGTAGTACAACCAGAAATAGCCAGTGTGCCGCTAACGATAGCAGCAATCATGAGTACGCGTTTTTTCATCTTATTTCCTTAATCCTTTTTATTCTTTGCCACCGCAAGCGTGACGGTTGATTATGACGTCCGAATACGGAGAAAATTCCCCGCAGGGTATCTCTTTTTGTAAGTAACATTGAACGGTTGACTAACAAACCGTCACAACACCTGCATTCGCTGACCCAGGAGCCTGCTTTGCCAACCTCATCTGCAACTAAAACCATCTTAACCGCGGCCCACTGGGGGCCAATGCTGGTGGAGACGGATGGTGAAAATGTGATTTCGTCCCGCGGCGCGCTGGACACCCCCTTCGCCAACTCGCTGCAAACGGCGGTGCGCGAACAGGTGCACAGTAAAACTCGCGTTCGCTATCCGATGGTGCGAAAGGGCTTTCTTGCTTCGCCACAACAGCCGCAGGGCGTACGCGGCCAGGATGAATTCGTGCGGGTAAGCTGGGAGCAGGCGCTTGACCTGATTGATGCTCAGCATCGACGGATCCGCGAAAGCTTCGGCCCGCAGTCGATTTTCGCCGGTTCCTATGGCTGGCGTTCTAACGGCGTGTTGCATAAGGCGGCAACCCTGCTGCAGCGCTATATGAGTCTTACCGGGGGCTATACCGGACACCTCGGCGATTATTCAACCGGCGCGGCGCAGGCGATCATGCCTTATGTGGTTGGCGGTAATGAAGTTTATCAACAGCAAACCAGCTGGCCGCTTATCCTGGAGCACAGCGAGGTGGTGGTGTTGTGGAGCGCTAATCCGCTGAATACGCTGAAAATCGCCTGGAACGCCTCGGATGAACAGGGGATCCCCTGGTTTGATCGCCTGCGCCAGAGCGGCAAGCGGCTGATCTGTATCGATCCTATGCGATCGGAAAGCGTTGATTTCTTTGGCGAATCGATGGAATGGATCGCGCCGCATATGGGCACTGACGTTGCGTTGATGCTGGGGATCGCCCATACGCTGGTAGAGCATGGCTGGCAGGACGATGAATTCCTCGCCCGCTGTACCAGCGGTTATGACATTTTCGCCCGCTATTTGAGTGGTGAAAGCGATGGCGTCGCCAAAACCGCCGAATGGGCGGCGGCAATCTGCGGCGTAGCGGCGGAAAAAATCCGCGAACTGGCGAAACTTTTCCACGAAAACACCACCATGCTGATGTCCGGCTGGGGCATGCAGCGCCAGCAGTTTGGCGAGCAAAAACACTGGATGCTGGTGACGCTGGCGGCGATGCTGGGGCAGATTGGCACGCCCGGCGGCGGTTTTGGTCTTTCTTACCACTTTGCCAACGGCGGCAACCCCACGCGCCGCGCCGCGGTGCTGGCCTCCATGCAGGGCAGCGTAGCGGGCGGCGTAGACGCGGTGGAAAAAATCCCGGTTGCCCGCATCGTTGAGGCGCTGGAAAACCCAGGGGCAAGCTATCAGCACAACGGGATGACGCGGCGCTTTCCCGACATCCGCTTTATCTGGTGGGCGGGCGGCGCCAACTTTACCCATCATCAAGATACCAACCGCCTGATTCAGGCCTGGCAGAAGCCGGAGCTGATTGTGATTTCCGAATGCTTCTGGACCGCCGCCGCGCGCCATGCCGATATCGTCTTACCGGCGACCACTTCGTTTGAGCGCAACGATCTGACCATGACCGGGGACTACAGCAATCAGCATCTGGTGCCGATGAAGCGGGTGGTCGCGCCACGCGATGAAGCGCGCGACGATTTTGATGTCTTTGCGGATCTGAGCGAACGCTGGGAGGCGGGCGGCCGCGAACGTTTCACCGAAGGAAAAAACGATTTGCAATGGCTGGAGAGCTTCTACCAGATTGCCGCCCAGCGCGGGGCGCAGCAGCAGGTGACGCTGCCGCCGTTTGCCGAATTCTGGCAGGCTAACCAGCTAATTGAAATGCCGGAAAACCCGGATAACGCCCGTTTCTCTCGTTTCGCGGCATTCCGCGCAGACCCGCAGGCTAACCCGTTAAAAACCGCGAGCGGGAAAATTGAAATTCACTCGCCGACCATTGCCGGCTTTGGCTATGCCGATTGTCCGCCGCACCCGATGTGGCTCGAACCTGATGAGTGGCACGGCAACGCCGAGGAAGGTCAGCTACAGGTGCTTTCCGCCCATCCGGCGCACCGCCTGCATAGCCAGTTGAACCAGACCTCGCTGCGCGAAAGGTATGCGGTGGCCGGGCGTGAGCCGCTGACTATCCATCCGCTGGACGCGCAGGCGCGCAATATCACCGACGGCGATCTGGTGCGGGTGTGGAATTCACGTGGTCAGGTACTGGCCGGCGCGGTGGTCACGGAAGGTATTCGTCCGGGGGTGATTTGCCTGCATGAAGGCGCATGGCCGGATATCGACCCCGATGCCGGAATATGCAAAAACGGTGCGGTGAACGTGCTGACGAAAGATATTCCGACCTCGCGTCTGGGCAACGGTTGCGCCGGGAATACGGCGCTGGCATGGCTGGAAAAATATGATGGGCCCGCGCTGGCGCTCAGCGCATTTGATCCGCCGGCCAATGCATAATCCAGGTTGGGTGCTGGGTGTCGTCCTGCCATGCGCAGTCTTCTATTCGGAAGCCCTGCGCGTGGTAGAAATTCACCGCCCGCACGTTTTTCTGATAAACCTCCAGGCTTAGCCAGTCGTAGTGCTGCTTGACCTCATCAAGCAGCGCGCGGCCGATACCGTGGCGGATCGCTTGCGGGGCGACGAAAAGCGCCCCGACGAAGCGCGAATCCATCACGCTTACAAACCCTTTCAGCGCGTCATTCTCCTGCCACACCCAGGTGGCGGCGGCGGGGAGATAGACATCACGCACGACTTCCAGACTCTCCCGCCAGTAGCTTTCGGCAATAAACGGATGCGCATAAATGGTGCTTTCCAGCCACAACTCGAGCAGCGGGCCGGTCTCTGTGGCATCCCATTTTTGGATCATGCAGGTCTCCCTGGGTGGCAAAAGCAGCCTGTCACGTGATCGTTGACTAACCCGCAGGCCTGCATAAACGAATAACAGATGGTGGAGCCGACAAACTTAAAGCCGCGCTTTTTCAGCGCCTTAGATAGGGCATCAGAGGCTGGTGTGGTGGTGGGGATTTCGGCGAGCGTCGCGGCATGGGTAATTTGCGGCTGGTTCTCGACAAATGACCAGACGAAATCGCTGAATGCTTCGCCGTTGGCTTCCATGGCGAGAAACGCCCGCGCATTGCCGATGATGGCCTGGATCTTTCCCCGATGGCGGATGATGCCCGCATCCTGTAGCAGGCGCTCGACGTCTGCTTCATCCATGGCCGCTACGCGAACTGGGTCGAACTGGTGAAAGGCCTGACGATAGTTTTCCCGTTTTTTCAGTACGGTTATCCACGAAAGCCCCGCCTGCTGGCCTTCGAGGCAGATCATTTCAAACAGCTTTTGCGGCGTTCTCTCGGCGACTCCCCATTCGTTATCGTGATACTGGATATAAAGAGGATCCTGGCTTACCCATCCGCAACGTTGCATGTTTCTCTCCCTTTCGTCAGAAAACTTTTTCATCCGCCTTGACGGCTGAAAGATAAAGATAATAGTTAATACAGGGAAACCACTTCCCATCAACTCCTTATACTTCAAGTTGCGTAGAAGTGGGCGGCAGCTCGAATTATTTTGAGTATAAAAACACAGCAACATTGCCGATTCGGCTCTTTTGGAGTCGCATTAATGATAATAAAGAAATGCAATGGCCTCCGGGGTGGGTTGATCCCGGCGTGCATCACTATCTGGGTGTCGTGTGTTTCAGGCGCTAATGCCTGGCAACAGGAATATATCGCTAACGATACAAAAAGTAATACGTCCGAACGCTATACATGGGATAGCGATCACCAACCGCGTTATGAAGACATTCTTGCCGAGCGTATGAGAGCGTCAGAAGCGCCCGCCGGACTGGCATTGAATCAGGCGCTGGCGCCGCCGGATTTGGGGCACGGCATGAGCGTGGGATGGAACTATTCACTGGCCAGCGGCGTGACCTCCGGGCCGGTCGCCAGCTTGCGTAGCGATCTCAACCCGCCGCCAGCGACGCGTCGCGCGGGCGAAAGTATTTACGTCAACACGCTCGGCTGGCGTATGGATTATCAGCAGCTGTGGGGCGTGCATCCATGGGCGCAGGTGAGCTATAACCAGTCTATCTCTATCGATAACAATGCGTCGATTAGCCGCGGCAAAGACGGTAGCTGGGGCGATGTGACGCTGGGCGCCGATATGCCGCTTGGTTCTCATCTGGCGGCATGGGCCACACTTTCGCAGGCGGATAATGTGCCGTCGGGTGAAAACACGCTATATCTGATGGGCGTCAGCGCCAATTTCTAACCTATTTTGTTACGCATTTGAAACTCAGTCGTTACTGTTAAATCTCAGTAACGGCGCGTTTCTGTGAGATAGCGCACACTAACTTTTTAGGTAAAATTTAGGGAATGAATGTTTTGCAATGTCATTCATTCCGCCATAAATGCATTTCATTCCTCGTTGATGGCAGTTCATGCCGTTTTCCCCCACCGGATTTGGGGATTTGGTTATTGTGGCGGCAGTTAATCCTTCAGGACATCTGCTATGAACGCTGCAAACACTCAATATACCCGTTGGCTCACGCTGATTGGCACGATCATTACGCAATTCGCACTGGGATCGGTTTATACATGGAGTTTGTTTAATAGTTCTCTGGCCAGCAAACTGGACGAGCCAGTAAGCCAGGTGGCATTTTCCTTCGGCCTGTTAAGTCTTGGGCTGGCGTTATCCTCTTCCGTTGCCGGTAAATTGCAGGAACGCTTTGGCGTGAAGCGCGTCACCATGGCATCCGGTATCCTGCTTGGCGTCGGGTTTTTCCTCACGGCCCATGCCAACAGCCTGATGATGCTGTGGCTGAGCGCCGGCCTGCTGGTCGGTCTGGCGGACGGCGCGGGCTATCTGCTGACGTTGTCGAACTGCGTGAAGTGGTTCCCGGAGCGTAAAGGTCTGATTTCCGCCTTCTCGATTGGCGCTTATGGCCTTGGCAGCCTCGGTTTTAAATTTATCGATAGCCACCTGCTGGCGACGGTCGGGCTGGAAAAAACCTTTGTTATCTGGGGCGCTATCGTACTGGTGATGATCGTCTTTGGCGCCACCCTGATGAAAGATGCGCCGAATCATCCCGCGACGACCACCGCTAACGGCGTCGTCGAAAATGATTTCACCCTCGCTGAATCCATGCGTAAACCGCAGTACTGGATGCTGGCGGTGATGTTCCTGACGGCCTGCATGAGCGGACTGTATGTGATTGGCGTAGCAAAAGATATCGCCCAGGGTATGGTGCACCTCGATGTGGCGACGGCGGCGAATGCGGTTACCGTGATTTCTATCGCCAACCTGAGCGGCCGCCTGGTGCTGGGCATCCTGTCTGATAAGATCTCCCGTATCCGCGTGATTACCATCGGTCAGGTGGTCTCCCTGGTCGGTATGGCGGCCCTGCTGTTCGCGCCGCTAAATGCGATGACCTTCTTTGCGGCGATTGCCTGTGTGGCCTTTAACTTCGGCGGCACCATTACCGTCTTCCCTTCGTTGGTAAGCGAGTTCTTTGGCCTCAATAACCTGGCGAAAAACTACGGTGTGATTTATCTCGGCTTCGGTATCGGTAGTATTTGCGGTTCGCTGATTGCCTCCGTGTTCGGCGGCTTCTATGTCACCTTCTGTGTCATCTTCGCTCTGCTGATTTTGTCACTGGCGCTTTCCACCACAATTCGCCAGCCGAAAAGCGAAATTTACCACCAGGCGCACGCCTGATAGCGTCACCTTTCCTAAGCTAATAATGCCTTGCCAGCCAGATATTTTGTAAATATCTGGCTGAATCACATTCCTCGCGGATACTTTTGCCATTTGCTGTGGTCTACTTAGCGCGCTTTGTAGAGGTTTCCGATAACCAACCCAGACGCACTTAATTAATCTTCCTGTTTATATCGTTTTAATCAGGGCGGTTTTATCTCTTCGTTTCCCAGGTTTGCTTGCATGAAATACATTAAAACGATGTCACAGCAGAAGCTGAGTTTTTGGCTTGCGCTGTACATCGGCTGGTTTATGAACGCCGCGGTGTTTTTCCGTCGTTTCGATGGTTACGCTCAAGAGTTTACCGTCTGGAAAGGGTTGTCCGGAGTGGTGGAACTGGTGGCGACGGTGCTGGTCACCTTCTTCCTGCTGCGTCTGCTCTCGTTATTTGGTCGCCGGGTCTGGCGCATCTTAGCTACGCTGGTGGTGTTGTTTTCCGCTGGGGCAAGTTATTACATGACTTTCCTTAATGTGGTCATTGGCTACGGCATAATCGCTTCGGTGATGACCACCGATATTGACCTGTCGAAAGAGGTTATCGGCTGGCATCTGATCCTGTGGCTGGCCGCGGTTAGCGTTTTGCCGCTCCTTCTTATCTGGAGCAACCGCTGCCGTAAGACGCTGCTGCAACAGGTCAAAACGCCGGGTCAGCGGGTGAAAAATATCCTGATAGTCGTGCTGGCCGGGCTGATGGTCTGGGGGCCGATTCGCCTGCTTGAGCTACGTCAGCATGATATCGAGCGTAACTCTGAAGTCGATATGCCAAGCTACGGCGGCGTCATTGCCAACTCGTATCTGCCTTCGAACTGGCTGTCGGCGCTTGGGCTGTACGCCTGGGCGCAGGTGGATGAATCGTCTGATAATAAGTCGCTGATTAACCCAGCGAAAAAATTTACCTATGTGGCGCCGCAGGATCTTGATGATACTTACGTGGTGTTTATTATCGGCGAGACCACCCGCTGGGATCATATGGGTATTCTCGGCTATAACCGTAATACCACGCCGAAGCTGGCGCAGGAGAAGAATCTTGTCGCCTTCCGCGGCACCTCTTGCGATACCGCCACCAAGTTATCGTTGCGCTGTATGTTCGTACGCGAGGGCGGGGCGGATGATAATCCGCAACGGACGCTGAAAGAGCAGAATGTGTTTGCCGTACTGCATCAGCTGGGCTTTGCAGGCGACCTGTACGCCATGCAGAGTGAGATGTGGTTCTACAGCAATACGATGGCCAACAATATCGCCTATCGCGAGCAGATCGGCGCCGAGCCGCGCAATCGCGGCAAGAACGTGGATGATATGCTGCTGGTCGATGAAATGAAGCGCGGCATGGAGCAAAATCCTGATGGCAAGCGCTTGATTATCCTGCATACCAAGGGATCGCACTTTAACTACACCCAGCGTTATCCGCGCAGCTTCGCGCAATGGAAACCGGAGTGTATCGGCGTGGACAGCAAATGCTCGAAGGCCGAGTTGATTAACTCCTACGATAACAGCGTCACCTACGTGGATCACTTTATCGTCAGCGTGCTGGACCAACTGCGGGATAAAAAGGCTATCGTGTTCTACGCCGCCGATCACGGCGAGTCGATTAATGAACACGAACATCTGCACGGTACGCCGCGCATGATGGCGCCGCCGGAGCAGTTCCGCGTGCCGATGATGGTCTGGATGTCGGATAAATATCTGGCGAACCCGGACCATGCCGCCTCCTTTGCGCGTCTCAAGCAGCAGGCGGCGACGAAGGCTCCGCACCGTCACGTTGAGCTGTATGACACCATTATGGGTTGTCTTGGTTATACCTCGCCGGATGGCGGGATTAATGAAAACAACAATTGGTGTCGGAAAAAGTAAGACGTACGGTCTATTTTCAGAATCTCGGGTCTGTTTTCGTTTCCTGAGACCAGGATAAGTTAATCCCTCACAAGGCTTGTGCCGTGTGAGGGATTTTTTATTTCGCACAATGGACGCGTTTACCAGGCTGTTTCTCCTCGCTGTTCCTTTCCTGTTTCTCTCGTTCCACCCTGTGCTCGTGCTTTCATGGAGAGAAAGAATGAACCTCATTAAGTGTTTGAGCCTGTTATTTTTGTTTTTACTGGCTGGTTGTCAGTCAGAGGAGGAAACCCTGTCGTTTCTGCTGGCCTGTAAATACGACAGCGTCGTAAATATTGAAACCATGCTGAATAACGGCATTGATGTTAATGGTAAAAGCAAAGCAGGCATTACCGGGTTAATGTTGGCGGCTGCAGAAAATCGCCGGGAAGTCGTTGAACTGCTGCTGAAGCATCATGCTAAACCAAATATCCAGACTCGCGCCGGTACATCGGCTCTTATGCTGGCTTCAGCAAGGGGAAGTGAAGCTGCCATTATCTCCGATTTGATTCATGCAAAAGCGGATGTGAATCTGGTTACCCGAAACAAGAATACGGCACTGATGTCTGCTATTTCTGATGGTGAGGAGGTTAAGGATGACTATCTGCATATTATCGAGTTGAAAAAACCGGGCGCCCCTCAAGAAGAAGAGAGCGTGCTTGATAAAATAGTCGCAGCGACAGCGGAGCGGTCGCTGGCCAGAAACGGTAGCGCGCTGATGACCGAAGATATGGCCTTAAAAGCCGCGCCCGGTATATTGAAGAAAAATGGTGAGGAGATCGTCGCACTGCTTTTAAAGTCCGGAGCGGATGTGAATGCGGTCAATAATGATGGCGAGACGGCGTTTTACCAGGCGATTAACCACAATCGTTCAGCGTCGGTGATTAAAGCGTTAACAGATGCTGGCGCGGATGTGAACAAGGCGGACAACGAAGGAACTTCGCCTCTGATGCTGGCTGCGGTAAGCACTGACCCTACACTGATAAACATGCTGGCGTTACCGGGGCTGGATGTCGATCAAACCAACCGCGATGGGTTGACACCCTTGCAGATTGCCTCCGCCTATGGTGCGCCAGCTGTAATTTCAGCGCTGGTGGAGCGAGGGGCAAAGGTTGATTTTCTCTCTTCAAAAGATTTCACCGCGTTGATGATGGCCGTGAAAATGGAGAAAAAATCGAGCGTTGTTGCCCTGCTTGCCGCTGGTGCTAACGTCAATCTTAAAAACAAAGCGGGATATACGGCGATAGGATATAGCCGTAGCGGAGAAATACGCCAGTTATTAATCGATAATCATGCTGATTTAACGGGACAGGTTGCGCTGATGGCGCAAAGCGAGCTCCGGTTCTGTGCGAATAAGTTAGCGGATTCACTCGCTTATTCGGATATTGCCCGTTCGATTAGCGGTGATTCTCGTCCAGACATTATGATGCATCGGCAGGATTGTCCTGGGCTAGGGCAATTGACCATGCTGCTGGGCAGTTTTGAATTTAAGCCTGCAGGGACGCAATATATGGGACAAACGGTAACCTGCACGGTATCGGAACACCGCAAAGAGTTTGAGGCGAAGTGTCATTGAAGAAACTGAAAAAGCGAAGCGAGCGATAAGTTGCTGAGTTTTTCGTCGCTTGATTGATTTTTTGCTAATAAGGCATTGACGGGTGTGCATCCCAGCAGTAAGATGCGCCCCGCATTCGGTGATTGGCGCAGCCTGGTAGCGCACTTCGTTCGGGACGAAGGGGTCGGAGGTTCGAATCCTCTATCACCGACCAAATTCGAAAGCCTGCTCAACGAGCAGGCTTTTTTGCATCTGCGGCCCGAAGAGGATGAGAACCTCCGGGGGCAGAGGTTCGACTCGAGCGTAGCGAGAGAACGTTGCGTCAGCAACGGCCCGTAGGGCGAGCCACGAAGTGGCGAGTTATCCTCTATCACCGACCAAATTCGAAAGCCTGCTCAACGAGCAGGCTTTTTTGCATCTGCGGCCCGAAGAGGATGAGAACCTCCGGGGGCAGAGGTTCGACTCGAGCGTAGCGAGAGAACGTTGCGTCAGCAACGGCCCGTAGGGCGAGCCACGAAGTGGCGAGTTATCCTCTATCACCGACCAAATTCGAAAAGCCTGCTCAATGAGCAGGCTTTTTTGCATCTGCGGTCCGAAGAGGATGAGAACCTCCGGGGGCAGAGGTTCGACTCGATCGCAGCCCGGTAGCCCGGCTCAGCGCAGCGCAAGCCGGGGCGAAAACCCCGCCAGAGTCACAAAAATCGCATCTCCCCAGGTATCTCGCCAGCTGTTCGCTATTTTGTGACATCTTCCATTGCATTTTTTTATCGATGAACAGATCTTTTTTCGCGAAGCTTATGGCTAACTACAGCATTTTCCGCTGTGCGTTTTAACGTTCGCGCTATTAATCGCTCACATAATGGTCACACGGGAAGAAATTTTCACCATTTTTAAGAATTGTTTATCACCAGATGTTGCAAACTATTAAGGGCTTTATTCTGGTTTATTGCCGGTAGCATAAATTTCTCTGCTGAAAATAGCGCCATCAAGTTTTTTTAATCTTTGCCCACCGATTCTCACCCCTGACGCAAAACCCGGTTAGCTGTATTGACGTTTCTCCATTCTGTTGACAGATTGTACGGCATGAGGGGCATTTCATGGAGAATCCGTACTGCAACTCAGTCGTTTTAGCGAACGGAATCCCCATCTCTCTCAACGCCTTCGGGCACCACCGACCAGACCGGGTAAAAAATAAATAAAGGTCTGGCGGCTATATGCAAACAACATCACAGTTTTGGAGCAGAATAATGAGTATTTCCTTGAAAAAGTCAGGGATGCTGAAGCTTGGTCTGAGCCTGGTCGCCATGACCGTCGCCGCAAGCGTACAAGCTAAAACCCTGGTTTATTGTTCTGAAGGTTCGCCGGAAGGCTTTAACCCACAGCTATTCACCTCTGGTACCACCTATGACGCCAGCTCGGTGCCTATTTACAACCGCCTGGTTGAATTCAAAACCGGTACGACAGAAGTTATTCCTGGCCTGGCTGAGAAGTGGGATGTCAGCGAGGACGGTAAAACCTATACCTTCCACCTGCGTAAAGGCGTGAAGTGGCAGGATAATAAAGACTTTAAACCAACGCGCGAGCTGAATGCCGACGACGTGGTGTTCTCCTTCGACCGCCAGAAAAATGACAAAAACCCGTACCATAAAGTCTCTGGCGGCAGCTATGAGTACTTCGAAGGGATGGGCCTGCAGGACCTGATTAGCGAAGTGAAGAAAGTGGACGATAATACCGTCCAGTTCGTGCTGACTCGCCCGGAAGCGCCGTTCCTTGCTGACCTGGCGATGGACTTTGCTTCTATCCTGTCGAAAGAGTATGCCGACAATATGCTGAAAGCCGGCACGCCGGAAAAAGTAGACCTTAACCCAATCGGTACCGGTCCATTCCAGCTGCTGCAGTACCAAAAAGACTCGCGCATTCTGTATAAAGCCTTCCCGGGCTACTGGGGCACCAAGCCGCAGATCGATCGCCTGGTCTTCTCCATCACTCCGGACGCTTCCGTACGCTACGCCAAGCTGCAGAAAAACGAATGCCAGGTGATGCCGTATCCGAACCCGGCTGACATCGCGCGCATGAAGGAAGATAAAAACATCAACCTGCTGGAACAGCCGGGTCTGAACGTGGGTTATCTCTCCTTCAACACCGAGAAAAAACCGCTGGATAACGTCAAAGTTCGCCAGGCGCTGACCTATGCGGTGAACAAAGAAGCGATCATCAAAGCCGTTTACCAGGGCGCAGGCCAGTCGGCGAAGAACCTGATCCCGCCGACCATGTGGGGCTATAACGATGACGTTAAAGACTATACCTACGATCCTGAGAAGGCGAAGCAACTGCTGAAAGAAGCAGGCATGGAAAAAGGCTTCACCATTGACCTGTGGGCAATGCCGGTACAGCGTCCGTATAACCCGAACGCGCGCCGTATGGCTGAAATGATCCAGGCCGACTGGGCGAAAGTCGGCGTACAGGCCAAGATCGTCACCTACGAGTGGGGCGAGTACCTGAAACGCGCGAAAGCGGGCGAGCATCAGACCGTGATGATGGGCTGGACCGGCGACAACGGGGATCCGGATAACTTCTTCGCGACCCTGTTCAGCTGCGCCGCGGCGAAAGACGGCTCTAACTACTCTCGCTGGTGCTATAAGCCGTTTGAAGACCTCATTCAACCGGCGCGCGCCACCGACGACCACAACAAGCGTATTGAACTGTACAAACAGGCTCAGGTAGTGATGCATGACCAGGCTCCGGCGCTGATCATCGCCCACTCCACCGTTTACGAGCCAGTGCGTAAAGAAGTCAAAGGCTATGTGGTTGATCCGCTTGGCAAACACCACTTCGATAACGTCTCTGTCGAATAATAAGCACGATGCCTGACCCCCTCTCCCCGCGCGGGAGAGGGGGGGGCGTATTCCCGCTATTCGGGGAATACTTTTGTGAGCAATACAGACGCCTTGTCACCAGGCCTGGCGTCACTATAGAGAAACCGGGTTATGTTGCAGTTTATTCTCCGACGTTTGGGACTCGTCATCCCGACATTTATCGGTATTACCCTTCTCACCTTTGCTTTCGTTCATATGATCCCCGGCGATCCGGTGATGATTATGGCGGGCGAACGTGGTATTTCCCCCGAACGTCACGCGCAGCTGCTGGCCGAAATGGGCCTTGATAAGCCGCTGTGGCAGCAATATGCCCATTATATTTGGGGCGTACTGCACGGTGATTTAGGGATCTCGCTGAAAAGCCGAATTCCCGTGTGGCAAGAGTTTGTGCCGCGCTTCAAGGCCACCCTCGAACTGGGCGTCTGCGCGATGATTTTCGCCGTCGCGGTCGGTATTCCGGTGGGCGTGCTGGCTGCGGTAAAACGCGGCTCCATCTTTGACCACACCGCCGTGGGCCTGGCGCTGACTGGTTACTCGATGCCTATCTTCTGGTGGGGCATGATGCTGATTATGCTGGTTTCGGTACAGCTGAACCTGACGCCGGTCTCCGGGCGTATCAGTGATACGGTATTCCTTGATGATACCCTGCCGCTGACCGGTTTTATGCTGATTGACACCGCCATCTGGGGCGAGCAGGGCGACTTTATCGATGCCTTAATGCATATGATCCTACCCGCCATCGTGCTGGGCACGATTCCGCTGGCGGTGATCGTGCGTATGACCCGATCGTCGATGCTTGAAGTGCTGGGCGAGGATTACATCCGTACCGCACGCGCTAAGGGGTTGACCCGCATGCGGGTGATTGTCATCCATGCGCTACGCAACGCGATGCTGCCGGTGGTGACGGTGATTGGTCTGCAGGTGGGCACGCTGCTGGCGGGCGCCATTCTGACCGAAACTATTTTTTCGTGGCCAGGTTTAGGCCGCTGGCTCATCGATGCGCTACAGCGCCGCGATTATCCAGTTGTGCAGGGCGGGGTTCTGCTGGTGGCGACGATGATTATTCTCGTCAACCTGCTGGTCGACCTGCTGTATGGCGTGGTGAACCCGCGTATCCGGCATAAGAAGTAAGGGGCCATCATGTCACAAATTACAGAAAATAAAGTTGTCGCCGCACCGGTGCCAATGACCCCGCTGCAGGAGTTCTGGCACTATTTCAAACGCAATAAGGGTGCCGTCGTCGGGTTGGTGTATGTGGCGGTGATGATTATCATCGCGGTATTCGCCAACTTTCTCGCCCCTTATAACCCGGCAGATCAGTTCCGTGATTCGCTGCTGGCGCCGCCGTTCTGGCAGGATGGCGGTAGCTTGACGCATCTGCTAGGCACCGATGACGTGGGTCGCGATATTCTCTCGCGCCTGATGTACGGCGCGCGCCTGTCGCTGCTGGTGGGCTGTCTGGTGGTGGTGCTGTCGCTGATCCTCGGCGTGGTGCTGGGGCTGGTTGCTGGCTATTTCGGCGGGGTGGTGGACTCCATCATCATGCGCGTGGTCGATATCATGCTGGCGCTGCCGAGCCTGCTACTGGCGTTGGTGCTGGTGGCTATCTTCGGACCATCAATCGTCAATGCTTCGCTGGCGCTCACCTTCGTTGCCCTACCGCACTATGTGCGTCTGACGCGCGCGGCGGTGCTGGTGGAAGTGCACCGCGATTACGTTACCGCTTCCCGCGTGGCGGGCGCCGGCGCGATGCGCCAGATGTTCGTTAATATTCTCCCTAACTGTCTTGCGCCGCTGATTGTTCAGGCGTCGCTGGGCTTCTCTAACGCCATTCTCGACATGGCAGCGCTGGGGTTCCTCGGTATGGGCGCGCAGCCGCCGACGCCTGAGTGGGGCACTATGCTTTCCGACGTATTGCAGTTCGCGCAAAGCGCCTGGTGGGTGGTGACCTTCCCGGGTGTGGCGATCCTGCTGACGGTGCTGGCATTTAACCTGATGGGTGACGGTCTGCGTGACGCGCTCGATCCCAAACTGAAGCAGTAAGAGGTTCGAGATGGCGTTATTAAATGTAGATAAGTTATCGGTGCATTTCGGCGATGAGAATGCGCCGTTCCGCGCCGTAGACCGCATCAGCTATAGCGTGAAGCAGGGTGAAGTAGTTGGCATCGTGGGTGAATCGGGTTCCGGTAAGTCGGTGAGCTCGCTGGCGATTATGGGGCTGATTGATTACCCCGGCCGGGTGATGGCGGACAAACTGGAATTTAACGGCCGCGATTTGCAGCGAATTTCGGAAAAAGAGCGGCGCCAGTTGGTGGGGGCGGAAGTGGCGATGATCTTCCAGGATCCGATGACCAGCCTCAACCCGTGCTTTACCGTCGGCTACCAGATTATGGAAGCGATTAAGGTCCATCAGGGCGGCAATAAGCAAACCCGGCGCCAGCGGGCGATCGATCTGCTGAACCTGGTGGGTATTCCTGACCCGGCGTCGCGGCTGGACGTTTATCCGCACCAGCTTTCCGGTGGGATGAGCCAGCGCGTGATGATCGCGATGGCGATCGCCTGCCGGCCAAAGCTACTGATTGCCGATGAACCGACCACCGCGCTGGATGTGACCATCCAGGCGCAGATTATCGAACTGCTGCTGGAGTTGCAGCAGCAAGAGAATATGGCGTTGGTGCTGATTACCCACGATCTGGCGCTCGTAGCGGAAGCCGCGCATAAAATTATCGTCATGTACGCGGGTCAGGTGGTGGAGACCGGCGATGCGAAAGATATCTTCCGCGCGCCGCGTCATCCTTACACCCAGGCGCTGCTGCGCGCGCTGCCGGAGTTTGCCCAGGATAAAGCGCGTCTGGCGTCGTTACCGGGCGTGGTGCCGGGGAAATACGATCG
Organism: Klebsiella sp. 141240; assembly: GCF_050600805.1. Lineage (NCBI taxonomy): Bacteria > Pseudomonadati > Pseudomonadota > Gammaproteobacteria > Enterobacterales > Enterobacteriaceae > Klebsiella > Klebsiella sp. 141240. Next base: position 1,769 of record NZ_JAQIRK010000006.1, on the reverse strand, counting down.
TCCGAATGGTTGCCTGCTGAACCCGCGCTGCCCCTATGCAACGGATAAATGCCGGAGCGAAGAGCCCGCGCTCGCGGATCTCGACGGCGGCCGTCAGTCTAAATGCCACTACCCACTCGATGATGCCGGGAGGCCTGGATTATGAGTACGCAAAAGGTCGCCACGCAACAACCGCTGTTGCAGGCCATTGATCTGAAAAAACACTATCCGGTAAAGAAGGGGCTGTTCGCTCCGGAACGGCTGGTGAAAGCGCTGGACGGCGTCTCCTTTACTCTTGAGCGCGGTAAAACGCTGGCAGTGGTGGGGGAATCAGGCTGCGGCAAATCGACGCTGGGTCGTTTGCTGACGATGATTGAAATTCCCACCGGCGGCGAGCTGTATTATCAAGGGCAGGATCTGCTTAAGCACGACCCGCAGGCGCAAAAGCTGCGGCGGCAAAAAATCCAGATTGTGTTCCAGAACCCGTATGGCTCGCTGAACCCACGTAAAAAAGTGGGGCAGATTCTGGAAGAGCCGCTGTTGATTAACAGCAGTCTGAGCAAAGAGCAGCGACGTGAAAAGGCGCTGGCGATGATGGCGAAGGTGGGCCTCAAAACGGAGCATTACGATCGCTACCCGCATATGTTCTCCGGCGGTCAGCGTCAGCGTATCGCCATTGCTCGCGGGCTGATGTTGGATCCGGACGTGGTGATTGCCGATGAGCCGGTTTCCGCGCTGGATGTTTCGGTACGCGCCCAGGTGCTGAACCTGATGATGGACCTGCAGCAGGATTTAGGTTTGTCCTACGTGTTTATCTCCCACGACTTATCGGTCGTTGAGCACATCGCTGATGAAGTTATGGTGATGTATCTTGGCCGCTGCGTGGAGAAGGGGACCAAAGACCAGATCTTTAATAACCCACGTCATCCGTATACCCAGGCGCTATTGTCGGCGACGCCGCGTCTGAACCCGGACGATCGTCGCGAGCGTATCAAGCTGACCGGCGAACTGCCGAGCCCGCTGAATCCGCCGCCGGGCTGCGCCTTCAATGCGCGCTGCCGCCGACGCTTTGGCCCATGCACCCAGCTTCAGCCGCAGCTAAAGGATTACGGCGGCCAACTGGTGGCCTGCTTTGCCGTTGATCAGGATGAGAATCCGGAGAAAGCGCGAGCGTGATGGTAGGCGGGTTGTCGCGTGATGAATTCTGCGGGGGAGGGCTGGAATGCGCCTCGCAGATTGCCGAAGGGCGTGGTGAAGGCGATGACACGGAGCAGTAGAATCGACGCCAAGCCGGGTTCGCCCGGTGAGGCGCAATGTTGCGGGGGCTTGAACCCCGGCGGCATAGATAAGTTGCTGGAAAGAGAAAACCCTCGCACGTTGCTGGTGTTAACCAGGCAACTGAACGAGGGCTATCACTAACTCCAAGCAAGTTAAAGATAGCCGCGAACGGTTGCCATTGCAATACAGGCGGCTCTATGACGCTCACACAGTTAGGTCTGATCTTATGGGACGATCTGGCGGCGCCGATAATCGCTGGCATCGTGGTCAGCATTATCGTCAGCTGGATGCATAACCAGAAGTGACGGACCGGCGGGCGTGAGTCTGCTGCGTTGGCAATTTGCGCCCGAACAGGCCGCAGGAATTCTCCTGCGGCCTTTTTCGTTTTGCCAGGCTGCACGCAGAATGTGGTTGGTTGCTGGAATGCGCCTCGCAGATTGCCGAAGGGCGTGGTGAAGGCGATGACACGGAGCAGTAGAATCGACGCCAAGCCGGGTTCGCCCGGTGAGGCG
>NZ_JAQIRK010000005.1:0-404989 GCF_050600805.1 Klebsiella sp. 141240 | reverse complement strand
TCTGACCTTCTGACCTTCTGACCTTCTGACCTTCTGACCTTCTGACCTTCTGACCTTCTGACCTTCTGACCTTCTGACCTTCTGACCTTCTGACCTTCTGACCCTCTGACCCTCTGACCCTCTGACCTTCTGACCTTCTGACCTTCTGACCTTCTGACCTTCTGACCCTCTGACCCTCTGACCCTCTGACCCTCTGACCCTCTGACCCTCTGACCCTCTTACCTCCTGATCACCTACCTCCTGGCCTTTAAGTTCACTCATAATTTAATTCCGACGTCACTAAGGAAAATTAATTTTTTTCATTTTCCATTTTGCAATTATAACCTCTCTCTATATTTTTCACTTTAACCTTATTTCTAATGTGGTTTATTGTTGCTTGAAAAATTTTCTTAATGACCTAATGGAAAATTTTATGCTGTCGATAAAAAAGTTACTGTTTAACTACTAAATTTGGCGGGATTTTGGTTTTTTAATTTGAAGTATTGACGATACTCGTTTTTTAGACTTTTCTTATTATGTGTACTTGGGTGGCAGTCTATCTGCTATTTCTGTACTACAGCTCTGGGCCTAGATTGCTTATGTTCAAATTTTGAGGATACTCAAATGGTTACTCAAGTTCTACTCACGCAAAAAGAAGTAGCAGCGATACAGTATGCGGTGCTCGGTAAGAATACATATAGCGGTGATGCTTTTTTTGATGCAGTAGCGGGGCAGTTTCGCGATGGGTCATTGACCCCTACACAGTATATTTCTAATTTATTAGCTTCTACTGATGGGGTTGCTCGCTACGCTGGTAAGACTGACACTGACATTGTCAAGGCCGTCTACGCATCATTATGGGGGAGCCCTGCCAGCGATGCAGTAGCTCAAACCTATTTATCTAGTGGTAGTTTAAGTTCTGCATTGAATGCTGTTATTAATAATGTTCTAAATTACAATGGGTTCGATTCGGCGACATTACTGGCACAGAACAATTTAGATAATGCTCTAAATGCTGTTATGTTTAAAGATTATGGAACTTCAACCTGGAATACCTGGAGCGTATCTCTAAATAACAAAGAGTTAGTAGAAGCTGCTTATATTGCTCTTGCTGACCGTTCCGCAGATATGAGCGGGTTAAGAGCATGGACTTCATTTCTTACACAGCCTGGAAAAACATACGATTCGCTCTTAAAATTACTAATTAGCTCAGCAGAGTTTCAACGTAAAGGTGCAAACCTGGTTGGTGATGATTACATTAAGCATGTATATAATGGAATCTATGGTGTAGATCCTGATAGTACCGCACTTGCAAAATACAACGCATTGGGTACCGATAAAACTATTATTACGAAGGCAATCATCAACGATTTACGTGGTTCCACAGCTACAGATGTAACAGCTGTAACCAATCAGCATGCCTTTGAATATCAGATTGGTACCGGGTTACTTTATAAAACTAGCGCTGTCCTCAGCGCCAGCGCTACAGGCGGCAACGCCACTGGTACAGTCAATACCAATGCTAGCCATCAGCTCACTAATGCTGAAACTGCGGTTCTGACTAACGCGCAACTCAATGCTAACGTGGCGAGCACCGTTAACCTCAAATTCGCCGATCATTTGGCAAATCTCGAAATTAATGGTTCAAGCGCAGCCACTGTTAACCTGTCCGATAATGGGGTGAACCCTGGGGTAGACATCGTTGTTAACAACGGTAGCGTGATCCTCAATGCCAGTTCAGGCGCTGATGATGTTATTGTGAGCAACCTGGTTAATATGACCACCGCGACGGCTAAGTTTAACCTCGGAACGGGTAACGATACGTTGAAGTGGGCCGGTAACTCTTCTGGCGGGGCAAATACGGTCAGTACGTCTGTCACCGCTGATGGTGGAGTTGGGATTGATACCATTTCGGCTAACTTTATTACGAAAAATGTCGTTATGGGTGGGACTATTCTAAACAGAACTGCGGTCATCACTTCTAACTCCGCGCAATTTAGTAACTTCGAAAAGCTTGACCTTGCTGGCTATATAGGGCAAGCAACTGTTAGCGCTAGTTCTACCGCGCAAGCCCATACATTCGATTTTGGTGTATTAACGGGTAATGCATCCACCGAATCAAGCTTGACTACTCTTCCTTCTAACGTTACTCAGGCAGCAACCTCAACCGTCGGTTCACAGGGATTTGTTCTGTCAGGTCTGGCTAATAACGTCCATGTGATAAATGCGGCAGGTGGTAGTGCTGCGCAACTTGAAGTCACAGGTAATGCGACTGCGGCAAGTAGTGTCGATATTACTTTCCGTCCAGGTATCACCGATCATTTCAATGTTAACTTCACCGCAACCAGTAATAGCGATATCAACGCAGGCTCGCTGGCCCTAAACAGCAGTGGTGCCACTGCGTTGACAACCCTGAATGTCGGCTCGGGTGGTACCGGTAGTTTCGCTAACGCCATCAGCTTGGCGGGAACCGGTAGCCAGCTACAAACCATCAATGTCACCGGCGATCATTTGCTTAATCTAACGGTCGGCACCGGTTATGGTAACCTGGAGACTATTAATGCTTCTGCAAATACTGCGGGGTTGAATCTGGATGCTAATGTGGGGGGAACTGGTAAAGGAATCCTTTATCAACTTCTGACTATTCTTCCTGCTGCAGGTGTGACAACAACAATTATTAATCTGTTAGGGTTAGGTGGTGGGCATAACTTATCGGTTCAAGGAACTAGCGTTGCGGATACCTTTAAGGTTCTCGGTAACACCATTGTTTCAGGTGGTGACGGTGCGAACCTTTACCAATTGAAAGCAAGCACCGTCAACTCTGGTGTGACCATTTCAGATTTTAATAGCGGTAAAGATAGCATTTTTGACACTGCTTCAGGTCTGACTATTAACAATGATGCCACGCATACCCAGGTAGCTGATTATGGTGTACGTACGACTGATGTTGTTGACGCGTTGTTAGGTACATTAGTTGGTGGTGTGGTTGGCGGCGTTGTCGGTTTGTTAGGGCAAATCCTTGGTATTGGTGGGAATGGGGATCTTACTGCTAAGGTGGGTGTAGCGTCAGTTATCTGGACTGATAACTCCCACGAGGCTAGTAACTACCTGATTGTTGATAACAACAACAACCATACTCTGGATGCGAACGATACAGTAGTGTATCTCAACGGGCAAACCCATCAGCAGTTGGTTGATACTTTGCACTACGCTTGAGTGGCGTGATGTGATGGCTGTTTTATAAAAAAAGGGGGAGGATGCTCTTCCCCCTTTTTATTGTGATCTCTGTCGTATTTTTATTAACATTAATTTTCGCATGGATTATGAAAAAATATTTTTTTGGTAGCTTGATATTTTAGTGCTTTCCTATCTATATATTATAAATATCTCCAGCCTGAGTTGTTGGGATCTGATTGCTCTACTGTCGGTAGAGGTGTGGCTGAAGGTACACAAAAATTAAGGGAAAAAGCAGTGGAGCACTATTTACCGCGCAATGAAATTGCGGACGTAATACGCACTCGCAGTAAAATATTCTGGACAGTCGGTGTTTTTACCGCATTCATTAATATCTTAATGTTAGTACCTTCGATTTATATGCTCCAGGTTTACGACCGGGTGCTACCCTCTGGTAATGAAATTACTTTGCTGATGCTAACCCTTATCATGCTTGCCATGTTTGGTATGATGGCATTGCTGGAGTACGTCCGTAGCATGGTGGTCATACGGATTGGCGCGCAGCTAGATATGCGTTTAAATACACGTATTTATACCGCAGCATACGAAGATAATCTCAAAAATAAATCTGCTGATGCCGGGCAAATGCTTAACGATCTTACTAACATGCGTCAGTTTTTGACCGGCAGCGCGCTTTTTGCTTTTTTTGATGCACCCTGGTTCCCGATCTATTTGTTGGTCATTTTTCTGTTTAATCCCTGGTTAGGGTTGTTTGCATTAATTGGCTCATTAATATTGATAGCGCTGGCCGTGGTGAATGAAATAGTATCAAAAGAACCATTGGCTGAAGCGAGTAAGCTTGCGCTGCAATCAGGAAGTCTTGCCAGCACCAACTTGCGCAATGCGGAAGTTATAGAAGCGTTAGGAATGTTGCCAAATATCAAGGGACGATGGTTTAGTTTACATCAACGGTTTCTGAACAGTCAGCGAGTCGCGAGCGAACGAGCTTCTCGTATCAATTCTATTACGAAATTTGTTCGTCTATCCTTGCAATCTTTGGTGCTCGGGCTGGGGGGCTGGTTGGCTATTGATGGTCATATTACCCCGGGAATGATGATCGCAGGTTCTATTTTGATGGGGAGAACGCTTGCTCCGATAGAACAAGTGATTAACGTCTGGAAAAGCTGGAGCTCGGCAAAACTATCTTATGGCCGGCTGGTGAAGTTACTGGATAGTAATCCACCCCGTGGCACCGGGATGTCTCTGCCTAAACCTGAAGGGGTACTGAGCGTAGAAAATGTATCGGCGAAACCGCCTGGCGCGCAGGGTGAGCCGGTACTACACGCAGTGTCATTTAATTTACAGGCGGGTGATGTGCTTGGCATTATTGGCCCTAGTGCATCCGGAAAATCGACCCTGGCACGATTATTAGTTGGGATTTGGCCGGTAAGTGAAGGAATTGTTCGGTTGGATGGCGCTGATATTTATCAGTGGAATAAAGATGAACTGGGGCCGCATATTGGCTATTTACCTCAAGACATTGAATTGTTCGCTGGAACCATAGCGGAGAACATAGCGAGATTTAATGACGTCGATGCTGAGAAAGTGATTGCTGCCGCGAAACTGGCAGGGGTACACGAACTGATTTTACGTTTCCCACATGGCTATGACTCAGTGATTGGCAACGGCGGGAGCGGACTTTCTGGAGGTCAAAAGCAACGTATTGGGCTTGCAAGGGCCTTGTATGGCGATCCCTCGTTGATTGTTCTTGATGAACCGAATTCTAATCTGGATGACGCTGGCGAATTGGCCCTTAATAAGGCTATTGCCTTTCTTCGGGAGCGGCAAAAAACGGTGGTACTGATTACGCATCGAACTAATTTGCTTTCAATGACCAGTAAGTTGTTACTATTGGTCAATGGTAAGGTTAACGCGTTTGGTACCACCCAACAGGTACTTCAGGCTTTGAATAATGCTCAGAGGACTCAGGCAGCACAGCAACAGGCAATGCATGCAGTTAATAGTGAATCGCATGACGGCAACGGGGTTACCCCTAAAACACAAATAAACTAAATAACGGCTTGCCAGATAAAAGCTGCAACTATCTGTTGTTAAAGGGGGGAATATGTCTTCTCAAATGAATCAGTCTTTTAGTGGCGATGTGCCATCAGATTCTACTGATGAGCGGAAATATACGCGTTTTGGTTGGTTGGTGATCGCGATTGGTTTATGCGGTTTCCTGTTATGGGCAGCTTTCGCTCCTCTGGATAAAGGCGTTGCCTCTCAAGGGTCGGTAACTGTTTCAGGAAACCGTAAAACTATTCAATCTCCAACCAGTGGTATTATCAGCAATATCGCGGTTAAAGAAGGGGATAAGGTCAAGGCCGGGCAGGTACTGGTTCAAATGAGCCAGGTGCAGGCACAGGCGCAGGTGGACTCCCTGAAGATCCAATATTACACAACACTGGCAACAGAGGGGCGTTTGTTAGCTGAAAGAGATAATCTGGATGCAATTAAATTCTCTGACGTTTTCAATGCTATCAAAGATAAGCCTCGTGCAGCGGAAATAATTGCCTTGCAGCAACAGCTTTTTATTTCTCGCCGACAGGCATTACGTAGTGAAGTCGATGGTTTTAGGCAGTCAATTGACGGTATCCGTTTCCAGCTCAAGGGATTACAGGATTCCCGGGCGAACAAACAGATTCAACTAAACAGCATCCGTGAGCAGATGACAAGTATGAAACAGCTTTCTGCGGAAGGGTATTTGCCGCGCAACCGTTATCTGGAGGCTCAACGTCAGTTTGCAGAGATCAGTAGCAGCATCGATGAGACGATAGGCAGGATCGGACAGCTACAAAAGCAACTGTTGGAGTCGCAGCAGCGTATCGACCAGCGGTATGCGGACTATCAGCGTGAAGTGAGAACACAGTTAGCGCAAACGCAAATGGATGTAAATGATTATAAAAACAAACTGGATATGGCTAATTTTGAGCTAGGGAATACCGAAATTATTTCGCCAGTTGATGGTACCGTTGTTGGACTGAATATATTTACCCAAGGCGGCGTGGTGGGGGCTGGAGATCACCTTATGGATGTGGTTCCCAGTGAAGCTGCGTTGGTTGTTGATGCTCAATTGAAAGTACAACTAATCGATAAAGTATATACCGGGCTCCCCGTTGAGCTTATGTTTACTGCTTTTAACCAAAACAGGACGCCTAAAATACCTGGTACGGTGACGCTTGTTTCTGCCGACCGTTTAATCGATAAAGCAAATGGGGAAGCTTATTATCAGATGCAGGTAACGGTCACTCCGGAAGGAATCAAAATGCTCCAGGGTGAGGAAATCAAACCAGGGATGCCAGTTGAGGTGTTCGTAAGGACGGGGTCCCGTTCGCTGTTAAGTTATCTGTTTAAACCAATTTTGGATCGTGCGCGTACTTCATTGACCGAGGAATAATCGTGATTTTCATGAAAAGGAAGATGATTAATCTCACCCTTAGTTCGATAGTGTGGGTGGTATCCTCACCGGTGTATGCATTGGGCATTCTGGACGCCTATTCGCTAGCGCTGGAAAAAGACCCGACATTTCAGGCGGCGATTAAAGAAAAGGAAGCCGGGGATGAAGCAAAAAATATTGGACGAGCAGGGTTATTACCAAAAATCTCTCTCAATTATCAGAATGCGCCACGTAATTGGCAGACTCAAAAATATCAGACGAGTGATATTTTTGGCAATGTTAGCGATGTGACTAAACGACAGCAGTACCGCAGTTATGCGGGTTCCGTGACCCTAACGCAACCTCTATTTGATTATGAGGCTTATGCGAAATATAAAACCGGAGTCGCACAAAGTTTGATGGCTGACGAAAAATATCGCAGTAAATACCTCGATCTTGCAGTCCGGGTCATTTCGGCTTACGTCAGTGTTGCATACGCCAAAGATCAAATTGCACTAGCTGAGGCGCAAAAGGCAGCCTATAAAGAACAACTTGCGTTGAATGATCGCCTGATGTCCGCTGGTGAGGGCACTGTGACGGACGTTGCTGAGACTCAGGCACGGTATAGTCTTGCTGAAGCTCAGGTCATCGAGGCTCGAGATGTCTTAGACTCAGCTCAGCGGGAGCTTGAAGTCATCATCGGAATTCCTCTCGATCAGTTAGATGCATTGCAGACGTTACGGCAGGGTAAATTCCAGGTCTCACCGCTACGTTTTACAGCATTCGATGATTGGCAAAAGCTAGCCATGGAACGAAATCCACAACTAGCTTCATCACGTCATGGCGTGGATGCCGCGCGTTATGATGTTGAACGCAACCGGGCTGGTTTTATGCCACAAGTTCAGCTATATGCATCACACTCGGAAAATGATTCAAGCAGCGACAATACGGTAAATCAGAAATATCGAACCGACAGTGTTGGGGTTCAGGTATCAATGCCAATTTATTCTGGCGGGGGAGTTGCAGCCTCGACGAGGCAGGCTGCGGCGCGTTATGGGCAGGCTAAGTATGAACTGGACGCCCAGGTCGGTTCGATTATGAACGACCTTCGTAAACAGTTTAATCAGTGTATTAGTAGCCAGGCTAAGCTCAGGGCCTATGAATTGGCTGTAAAATCGGCGACGACGCAGGTAGAGGCTACACGGCAAAGTGTGCTCGCCGGGCAGAGGGTGAACGTTGATGTGCTTAATGCGGAGCAGCAACTCTATGCTGCACAGCGAGATTTAGCAGAAGCTAAATACACTTATATTAAGGCCTGGATTACGTTGCTTGGAGATTCAGGTACGCTGAGCGAAAAAGATATTATGCAAGTTGCGGGGTACTTCCATCGTTCTTGAGTGAAACTGTGAAGTTCGAAACAGAAAGAGTGTAAAATAGTTTGTTTTTTGCATCTCCGAAACCCGTATCGATACTACGCTTCAATCTGTATGCTCACATGAAGGGGACTTTTAAGACCCGTCCCCGTCTTGACTTCACTATTCGCAAAGAGTAAAACGCCAGCAGTATCCATCATTACTGTGGCGATTTGCCATCACCCGTTAACTGTAGAAGTGTTGCTCTATGAAAATTACTATTTCCGGTACAGGCTATGTTGGTTTATCGAATGGTGTTCTGATTGCCCAGAACCATGAAGTGGTCGCTTTGGATATCATTCAGGCCAAAGTAGATTTGCTTAACCAGAAAATTTCACCTATAGCAGATAATGAGATCCAACAATATTTAACGGAAAAAAAGCTTAATTTTCGTGCAACAACAGACAAACTCGATGCGTATCATGACGCTGATTACGTTATTATAGCTACGCCGACAGATTATGATCCCAAGACAAATTACTTCAATACGTCTTCTGTTGAGGCTGTCATCCGTGATGTGACTGCTATCAATCCGAAAGCTGTTATGGTTATAAAATCAACGGTCCCAGTTGGTTTCACTCGCGGCATAAAAGAGCGCCTTGGAATTGAAAATATCATTTTCTCGCCGGAGTTTCTCCGCGAGGGACGGGCTTTGTACGATAATTTATATCCATCGCGAATTGTCATTGGTGAGCGTTCTGCTCGTGCTGAGCGATTCGCAGACCTATTGAAAGAAGGTGCGATTAAGAAAGACATTCCGACCCTTTTTACTGATTCAACTGAAGCTGAAGCTATTAAGCTCTTTGCTAATACTTACTTAGCACTACGTGTTGCCTATTTTAATGAGTTAGACAGCTACGCTGAAAGCCAGGGGCTAAACAGTAAACAAATTATTGAGGGTGTATGTCTGGATCCGCGAATTGGTAATCATTACAACAATCCCTCTTTTGGCTATGGTGGGTACTGCTTACCGAAAGATACCAAACAGTTGCTGGCGAATTATGAGTCGGTACCCAATAATATTATTTCGGCAATTGTTGATGCAAATCGCACGCGGAAAGATTTTATTGCAGACTCCATTCTGGCGAAAAATCCGAAGGTTGTTGGTGTGTATCGGTTAATTATGAAGAGCGGCTCTGATAATTTCCGTGCTTCCTCTATTCAAGGTATAATGAAAAGAATAAAAGCGAAAGGTATACCTGTAATTATTTACGAGCCAGTGATGAAGGAAGATGAATTTTTTAACTCGCGTGTTATTCGCGACCTTGATGTTTTTAAGCAGGAGTCGGATGTAATTATTTCTAACCGCATGGCAGAAGAATTGGCGGATGTGAAAGATAAAGTGTATACGCGAGACCTATTTGGTAACGATTAAATTCTAATAACGGCAGGTGGTTTGCAAAATTACCTGCCTTAATTTTTATGATGAGAAAAACGCAGCATCATTATGTGCTGAAATAAAATACTAATGCTACCGTGGCATTTACGAGACTATCTCTGTATTCTACATCGAAAGATATCCCTGTCGAATTAGAAGTATATAACGTTGAGGAAACTACTACTCTGATTACACTATGGGCTGTTAATATACCGCAATCGGTGGATTGCGGTAAAAACAGAAGATAAGAAATTATCAAATTGCGTAGTAGTCTTTATACCACTCCACGAAGTTTTTCACGCCTTGCTTGACCGTAGTTTGCGGCCTGAAACCAACCAGATCATACAGCGGTTGAGTTTCAGCGCTTGTTTCCAGAACATCGCCTGGCTGCATCGGCATCATGTTTTTCTTAGCTTCCATACCCATAGCTTCTTCAAGCGCGGTGATGTAGTCCATTAGTTCAACCGGCGAGCTATTGCCAATGTTATAGACCCGATAGGGGGCAGAACTGGTTGCCGGAGACCCGGTTTCTACCGTCCAGTCCGGATTTGGCTGCGGAATGACATCCTGAACACGAACAACAGCTTCAACTATATCGTCAATATAGGTGAAGTCTCTTTTCATTTTTCCGTAGTTGTATACGTCGATGCTTTGACCTTCGAGCATGGCTTTTGTGAACTTGAATAATGCCATATCCGGACGTCCCCATGGGCCATAGACGGTAAAAAACCGCAGACCGGTTGTTGGAATCCCATAGAGATGCGCATAAGTATGCGCCATCAATTCATTAGCTTTTTTGGTTGCCGCGTAAAGCGATACTGGGTGATCTACCGAATCATCGGTTGAGAACGGCATCTTACGATTTAAACCATAAACGGAACTGGATGACGCGTAGACCAGATGCTCGATTTTAGTATGGCGACACCCCTCAAGGATATTCAGGAACCCCATCAGGTTGGCGTCAGCATAAGCGTGCGGGTTTTCCAGTGAGTAGCGTACGCCGGCTTGCGCGGCAAGGTGGATTACGCGATTAAATTCCTCTCTAGAAAAAAGCTGCTCCATGTTAACCCGATCGGCGAGATCAATTTTGTGAAAACTGAACAAAGGCGTTTTCAGAAGATCCAGGCGGGCTTGTTTGAGGCTCACATCGTAGTAGTCATTCATGTTGTCGATCCCGACAACCTCATGACCAGCTTCCAGCAGGTGTTTACATACATGGAAGCCGATGAAGCCAGCAGCGCCAGTGACTAAAAATTTCATTTATATCCTCCAGGATCATGATGTCCCACTACTTATAGGCGCCTATTTTACACAGGGGGGAGGTAACGATCATCTTGTTTACTGGTTGGCTTGGAAAGGACGGGGAGAATAACATTTAAAGCTAAACCGCCCGGTAAAGCGCACGCCATGTCCAATTATGAGAGTGAAAATTATTCTCATTGGTGAGCAAGTTTTCTAAGTTGTAACAAACGTTTAAATGGCATTGTACTTACCTGGTGTATGTATCTTCTTTGCCAGTCAATCCTGCTTTTTCGCTTTTAATCTTATAGGCCGGGAGTATACTATGCTGCTGTTTCATTCATATGGTATTCGCTTGAGAAGCTCACATTGCAACTTTCTGATTTTATTACCATAATAGACAAGTATACCACTAACATTAATGATGCTGCCGAATGGGGCAACTCACTTAAAGTTAAGCATCTCCGTTGCCAGGTCCGTTGTCTGAAATGAGACTAACCTGATGGCAAGTTGCCTCTAAAGCAGAGAGAGTGACCGCTCTCAGATTGAGCTCAAGAATGATGCTTGAGATAGAGCGAGTTCATAGGCTCTTGCGGTAGTATTTAGATTGTAATGCATTGAAGTTTATGAAGATTTATAAAATTCTAGACTTGTTCTGCGCGCTTTGGTTGCGATAGCCAATGGCGGTAGCGTGTCTCTGATTGGTGAGATAGATGGCTGAAGCAGGTCAAAATGAGAAAGCTAATCATTTGTGGCCGTATAGTTCCCCCCGTAACATACTCTAAATGATGGTGTATAGTACGCTATTATGTGGAACTGCGTATGGTTGCTGAGAAGGGTTTATCCATACAGTGGGTTAAAAGGCAACGGCCGCTTTTGGTAACTATATAATAATTATGTTGATATTATAGCTATGCACTATTTCCTCCGAGGTAATAATGGTGAGTATGGTTGCGTGGTCGATTTCAAAAAAATGAGTGCAAATAATGAAGTTTAAATTAGGATATTTATTTGATCTACTTGTTGTGATAACTAATAAAGATTTAAAAGTTCGCTATAAAAGTAGCATCTTTGGATATTTATGGTCTATTGCAAACCCTTTATTATTTGCGATGATTTACTATTTTATTTTTAAAATGGTAATGAGAGTACAAATTCCAAATTATACCGTTTTTCTAATCACTGGATTGTTCCCATGGCAATGGTTTGCAAGTTCAGCAACCAATTCATTGTATTCATTTATCTCCAACGCGCAGATTATTAAGAAAACAGTATTTCCACGCTCGGTTATCCCTTTGAGCAATGTAATGATGGAAGGGTTACATTTCTTGTGTACAATTCCTGTAATTGCAGTATTTCTTTATATTTATGGTATGTCGCCATCGCTTAGTTGGTTCTGGGGCATTCCGTTACTGGCGATCGGTCAAATTATTTTTACATTTGGATTTGCTCTAATTTTCTCAACGCTAAATTTGTTTTTCCGTGACCTGGAGCGATTTGTCGCTTTAGGTATCATGTTGATGTTCTACTGTACCCCGATACTCTATAATTCCGATATGATCCCGCAACAATTTACCTGGATCATTGATTATAATCCACTGGCTAGCATGATTATGGCCTGGCGAGATCTGCTTATGAATGGCAACCTGGATTATGTGCATATCACTTATCTATACTCATCAGGCATGGTTGTATTGCTGCTAGGGGTGTGGGTCTTTAATAAATTAAAATATCGATTTGCAGAGATTTTGTGATGACAGCTGTTATTGAATTTTGCAATGTAACAAAAGAGTATCCTCTATATCATCATATTGGCTCTGGCATTAAAGATCTGTTTTTTCATCCGCGTCGGGCCTTTAATTTGCTAAAAGGTCGCAAATATCTGGCGATCGAAAATGTGTCATTCACCGTTAATAAGGGTGAATCAGTTGCATTGATTGGTCGCAATGGCGCAGGCAAAAGTACTACCCTTGGTCTCGTTGCTGGTGTGCTAAAGCCAAGTAAGGGCGAGGTTAAAGTTGTCGGACGCGTGGCTTCGATGCTGGAGTTGGGAGGCGGTTTTCATCCGGAACTGACCGGGCGCGAAAATATCAAACTTAATGCCACCTTACTGGGGTTACGCAGAGCAGAAGTAAACAAGCGGCTTGATAAAATTATCGAGTTCTCAGAGCTAGGCGAGTTTATTGATGAGCCTATTCGCGTATACTCTAGTGGCATGCTGGCGAAACTAGGCTTTTCAGTAATTAGTCAGGTTGATCCAGATGTATTGATTATCGACGAAGTCCTTGCGGTTGGTGATATCGCATTTCAACGCAAATGCATTGAAACAATCAATGAGTTCAGAAAACGTGGGGTAACAATCCTGTTTGTTAGCCACAGCATGAAAGATGTCATGCAGATTTGCGATAAAGTTGTGTGGGTTGAAAATCATCGGTTGAAAGCGATCGGTGAGGCAAGCTCAATTGTTGATGAATATGTAGCCTCAATGGCTTGATGGAAAAACTAATGCAGAAGAATGTACTTATTGTCGGCGCAGGATTTTCAGGCGCGGTTATTGGTCGCTTATTGGCTGAAGCTGGTCATCAGGTGACGATTATTGACAGCCGGCCGCATGTTGCTGGTAACTGCTATAGTGAGCGGGATAGTGAAACCAATGTTATGGTTCATACTTATGGCCCTCATATTTTCCATACTGACAATGCTGAAGTTTGGGAGTACATCAATCAATATACGGAGATGATGCCTTATGTGAACCGGGTGAAGACGACGGTCAATGGGCAAGTCTTTTCCTTACCAATCAACTTACACACAATTAATCAGTTCTTCCATACAACGTGCTCCCCAACCGAAGCGCGTAAATTAATTGATGAGAAGAGTGATAAAACGATAGAAGAACCTGCAACATTTGAAGAGCAGGCACTGCGTTTTGTCGGCAAAGAACTATATGAAGCCTTTTTTAAAGGTTACACCATCAAACAGTGGGGAATGTCTCCGTCGGAGCTCCCGGCTTCAATTCTTAAGCGTCTGCCTGTACGATTCAATTATGATGATAACTACTTTAATCATAAATATCAGGGAATGCCAAAAGACGGCTATACGGTAATCGTTGATAAGATATTAGATCACAAAAATATTACTGTGGCTTTAAACACCCAGTATGATGAGACCACTCGTGGCGAATATGATCATGTATTTTATAGTGGCGCGCTGGATGGTTTTTATAAATACGATATGGGGCGCCTGGGCTATCGTACCCTGGATTTCGATGCTTTCCGAACCGAAGGTGATTATCAGGGATGTGCGGTAATGAATTATGGTGAGCAAAAAGTGCCTTACACCCGTATTACTGAGCATAAATACTTTGCTCCATGGGAGAGTCACGAGAAATCAATCTGCTACCGCGAATTTAGTCGAGCATGTGAGCCTGAGGATATTCCATACTACCCAATTCGACAGGTAGGTGAGATGGCCATGCTGCAAAATTACCTCGATCGCGCTGAAAAAGAAGCAAATATTACCTTTGTTGGTCGTCTGGGGACATACCGCTATCTTGATATGGACGTAACTATTGCTGAAGCTCTGGAAACGGGAAGAACTTATCTTAAGTCATTAGAACAGAATTCAGTGATGCCTGTATTTACGGTTAAAGTCAGATGAATGTAGCTGCTCTAATCGTCACTTATAATCGGTTAGAAAAGTTAAAAACAACAATTGAGGCAACGCTGGCGTTGCCTTTTCAGTATATAGTTGTGGTTAACAATGCATCAACCGATGATACTCAAGCCTATCTTGATTCTGTTTGCGATGAGCGAGTTAAAGTTTTACATCGAGAGGTGAATGATGGTGGGGCTGGCGGTTTTAAATACGGAGCGCAATGGATAACGCAAAATTTGAACACTGATTGGGTTCTGTTTTACGATGACGATGCATATCCGAATCATAATTTTGGCGTTGCGTTTCAGACCCTTGACCTATCAATTGAAAATGTTTATGTCTGCACGGTGGTGGATACTTCAGGCAATTACTGTAAAATGAATATACCCTGGAAGAAAATTCCTAATGGCATTTTGGGTAATATAGCTTACAGAACTAATCCTGCACGTTTTATTCCTGACGGCCATAAACAAGAGACCGTGGTGAGTGTTTCATTTGTAGGGATGTTGATTAGTCAGGAAACACTAAAGAAATCTATATCGTTTATATATGATGAGCTTTTTATCTATTATGACGATGTTTACTTTGGTCATCATCTGGTTCTACTGCATACACCTATTATATACCTTCCTGAATTATGTATTGTCCATGATATTGATACTACGAATAAATTAATTGCGCCATGGAAATTATATTATTTAAGCAGAAACCTTATCTTGTCCCGTAAAATATTCCAGGATGATTCGCCTTTCACCTTGTTTGATGTTTCATTAAGATTATTGAAATATATATTTACAGCATTGAAACATGACAAGCGGAAAGAATGTATGATTAATGTCTATAATGGAATCAAGGATGGTTTCTGGAAGCCAAAAGGTAGAGGTGCATAATCCGCTATGAAGAAGAAGTTATGCTATTTTGTAAACTCTGCCTGGTATTTTGAGCTTCATTGGCTAGAAAGAGGAATTGCTGCTTTAGATAATGGATATGATGTCTATGTTGTTGCTAATTTTTTAGATGATGCAATTTCAGATAGACTTTCTGCATTAGGATTTCACTGTATCAATAGTCAAATTAATGAGAAAAGCATCAATCCATTTGCTTTTATCAAAGGCTTTTTAAATGCCTCGAAGATATTGAAAACGATTAATCCTGACATCCTTCATTGTATTACGATTAAACCCGGTATTATAAGTTGCCTGTGGGCAAAATATCATAAAACTAAACTTGTTTATAGTTTTGTAGGTTTAGGGCGGGTATTTGAAAGTGAGCAACTCATTTTTAAAATATTACGTTGGTTGGTGCTTAGATTGTATCGATACTTGTTCTCAAATGTCGATTGTAAAATCATATTTGAACACCGAGAAGATAAAAGGAAAATACTTTCTCTGCTAGGAATCAAAGAAGAGAAGGCAAAGGTCATTGACGGCGCTGGTGTTAATACCAGTTATTTTTCTTACCAGCAAGAGCCGAAATTGACACATGGAACAATACTTTTTGCCAGCCGCATGCTACACAGTAAAGGATTACTTGACCTCATTAAGGCGAAAAGAATCCTAAAGTTAGAAGGGATAGATTGTACCATCCACGTAGCAGGTATTATCGTTGAGAATGACGACGATGGAATTACCTTGGGGCAAATAGAAAAATGGCACGCAGCGGGAGATATTGTCTGGTTAGGTACTCGAGATGATATTAGAGAATTGATTGCTGGGGCAAATATTGTTGCTCTTCCTTCTGTATATCCCGAAGGTGTACCACGAATTCTGCTTGAGGCTGGTGCCGTGGGTAGAGCTTGTGTTGTCTATGATAATGGTGGGTGTAACTCACTAATTAAAGACGGCTATAATGGTTATATAGTTGAACGCAAAAATGTCAAAGAACTGGCCGCGAGAATTAAAGCATTGATAAATGAAGATGATGACAGACAGAAAATGGGTATCAATGCCAGGGAAAATATTGTCAATCATTATACATCAGAAATTGTTATTGATAAAACATTACAAGTATATGAAGAACTGTTCCAGCGCTGAAAAATAATGATACGGTTAGGTCTATGAATAATAGTATTTCGTTACAGTCATCAGTATTCCCTGATATACACCACCGTGAAATTAGCGCTCTGTATTTTTTATCTGATAATGTATCTACATGCGTTAATGATGCAGGGTACGTTAGGGTATTTAAGAATCAAGAAGTTTGTTTTGATACTTTTTATAATTCATTTGATCTCCAAAAATGGTCTAAATACACAACGGTTAATCAGCTTGGTTTTAAAATTGATGTTGTTGGTAGAGGTATTGCCACTATTTTCTTCAAAAACCATGATGTATTAAAGAAAGTCTTTCAGCGCGAAGTTGAAGGGGCAGTCACAATAGATAATCTAGAATTAAGTGAATGTCTTGACGGTAGGCTTTATTTTTACTGGTCGTCAATTGATGATAGTGAAATCAGGAGTTTTTCTTTTACTACATATGGGGCAGTAGAGGATTTTGGTAAGTTAGCGATTGTCATCACTACTTATAATCGACAGGCAGCATTATTATCGACATTGTCGAGATTTGAGGAGAACTTATTTGCCGATAGTGTCGGTCAGTCAAAATTTAATGTATATGTTATAGATAATGGGTGCAATTTAGATTTAGAGCCAGGACCTAATGTTACCTATATAAAAAATAAAAACATGGGGGGGGCCGGTGGTTTCACCCGCGGTTTATTTGAGGTGAAAAAGAACAATAAAGAAACTTATTGTATCTTTATGGATGATGACGCATCCTGTGAAATTGAAAGTATCAAAAGAGCATATTGGTTCATGTGTTTTTCAAAAAACGATGAACAGATGATTGCAGGCAGTATGCTATATGAGGATAAACCTCAGACAGTATACGAGGCCGGCGCTATTTATCCTTACAAGCAGATACGAATGCGACCCTTAAAAAACGGTGTTGATGTTTCAACACCAGGCGGGCTTGATGTGTTTAATCAAGAGGACCGACAGGCCAATTATGCCGCATGGTGGTTCTGCGCTTTTAAAGTATCAGCGGCAAAACACTATGCTTTTCCGTTCTTTGTCCGTGGCGATGACATTTTATTCGGAGTAATGCACGCCTACCCGATCGTGACTCTCAATGGCATTGCATCGTGGCAGATGAATTTTAATCAAAAATATAGTGCATTAGTTGAATATTTAAGCGTCAGAGGGTTGCTGGTCCCGGCGTTTGTATACCCGTCGCCAAAGAAAAGAAGACAGATAGCTTTTTGGATATTAGCAAAAGTGCTTTTACTATGCTTTTCCTACCGATATTCTTCGGCCGAGGCTATCATCGAAGCTTATTTAGATGTGATGAAAGGTGGTGATTTTTGGATTGACGATCCTGATGCTGAAAAAGCTCGTAGACGGATTAGTGAGTTGTCGAAAGATGAACGCCCTGGAGAAGTAGCGGATGGCAAGGCCGTGAAAAAAACGGACCGTAATGGACCTGAGCCTAAATGGGCTAAGATACTCAGGCTGTTTCTTCTCAATGGTCATTTGGTTCCTAAGTTTATCACGTCTGGAAATAGTGTACGAATACCGAACACGGAAATTCATCCGACAAAACAGGTTTTTTTGAATACTGAAGTTTACTATGAAACTACTGACGGTAGTTTTATTGTACTGAAACAAAATAAATTACGCTGTGCTAGATTGATAATTAAAACACTATGGGTCATTAGCAAAGGGTACTTTAATTATAATGCTGTTGCAGAAGAGTATGGAAATAAGATTTCATACTTTACATCTGAGACTTTTTGGAAAAAATACTTTATTTAAATATTGACTGCTTTGGTCTTTATTCTTAATGATAATGTTGTTACAGTTAATTATTTCTTCTTACGGGTAAGAATTAGAGTTATATTTATACGAAAGATATACATTTTGATTTGGTTAGGTTATAAAATCTAGCCTGAAGTTAAATATATTCATACAAGAGACAGTAATGAGCGACATGATAGTTTGTGATACTCGACAATCGAAGGTTATACCAAAATTGTCTATTATTGTACCAGTCTATAATACCTCTGGTTTTGTGGAGAAGACTTTATCTTCATTTGATAAAAATGGTAATGATCAAATAGAAATTATCATTGTAAATGATGGTAGTACTGACAATAGTGTCGAAGTTGTTCAGCAGTGGCTTGATACCTATAAAGGTAATGCAGTTTTCATATCCCAGGAAAATAAAGGACTATCAGAGGCCAGAAACACGGCCTTACGCTATGCGAATGGCCAATATATTTCTTTCTGCGATAGCGATGATTGGTTAAATGAAAAAGCTGTTCTGGATTCGCTGAAGTTTGCTGAGTCTGACGATCTTGATATTGTATTATATCGTTCATACGTGTATGACAACCAAACTAAAGACTCCTACCCATTCTATGATGCGGCGACGTGGGATTATATTTTAGGCGGTGAACTTAAGAAGACTGTTAATATTGCAGCATATCCGCAAATTCTCAGCCTTGAACCAAATACGAACAACCGTATCCTTAAGAAAGAGTTTTTTGACAAGTATATAACTATCTTCCCAGTGGGTATTCATTTTGAAGATGTTACCCCGCATATTGTAAGTCTGGTTAACGCAACAAAAATTGGTATGATAGATACTGTCGGCTATTTTTACCGAGTTAATCGCGAAGGGAAGATTACAGATCAAAAAAGCGAAAAGCGATTTGATATCATTAAGACAGCGAAAGAGTTATTGCAAAAGCCTGAAGTTACGGGCCTCAATGCTTATCAGCAATATTGTGTGATGTCGCTAATATTCAAAATGATTTTCTGGTGTGGACGATATACAACTCTGAGCGACAGACGGCGTTACTTCCAGCAAGGTGTGGATCTATTTTCGGCATCGAATCCGGTTGTGCGTTCGCGTTTAAAAACATCCTTAGGCTTTGCGGAACGTAACAGAGAGTTCATTCTCATGTTGGCGTTTTTCAATGGTGCTACGGATTTCCTCACTGAGTACAGTACTGGTAAGCAAACGCTGTCAACAAAATTTAAATTGTTGAAGGCTATTTCAACTGCAAACATTGATGTCAATAAATTGATCTTCAAAAAAGCTTTGCGTTTTGCAAAAAACAAGTTCGGAAAACGGGTAGTGGGTTAACAAAATGATCAATAGAACACAATTGAATGCATATCTAAATAAACTACCTTCAGCAATTAGCCATGATGAGCTAGCACAACATAAGCATATTATCGAGCGCAGTTTTTTTGGCGTAGATTTGTTTTCTTGCGAAAGTGATGTTTTGGCTTTTGTGGGGACTTATACCGGTCTTGAAATTCTGGTCGCATTCTATAACAGCAAGCCGCGCGCGATTATTGTTGTTGAATCTAATGCAAGCAAATTTAAGCGTATTCAGGAACTATTAAACAAAAACCCTGAACTGAAAGATCGTGTCTACCTGTTTGATAATTTCTCGAACCCCGAAATTAATGAATTGATTGGAGAGCGGCACGTTAGTGTACGTATTTCTCTTCCGGCCTTTAGTCGGGCAGCTTTGGAATATGTCACTGCGCAGTGGAAACTTGACCATATTTGTGGTGAATTTAACCAATATGATATTGATCCATTGATTGTTTATCGCCAATGCGCGCGTGCGGCGGATACTTTTTACTGGCGTATCCAGGATCAACACCAGCCTCTTACGGGTAGCCGCCAGAAGTATGAGTATGAAGTTTCAGTCGTCGTACCTGCATATAATATCAGCGCCTATATAGACCAGTGCATAGAGTCACTGGCTAATCAGTCCATTGAGAATATTGAGATTTTAGTCGTCGATGACGGTACGCCGGATGATTCCGGTGAGAAAGCTGACGCCTGGGCGGCGAAATACCCAGGTAGAGTGAAAGTCATCCATAAAGTAAACGGTGGTTGCGCGACAGCGCGAAATGCCGGCGTTAGCCAGGCCAAAGGCCAATATATTGGTTTTGTTGACGGCGATGATTGGTGCGATCTTCAGATGTATGAAGATTTGTTCCGTGCAGCGGTGATGAAAAATGCTGATATTTCCCAGTGTGGCTATAAAGAAGCTTACGAGACTGGTGAAATAGTCAAGTTCCCACTGGACATCAATCTCACTCGCCTGGATTTGTTACGCGAACGCCCAACGATGTGGCGTCGTATTTACTCTGCCGACATGCTGAAAAACAAAGGCATTTCTTTCCCTGAGCATATTCGCCGGTTTGATGATTTACCTTTCCAGTTCGAGACTTTTTTAAACGCTAAGATTATTGCTAATATACCTTTTGATTATTACTATTATCGTCAAGGGCGCTTAGGTCAGGATATTTCTGTGCGGGATGACCGACTTTATGTTCATTTCCCTATTTTTGATTGGATCTACAGTCGTAACTCAGATACGTTCAACTATGATGAAGAACGTAAATTATTTGAGTTAGAACTCGATGTCCATTTCTGGGCGTGGAGTGTGATTGAAGCCAAATTCAAGGATGAGTATTTTAAACAGGTCCTGGCACAAATTTTTGTATCCAAAAAGATTCTGTCAAAATTTGATATGCTGGTAATAGCCAAAAATAAAGGAAGAGAAAGGTTTATGTTTTATTTAAAGCTACTAAAAGCTAAAACATTTTAACTTTTCTGTTTTACTAAAAGCCGCGAAAGATTTCTTTCGCGGCTTTTTTTTTACAATTCGCTGGCTCTCATATTCAACTTGTCGCCAACTAAGGATGCGATTTTGGTTGAAGGTTTATCAACAAATGTATAGCCCAGCCATGAGATAAGCACGCAACATAATAAACTGACTAATGTGCTTATTATACTGGCAAATTGGTTAGTAATACCTGCATCATGTAAATAAACAAATAATGCCGTTCCAATACTCATGATAATAGGGATATGAAACACATATAAGGAAAATGATATCTTACCCAGAAAAGTAAATACAGGTCTGGACAGATAATTTGAAAGTATTGATGATGTATTTGCTATTAATAATAAAACTACTGCTGCGATTGAATGACAGAATGTGGCTAAACCTTCTTTACTAAAACCAGTGAGTTCATTTAAGAAGTTAATTTCAATTGTCCACGGATTTTCTGTTGCAAGAACAATTGTCAATATACTGGCTGGAAGAAAAAACTTAGGTTCAAGCTTTATGTTATATACCAAAATAGTACCGCCAATGATAAATAGTATCAAATAGCAGCCAAGTGTCGGTTCAATCAGATAGATAAGTATTGCTGATATAATGATGTGGGCACCTTTTTTTTTGACAAAAAATAATGCGGCATAGAGATACAAAAAGAGTGATCCCATTAACTCTATTTTAATCGTCCAGAGGGGGCCATTATAGGATGTATCACCTATGTAAGCAGAATACAGTCCATTGTATATAGCGCCAGTTAGTGTGAGTTCTGATTGATAGTTAGATTTTAACCACTCGTGTCCACCTACGATCGCCGCCATGTCGACATTATGGAAGCCAATCGTATTTTGTAAAACAACAGCCAGAATGACTGAAGCGAGTACCAGTGGGGTAAGTCTAAAGTATCTTTTTATAAAACTTTCTTTAAGATAAGAAATGTCGTTTTGCCGCTTATAAAAGCCAATGAGCAACACATAGCCACTCATCACGAAAAATAGACAAACTGAGAAGTTCCCATCCAATATTCTTCGATATATCTGCCACCATACTGAGTTTTGCGAATATAATCCATTTGGCGATACCAGCACCCCCATAAATACATCCATATGGTAAAGCACGACGACAAGCGACGCGACTCCGCGGAGTCCGTCGAGATGTTTATAATGTTGCAAGTGAGACCCCGTAGCCTGTTTGGCTTTATTTTTGTTGTGATTCCATAATCAACGCGTCAAGTAGGAGAACCTGACGGTATTTGTTTATATTACCACACTGATGTTAACTGATAGTTATTTTTTTGTTGTTGTGATCGGTTTCACGATTTTGGATTTAACATTAAATTTGCTTAAGTATGTGAAATTAAGCCCGGAGTGCAGCTCCCGTCATGCCGGATAAATTATTTTTAAACGCTTTCATTATCCAGGATCAATGGAGTGATATTTGTCAGTGAGATTCAGTGTGTTAAAATAGCAACATTACAATGCACAATAATAAGTTGCTTTATTTCGGAGTTTGCATGAGCGTTTTTCTTAGATGTTTAGAGTATATAAAAACCAGACGTTTTTTATATTTTATACTGTTTTTTCTGTCCCTTGTATTGTGTTGGTTTGAACCTACAAACATATTTTTTACCACTTTTTTCTCTGTCTTTATTTTCTTGCGTTTGATTTTTTGTATTCGTAATAAAATAATTAGAAATAGTCTGGTTGTTTTTGTTTCATTGATCACATTCCTGACTTATTTTATCTATCAAAAATATGGTGGACTATCTACCAGTATGGTTATGTCAACCTTCGGGGTAGGCCTATCCGTTTCATTAGGTACAGTGCAAACGTTTGGTCTCAAATTCCTTGTGGGTTTCCTTTTCATACTTTTTGCGCTCTCACTGTTATCGATTAAAATACCGAAGGCACGCTACTCTGTTAAAGAGCGCGTTGTTTTGACTATTAGTCTTATTCTTATACTTTCGAAACCCGTGATCGATGGTGTTAGTTTTTGGGGTACAAAATTCTTTATTAACAATCTCGAATATTCACCAACTTTTATTTCGCAGCCATACATCGATCAGTACAAGATTTTTTTTGGACCTCTTGTTTCCTCAGTGTCGATTATCGCTGAAAATATAGTTGATGATGTTAAATACAAAAAAATAGAACATAAAGAATATCCTTCTTATATTAAAACAGAGACTGAAGGTAGCAAGAACATTATTTATGTCATCGGCGAATCATCGAACCCTGGACGCTATGGCATTTATGGCTATGGAAAAGATACTACGCCAAACTTATCGCAGATGGATAGAGATGGACAAATATGTGTCGTTAATAACGTTCACTCACCGGCTGCGCAAACACGACTTGCAGTACCGATGCTGGTTTCTTTTGAAACTCCCTTGCAGCGCGGCAACTTGTTTAAATTTAAGAATCTTATCGAGATGGCACAATTGCAGGGCTACCACACGTACTGGTTCGACTCTCAGATGCAAAACAACATGTGGAACAAGCCTTTCGGTTATCTGGCAAAATATGCTGAAGTACTGCAAACTCCGGAAGATAATAATACCCGTTTCCCAGTTAACGAGGGACAGGATGAAAAGTTATTACCGGCAATCAAGCATTATTTTAAGCAATCGCAAGAGAGAAATTTTTACGTCATTCATTTGATGGGTAACCATTTGCCTTATTCTGACCGTAGGGGGGAAGCGGACAACCCAATGGTTGATGACTATGATGCGTCTATTTATAGCGTCGATGATACCTTAAAGAGTATTTTTACCCTTGCTGATACCTATCTTAAAGATTACAAGTTGGTTTATGTATCAGACCATGGGGAAGTTGTTGGTCAGGGGCATGGTTTCCCATCCAGCGATAATGAGATGTATAAAATTCCATTGTTAATGAATGATACCTCCTGGTGTGCGAAGGCTGAAAAATTGCGCAGCAACAACCACTACTTCTCATCTGATTTAACCAAATTTCTGGTGTTAGAAATGATGGGCTATGCTGTTTCTGATGAGCATATGAAAGACGCGGTAAAAAATTCTGATTTCGTGCTGAATGAAAAAGAAGACGCTATTCGTTTCTCTGAATTAAGGGATGTGCCCTTACCGCAACATCCTTAATAGACGGTTAAAACATTGACTCTGGTTTAAATGGTCATCACATTAAACCAGAGTCTCTTTTATGCAGGTAATGTTTTACTAATGTCGAGACTTAAGATTATCGATCACTTCCCCTAAATTCAGCCCCTGATCCTGCAGCAGCACCAGCAGGTGATACATCAGGTCAGAAGCCTCATTCTTCAGCTCAAACGTGTCATGCACCGTTGCTGCAAGCGCGGTCTCCACGCCTTCTTCACCTACTTTTTGCGCAATACGTTTGGTGCCGCTGGCATACAGTTTCGCGGTGTATGAGCTCTCCGGGTCAGCATGTTTGCGTTCGGCCAGCAGTTGTTCCAGTTGATAGAGGAACAGCCATTGGTGTCCGGTTTCCCCAAAGCAGCTTGAAGTCCCTTTGTGGCAGGTCGGGCCTATCGGGTTGACCAACACTAACAGGGTATCGTTATCGCAATCGGGGGTGATGCTGACCACATTAAGAAAGTTGCCGGAGGTTTCACCCTTTGTCCACAGGCGCTGTTTGGTGCGCGAGTAGAAGGTCACTTTGCCGCTTTCTTGCGTTTTCGCCAGCGCGTCTTCATTCATATATCCCAGCATTAACACTTCGCCAGATTCAGCGTGCTGTATGATGGCCGGCATCATGCCGTCGGTTTTTTGCCAATCGAGCTGTTCACTCAACATACCCTGATCTCCACGCCCTGGGCTGCCAGGAACGTTTTTAATTCGCCAATATTAATAATCTGTTTATGGAACACGGAAGCGGCGAGGGCGCCATCGACGTTGGCGTCGCGGAAGGCCTCAAGGAAGTGCTCCATGGTTCCGGCGCCGCCGGAGGCAATTAACGGAACGTTACATACTTCACGGACCTTTCTGAGCTGATCCAGATCGTAACCGTTGCGCACGCCGTCCTGATTCATCATGTTGAGGACGATTTCTCCTGCTCCGCGCTTTTGTACTTCCTGCACCCAATCCAGCGTCTCCCATTGGGTGACGCGAGTTCGGCTCTCATCGCCGGTGTACTGATTAACGTGATATTTACCGGTTTGTTCATCAAACCAGGTATCGATACCTACCACGATGCACTGCACGCCAAAGCGATCGGCGAGGCGGGTGATTAACGTTGGATCCGCAAGCGCAGGCGAGTTAATTGAAATTTTGTCGGCGCCAAAGGAGAGGATCTGCGCCGCGTCTTCCAGCGACTTAATCCCGCCAGCGACGCAGAATGGAATATCAATGACTTCCGCCACGCGCGAAACCCAACTTTTATCGACTACCCGGCCATCGCTGGAGGCGGTAATATCGTAGAACACCAGTTCATCCGCGCCTTCATCGGCATAGCGTTTTGCCAGCGGCACAATATCACCGATAATTTCGTGATTGCGGAACTGTACGCCTTTCACTACCTGGCCGTCGCGGACGTCGAGGCAGGGGATTATCCGTTTTGCCAGCATTGGATAGCCTCCGTTACGTTGAATTTACCTTCCAGCAGCGCGCGGCCGACGATCACGCCGCGAACGCCGGTTCCGCGCAGCGCGGCAATATCGTTGAGACCGCCGATCCCGCCGGAAGACTGGAACGCCACCTGCGGATAACGCGCGCAGACTTCTTCATACAGTGAGACGTTGGAACCCGCGAGAGTGCCATCGCGGGAGATATCGGTACACAGCACATGTTGCAAGCCGACCGGCAGATAGCTTTCCACCAGCTCTTCCAGAGTGACGCCAGAGTTTTCCTGCCAGCCGCTCACCGCCACCTGTTTATTGCCATCGGCATCAATGCGTACGTCCAGCGCCAGCACCAGATGTTCGGGGCCAAAGCGTTTAAACCAGGTTTTGACCACTTCCGGCGATTTTACCGCCGTTGAACCGACCACCACGCGCGCCACGCCGGCGTCAAGCAGTGCGGCAACGTCTTCTTCCGTACGTACGCCGCCGCCGACCTGCACCGGTACCGTAACGCCGGCGACCAGGGTCTTAAGCAGCGGAATCTGACGTTTTGCCGGGTCTTTTGCCCCGGTCAGATCAACCAGGTGCAATACTTCCGCGCCCTGGTCTGCATAGGATTGCAGGCGTGGTAACGGATCGTTGCCATAGTCGCGCTGCTGGCCGTAGTCGCCCTGATGCAGGCGCACCACGGTACCGTCAATTAAATCTAAAGCTGGAATGATCATTACATCTCCAGGAAATTTTTCAGCAGCTGCGCACCGGCGCTACCTGAGCGCTCAGGGTGGAACTGTACGCCAAAGAAGTTATCTTTCTGTACCGCCGCGGTGAAGGCCTCGCCGTAGTTGCATTGGGCGATAGTGTACGGATTGACCGGCATGGCGTAGCTATGGACGAAATAGAAATAGGCGCCTTCTTCAATGCCGCGGAACAGACGATCGCCGGCTTTGGCATACACCCGGTTCCATCCCATATGCGGCAGCGGCAATCCGTGGTCGGTCATTTTCGGCACGTCTTCATCAATAATGCCCAGTAACTCAACGCCGTTATTCTCTTCGCTGCGCGCACCGAGTAACTGCATGCCGAGACAGATCCCCAGCACCGGCTGGGTACAGGCTTTAATCAAGTCAATGAGCTCGCGTTCGCGCAGCTGATCCATCGCAGCCTGCGCGGTGCCGACGCCGGGCAGAAAAAGTTTATCGGCGCGCAGAACAACATCCGGCTCGCGGCTGACCACTGGCTCATAGCCGTGGCGGCTCACCGCAGATTTCACTGAGTTGAGGTTGGCGCACCCGGTATCGAGGATCACCACGTTCATCACAATACCCCTTTTGAAGATGGCAAGGTGTCGCCCTGGACCCGAATGGCCTGGCGCAGCGTACGACCGAAGGCTTTGAACAGGCTCTCAACGCGGTGATGGTCGTTTTTACCTTTGGTTTTCAGGTGCAGCGTCACCGCCATGGTATAGGAGAGCGAGCGGAAGAAGTGTTCGACCATCTCGGTGCTCAGGTCGCCGACGCGCTGATAGGTGAAGTCAGCTTTATATTCGAGGTGCGGACGGCCAGAGATATCCAGCGCGCAGCGCGCCAGACACTCATCCATCGGCAACACGAAGCCAAAGCGGTTGATACCGCGCTTATCACCCAGTGCCAGCTTCAGCGCTTCGCCTAACGCCAGGCCGGTATCTTCTACGGTGTGGTGATCGTCGATGTAAAGATCGCCGCCGACGTTAATCTCCAGGCGAAAGCCGCCGTGGGTGGCAATCTGATCGAGCATGTGGTCGAAGAAACCAACGCCGGTGTGGATCTTGCTGCCGCCTTCACGGTCCAGCCAGACTTTAACGTCAACCTGGGTCTCTTTGGTGATACGTTCAACGTGAGCGTAGCGATCGCGACGGGTCAGCTGTTCGCAGATGGTCGGCCAGTTTAGCGTTTCACTGTTATAGCGCAGGCCGGTGATGCCCATGTTATCCGCCAACTCGATATCGGTGGCGCGGTCGCCGATGACGTAACTGTGGGCTTTATCCATCACGCCGTCTTCCAGCCAAGGCAATACCAGCTGGGTCTTCGGCTTGCGGCAGTCGCAGTTATCGCCAGGCATGTGCGGGCAGATCAGGACGGATTCAAAATTAACGCCCTGCGAGGAGAAGACCTGCATCATCAGGTTGTGCGGGCCGTCGAACTCATTTTGTGGCAGGCTATCGGTACCAAGCCCGTCCTGGTTGGTGATCATCACCAGCTTGTAGCCTTCCTGCTGCAGCTTAAGCAGCGCCGGGAGCACCTGCGGCTCGAAGGCCAGTTTTTCAAACCGGTCTACCTGAAAATCAACCGGCGGTTCGGAGATAAGCGTACCGTCACGGTCAATAAAGAGAAACTTCTGGGTCATACATTCTCCGCAGTCAAAGCGTCAATCACGCGCTGGCTCTCTGCACGGGTACCGATAGTGATACGCAAACAGCCGCTTAATGAGGGTTGTTTATTTTGGTCACGTAAGATAATGCCCTGATCCCACAAAGATTTAAACACCGCGCTGGAGGCGGTTATCCGCGCCAGCAGGTAGTTGGTCTCGGAATCGAACACCTGCTCGATGCAGGCGATGCCACGCAGCGCATTGACCAGGTAAGCGCGCTCATTAAGGATCTGCGCCACGCGCGCGCGCATGGCGGCAATTCCTGCCGGGCTCAACGCCTGGGCGGCGATATCGGCGACCGGCGTCGAAAGCGGATAAGGCGCGATGACTTTCAGCAGGACATTAATCACCTCTGCATTCGCCAGCGTAAAACCGCAGCGCAGCCCGGCCAGCGCAAAAGCCTTCGATAAGGTGCGCAGGATAACCAGGTTCGGGTATTCATTTAGCCAACCGGCGAGCGACGCCTGCGGACAGAACTCAATATAGGCTTCATCCGCTACCACGATCGCTTTACCGCGCGTCATTTCCAACAGGGCGCGGAAATCTTGTGGATTGATTATCTGCCCGGTTGGATTATTTGGGCTGCAGACAAACACCACTTTCACGCCGGTGAGATTCGCTTCGATAGCAGGCAAATCGAGCTGCCAGTCGGCGAGCGTCGGCACCGTGCGACACTCAACGCCGATAGTTTCGGCGCTGACGCTATACATACCGTAGGTAGGCGGGCAATAAAGGACCGCGTCCTCGCCGGGTTCGCAAAAAGCGCGGATCAATAACTCGATACCTTCGTCAGCCCCGCGGCTCACCAGTACCTGCTCTGGTGTTACGCCAGCATAGTGTGCGTAGTTTTCGATAACCGCTTTCGGCTGTGGTTCCGGGTAGCGGTTTAACGTCTGTTCGGTCAACTGGAATTCCACAGCGGTGGGGAATTCGTTGGCGTTCAGCCACACGTCGCCTTTTCCCCCAAGACGGCGGGCGGATTGATACGGCGTCAGCGCGCGAATATTGGCGCGGGCTAAGTCTTCAATGCTCATGCTTGCTCCTTAAGGGCGGCCACGCGTAGCGTCACGGCGTTTTTGTGGGCGGTCAGCAGTTCGGCTGCAGCCAGGATCTCGATAGTCGGGGCGAGGGCGGCAAAGCCTTCACGCGTCAGTTCCTGTACGGTCATTCGTTTCTGGAAATCCGCCAGACCGAGGCTGGAACAGGTCGCGGTGTACCCATAAGTTGGCAGCACGTGGTTGGTGCCGGAGGCGTAATCACCTGCCGATTCTGGCGACCAGTCGCCGAGGAATACCGAACCGGCGCTGGTGATACCGTCAACCAGTTCACGGGCGTTGCGGGTCTGGATAATCAGGTGCTCCGGCCCGTACTGATTTGAGATCTCTACACATTGCGCGAGATCGCGGGCGACAATGATACGGCTGGCGGAAAGCGCTTCACGTGCGGTTTCGGCACGCGGCAGGGCAGCTAGCTGACGTTCAACCGCTGCGGCGACCCGGGAGCCCATGTCGGCGTCAGGGGTTAGCAAGATAACCTGGGAATCCGGGCCATGTTCCGCCTGGGAGAGTAAATCGGAGGCGACGAAATCCGGCGTCGCGCCGCCGTCGGCGATCACCAGAACTTCCGACGGGCCGGCAGGCATATCGATAGCCGCGCCGTCGAGGCGCTGGCTGACCTGGCGTTTGGCCTCGGTGACGAAGGCGTTGCCGGGGCCAAAGATTTTAGCGACTTTTGCCACCGATTCGGTACCGAAGGCCATTGCCGCGATAGCCTGCGCGCCGCCGACGTTAAAGATATTACGCACGCCGCACAGCTGCGCCGCATAAAGGATTTCATCGGCAATCGGCGGCGGCGAACACAGTACCACTTCCTGACAGCCGGCAATGCGCGCTGGCGTTGCCAGCATCAGCACCGTTGAAAACAGCGGCGCCGAGCCGCCCGGAATATATAAGCCGACAGAGGCGATAGGGCGGGTAAGCTGCTGGCAGCGTACGCCGGGCTGGGTTTCAACATCGACAACCTGCAACTGCTGCGCGTTATGAAAGGTCTCGATATTGTTGACCGCTACCGCCATCGCTTGTTTGAGTTCGTCGCTGAGGCGCGCGCCGGCAGCGGCAATTTCTTCGTCAGACACTTTCAGCGCCGTGACGGTGGTTTTATCGAATTTGGCGCTATATTCGCGTAAAGCGGCATCGCCATTCTCTTTAACGTTGCCGAGGATCCCGGCTACCGTTTTGCTGATGCTCTCGGAAGCTGAAATCGCCGGGCGCATTAATAGTTGTTGCTGTTGTGCGGCGCTGCAGCTATTCCAGTCGATAATGGTATTGAAGCTCATGGTCATTTCCCCTGTTTGTCCCGTATGCGGATTGCTGGATTACTCCATCATCTTCTCGATCGGCAGCACCAGGATGGAGCTGGCGCCCAGCGCTTTCAGTTTTTCCATGGTTTCCCAAAACAGGGTTTCGCTGCTGACCATGTGCATCGCTACCCGCTGTTTGTCGCCCGCCAGCGGCAGAATAGTTGGCCGCTCGGCGCCCGGCAGCAGTGCCACCACTTCTTCCAGCCGTTCGGTCGGCGCGTGCATCATGATGTATTTCGATTCGCGGGCCTGGATAACCCCCTGAATACGGGTCAGCAGACGGTCGATCAGCTGCTGTTTCGCATCGTCCATCTCACCGTCGCGCTGGATCAGGCAGGCTTTGGAACGATAAATAACTTCAACTTCGCGCAGACCGTTGGCTTCAAGGGTTGCGCCGGTAGAAACGAGATCGCAGATGGCATCGGCAAGGCCAGCGCGCGGCGCGACTTCGACAGAACCGTTCAGCAGACAGGATTTAAAGGAGATACCTTTCTGATCGAGATAGCGTTTTAACAGGTGCGGGTAAGAGGTGGCGATGCGTTTGCCGTCCAGCGCCGCCGGGCCATTCCAGTTTTCATCCACCGGTGTCGCCAGTGACAGGCGGCATCCGCCAAAATCGAGACGGCGCAGGGTGAAATAGCGCGGGTCTTCGCCCTGCGCGCGGCGGCTCAGCAGCTCTTCTTCCAGCACGTTCTCGCCGATAATGCCAAGGTCGACAACGCCGTCCATCACCAGCCCCGGAATATCGTCATCGCGAACGCGCAGAATATCGATCGGCATGTTTTCCGCAAGGGCGATCAGACGCTGGGTGTGCAGGTTGACTTTAATGCCGCAGCGGCCGAGCAGTTCGCGTGAATCCTCACTCAAACGGCCGGATTTCTGAATAGCTATGCGTAAACGGGTGTTGTCTAACATTGTTGTTTTCCTCTGAATACCTGTCTGAATCTGTCCGAATTCGGTCCAAAAAAAAGCCCCCGGAAGTGAATCTTCCGGGGGCTCTCTTTGCGTTCATGCACCACTGGAAGATCCAAACGTCTTCCAGCACACATCGCCTGAAAGACTAGTCAGGATGATGGTGATGGTGGTGGTTTTTAAATTGAACGCTGTTCATAAAATTCTCTTTGAATGACTATGCATTTAATGTCTTTTAACCTAAACCAGTTGCGGCGCATAAAGCAAGCCCTTTTTTCCATCATTAATTCATTTCATATTCGCCGAACAAATTGTCAGGTCTCGCAGGCTAGCGTAGCCTAGTATCAGCACAGCGAATGAGTCAGGAGCCAGGGTATGAAAAAGGTCGCGATTGTCGGGTTAGGATGGCTGGGCATGCCGCTTGCGTTGTCATTGCGGGCGCGCGGTTGGCATGTCACCGGCAGTAAAACGACGCAGGACGGCGTAGAGGCGGCGCGGATGTGCGGAATTGAAGGGTATCCGCTGCGCCTTGAACCCCAGTTGATCTGTGATGCAGAGGATCTGGACGCGATGATGAACGTCGATGCGCTGGTCATCACGTTACCTGCGCGGCGCACGGGGCCCGGGGAAGATTTTTATCTACAGGCGGTGCAGGAGATTGTCGATACCGCGCTTTCGCGGCATATTCCACGCATTATTTTTACCAGTTCGACTTCGGTTTATGGCAATACCGAAGGGACGATGAAGGAAAATTCGCCACGCAATCCACAAACCGCCAGCGGCAGGGTTCTGAAAGAGCTGGAGGACTGGCTGCATGCGTTGCCGGGGACCTCGGTGGATATTCTGCGTCTTGCCGGATTGGTTGGACCATCGCGCCATCCCGGCCGTTTCTTTGCCGGTAAATCGGCCCCGGATGGCCAGCACGGTGTCAATCTGGTGCATCTGCAGGACGTTATTGCCGCGATTGAGTTATTGCTTCAGGCTCCGAAAGGCGGACACATCTATAATATATGTGCGCCGCAGCATCCGGCGCGCGGCGTCTTTTATCCGCAGATGGCCCGTGAACTTGGGCTGCCGTTACCGGTATTTACCGATAACCCGGAGGGGGGTAAAGGCAAAATCATTGATGGCAACCGGATATGCTATGAGCTTGGCTTTGAATACCAGTACCCCGATCCGCTGGTGATGCCGATGGAGTAACCGCCAGCAGACGATCGCGTACCGTAAGGGGGGGCGATGAAACCACTGCTGGATGTTCTCGTTATTCTTGATGCCTTAGATAAAGAGGGGAGCTTTGCCGCGGCCTCGGCAAAGCTCTATAAAACCCCCTCGGCGCTAAGCTATACCATCCATAAATTAGAAAGCGATCTGAATATCCAACTGCTGGATCGCAGTGGTCATCGGGCGCGCTTTACTTGCACCGGGCAGATGCTGCTGGAGAAGGGGCGTGAACTACTCCATACCGCGCGCGAACTTGAGCTGCAGGCCATCAGGCTACATCAGGGCTGGGAAAATACTCTGACCATCAGTGTCGATATGACTTTCCCTTTCTCGCTTTTATCTTCCTTGATGGAACAGTTTTATCAACAGCACAACGTGACCCGTTTGCAGTTCACCGCTGCTGGCGGTTGGGATGCTCTGGCGGCAGGCGAGGTCGACATGGTGCTGGGCGCGCTTAACGAGCCGCCAACGCTGGTGGGTTATGGTTTTCGTCTGCTTGGCGAACTGGATCTGTGTTTTGTAGTCGAGGTTAATCATCCGTTGGCGCAGGCTAAGGAACCGTTGAGTTTGCGAGTGTTACAGCGATACCGGACGATTATTTGCGCTGCCGCTTTACCGCCGGGCGAAAAGCAGGAGACGGTGACGGTTTTTGATATGAACGGCCTGTTGGAGCTGGTATGCGCCGGCATGGGCTGGGCCTACCTGCCGCGTTATCTGGCTGAGCCCTGGCTTGAGAAGGGAAAATTGGTCGAGAAACGCATTACCACACCCGCGCGGTTGCATCGGGCATGGATTGGCTGGAATGAAGACGTTTTTGGCCTTGCCGCGCAATGGTGGTTACAAGCGATATTAGCAAATAGTGCTATTCGTCAGATCTACAATACTAAAATAGTATGAATATTAGTCGGTTAGAATTCTTAGCCTATTAATAAACCCTACAACATCTTGTCATTAAGCCAGAAGTTGTTGCAAAATACGCAGCCTGAAAACCAGAGACTAGCCGACGCTTTTTTTAAAGTGTCGGTTATTTTTTTGGTCGAAAGACACATCATTCAATACCAAGAGGCCGGGCTTCGTACCGGATAGATATTTACTAAAAACCGACAGTCGTTGTCGCTGAGGAATAGAAAGAAATGGGGCAATTTTTTGCTTACGCGCTGGCCTTCACCGTAAAAGGGGATAACTATGTCGCATAACGCTACTCCAAATACCTCTCGCGTGGAATTACGTAAAACGCTTACGTTAGTTCCGGTTGTAATGATGGGCCTGGCCTATATGCAGCCGATGACGCTGTTCGATACGTTTGGTATCGTCTCTGGTATGACCGACGGTCACGTGCCGACGGCCTACGCCTTTGCGTTAATCGCTATTCTTTTTACTGCGCTGAGCTACGGGAAGCTGGTACGCCGTTATCCTTCCGCGGGTTCCGCGTATACCTACGCCCAGAAATCCATTAGCCCGACCGTAGGCTTCATGGTGGGTTGGTCCTCTCTGCTCGACTACCTGTTCGCGCCGATGATCAACATCCTGCTGGCGAAAATCTACTTTGAAGCGCTGGTGCCTTCGATTCCATCGTGGGTGTTTGTTATCGCGCTGGTCGCGTTCATGACCGCCTTTAACCTGCGTAGCATCAAGTCCGTCGCCAACTTCAATACCGTTATCGTGGTGTTGCAGGTGGTGCTGATTGCCGTGATCCTCGGCATGGTGGTGTATGGTGTATTTGAAGGCGAGGGCGCCGGTACGCTGGCCAGCAGCCGTCCGTTCTGGTCCGGCGATGCGCACGTTATCCCGATGATTACCGGGGCGACGATACTCTGCTTCTCATTTACCGGCTTTGACGGCATCAGCAATCTGTCTGAAGAGACCAAGGATGCTGAACGCGTTATTCCGCGCGCTATCTTCCTGACTGCGCTGATTGGCGGCCTGATCTTCATTTTTGCCACCTACTTCCTGCAGCTGTACTTCCCGGATATCTCGCGCTTTAAGGATCCGGATGCCTCACAGCCTGAAATTATGCTGTATGTGGCAGGTAAAGCCTTCCAGGTAGGCGCGCTGATCTTCTCCACCATCACCGTGCTGGCTTCCGGTATGGCGGCGCATGCTGGCGTTGCGCGTCTGATGTACGTGATGGGCCGTGATGGCGTATTCCCGAAAAGCTTCTTCGGCTACGTTCACCCGACCTGGCGCACCCCGGCGATGAACATCATCCTGGTTGGCGCGATCGCGCTGCTGGCGATTAACTTTGATCTGGTGATGGCGACTGCGCTGATTAACTTTGGTGCGCTGGTAGCGTTCACCTTCGTTAACCTGTCGGTTATCTCGCAGTTCTGGATCCGCGAGAAACGCAACAAGACGCTGAAAGACCACTTCCAGTATCTGTTCCTGCCGATGTGCGGCGCCCTGACCGTTGGCGCGCTGTGGGTTAACCTGGAAGAAAGCTCGATGATCCTGGGTCTGATCTGGGCCGGTATCGGTCTGATTTACCTGGCGTGCGTAACCAAAAGCTTCCGCAACCCGGTACCGCAGTACGAAGACGTTGCGTAATTACGCTTTATGATATGAAAAGCCGGAGGGAAACCTCCGGCTTTTTTGTTTCTGGCGTCCGCTGGTTTTCCCCGCTGGTGGCTGTCGCTTTACCGGGGGCACAGGGATGGCTTACTTCTCCTGTCGCATCACATTAAGCAGCGTATCCAGCAGCCCAGGAAAGCGGGCATCCAAATCGTCGCGGCGGAGCGAAATGAGATTTTCCCGCCCCTGTGGCCGCTGCCAGATCACGCCGCTGTCGCGCAGCACCCGCCAGTGGTGAGTCATGGTGGATTTAGCGATATCTTCTTTGCGCAATGCGTTACAACTCTGCTCGCTGCCGTCGGAGAGCGTGCGAATGATTTCCAGCCGCAAGGGGTTGCCGAGGGCAAAAAGGACATTTTCGAGGCGAATTTGTTCACGTTCGGGGTGATTGGCGATCATAATATTCCTGTGTCGGCGGTTGTGCTGTTCACGCGAACAGCAACCCGTATCGGCGGCTGGCGGCTACTATACCCAAACTCCTTTTCTTGCGCCACGCGCGCCGTCGCAAGCTGACCGATAGCAGTGATAGTGAAAATAGTTCGAATATACTCGTACAATTGTACTATTATAGATGCCGTAAACCTAACCGCGGCAGATTTAGCCGCTCATTGACAGTCAAAATGACTAAGGACGCATCATGCCCCGACCCATCCCCCTCGAACGTTATCGCAACATCGGTATCTCCGCGCATATCGATGCCGGCAAAACCACCACCACCGAGCGCATTCTGTTTTACACCGGGATGAGCCATAAGCTGGGTGAAGTACACGATGGCGCGGCAACTACCGACTGGATGGCGCAGGAGCAGGAGCGTGGGATTACCATTACTTCCGCAGCGGTAAGCTGCTTCTGGCCCGGGATGGACCGCAGCTTTGAACCCCATCGTATCAATATCATTGATACCCCGGGGCACGTGGACTTTACCATCGAAGTAGAACGCTCGATGCGCGTGCTGGACGGCGCGGTGATGGTCTATGACTCGGTCGGCGGCGTACAGCCGCAGTCAGAGACCGTCTGGCGGCAGGCCAACAAGTATCACGTTCCGCGACTGGCGTTCGTTAACAAAATGGACCGCCCGGGCGCCGATTTCTTCCGCGTGGTGCAAATGATGATCGATCGCCTGAAGGCCAACCCGGTCCCCATTGTGATCCCTATTGGCGCCGAAGAGCATTTCACCGGCGTCGTTGACCTGATAAAGATGCGGGCCATTCTGTGGGATGATGCCACGCAGGGGATGACGTTCAGCTATGCGCCTGTGCCGGATGACCTGGTGGCACAGGCCCGGCAGTGGCGGGAAAAAATGGTTTCGGCCGCGGCGGAAGCCAGTGATGAGCTGATGGATAAGTATCTCGAAAGCGGCGAACTGAGCGAAGCGGAAATTGTGGCCGGGCTACGTAAACGCACGGTCGACGGCGAAATCCAGCCGGTGCTCTGCGGCAGCGCCTTTAAAAATAAAGGCGTGCAGCGGATGCTCGATGCGGTCGTTGAGTTAATGCCGTCGCCGCTGGATATTCCGGCGATTCAGGGCATTGATGAGAAGGGGCAACCGGCGGAACGTCACCCGAGCGACGATGAGCCGCTGTCGGCGCTGGCATTTAAACTCATGACCGATCCCTACGTCGGCCAGTTGACCTTTATTCGCGTCTATTCCGGAACGTTGAAAAAAGGCGATGCGGTCTTTAACCCGGTGAAGGGCAAGAAAGAGCGTATCGGGCGCATCGTGCTGATGCATGCCAACGATCGCCACGAAGTCGACGAGCTGCATGCCGGTGATATTGCCGCCTGCGTGGGTTTAAAAGATGTCACGACGGGTGATACGCTGTGCGATCCGGATGCGGTCATCACTCTCGAGCGTATGGAGTTCCCAGAACCGGTTATTTCGCTGGCGATTGAACCGAAGACCAAGGCCGATCAGGAGAAAATGGGCATTGCGCTACAGCGGTTGGCTTCCGAGGATCCGTCCTTCCGCCTGCATACCGATGAAGAGTCCGGGCAGACGATTATCTCCGGGATGGGGGAGTTGCATCTGGAGATTATCGTCGACCGTATGAAACGCGAGTTTGGCGTTGAGGCAAATATTGGCCGTCCGCAGGTTACCTATCGGGAAACCATCCGTAAAACGGTGAAGGATGTGGAAGGGAAATTTGTGCGGCAGTCCGGCGGTAAGGGGCAGTATGGGCACGTCGTGCTGACCCTGGAGCCACTGGCTGCGGGTAGCGGCTTTGTGTTTGAAGATGCCACCAAAGGCGGGGTGGTACCGCGTGAATACATCCCTTCTGTGGAAAAAGGGCTGCGTGAAGCGATGGGCGCCGGCGTGCTGGCGGGCTATCCGGTTGTCGACGTCAAAGCGACTCTGACGTTTGGTTCGTATCATGACGTCGATTCATCCGAGATGGCCTTCCGTATGGCGGCGATTTTTGGCTTTAAGGAAGGGGCGCGAAAAGCGGACCCGGTGATCCTGGAGCCGGTGATGCACGTCGAAGTGGAGACGCCGGAAGATTACGCCGGCAATATTATGGGCGATCTCTCTTCCCGTCGCGGAATGGTGCAGGGGATGGAGGAGCGTTTCGGTAGCCAGATTATTCGTGCCGATGTGCCGCTGGCCGAAATGTTCGGTTATTCCACCACGCTGCGCTCGATGTCGCAGGGCCGCGCGACCTATAGCATGGAGTTCCATCATTACGCGGAAGCGCCGCGTAACGTGGCCGACGACATCATCGCCAGCCGCGCGAAAAGTTAAGTCAGTACTCCCGGGCTACGGTGAAGGCCTGGCCCGGGTTAAACGATTTCCTGCGCATATTGCCACAGCGCCTTCAACAGGGCCTGTTTTTCACTATCGTCTGCATACTGTTGATACATCACCTGCAGTTCATCGGCGTAGGCCTGCAAAAATTCCGGCGTAAAGACGTTACGGCGGTGCTCTAACCAGCGCTGCTGTTCGTTTTCATCAAGCGTACCGGGGAAGTTACGCGCGCGGTAGTTAAATAGCAGGCGTTCAATGCGTTTATCAGCAAAGGTAATATCCAGCGCCGGCAGATTACGGGGTTCGGTTTCCAGCACAATCTTCATCGCCGCACGATCGGCATCGCTAAAGAATCCGTTGTACAGTTGGGCGTCAACATTATCCGATGGCACGAACGGCTCGGCTTCGGCATACAGGGCCACCACTTTCTCACGAACCTGCGGATTTGCGCGCAGCAGTTGGGCGTTCTCCAGGCAGCGCTGAATATTGATACCTAAACGGTCGGCATCCTGCGGGCGTAACGTATTGGCTTGCGCCAGCACCGGGCATTTATTTAAATGAACGAGCTTAATCGGCACTGCCGGTAAATCGCCGAGTTCGTCTTTCGGGGTGTACAAACGCTCGCGCAGAGTATCAGCCTCAAGCTCCAGTAGCGGTGACATATCCCCCGCCAGATCAACCATTATCATCGCATTGCGGTTATCCGGATGCCAGGCCAGCGGCGCGACCAGACTGGTGTTGCCGCGGGCGGCGCCGAACATCCCGGAAACGTGGACCAGTGGTTTCAACTGCGGCACGTCAATCAACGTCGCCAGCTTGCGTTTATTACGATGACTGTACAGATATTCAAACAGGCGCGGCTGACGGGCCTTCACCAGTTTCGCCATCGCGATAGTGGCGTACACATCGGCCATTGCATCGTGGGCATTGCTATGCTCAATGCCATTCGCGACGGTCAGATGCTCAAGGCGGAAGCTTGGCAGACCCTCTTCATTTTCCGGCCAGTTGATACCTTCCGGGCGCAGGGCATAGCAGGCGCGCATCACATCCAGCAGGTCCCAGCGCGAATTATCATGCTGCCAGCTCCAGGCGTAAGGATCGTAAAAGTTGCGGTAAAAAATATTACGGCTGACTTCATCATCAAAGCGGACATTGTTGTAGCCGACGATACAGGTTTTCGGCACCGTGAACAGATCGTTGATGCGGCGGGCGAAAGCGGCCTCGTTGTCACCTTTGGCCAGCGCTTCCTGTGGCGTAATTCCGGTAATCATCACTGCCTGCGGTTGCGGCAGATAGTCGTCGGCAGGCTTGCAGTAGAAGACTTCCGGTTCGCCAATGACATTCAGATCGCTATCGGTGCGGATGGCGGCGAACTGCGCCGGCCGGTCGAGCGAAGGACTGGTACCGAAGGTTTCGTAGTCGTGGAATAAAAATCCAGGCTGATTGGCGCTGTCTTGCATAATCGATTCGTTATCCGTGGTGTAAGGCATTCCGTATGGTAAACGATTTGTAGAACCATCAGAAGGGTAACGGTCAGATGCATCTACTCTCATGTCATATTTTCTTGCAATTTAACCCTGATCTCTCAGGCGAACTTCCGTAAAAAGGACGGCGAATCTGTAAATCTTGAGGATATGCCGTTGAAAGGCCGTTTTTTATTTGCTGTAACTTTGCTCGCTTCGAGCGTTTCCTGCGCATTTGCTGCCGCTGATTTGCCCGTCACCGTGACGCCGCCTTCGATCCAGGCCGGTTCCTGGGTGCTGATGGACTACACTACCGGTCAAATCCTGACCGCCGGTAACGAACACCAACAGCGTAACCCCGCCAGCCTAACCAAACTGATGACCGGTTACGTCGTCGACCGGGCCATAGACAGCCATCGCATTACCTTTGATGATATGGTCACCGTCGGTAAGGATGCCTGGGCCAAGGGCAATCCGGTGTTTAACGGTTCTTCGCTGATGTTCCTTAAAGCGGGCGATCGGGTTAGCGTTCGCGATCTTAGCCGCGGGCTGATCGTCGATTCCGGTAATGACGCCTGCGTCGCGCTCGCTGACTATGTCGCCGGCGGCCAACCGCAATTTGTCGCGTTGATGAATAGCTACGTTGAAAAATTGCATTTGAAAGACACCCATTTTGAAACCGTCCACGGACTCGACGCGCCTGGCCAGCATAGCTCCGCCTATGATTTAGCGGTGTTGTCGCGGGCGATTATTCACGGCGAGCCGGATGTCTATCACATGTATAGCGAAAAAAGCCTGACGTGGAACGGTATCACCCAACAGAACCGTAACGGTTTGCTGTGGGACAAAACCATGAATGTCGATGGCCTGAAAACCGGCCATACCTCAGGAGCGGGCTTCAATCTTATTGCCTCGGCGGTCGATGGCCAGCGTCGTTTGATTGCCGTGGTGATGGGGGCCGATAGTCCAAAAGGGCGAGAAGAGCAGGCGGCTAAGCTGCTGCACTGGGGTCAACAGAACTTTGACACCGTGCAGGTGCTGCAAAAAGGTAAGCAGGTCGGCGTCG
Organism: Klebsiella sp. 141240; assembly: GCF_050600805.1. Classification (NCBI taxonomy): domain Bacteria; kingdom Pseudomonadati; phylum Pseudomonadota; class Gammaproteobacteria; order Enterobacterales; family Enterobacteriaceae; genus Klebsiella; species Klebsiella sp. 141240. The sequence goes on along the minus strand of NZ_JAQIRK010000005.1, from coordinate 364,774 downwards.
AACATATCTGGTATGGCGACAAAGAGCAGATCAAGCTCGGCACCGATCGGGACTTCTGGCTCGCGATCCCGAAATCAGAAGTTCCGCGTATCAAAGCAAAATATGTACTGGATACTAAGGATCTGGAAGCGCCGCTCGCCGCTAACCAACGCGTGGGCGAAATCTCGCTTTACGATGGCGACAAAGTGGTCGGGCATTGGCCGCTGGTGACCCTGGAAAGCGTCGGCAAGGGCGGGATGTTTTCCCGCCTGAGCGATTATCTGCATCACGGCATTTAATCTCGTTACCCTCTGGCCCGCCGCACTCCGCGGCGGGCTTCATTCATTTCGCGCTTGTGGCGACTCTGTGAATCCGCGCACATACTGTTGTTCAGCCGGCTGCTAAATTTAGTGTATATTTATACAGTATTTTATCAACACTGGAGGCGCTATGAACTACAGCATTCAATCTCTCTCTCCCCGCAAGATTGCCGGGTTTCATATGGTTGGCCCCTGGGAGCAGACCGTAAAACAGGGGTTTGAACAACTGGCGGCGTGGGTCAGTCACCACCAGGTGCCGGCGCAGGAGTGGGTCGCGGTTTATTACGATAACCCGCAGCAGGTACCGGCGGAAAAACTGCGTTGTGACACCGTTGTTACCGTGGCGGATGATTACGTCATCCCACCTAATAGCGAAGGGGTGATCCTCACCGCAATTGCCGGCGGCGACTACGCCTGCGCCAGCGCGCGGGTCATTAACCATGACTTCTCCACGCCCTGGCTGCAGTTTTTTGACAGCCTGCTGCAGAGCAGCGAGTTCGAAATCGCGGATAAGCCCTGTTTTGAAATTTATCTTAACGATGGCAACCAGGATGGTCACTGGGATATTGAGATGTATGTGGCGGTGAACCGTATCGGCTCGTAAGTCGTTATCCCTTATCTTGACAAGGTTTTTTACATTAGCGCAGTGCGCTCGTGAAAAAAGCGGCTACAATTGGCCTTTTCTGTTTGCCGGAGCAGGCCGTGCGCGCTGATAAATCACTTAAGCCATTTGAGATCCGTCTGTATCGTCATTACCGAATTGTGCACGGTATCCGCATCGCGCTGGCTTTTGTCCTGACCTTCCTGCTGGTGCGTCTGTTGAACGTGCCGGAGGGCACCTGGCCTCTGATCACCCTGGTGGTGGTGATGGGGCCTATCTCTTTCTGGGGCAATGTGGTGCCGCGGGCCTTCGAACGTATTGGCGGCACTATCCTCGGTTCGGTACTGGGGCTGGTGGCGCTCAAACTCGAACTTATCTCACTGCCAATCATGGTGCTGTGGTGCGCGGTGGCTATGTTCCTTTGCGGCTGGTTGGCGCTCGGCAAGCGGCCCTACCAGGCGCTGCTGATCGGTATTACGCTGGCGGTGGTGGTGGGCGCGCCGCCGGGTGATATGAACACCGCGCTGTGGCGAAGCGGCGATGTCATCTTCGGCTCACTGTTGGCGATGCTGTTTACCGGTATCTGGCCGCAGCGGGCGTTTTTGCACTGGCGCATCCAGATGGCGAATTACGTCACAACGTTTAATCGGCTGTATCAGGCCGGTTTTTCGCCGAATCTGGTTGAGCGCCCGCGGCTGGAAAAACATCTTCAGAAAGCGCTCAATGACGTGGTGAAAATGCGTGGGTTGATAACCCCGGCCAGCAAAGAAACGCATATTCAGAAAGCAATCTTCGAAGCCATTCAGACCGTCAGCCGTAATCTGGTATGCATGCTGGAACTGCAAATCAACGCTTATTGGGCCTCTCGTCAGGGCCATTTTGTGATGCTCAACGCCCAGACTTTGCGCGAAACCCAACGGATGACCCAGCAAACGTTGCTGACTATCGCCCATGCCCTGTATGAGGGAAACCCGCAGCCGGTACGCGCCAACACCGAGAAGCTCAACGAGATTGTGGTCGAGTTGCGACAGCTTATCAAAGAGCATCAGGGCGATAATCTGTCGGAAACGCCGATTCACGGCTATGTTTGGCTGACCATTGAGCTGGCGCGCCAGCTTGAGCTGCTGTCGCACCTTATTTGCCGCGCGCTGCGCAAATAAAAGACAGATACGTGCGCGAAGTGAACAGGTTGCTTCGATTCAGCAGCATTTAGGGTTATGATAAACGCAAAGGAAAAAACATTGTCATCAGCGACTGCTAGCAGTTATGTTAGCCCTATAGGGCAGTCGCTTTAGCGAATCCGAATCTCAAATATTAGGGGTGTAAAAATGGAAACAACTAAGCCTTCTTTCCAGGACGTTCTGGAGTTTGTTCGTCTGTTCCGTCGTAAGAACAAGCTGCAGCGTGAAATTCAGGACGTTGAGAAAAAGATCCGTGATAACCAGAAGCGTGTCCTGCTGCTGGACAACCTCAGCGACTACATCAAGCCGGGTATGAGCGTTGAAGCCATTCAGGGTATCATCGCCAGCATGAAAACCGATTATGAAGACCGCGTTGACGATTACATCATCAAAAACGCCGAGCTGTCGAAAGAGCGTCGCGACATCTCTAAAAAACTCAAAGTGATGGGTGAAGCCAAAGTCGGCGAATAAACCACTCATTAGTTCCGGCGGCATTGCTGGCCGCCGGGCTTTTCCGTCTTCCTGCCTTAAACCTCCGTATAAGCATCGCCCTTTAAGCCGACAGTTTGTTATACTGCCGCCGTGAACTTATTGATACCGGAAGGGTTTATCACATGCTGTCCCAGATTCAGGTACCGCCGCGATGATACTGATTACCGGCGGCGCGCGTAGCGGCAAAAGCCGTCACGCCGAATCTTTACTCCAATCCTGCACGTCGGTGCTCTATATCGCCACTTCAGCCGTTATTGACGATGAAATGGCCGCACGCATTCAACATCACCGCAATAGCCGACCGCCGCACTGGCGTACAGCGGAGCGCAGCCGTGACCTGACGCCACTCATTACCCCCGATAACGCACCCGATGAAGCTATTTTGCTTGAGTGCGTCACTACACTGGTCACCAATATTCTGTTCGCTGAAGGTGGGGAAACGGATCCTGATGAATGGGATTACGCTGCGTTGGAAAGGATAGTCACGCAAGAAATCACTCAGCTGATTGCTGCCTGCCGTGCCTGCCCGTCGCCGGTGCTGCTGGTCACCAATGAGGTGGGGTTGGGAATCGTGCCGGACAACCGGCTGGCGCGGCATTTTCGCGATATTGCCGGGCGTGTGAATCAGATGCTGGCCGCGGCTGCCGATGAGGTGTGGCTGGTTGTTTCAGGGATAGGAGTCAAAATCAAATGATTAAATCGTTCTTTGCCACGCTTTCCTTTATGAGCCGCATACCGGTTCCGGCCCGCTGGTCGCAGGGGCTGGAAATCGATCAATATGAGCGCGGGATCGTGACTTTCCCACTGGTGGGGTTACTACTTGGCGCGATTGCCGGGCTGGTGATGCTGGCGCTTCATGCCTGGTGCGGCCTGCCGTTGGCCGCGCTGTTCGCCGTACTGGCGCTGGCGCTGCTGACCGGGGGTTTTCATCTTGATGGCCTGGCGGATACCTGCGATGGGATCTTCTCAGCCCGTCGCCGCGAGCGGATGCTGGAGATCATGCGTGATAGTCGGCTGGGGACGCACGGCGGGCTGGCGCTGATCTTTGTGCTGGTGGCAAAGGTATTGGTCATTAGCGAACTGGCGCTGCGCGGTACCTCGATGCTGGCGGCGCTGGCTGCCGCCTGCGCTGTGGCGCGTGGGATGTCGGTGCTGCTAATGTACCGCCAGCGTTATGCCCGGGAGCAGGGGCTTGGTAACGTATTTATTGGCAAGGTGACTTTCCGGCAGACCGTCATTACCCTGGCGCTATCCTTGGCGCTGGCAACGCTGCTGCTGGGCGTGCAGGGCCTGCTGGCTTCGGTTATAACGCTGCTGGTGGTATCGGCGCTTGGTCAGGCGCTGAAGCGCACGCTGGGCGGGCAAACCGGCGATACGCTGGGAGCGGCCATTGAACTGGGCGAAGTTATCTTTTTACTGGCGTTGCTATAGAGCACACACCGCGCTGACAGGAAGCATATGGATACAATAAGTGAATGGTTAGCGGCCATCCCGCGGCCGGACGAAAGCGCGATGTCGCGGGCTCGTCAGCATATTGACGGCTTGTTGAAACCGCCCGGCAGCCTGGGGCGTCTGGAATCGCTGGCGATTCAGTTAGCCGGTATGCCGGGGCTACAGGGCGCATTACGTTTTCCACGCAAAACTATCGTGGTCATGTGCGCCGACCACGGCGTCTGGCATGAAGGTGTTACCGTCTCGCCACAGGCGGTGACCGCGATTCAGGCGGTCAATATGACCCGTAAGAATACCGGCGTTTGCGTGCTGGCAGCGCAGGCGGGGGCTGATGTTCAGGTGATTGACGTCGGGATTGACGCCGAACCAATCCCTGGTCTGGTGAATATGAAAGTGGCGCGCGGTAGCGGTAATATTGCCTGTACCGCGGCGATGAGCCGGGAGCAGGCTGAAACGCTGCTGCTGGCGAGCATGCGCTACACCCGCCAGCTTGCGGAGCAGGGCGTGCGTCTGTTCGGCGTAGGCGAATTAGGAATGGCTAACACGACCCCCGCTGCGGCAGTAGTCAGCGTGCTGACCGATCATGATGCCGGTGATGTTGTGGGCATCGGCGCGAACCTTCCAATATCGCAGCTGGCGCACAAGGCGGAAGTGGTACGCCGGGCGATAGCGGTCAACCAGCCTTCACCCGAAGATGGCCTCGACGTGCTGGCAAAAGTGGGCGGTTTTGACTTGCTCGGGATGGCCGGGGTCATGCTGGGCGCCGCTTCCTGCGGATTGCCGGTAATACTCGATGGCTTTTTATCGTACGCGTCGGCACTGGCGGCCTGCCGGATCGCGCCACAGTTGCATCCGTACCTGATTCCGTCGCATCTGTCGGCGGAGAAGGGGGCACGTATTGCGCTGGAGCACCTGCAGTTGCAACCTTATCTGGAGATGGGCATGCGCTTAGGCGAGGGCAGCGGCGCGGCATTAGCCATGCATCTGGTGGAGGCGGCAGGAGCGATGTTCAACGACATGGGGACGCTGGCTGAGAGCAATATCGTGCTGCCGGAAAACCGTTAACCGGCTTCGGGGCGCCGACCGGCCCCCCGAAAGAGTGCTTACAGCGCCTGCTGCCACACGCTTTGCGGCAGCAGATAAACATCCGCTTTAGCCTGCATACCGTCGGTAACGATATGACGAATGCCGCTGGCCATCACCGCAAGGGTGACATCAAACGCATTCAGGCTATCGCCAAAACCGGCGGTAAGGTTGAGCATTGAGCCATCGGCCATCAGATAGATTGTTTTCCCCGGCATCCGATAAGCGTTGATATAGGGCATAACCTCTTCATGCGGGAACTGGCGCAGGTGTTCGCAATCAATCTCTTCCGCCACGTGTCCGACGTTGAGAATAAACACGCGATCTTTAGCGCTATCCAGCGCCAGGCTGTTGACCACTTTCTTGCCGCCGGTGGCGGTGGCGACGACATCGGCTGATGCGATTGCATCCTGTAAATCTACGACATGCCAGCCGTCATAAGCGGCCTGTAAACGGCGCGCCGGATCGATTTCCGCCACCATAACCTGGCCGCCGAAGGCTTTTGCCGCCGCGGCAACGCCTTGCCCGACCAGACCGTAGCCGATCACCAGTACTTTTTTCTCATGTAGGGTAAGGTGAGTGGTCTGGAAGAAAGTGTGCCAGGCCGTCAGGCCGACCATATGGCGGTTATGTAGCCCTTCTTTGACCGGCAGATCATCCCAGTTAAAGATAGGGTAGCCGGGGCGAATATCACCGAGGCGATTGACGCCGGAGCCGGTGGCTTCAAGGCCGGCGACGACATTGCCGAACTCGCCGCGCTGGTGGAGCAGGGTGGTAATATCCGCGCCCATCTCGCACAGATGGGTTGGTTGCCAGGCGATGGCTTTTTCCCATGATTGTTGCCAGTCGGCGTCACTCATATTGCGCCAGGCGCAGGCTTCCGCGCCGCGCTCCACCAGCCAGGAGACAACCTCATCCTGCACGGTGGTTGGATTACAGGTGGTCAAAAATACTTTCGCCCCTTTCTCAAGGAGCCCCTGCACCAGCGGGATCATTTTCATATCGAGATGCATACAGCAGGCCAAGCGCACTTCGCTGAGGTCGGGAAGGGCCGCCACCTGACGCAGGGTACGCGGCATATTCTGGCTGGCCCATGCCACTTCTTTCGTTAAATTTGTCTTATTATTCACCGTATTGTGACCTTTAATCCGTAGAGTGGGTTTAACCCCAGTGGGGAAGATGATTCTAACGCAGCGCGTAAAAATCACATAACCCACACTGCCCGGTAAAGTTGCAAATAATAGGCATCATAAATACATGGTTGTTAATGAATGGTTAAATAAAGACAATGAAACATCATTTATTCCTATGATGTGAGCGATTCGTTCGATGTTACGCGTTTTACAGCGCCCGCTATTTTCCCGCGCGCGTATTTTTCTCGGCCGTTTAAAACCTCATGCCTTACCCGTTGCTAAAAAGCATATTTTATTGGGCTCAATCGGCGCCGGAACGGGACTTGCGGTGACCAGTATGTTCAGCCACTGGCTGCTGGGCGAGGTGAATCTGTGGTTTATTGCGCCGATGGGGGCCTCGGCGGTATTGCTATTCGGCGTGCCCAGCAGCCCGCTTGCTCAACCCTGGTCTATCGTTGGCGGCAACGTGCTTTCGGCGCTGATCGGCGTCACTGTCGGACTGTTGGTGCCGGATACGGCAATCGCCTGCGGCCTGGCGGCGGCACTGGCGATTGCCGGGATGTACTTTTTGCGTTGTCTGCATCCACCTGGCGGCGCGGTGGCGCTCACGGCCATTCTTGGCGGCGCCGGCGTACACAGTGAAGGCTACCAGTTTGTGCTGACGCCGGTATTATTGAACTCCATGATGCTGGCGCTGCTGGCGATTGTCTTCAACAATCTGGTCGGGCGCCGCTATCCGCATCCGCTGGCGGCGGAAGAGGTGAAGCCGAATGTAGTGCCGATGGGGATTGCAGTCACTCGCGAAGATATTCACGCCGCGCTGATGGAAGGGCAGTTCCTTGATATCGGCGAGGACGATGTGCAGGAACTACTGGAGAATATTGAACAGCAGGCCCGGCTGCGTCTCGCCGTCGGTCAAAAAGCGCGCCAGTGATGCTATTAAGGCACCCGTTGCAATGCCTTAGCTAGCGCCAGCCTGAATCGCTCGATGAGGTCGGGTTCACCGGGCAATAATTCGGCGAGCGTAATCGTTTTGTCCGCGCGGTAGACCTTACCGCTGCCGAGCAGCGCCTCAATATCATTGGCCGCCTGATGTGCGGCCTGCAGATCGGCATCCAGTAATATCACGGCGTGAGCCAGGACTATGTGCCCCTGGCTGTCGGCTATGGGCCGCCAGTATTGAGCGGTACCGGCAATCTTGCGGGCGTCTTCCCCCTCGCCGCAGGCGAGGTTATAGCGCCCGTCGCAGAAAGAACCGCTGACGGCCTGAAAATGGCTTTCGACGCCAAGGGTCGCCAGCGTGCGTTGCAATATTCCACACAACAACAGATAGATAGGTTCGGCGGCTTCGCCTAACGGCTGGGTTACCGGCCAGGCAAGACTCAGGTTGAGGATCCCCGGCCCCTGCGGCACCAGCCCACCGCCGGAGCGACGCATCCACACCGGCCAGCCGCGGGCGGCAAAGGATTTACTGACGGCGGCCAGATTGGCGAATTTCCGGTAACTGCCGGGCACCACGAACCCTTGCGGCGCCTGCCAGAGCTGAGCGACGGCTTCACCTCGGCGCGCGCGCTCGAACAGAGGCAGTTCGGCAAGCGTGGGATCATCGCAGCGGACAATCGGTAATTCGTCGGCGTTGAACCCGGCAGGCCAGCAGTCTGTGTTCTGTTGTGTTATCACGAAGCCTCCCTTGTTATGTCGGATGGCGGTTTTTCATCAACATCGCCGTGACGGCAGAGATCAAGCAGCCGACAGTCAGATAAATCGCCACGCTGTGCCACGAGCCGCCAGAGAAGGTGACCAGCGCGGCGGCGATAAATGGCGTAAAACCGCCGCCGACCACGCTGGCCACCTGGTATCCGACGCCTGCGCCGCTGTAGCGATAGCTGGCGCCAAACATTTCGGTAAACATCGGTTGCTGCACGCAAACCACCATATCATGGGCGATGTTGGCCAGCATCAGGGCAAAAAATAGGATCCAGAACAGCGAGTGCTGCTCCAGCGCCATAAAGAAGGGGAAGCCGCTTAATGTTCCGATCAGCGCCCCGGTAATATAGATACGTCGGCGGCCAAACCTATCCGCCAGCCACGCAAAGCAGGGAATGGTAAAACAGCTAATGCCGCCCACCAGCAACCCAATATTGAGGAACAGTTCACGCGGCAGGCCGAGGTTTTGTGTCGAGTAGTTGAGGGCGAATGCGGTCACGATATACATCGTTAACAGTTCACACAGGCGCAGGGCGATGATTAATAAGAAGGCACCCGGATGGCGTACCAACGCTTCCAGTACCGGCAGGCGTTTTTTCACCGCGGCGGGTGTTTTCTGCACCTGCTGCTCAAACTCTGCCGACTCGGCCATGCCGTTGCGGATCCACAATGCCGCCAGTACCAGCACTACGCTAAACAGGAACGGCAGGCGCCAGCCCCAGCTAAGGAACTGCTCATCGGTGGTGAAACTGCTGATAAGCGATACCAGCCCAGTAGAGAGTAGCAGCCCGACGCCGTAACCCACCTGCACGCCGCTGCTATAGAACGCTTTTTTGTTTTTCGGCGCGCTTTCAACCGACAGCAACGCCGCGCCGCCCCATTCGCCGCCGACGGCGAAGCCCTGTACTGCGCGCAAAATCACCAGCAAAACCGGCGCCCACCAGCCAATCTGGTTAAAGGAAGGCAGGAGCCCGATACAGGCGGTGGCGATCCCCATCATCCACACGGTCATCATCAGCATGCGCTTACGACCTAAGCGGTCGCCGAAATGGCCGAAGATCACGCCGCCGAGCGGGCGGAAGAGGAAGCCGACGCCGAAGGTCGCGAAGGCTGCCAGCGTGCCCATTGCCGGGCCAATTTGTGGGAAAAATTCGCGGTTGAACACCAGTGCGGCGGTAATGCCGTACAGCAGAAAATCGTACCAGTCGACGACGGCGCCGGCAAAGCTGCCCCATGCCGCACGACGAGCGCGATGAAGAGAGGCGACCCCGTTGCCGGAGTCGGGAGAAATAAGCGTTGAGTCCATGCCTGTCCTGTTTGTTGCTAACTTGTTATTATTTGAATGAGACGCTTTCTTATCTACGCGCCGTTAGGGAGATTACCGCGCATAAGCGCAACTGAAAAGTTTTTTACCTGCCGGAAAGACAATAAAGTAAAAAATGTCTAAATCGAACATTTAATTTTCACCACTGGCGTGGGTTAACTGTTGACCATTACTGCTATTTTATTTTTGTTGCCCCATTGGGACGGCTTTTAAGAATTCACGTAAATGGTTTACAATTACTATCTCCAACGCTGGATATGGTGGGTGATATGCGTCTAATTTTTGCAGTTTTATTTTATGTTTTAGTTTTACCTAATGCTTTCGCAGAAAAACTGCCTGCGCCAACGGGCAAACCCGTTTTAACCATTTCAGGAAAGATTACCAATACAAACGAAGGCGATACTGCCGTATTTGACGTCGCCGCGTTAGAAAAGTTGGGCAATGAGACAGTGATCACAACCACTCCCTGGTATTCAGGAAAAGTGCGCTTTGATGGTATTTCACTTAGCAAACTTATGGACTTAGTGGGTGCGCAAGGTAAGACGGCGAAGGTGATGGCCCTTAACGATTATACGACCGAGGTGCCGGTGGATGATTTTCATAAATTCCCGGTGATCCTCGCGCTGAAGATGAATGGTGAATATATGCGCATTCGTGACAAAGGGCCCCTTTTTATTGTTTATCCCTACGATAGTAGCGCGGAGTTACAGAACCAAATCTATTATTCCCGCTCGGCATGGCAGGTTTCAAAGATTATAATTGAGTAAGGCTCTGATCTTGAATCGAATACTCACTGCCATTATTTTGTCGCTTTTTATCGTCACCGGATACATTACCTATCTGGTGCATGAGCGGCAGAGTGAGCTGCAAAAATTAACACGTTATACCGACTCGTGGTCTGTGTCCCAGATGGTCTCTGAATACATGCGTCTGGAGGCTCGTTTAAGCGCCCTGGCGCTGAACGTGAAGGGGACCGACCGCGATGAGGTACGCCTGCGCCTGGAAATAATGATGAGCCAGATTGAATTGCTGCAGCAGGGCGATCTTGGTCAGTTCATCAGAAAAAGCGAGCAGCGGCAGGCGACGGTCACCAGTCTGATTCAGATCCTCGATCAACTCGACAGGCAACTGGATTCCATGACGCCTGAGCAGATGATGACTCTGCTATACACGATGAGTAAGTTGGATGGCCCAATGACCTCACTGGCCTCCATGACCCTGGCGCAGGACTTTGATGTCGTTAATCTTACGCATGATAAGATTCAGCATCTCTATTACATCTATTCGGTGATTTCAATCTTGCTGATTACGATGTGTATCACTCTTGGCCTATTGATGCTTCGACAAAATAACAACTTGCGTCGCGCTCATGTACGCATGAAGCTGTTAGCTAATGATTTACAGCTGTCGAAAGAGAAACTTCAGGTACAGAACCGTCGTTTGCAATATGACGCTTATCACGATTCGTTAACAGGTATGCCTAATCGCCTCTCTTTCTGGCAGAGGCTACAGGAAGTGGTTAATCACGTGAAGCCTTATAATGGTTGCGCAGTGGTTATGTTGTTTGACCTCGATAATTTTAAAGATGTTAATGATACCTTAGGACATGATGCCGGCGATAAGTTGCTTCAGGAGCTCGCCAGCCGTCTGTCGTTCTTTCGTAAAACATCAGAGACGCTGTACCGCCTTGGTGGCGATGAGTTTGCTCTGGTATCGCAGGATCTGAGCGAAGAAATGGCGCTGGAGCGGGCGGATGTGATCCGCGAAAAAATCAGCCAACCGTACTATATCTACGATTCGTTAATTAACATTGGCGCTTGCATCGGCATCGTTATCTCCGATGGTGAAAGTCGTACTGATTACTTATACAAATGTGCCGATTTAGCGTTGTATGAAGCGAAAAAGTCGGGCGCGGGCAACGTGGAGATTTTTCGTCCCGGAATGTTACAACGTTTACAGGAAAACAAATCCTTTGAGGACGATCTGCTACATGCACTCGAAAACGACCAGTTCAAGGTTTACTACCAGCCGATCGCCGACACGGTGTCGCGTGAAATCTACGGTTACGAAGCGTTGGTGCGCTGGTTTCATCCACTGCGCGGCATGGTGCCGCCTACAGAATTTATCCCAGTGGCGGAGAAAACCGGCCTGATTAACCCACTTGGCGAGTGGGTGCTGAAGACCGCCTGCGAGGAGGCGGCCCGCTGGGAGCAACCGCTGAAGGTTTCGGTAAACGTCTCACCGATTCAACTTATCAATACCTCACTCACAGACACGGTGGCGGCGGTGCTAAAGAAGACCGGTCTCGACCCGCGGCGCCTTGATCTTGAGATTACGGAATCTGATGTATTTAACGAGAATACGCGCTCGCTGGAGATCCTCAGCCAGTTGCGCGAGCAGGGGATTCAGATCTCAATTGACGATTTTGGTACCGGCTATTCGTCATTGTCGCGGCTGAGTTATTTCCCTTTTGATAAGATCAAAATTGACCGCTCGTTTGTGGTCAATATACCTATGCAAAAAGATGACCTCGATATCGTGCGCCTGATCATCAGTATGGGGAAAAGTTTACATATGCGCATTGTCGCCGAAGGTGTTGAAACTGAGGAACAGTTAACTTCGCTGCAACAATTAGGTTGCGATCTCGTTCAGGGATATTTAATCGGGAAGCCGGGGCTTTTAAATAACAACTGAAAAAAGATAATCTTCGGTCTTTAAACTGTCGCCTGTGAACTATCACAGGCGCTTTTTTATATTTTAAATAAAGCTAATCCGTAATGGGTATAAATAGTGGTAGATAAAATAGGATCAAAAAAATAATACCCTTAGCAATTAAAAGGGGTATATTATATGCAATATATCGTTTCATTCGCGGCGCTATTTCACGGCGCGGAAAGAGAGGCAAATCATGCAGCGAATCATTATACCTACCCATTATGTTCAGACCCGCTCCACCCCCATGTGGACCAAGGAGACCGCGCCCGCGTCCATCTGGAAGCGCCATCTTGATGCCGGTACGCGACAGGGCGTCTATCCGCGTTTATCGGTGATGCAGGGTGCAATACGCTATTATGGTTATGCCGATGAAACGAGCCCAGACCCTGTTGAAACGATGACTATTGAAGCGGGGCAGTTTGGTGTCTTCCCTGCGGAAAAATGGCACTGCATTGAGGCATTAACTGACGATACCGTATTTAATGTCGATTTTTACGTCGACCCTAAAATTCTGATTGAGGGATAAGCTGAGTCTATGAACAGTGAAAATAAAGGTTACTCATTAGCGATAACCAATAACAACAATAATGAAAAAAAAGAGAAAATTTATCTGAAGCCGATGGCGCTTTATGTCCCTGATATTGCGGTTCAGGCAGTAGCGGAATTGCTTCAGGATCTTTCTGCCGATAACGCACAGGGCAAAGGGTTCAGCCTGATGGTGACTAACAATAATAATGGTGTATCGGTAGATAAAGATTTTGCCTCAATCGAGGCGCTTCAGGATCCACTGCATGCCGCTGACGCGGTGAAAGAGCTCATCAATATTGTGCGCGGTTATGAATCTGACGAAGAGACTAACGTCTGCGGCTGGTAACACACCGTCTGGCAGATATCGTCCGATATCTGCCTCTTTCTCCGGTTTCAACTCATCGCTATCTGCTGCAGTAGCCAGTCCCGCAACGCGCTGATATCGTCGCGCTGTGCTAACTCTTGTGTCGCCACCAGATAATAGTTTGCTCCCGGTAAGGACATCTCAAATGGTGCCGCTAATACCCCGCGTTGCAACAGATCGCGCGCCAGCAGCTCGCTGGCAATCACTACGCCTTGTCCTGCTACCGCCGCCTGTAGCGCATGCGTCTCATCGCTGAAGGTTAACCCAGCATCGATATTCAGCTGCGGTGGCCCGTAGCGACGCTGCCAGTTTTCCCAGCCCGGAGAATCAGCCGGAACGTGACGATGTTCAACGTGGAACAGGGTTGCGTGATGCAAATCCTCCAGCCGTGTAATACCCAGCGTTGGGCTAGCGACGACGATAAAGCGGTCTTCATGTAGCAAGGTACAGTGCAGTTCGCGCTCCGGCGTTTCACGATAGCGAATCGCGACGTCAACGCTGCGCTGGTTGAGATCCACCCGCTCGACGCTGGTATGCAGCCGCAGGTCAATAGCGGGGAATTCCGCTTTAAATGCTGCCAGCCGTGGTACCAGCCAGTGAGTTAGAAAGTTGGAGGTGGTGGTGACGGTGAGTGACGGCGGCTGGTGTGAGCGAACAATTTGTATAGTCGCTTCTTCCAGCGCGCTAAAGGCGCGTTGAGTCCCTGCATAGAGAATTTCACCGCTGTCGGTAAGGCTGACTCCCAAGGCATTGCGTTCGCAGACGCGGCACTCCAGCACAGATTCCAGTAGTTTTATCTGGTGGCTCACTGCGGTAGCGCTCACCCCAAGCATATCGGCGGCGCGTTTAAAACTGCGACAGCGGGCAACGGCATGAAAGGCGCGTAGCGCGCCCAGCGGCGGGAGGCGGGTTTTTCTCATGGCTGAGTTTTTCTCATCTATTGCTGAAATTTATGCGTTTGCCGTACTTATTATACAGGGGATAGCCTACTGATATGTGAAATAGACACTGAATTAAATTCATCAGTGTTTGCGATTATCAGGAGTGAATAATGAATATCTACCGTAATCAGCGAGCTGGTGGGGCAACCACTTGCGAGGCCCCGCTCACGCAAACTATCGCGCTAAGTGGCGTATTCGCGGCGGGGGCGCTGCTATTGAGCGTTTCCTCCATGATTGGCACTCTCGGTACTCTGGCGTCGCTGCTGACGCTGACGGGAGCTTTTGCTGTTGGCTATGCAATCGCGCGTTGGCAGCCGTGGCCAGCGCATTATAGCGTTAGGGTATCGTGCTACGCCTTTGTGCTGTCCGCTATGGGCTGGTTAATGTTACTGGTGCTGTGGAATAGCGGACACGGTTGGCTATCTCAAATTCCGGGGATCGCCTTTGGTGGATTAGGTGTGGGTATTGTCTGGAAAAACAATGCTACAGCAAGATACTCGTCGGGCATGATGGCGAACATCCCGATGACAGCAGGTATCGTTATTATTATCCTGGCGACTCTGCTAACCAATCACTATGCGGATTCGGGAAAGGGAGGTTTTGTCTACGCACTGGCGGTCTTGGTAGATCTGGCATTGCTGGGAGCGGTGCTGGTGAAAATTAGGCAGCAGGAAATGTCGTAAATCGGCCCATTATTTACCATAGCAAATCCTACCTATCATCTACGCAAGCGTAACACCACGACGACTTTGGTTCTGGCGTGGTGCCCGTTATCCTCTGTTTGTCAGTGAATCCATTAAATATTAGTCGTGAACGCTTAGTTATTTTAGTGACAGCAGAATTGAGAGAAAAAGCGGGGATTTATGTAACGCGGCAACATGTGAAGTGGCTTACATTTTTGACTTCCATCACACTTTATAGTTACGTCATTCTTGGTCGACGCAGTTATTTACTATGGCATCCATTAAAGACGTAGCAATAAAAGCTGGAGTATCTACCGCTACGGTCTCACGCGTGCTGAATAATCATCCCAGCGTGGCGCCAGAAACTCGCAAAGCAGTTCGTGAGGCAATGGATTTCTTATGCTATGTGCCTAGCAAGAGTGCGTTTCAATTGAGTGGGAAATGTTCTGGGCTGATTGCAGTTGTTCTGCCAAACCTTGTCAACCCACATTTTTGTGAACTGCTGGCGACATTTGAAGAAGAGGCAAGATACATCGGTAAAACGGTTATCGTCAAAACTCATCAGAATCAACCGCAGCTAGATAAGCAAATAATATATACGCTTATTAGTATGGGTATTGACAGTTTGCTATGGGTGCCAACAGAAGCCGAAAGCGAACTTGCAGAATGGCTCATCGCGACTAATATCCCCGTTGCAGTGGTTACGCTGGTATCGCGATTTTTCAATTCTGTTTCTATCGATCAAAGTAAAGGGGCGGAAGTTATAGCCGAGCATTTTATTCAGACCGGTCATACCACGTTTGGATTTGTAGCGCAGGAAGGCGCGGATAACCGAAAGGTTTTTTCATGGGCAAAACGAATTACCGCTCAGGGATTGACTATAGATAAAGAGAATCTGTTTTGGATAGCGAAAGGCGAGGGTGAGAAAACATCAGGGCATATTAGTATACTCGATGATATTATTGTCAGGCTAGCCGAGAGAATAAATCATTGTTCATCTCTCTGGGTCTATAACGATGTGGCTGCTAGTTATATTATTGATGGCTTGAAAGAAAAAGGAATATCTGTGCCTAAAGATATTGCCATCGCTAGTTTTGATAATACTTTACTGGCACAAACTAAAAAAATTACTAGTGTGGCGCAACCGATAAGTGAAATCGCCCATCTGGCATTTCAAATGATTAACAACGAAACAAAACAAGAAAGTATTGAAATGCACGAAATTGTCTCTCGTTTAATTATACGGGAGAGTAGCGTGAGTATTAATATTACTTTGCTTTAATCTACATACGCCATTATCAACTTATAAATATAAATTAACATTGGTTTACTAACCTCTGTTGAACACTTATGACTGTATACTCTAGAGGTCTTCTATGTCTGCAAACTCAATCGAAAGGCAAGGTGTTTACGGCAAACTGCGTTTAAAAGAAAAAATTGGTTATGGAATGGGAGATGCTGGTTCTTGTATGATTTGGAGTGTACTGGCGTTATATCTAACATGGTTCTACACGGATGTTTATGGTTTAGCTCCCGGTGTTGTCGGTACCTTGTTTCTGGTCATTCGTATTTTTGATGCCTTTAGTGACCCGGTTATGGGGGCGATTTGCGATCGTACTCGTAGCCGATGGGGTAAATTCCGACCATGGTTATTATGGATGGCATTGCCATTTGGTTTGGGAGCAGTACTAATGTTCACAACGCCCGATTTAAGCATGAATGGAAAAATTGTTTATGCCTGGGTGACATATCTGGTTATGTCATTAATCTATACTGCTATCAATATTCCATATTGCTCAGTAGCCGGTGTGATCACGCTAAATCAGAAAGAGCGTTTAGGCTGTTTGTCATGGCGATTTTTCCTCAATGGATTGGCGACGCTAATAGTCTCCTCTTCAATTTTACCCTTAACAGACTGGTTAGGTAACGGTAACAGAGCGGCTGGTTTTCAGTTGACTATGGTAATCATGGGAGGTGCTGCGACACTAATGTTCTTCTTTTGTTTTGCCAGTATCAAAGAACGTGTTACTGCAATTAAAGTTAATGACTCTTTAATAAATGATCTAAAAGATATCATCAAAAACGATCAATGGTTATTGATGATTTTTATTACTTTCCTTAATGTTTTTCCGGCATTTATTCGTGGTGCAGTGACTATTTATTATGCTACCTATGTTATGCAAGCCTCCGTCGGATTTACTACGTTTTTTTTGGCTCTTGGCGTTGCATGTAACATGCTAGGTAGTGTTATAGCGAAACCACTCACCGATCGTTTTGATAAAATTAAGCTGTTCCGTTCGATTAATATCGTTCTTGGCTTCCTTTCTTTAGCTCTATGGTTTGTCGATCCCAGGTCTTTGCTACCACTACTTACACTTTTTATCATCATTAACATCCTGCATTTGATTCAATCAGGGCCAATATTATGGGCCATGATGTCCGACGTTGATGACTACGGAGACTGGAAATACGGTAAACGCCTTACCGGTATTTCATTTGCTGGTAATTTGTTTATGTTAAAAATGGGTTTGGCAGTTGCTGGTGCGATTGTTGCGTGGATATTATCATTGACGGGTTACATCGCTAATAAACCTCAACAAAACACAGAGACTATCGAAGGTATCATTATTATGTTTTCTTTACTGCCAATGATTACCTATTTTATTAGCGCATTCGTAGTTAGATACTTTAAATTGAATAACCACTTTCTTGAACAAATTAAAGTGGAACTCGCTAAGCGTGAACTCAATAACGGTTCTTCACCGCATCATGACATCGAGCGAGATAGGACCGCAGTGGTTAATCATTAGTTAAAATTATCCTGAAAGAAATTAGGGGTATTATTAATTATTATAATATTCAGAGGTCAATAGAACCGTAATATCTACCTATCCTAATAATGTAGAGGAAAATAACGCATGTCGAGTGAAAATTATTATGATGTAACAGAGTGGAGTGAAGGTAATCCTTTTGAAGATATCGGTTTAGTGATTAATAGTATTATTGCCGATATTAAAAATCGGCAAACAGACACAGATGTAAATGATGGTGGAAAACCGGGGGCTGTTATCTATATCCCGCCTGGAGACTATCATTTGCTCACTCAGGTAGTAATAGACATCAGTTACTTGAAAGTTAAAGGAGACGGACATGGGTTTACCTCTTCAAGTATCCGTTTTAATACTCCGGAAAGTGATTGGGCAAGCTGGCATGAATTGTGGCCAGGCGGTAGTCGTATACTTGTTGATATAACACCATCATCTACGACTCCGGAAGCGGAAGGGGCGGCTTTTTATATTGAGCGTAGCGGTGACCCAAGAATAAGCTCAGTTGAGTTCGCGGATTTTTGCATTGATGGGTTACATTTTGTGGATGACGGTTCGGGAAGTAACGATCCTGAAAACACCTATCTCAATGGTAAAACGGGTATTTATATTGCCAGTGCGCAGGACTCATTCCGCATTAGTGGAATGGGATTCGTATATCTTGAACACGGCATCACTATATATAATGCCGATGCATTGGCGATACATAATAACTTTATTGCTGAGTGCGGTAATTGTATAGAACTCCGTGGGTCGGGACAGGCTTCAAAAATAACCGATAATTTGATAGGTGCCGGTTATAGAGGATATTCCATTTATGCAGAGAACTTTGGTGGCCTTCTGGTTACAGCAAACAACATTTTTCCCCGCGGTAAAAGCAGTATTCACTTTTCTGGTGTCCTTCGTTCTGCAGTTAGCAGTAACAGATTTCATTCATTCTATCCAGGGATGCTGGTTTTTGAGAATAGCTGTTCAGAAAACCTGGTGACGGCAAACCACTTTTTCCGTGAACATGAACCTTGGGAACCTATGCAGTCGTATAGTAATGGTTTAGATGACTTGTATGGGTTGCTATATATAGAAGGTGAGAATAATTCGATTATTGCTAACCATATTTCTGAATCGATTGATAAACAGTATATCGTTCCTGCTGGCGCGACACCTGTCATAATACGGTTGGCATCAGGAGATAGTAACTATATTTCTGACAATCATATTGTTGCTACCACCGATACATCATTGTTAAAAGGTCATGCAGAATCTTGTTTCTCTGCACAAGTTAGAGCGCTGCTGGCATTAGAGGGGTTGGAAGTTCTCGACGTGACGACCGTACAGGTCGACGCAGCATCTCAACGTAATACCATACTTGATTCCGGAAGCGACGATCAGGTTGTGCTTGATAAAGCGATCAATGCGTTTAGAGCGACGCCGGTACCCAGTTTGTCATAATAGAAAAGCAAAAAGCCTGCTCGTAAGCAGGCTTTTCTAAATCTGGCTCCTCTGACTGGACTCGAACCAGTGACATACGGATTAACAGTCCGCCGTTCTACCGACTGAACTACAGAGGAATCGTGTGGAGTGGTATCTTAGCGGCGAAAAAATTTTTGTCAAATATCAATTCAGTTGTGGCGAGCCGCTTGCTGCATCTATCGACAATTTGTCGTAATTGCCAACAAATTACCAGGAAAAATACTTTGCAGGATTAGCAGTTCTCAATCATCATTTGAAATGTTGTTTCAACTCTTCTCACTAAGGTCTCCCTTGAACGTCACTTCAGCAGTACGCCAGGCCGTAGCGCGCACGTCCTGGTTTAAAAAACGCAAGAGCTATCGGGTGCTCTACTGGCGTGAAATTAGTCCCCTTGCCGTACCGATCCTGTTGGAAAATGCCTGCGTGTTGTTGATGGGGGTTCTGAGTACTTTCCTTGTTAGCTGGCTCGGTAAAGAAGCGATGGCCGGGGTGGGCTTAGCCGATAGCTTTAATATGGTCATTATGTCGTTTTTTGCCGCGATTGACCTGGGCACCACCGTGGTGGTGGCCTTCAGCCTCGGTAAACGCGATAGAAAGCGGGCGAGGGCGGCCGCGCGTCAATCGCTGGCGATCATGACCTTGTTCTCGATCGTGCTGGCGGCAATTATTCACGCCTTTGGTGAGCAGATTATCGATATCGTTGCCGGCGACGCCACGGTTCAGGTTAAGGCACTGGCCCTAACCTATCTTGAGCTGACAGTGCTGAGCTATCCGGCGGCGGCGATTGCCTTAATTGGTAGCGGCGCGCTTCGCGGCGCGGGGACCACCAAAATCCCGCTGTTAATTAACGGTGGGATGAATATTCTCAATATTATTATCAGCAGTATCCTGATTTACGGCCTCTTCTCCTGGCCGGGGCTTGGCTTTGTCGGCGCCGGGCTGGGGCTGACTATTGCCCGCTATATTGGCGCATTGGCAACCATCTGGGTCCTGATGACAGGCTTTAACCCGGCGCTGCGCATTTCGCTGAAGAGCTACTTTAAGCCGTTTAACTTTGCCATTATCTGGGAGGTGATGGGCATTGGCATCCCGGCGAGCATCGAATCGGTACTGTTTAATGGCGGCAAGCTGCTGACGCAGATGTTTGTTGCCGGGATGGGGACCAACGTCATCGCCGGGAACTTTATTGCCTTCTCGGTGGCTTCGTTAATTAACCTGCCGGGTAACGCGTTGGGTTCGGCCTCAACTATTATTACCGGAAAACGACTGGGGAAAGGGCAGGTCGGCCAGGCGGAACGTCAGGCCTGGTTTGTGTTCTGGCTGTCGACTATTATCCTGACGCTTATTGCCTGGGGCACCGCACCGTTCGCCGGCTTGATCGCTTCGTTCTACACCAGCGAAGAAGACGTAAAAGTGGTGGTTAAAGAGTTATTGTGGCTCAATGCCCTGTTTATGCCAATTTGGTCGCTTTCCTGGACCTTGCCCTGTGCCTTTAAAGGCGCACGCGACGTGCGTTACACCATGTGGGTTTCGATGCTGGGTATGTGGGGCTGCCGGGTGGTTGCTGGCTATACGCTGGGGATCATGCTGGGCATGGGCGTCATCGGCGTCTGGCTGGGTATGGTGCTTGACTGGGCGGTGCGCGGCCTGTTGTTCTATCGCCGAATGATCACCGGGCGTTGGCTGTGGAAGTACCCGCGATTAAAGGCTCGGCTGGAAGAAAAGTCATGAATACCCTGAAAAAGTGTTACTTTTTAGTCGAAGTGAAGAATAAATCGGCAAACGGTCGTTATTATTAAAAACATCTTTGACATGGCTGAGCGTGGTCGTTAGTATTCGCCCCGTTCACACGATTCCTCTGTAGTTCAGTCGGTAGAACGGCGGACTGTTAATCCGTATGTCACTGGTTCGAGTCCAGTCAGAGGAGCCAAATTTAAAAAGCCTGCTTTCGAGCAGGCTTTTTGCTTTTCTGTATCCGTACAATTTTGCCCTACGCAAATAGCGCGCAGGGCTTGCCCGGGATTAACGGAACGGTGGTTCGTTGAAGGTACGCAGCTTGCGGGAGTGCATGTGGTCGCCCTCGGCGCGCAGCAGATCGATGGCGCGGATCCCTATCTGCAGATGCTCGGAAATCGCCCCTTCATAGAAGCGGTTCGCTTGTCCCGGCAGCTTGATTTCACCGTGCAGCGGTTTATCGGAGACGCACAGCAGCGTGCCGTAAGGTACGCGGAAACGATAGCCCTGTGCGGCAATAGTGGCGCTTTCCATATCGATGGCCACCGCACGGCTTAGGTTAAAGCGCAACGCCGAGGCGGAATAACGCAATTCCCAGTTGCGGTCATCGGTGGTCACCACCGTACCGGTACGCAGACGCTGTTTGACCTCTTCGCCCGGCATGCCGCTAACCTGTTTAGTGGCGTCATACAGCGCACGCTGCACTTCGGCGATACTCGGGATGGGAATATCCGGCGGTAGCACCGCATCCAGCACGTGGTCGTCACGTAAATAGGCATGCGCCAGTACATAGTCGCCTATCGACTGGCTTTCACGCAGGCCGCCACAGTGGCCAATCATCAGCCAGACGTCAGGGCGCAGCACCGCGAGATGATCGCAAATATTTTTGGCATTGGCCGGGCCGACGCCGATGTTGATCAACGTAATACCCTGACCGTCGTTAGTGATCAGGTGCCAGGCCGGCATCTGGTGCTTTTTCCACGCCAGATCGGAAATCGCCTCTTCCGGGGCCTCAGTGTCGGCGGTGATCCAAATCCCGCCTGCACAGGAGAGGGCAATGTACGGGCTATCCGGATCGAGGATCTGGCTACAGCCCCAGCTGACGAACTCATCGACGTAACGCGTGTAGTTGGTAAACAAGACATACGGCTGGAAGTGCTCAACCGGCGTGCCGGTGTAGTGCTTCAGGCGCGCAAGTGAAAAATCGACGCGGCGGGCGTCAAAATGCGACAGCGGATAATACTCGGTGGCGTGGAACAGGCCATCGGCGGTTTCATCGCCAATCTGCGACAGTTCGGTGGTCGGAAAATAACGCGTTAATCCGGCGCTCATCGAGCGATCCAGCGTCAGCGCAGAGCCATCAATCACGTAAGGGAAGGGAATTTCGTGCTGCGAATTGCCGACGCTAATATGCGCGCCGTAATCCTGATATAGCAGAGTTAATTGTTCCAGCAGATAAGCGCGAAAGAGTTTTGGATTGGTTATGGTGGTGGTGTAGCAGCCTGCATGGGTGAATCGCCCCCAGGCTCGGGTTTTTAAGGCTTTGTGCTCGGCGCCATCCCACGAGACAGACAATTGAGGATAGACGAATAAGCCTTCAGCACGGGCTATTTCATCAGGAAGGATATTGTGGTGAATGTACTCGCCAATGGCCTTACGCAACGCGTTAACCGCTCTTTCATACTGCGCTTCCAACTGGGAAAGCGCCTGCTCCGGGGTCAGACTGACGGCCTTCTGGTTCATCATTCGCTCCTTGTTTCAGGTCTGCTGATACTGTTGATAGTATGCTACAGCGTGAAAATGGCGAAGGAAAATTACAGGCCCGGGTAAATAGTCAAACTCGTTGATAATAAAAGCTTAGCCGCGCAGGGTCAGGCAGTCTGTGCCCAGCGTTCGGCGCTAAAATTACTTGCGCTTACCACTCTTAATGTCGCCGCGTCGTTATTGTTGATGTAATAAAGTGCATTAGGACCAGGCGTTAGCTTATCACCTTCCTGTAGTCTGCATCGGCTTTCGATTTCAGCAATTACCACGATCTGGCCACTCTGTAGAACCACGCAAGTTGTTGCTGTAGAGGCATTTTTCCGTACTTTCTTGACCCACCACTCCATGTTTTCACCCAGGCTTGTTACACTCAGAATGATAATTGACGCGTTAGTGCTTTAAAGACAACTGAAACTACCCATTGGTTTAATTTACGTTTAGCTGAAGTTGTTAAATCTTAACTCTGCGATGCAGCGGGACAGGCAAATACCACCTATGGCTTTGATGCGATTTAACAAGCTTCTGAATCAATCTGGATTAAGGATAGTCTCGCTGGCGAAAAAAGCGCTGGCAGCGGCGGTTATTGTAGCGGTGGTATTTTTCATCGGACGAATATATGAATCGGAACGTGGTCCTGCATTGCAGCGCTGGCATACCTGGTCTGGGGATGAGATGACCGCTGATGAAATCGACCGAGCCAGTTTTGCCAGCTATCTCAAACGGGAAGATAAGATATTTGCCGATTTGCGGCGTGAGGTCAGCGACCAACTGCCTGCCGCTGACAAAACGCCGATAAATCGCTTCTATCGCGACAGCCTGGTCTATCCGCAACGTTTTACGCCAGACTGGAATCGCTCCTTTATATTACTGCCATCCGGCAAACCGCGTGGTGCGGTGGTGTTGCTGCATGGATTAACCGACTCCCCCTACAGCGTGCGCTATCTGGCGGAAGAGTATCAACGGCAAGGTTTTGTCGCGGTGGCGCCGCGCTTACCCGGCCACGGTACCGCGCCGGGCGCATTAACCCGCGTTGATTGGCAACAATGGCTGGCGACAACCCGCCTGGCGGTTCGGGAAGCGATGCGACGTGCCGGTGGGGATGTGCCGCTGCATCTGGTGGGATATTCTAACGGCGGCGCGCTGGCGCTGAAGTATGCGCTCGATGAATTGACCGATAAATCGCTGGTCAGGCCGCAGCAGATAATACTGTTATCGCCGATGATTGGCGTAACCGCTTTTGCCCGGTTCGCCGGACTGGCTGGCCTGCCTTCGATATTTCCCGCCTTTGCGCGCGCGGCGTGGCTAAACGTTGTTCCGGAGTTTAATCCCTATAAATACAATTCCTTTCCGGTAAAGGCAGCGCGCCAGTCGTGGCTGCTGACCCAGGCCTTGCAAAAACAGATTCTTGATGCGGCGCAGAGCCAGCGCTTAGCCTCTATCGCGCCGGTGTTAACTTTTCAGTCGGTGATTGATTCTACAGTCAGTACCCGAGCGGTGGTTGATTCGTTATACCGCTATTTGCCGGACAACGGCAGCGAACTGGTGATTTTCGATATTAATCAGGCGGCGAACCTGCGGGCGCTGTTTCGCCCGGCGACTTATTCGGCGATGAATACCTTGTTACCTCCGGCGCCGCGTCCGTACTCCACGACGATCGTGACGAATGCGACTCCGCACACCCTCGATACCGTCGCGCGCCTGACGCTGGCGGGGCACACTGCCGAGAGAACGCAGGCGCTGCATCTGGCCTGGCCGCAGGATATGTACTCGCTTTCGCATATCGCGGTGCCGTTCCCCATCACCGATTCGCTGTATGGCCGCGAGCCGACGGAGAAAAACCTTAGCGGTATTAGCCTTGGCACCATTTCGCTACGCGGCGAGACCGCGACGCTGAGCGTCGGCCTTGATACGTTAATGCGCGCCACCTCTAACCCATTTTTCCCCTACCTGCTGCAGCGGGTTAATCAGCGTCTGCCGTCGTTCTCAGAACCATAGGATGTGCAGTACCGTGCGCAGCGCAATACCGATGAGGGCGGCAGGGGCGACGAAGCGGAAAAGACGCACAAATCTTGAGCTGACGCCAAGGAAAATACCGATGCCGGGTAGGTCGAAGGTCTGGATGAGCAGCCCTGCGGAGGCGTTAATCTGACTGAGCGTCACTTTACCCTGCTGCGCCAGCTCGGAGATAACCCCGAAATAGGCGGTGCCACCCGCAACACATTTCACCAGCGCGGGCAGGACGAAGTTTTCGGGGATATGTAGCCATAGCAGCAGCGGCATCAGTACGCGCTGCAGCATCTCGATGACGCCGGCCGCCTGCATCAGGCCGACGATGGTCAACGATAAAATCAGCATCGGCACGGCGCCAAGCGCCAGACGGATAGCGTCGGCGCCGGCGCTATTGATCACCGCAATCAGCCCGTGATTATTTTGTTCGCTTTCCAGGAGCGCTTCTGCCCGGCTGCTCTCGACAATGGATAACTTACGCCCGGTGGCGTACCAGCAGACCGCTGCGGCGCAGAGCCCACCGATAATAGAAATGGCGATCGCGGCCAGCCAGTGCAGGCCGAACGGCGTTAAGGGGTAGAAAACGTTGCCCTGGCCCATGGCGAACACCATCGCCAGGGTGGCGGCCATTTGTCGGTCGGAAACACCACGTTTATCCATAATCGCCAACGTGGCGAGCGGGGCGGCAAAACTCACAAAATTTATCTGAATCAGCGCGAAGGCGCTCATACCGGTCAACCCAAAGGGCTTCAGCAGCGGCGCCAGCCAGCGCACGATGATGTCGAGAATTCCGCGGACTTCGAGATATTTCATTATGATCAGCATGACGACCATAATGGGTAACAAGGTATAAAGCGCTACGTCGACGGAGGATTTTCCCGCTGACATAATGATGCCGATGACATCCATTTATCTATCACTGTAGGCAGGTCAAATAGTTAGCGTCATCATAATCCCGAAGTGGCGAAATGAACAGCTAGCGCAGACAGGTAAGAACAGTGCCTTCACTGAAGTAATACTCGCCGCTGAACTGGCTACCTGCGGGGAAGGCGTCGCTGAGGGTTTTATTAAGGCGCAACGTGAAACGCTGATTTGCCGGGTCGAGAGCGACCATGGCGGCGGCATCGAAATCAAACATCTGCTGCACGCGCGGATAAAGCGCTTTGAACAGGCTTTCTTTGGCTGAGAAAGCCAGCAGCAGTGCCCATTCCTTATCCAGGCCGCAGCAGGAAAGCTGCGCCTGTTCCGTTCTTGAAACAAACATATCGGCGCTTTCCAGCATGATCTCCGGTTGCAGATGCTCGATATCGACCCCTGGATGCAGGCCGTCGTCCTCGGCGCTAACCACCGCGATGGCGATATCTTCGCTATGTGAGACGCTTCCTCGCCAGCCTGCCGGCCAAATTGGCGCGCGGTCCGCGGCGATTAACACCGGCTCTAAGCAGCCGGATTGTCGCAGCAAATAGTGCGCGCAATAGCGCCCGGCCAGATATTCGGCTTTACGTTTGGCGACGGCGCCAGTAAGAGAAGGCGGGAGCGGGATGGCGTACTGGCTAAAAAGAGCGTCCTGTAGTTGCGACCTGGCGAAACGTACCCGACAAAATTTTAACGCCGGGTCAGCGCGAAGATAGCCGCACTCGGCATGCTGAATAAAGGGTTGATCGTGAAAGATATCGGTAACGATAAACATGCAGGCTCATCAGGCAAAACAAGTATGGCGCTACCATATCGCAGGTGATGAACGAAGCAGAAGAGTTATGTGAAATATAAAGCAAAAAGCCTGCTCGAAAGCAGGCTTTTTAGAATTTGGCTCCTCTGACTGGACTCGAACCAGTGACATACGGATTAACAGTCCGCCGTTCTACCGACTGAACTACAGAGGAATCGTGTGAACGGGGCGCATATTATCGATGACTTGCGGTGTTGTCAAAGGCTGATTCGCCATAAAGCGTTCGACTGCTGACAATTTCAACAATCAAAAGCCTTTTATGGTAAAGCTCGCTGAAAATGCACCACGATGGTGCATTTATACCCCTAATGGGGCATATCATGCGCTCATGGAAGCCACCAGTATTATCACAAACCCTTATTTTGCCGCACCGGAAGGGCAATGGCGCAACGACGTAAAACCTGGCAAGCATCTTGCAAAATCCCTGTAACTTAATGGCCAGTAGTGGCATTCCCTTACAGGAGGCAAAATGAACTTAAGACGACTGAAGTATTTTGTGAAAATCGTCGATATCGGCAGTCTGACCCAGGCCGCTGAAGTCTTGCATATCGCACAACCGGCGCTGAGCCAGCAGGTAGCGACCCTGGAAGGTGAACTGGAGCAGAAACTGCTGATCCGCACCAAACGCGGCGTTACGCCAACCGAAGCGGGGAAGATTCTCTATACCCACGCGCGGACCATTTTACGCCAGTGTGAGCAGGCGCATCTGGCAGTACATAACGTTGGCCAGACGCTGAGCGGGCAGGTGGCAATTGGCCTTG
This sequence comes from Klebsiella sp. 141240, assembly GCF_050600805.1. Classification (NCBI taxonomy): domain Bacteria; kingdom Pseudomonadati; phylum Pseudomonadota; class Gammaproteobacteria; order Enterobacterales; family Enterobacteriaceae; genus Klebsiella; species Klebsiella sp. 141240. The sequence continues at coordinate 337,981 of NZ_JAQIRK010000005.1, read as the reverse complement.
CGCCGGGAACGGCGGCTTCGGCGATCACCATGCCGCTGTTGCAAACGGTACGTAATGAACTGCCCGAGGTGAACGTATATCTGCAGGAGTGCAGCGGCAGCGTATTGAATGACAAGCTGCTTGGCGGTCAGCTGGACATGGCGGTGCTGTATGAACGTTCGCCGGTGGCGGGCGTGGTCAGCCAGCCGCTGCTGAAAGAGGATTTGTATCTGGTCGGCACGCAAAACTGTCCGGGACAAAGCGTTGATCTTTCAGCCGTTGCGGAAATGAGCCTGTTCTTACCCCGCGACTATAGCGCCGTTTGCGCACGAGTTACGGAGGCTTTCACCTTACGCCGCCTGTCGGCTAAAGTGATTGGCGAGATCGAATCCATCACCACGTTAACTGCGGCAATCGCCAGCGGTATGGGCGTCACCGTACTGCCGGAATCGGCGGCGCGCGCGCTGTGTGGGACGGCTAATGGCTGGATGGCGCGCATCAGCACGCCGTCGATGAGCCTGTCGCTATCGCTGAATACTTCGGCGCGCGGCGGCTTATCTCCTCAAGCGCAGGCGGTCAAAGATATCCTGCTGTCGCTGGTCAGTCGTCCGTCCCTGGAGAATCGTGAATTACAGCTGGTCAGTTAGGTTATATTCTTTTAAGGAATAAGTTGCTGGTTTTTATTATTTGTTTGCCGGGTAAACAGACTTTAACAATAGACATTATGTTATGTCTGAAGACCTGGGGGAAAAGGTGAATTTCCAGCAACTTAAAATTATTCGCGAGGCTGCCCGTCGGGATTACAACCTGACGGAAGTCGCTAACATGCTGTACACCTCGCAATCTGGCGTCAGCCGCCATATTCGTGAGCTGGAAGAAGAGCTGGGGATAGAAATCTTTATCCGCCGCGGTAAACGCTTGCTGGGGATGACCGAGCCCGGTAAAGCGCTGCTCTCTATTGCCGAAAGGATCCTCAACGAGGCCAGCAATGTCCGCCGGCTTGCCGATCTTTTTACCAACGACGCTTCAGGCGTATTAACCATTGCCACCACGCATACTCAGGCACGTTATAGCCTGCCACCGGTGATTAAAGCTTTTCGCGAACTTTTCCCCGATGTGCGGCTGGAGTTAGTGCAAGGGACGCCGCAGGAGATCGAAGCGCTGCTGCACAATGGCGGGGCGGATATTGGTATCGCCAGCGAGCGCTTAAGTAACGACCCGACGCTGGTGGCATTCCCCTGGTTCCGCTGGCACCACAGTTTATTAGTACCGAAAGATCATCCGCTGATTGAGGTTACGCCGCTGACTCTCGAGGCGATTGCGCGCTGGCCGTTAATTACCTACCGCCAGGGCATTACCGGGCGTTCGCGTATTGATGAAGCCTTCACCCGTAAAGGACTGATGCCGGATATCGTTCTCAGCGCCCAGGATTCCGATGTCATTAAAACATACGTGGAGCTGGGGTTAGGGGTGGGGCTGGTGGCGGAGCAATCCGGCGATGCTCGCGAAGCGGATACTTTTACCCGGCTGGAAACACGCCATCTTTTTGATGCCAATACCGTTTGGTTGGGGTTAAAACGCGGTCAGTTACAGCGTAACTACGTCTGGCGTTTCATTGAACTGTGCAATGCCGGGTTGTCATTGGATGAGATTAAGCGCCAGGCGATGGAGCCGGAGGAAGTGGCTATCGATTATCAAATCTGAGTGCGGGCAGCAGGCAAGCGGGAGGCGTCAAAGCAGCTATAATTCATTCACGTGAGTCGCGACTGAGGAAGGGAAAATGATGGTGCGGCGTATGAAGTTGCTTTGCTCTCTGGTGATGATGTTGGCCAGCTACAGCGCGTTGGCGGTAAGTTATCCGTTGCCGCCGGAAGGGAGTCGTCTGGTTGGCAGTCCGATTAAAATCAGCGTGCCCGAGCGTAATACCCAGCCGTTGGAAACCTTTGCCGCGCAGTACGGGCAGGGGCTGAGCAACATGCTGGAGGCTAACCCCGGCGTCGATGTCTATTTACCCAAATCCGGAACTTCGTTGATTATTCCGCAGCAATTGATCCTGCCTGCTACCATGCGTAGCGGTATCGTGATAAACGTCGCCGAGATGCGGCTTTATTATTATCCGCCTGAGGGCACTACCGTCGAGGTGCTACCGATCGGTATTGGCCAGGCGGGGCGCGAGACGCCGCGTAACTGGGTAACGACCGTGGAACGTAAGCAGGAAGGGCCTACCTGGGTACCGACGGCGAATACCCGTCGTGAGTACGCTAAAGAAGGTAAAACCCTGCCGGCGATGGTACCCGCCGGGCCAGATAATCCAATGGGGCTGTATGCTATCTACATCGGCAGGCTGTATGCCATTCATGGAACTAATGCCAATTTTGGCATTGGCCTGCGGGTGAGCCAGGGCTGTATTCGCCTGCGCAACGATGACATTAAATACTTGTTCGATAATGTACCGGTCGGCACGCGAGTACAGATTATCGATCAGCCGGTGAAGTACACCACCGAGCCGGACGGCAGCCGCTGGCTGGAAGTGCATGAACCGTTGTCGCGTAATCGTTCGGAATTTGAGTCAGACCGCAAAGTGCCGCTGCCGTATACCCCGGCAATACGCGAGTTTGTGCAAGGAGCTGGCGTGAACGTCGGGCGCGCGGATTCAGCGTTACAGAGACGTTCCGGGATGCCGGTGAATATTAGTAGCTCAGCGGTGGAAGCCAGTTTTTAACGGCATGAAGGCTAAAAAGCAAAAAGCCTGCTTAAAAGCAGGCTTTCTAAATTTGGCTCCTCTGACTGGACTCGAACCAGTGACATACGGATTAACAGTCCGCCGTTCTACCGACTGAACTACAGAGGAATCGTGTGAACGAGGCGCATACTACTGGCCTCGCATTTTGGTGTCAACACTAAATTTAACCAGCTGATTCAATTGGCGAAATTTAGTTCAAAGCGTGTTTTTAATGAACAACCCGCACGTCGTCTTCATCCAGCAGATCGTTTTGCCGTAAACGTTGTAGCGGATCCTGACGATAGAACTGGCAGAACCGCTGCCATAGCGCCGGGAAACGGGGGGCGAATAGCTCTGGGGCGCTAAAGAAATATTCAGATAGCACCGCAAAGCACTCTGCCGGGTCGGTTGCCGCATAGGCATCAATGCTGGCGGCGCTTTCGCCGACCAAATCGATCTCATCCTGAATGTTGTTCATCGCCGCATGTAGGTCGTGCTCCCAACCAGCGACTTCACGCAAGGGAATGAAAGGAACCCCGCTGGCGCGATCGCCGTTACGCGAATCCAACTTGTGCGCGACCTCATGCACGATCAGGTTAAAACCGGAGGCATCGAAAGAGTCCTGGATATCTAACCAGTTAAGGATAATGGGACCTTGCTGCCAGCTTTGGCCGGACTGGACAACGCGTTGATTATGCACCAGGCCGATGTCATCTTCCCATTCGTCATCAACGACAAAGGGGGCAGGGTAGATCAAGACTTCATGGAAGCCATCTAACCATTCAAGGCCGAGCTCAAGTACCGGCAGGCAAAAGAGTAGTGCGATACGCGCGCTGTGTAGTGGGGTTAACTCAAATCCCTGTAACGGCACCAGACGTTTTTGTTGTAAAAAACGAGCTGCCATTTGGCACAGCTGCTGCTGTTCCTGTTGAGTGAGGTTTGCTAAAACCGGAATGGCAACCGCTTGTTGCCACGGGATTTCGCCATTACCTGTCTGTTCTTCTGCTTTCCACGGCCATTTAAACATCATATCGCTCGCAAAGTCGTCACTTGAACTCAATTTAAGGGACTGGAGCTATTAAAATGCCAAAGAACCTGGCATTATAGCAACCTCAACAGCGGAGAGATGCCGGAGCGGCTGAACGGACCGGTCTCGAAAACCGGAGTAGGGGCAACTCTACCGGGGGTTCAAATCCCCCTCTCTCCGCCACTATTCAATCACTTACGCCAATTCCCTTCAACGACATCCATCACACTTGGTATACTGTTGGTATATTCCGTTGCTATATTTTTATCAATAATCATCTTCTGAATCCTCGATAATTGCTACACCGGGTGTGGGCGAAACGTTGCCTATCTTTGCTCGAACTTTCCTGTTATGAAATGCCTTTCGCTTTCAAGGTTATTTTGAGTTTACGCCCTAACCATTCAGTAGCACCTCCGTGATCCTTTTCACGGCAATCCTAAGAGGCTTCAGTATGGGGAGCAGGTTTGCCGGCGGCACATGAAAGAGTGTGGTCAGTAGCCCACCTACCGGTATAGAGGTGGTGATGATGAACACATCTCGTCCCGAATCGCCTTGAGAGGCAGTTTACAGTAGCAAAGTTCCATCTGGAGTGGTGCGGTGATAATAGTTCTGCAAAAAGTTATTCACGGAATTTACTGTCGTAAATAGACGATCTTGATAAGTCAGTGTGACGGAATGAATGGACTAACATAAAAAGTTGCAGGTTATCGAAGCTTCAATCCCTGCAACTACAAAATTACCTGATGTATCGATAGCCAGTAAGAAAATTTATTGGCGAATAAGTATACTCCTCCAGAATTCTTCTGTTGTGAGCTTGTTAGTCACTTCTGAGTATTTTTTTCTCTGTGTTCTCGATGCAAGGATTATCTTTAAGGTATTAAACAATATCTCAATAAAACCTGATGCCTGCTGTTTTTTTGATACCTCAGCAATATAGCCTGTTTTATTGCCGCGGTCGTAATAAAAAACCTTTTTGTACCTGAAAATCTGTCTCAGTGACACGCCTGATGTCTTTTCCTGATAAATGATTTTGTTTTTTGAAGGCACCAGAAATCCATTTAACGTAATAATTCTGAAAAGTCGCCGTGATTTTGTTTCGAAATTACACTTAAACTCTACGCTGTTATCTGGAGGAGATATCGGTTTCATTTTTTCATTAAAAGTTATAGCATTTAATGCTTCACGAACATCCTTCATGTCTGCATTATTTTTCCAAAAGTCGGGATCGCCATAGACATGTTTGAAAGCTAAATTGATGGCGGCTGCACTACCATATTGATGAGCAAGCAGGCTTTTCAGATGAAAGGAAATATATGTGCCGATTATGTCTTTAACTGGTCGGCCAAAAAATAACATATTTACAAGATGATTGCGCGTATCAAGGTAGGCCGTCAACGGTGAGGTCTTAGAAGAGAAATCTTCCTCCGCATAACAAGCAATGCCATTTGTTGTTAATATATCAAAGTCGTTCATCATGCCGAATAAGATATCATCACCGCGAACAAAAAAAGGAAATGCAAAACTCTTGACGTGATTTATCGGGAATGCAAAGAACCACCACGCGCCATAGTTAGGAAATTGCATGAGGGTTTCTGTTTTTACCAGAGATTCCACATCATTTAATCGCCACCCTGAGTAAATTGGATGACATACCCTATCAAAAAATGCACCTTTTTCAACTAAAGCATCGGGGCGCACACCGGTAAATAATGAACCAGAAACCGCAGCGTTGTCGTTTAATGCATAACTCAGTACAGAGTATGTCTTTTTGATGCATTCGGCTTCGCAACTTGCATCATCATCCATGAATAATGTGTGGGTGAAATCACCTTCATCAATGTAATGAAGTAGACCTCTCATAAATCCACCCGCACCACCAGTATTCTTATTGGGAATAACCCTAATCCCATTAGCCTCGCGAGCCGTTATATTCTTTGAGTTATCAATAACGGTAAAGTCAATGAGTCCGCGATAGTCATCATTTTCTAGTATTTCTCGCTTTATTCTCATCATTGAGGGGATGACATATTTTTTTCTGTCAAAATGTGTTATTGATATTCCGAGCTTTACTTTTCTGCGGGGAGATTGATTGGTAAACCATTCGCCGCTATTAAGGGAGACAATCCCATTTATCGGAGTTATTTCTATATATATAATGCCGCGATTGAGAGTATCAGCCAAATCCAGAGTGAATATTTCTTGAGACAGGCTATTCAGCGACACGGTTGCTGATGCCAGTTCATATCTTGACATTTCTTCTGTAATAAGCAAGGCGCTGATTTTTGCTGAGCCAGTGCCTGATGCATTGAATGCAAGATCGTGTATTCCGCATTTTTCTTTCCAGAGAATAGTGGAAAAACCATTGTAATAGGTATCAAAAGAAATTTTCCCTCCGGGAAATACGGTAATAATATTTTCCGAAAATGAAAAAAGGCTCCCTCTGATGTACATGCTTTCAGATGCACCAAACCTGGCGTTTGGCATAACCAACCGCTGTAAGCATTTTGCTGTTTCCATTATTCCTCTTTTTATTATTTAATGCCTGGTGAAATTTAATAGGATGGTTGACAACTAACCGAGATTATTATTGGCGATGCTGCCCGTGGCTATCGCAACCAAATGGCATACCTGAACAATATTATTGACCATCCGTATTAGTCGCTAGTGATATCGCAATTTTAAGAGAACACGAATCCCATAACTTTCTTCGCTTGCCATGGGATTTTACATGGCATAGCCCTTATCCATGTTAGTTTGAGACGTTTTCCTGCATCGCGGCTGAAATTTAATGTCTCTTGTCATACATGTATTTGCTAACTTTAGAACAACAATCATCACAGAGACGATCCTTCTCAGCCATTAACCTTTCGAAAAACCTAAGCTTTTTACCGCAGCGCATGCAGTATTTACATTTAAATAATTTCACTGTGTAACTATACCAATTTGTTGTTTTTTCAATCAATGCATTTCAGACAGCTAAGCCTGCTGTAGTCATGCTCTCATAAGGGTTTTTACGTGTTGTGAAGCGACACGACAAAGCTCCTCACGCTATAAGCTAGCTCGGTTATTACCTGTTTAAGAGTCACAAAATGTCCTTCCCTGTGAAGGGGATATTTTAAAGGCGTATTTTTCATGTGGATAATTGTTATGACAGATCGATTTTGTTAAATCGATCGGTTAAAACGATCGTTTTTGTAAGGGTATTCCGTTCTGCCACTGGAGTGGCGGAAGATGTAGGGAGTGTAAGAGAGAGGGTCACCTGGCAACCGGAGGGCAAATATCCTGCCTTCTGCGCCAGAGTATTATTAAGCCATTCCCATGACAAAAGTTTGAATTACTTCAGTGGATTGATATATGCCGACGCCGCGAAAAGCCGATCGTTAAAAAAAAGCCTGCACGTGGCAGGCTTTGATAATGAGGGGATATTAGAACTGATAGACCAGGCCCAGCGCGACTACGTCATCTGTCGCAATGCCGTTGGCGCGGTAGAAGTAGTCGTCTTCGTCCAGCAGGTTGATTTTGTAATCAACGTAGGTAGACATGTTTTTGTTGAAGTAGTAAGTCATACCCACATCAACGTATTTAACCAGGTCTTTGTCGCCGCTGTTGTACAGGTCTTTACCCTTAGACTGCAGATAAGCGACAGATGGACGCAGCGGTAAATCGAAATCGTCGAACTGATACTGGGCAACAACTTCGAAGTTCTGAGTCTTGTTGGCAATACCGCCGCCAAGATAGCTGGTGGATTTACCGAAGGAAGTCATGTTGCGGGTTTCCGCGTACATTGCGGCCAGGTAGATGTTGTTAGCATCGTATTTCGCGCCCACGGTCCAGGCATCGGCTTTATCGCCGCCGGCGTAAGCGCTGTTGGCCGCTGCGGCCACCTGATTGTTGGTACGGTCAGAAGAAGCATATGCCGCGCCGAAGCTGATGCCCATGCCGAGATCGTAGGAAGAGGAGATACCGAAACCGTCGCCATTTTCACGCGCCAGTTTACGACCACCGCCGTTATTGGTGCCTTCGCCGGAGCCAGCGTTTTCGTTATTACCCTGATACTGAAGGGCAAAGCTCAGGCCATCAACCAGGCCGAAGAAATCGCTGTTACGATAGGTCGCCACGCCGTTGGTACGGCCAAGCATGAAGACGTCAGTTTGGGTGTAGCTGTCGCCGCCGAATTCCGGCAGTACGTCGGTCCACGCTTCGACATCATAGATAACGCCGTAGTTACGGCCGTAGTCCAGAGAACCGTAGTCAGCAAATTTCAGACCCGCGAAGCCCAGACGGGTCCAGGAGTTAGCGCCTTCACCTTCAGTGGTGTTAGCCTGAATGTTGTATTCCCACTGGCCGTAGCCGGTCAGCTGATCGTTGATCTGCGTTTCGCCTTTCACGCCTAAACGCGCGTAGGTTTGGTCGCCATCTTCAGAAGCGTCGTCGGAGAAATAGTGCAGACCGTCAACTTTTCCGTAGAGGTCAAGCTTGTTGCCGTTTTTGTTATAAATTTCCGCAGAGTGCGCCGCGCCTGCTGCTAATAACGCTGGCAGCATAATAGCCAATACTTTTCTTTTCATTATGTATTCCCTTTAATCATAATTAATATGAATTGTCTAATTCCCTGTGGAATGACGAATTGATACTAGCCGCATAAGTTCATTTTTAATTAAATAAAAAATGTAATAAAAGTATATTAAAATATTTCAAAATATTTATTTTATATTCAATATATGTATTTTCTATTCTTTAGGTAATGTATATTTCCGTGGTTTATTGATGTTTTATTTTGATTTTTAATGTCAGGCGGTTTTTAATTCCCAGTGATAATGATATCTACGCTGTAAATGACATAACAATATCATCGATTATAATGTGATAAGTTATATTATTAAATAATTTTGTTTGATAATGAATATCGTTGGATTTCATCAAATCGTCTTATTTAAAAGCATGGCGATATCCGTAGTATATAAAGGTGCTGACCCTAACCAACATTCGTGGATGGCAAAACACGCCCGGTACCATACTCATGCTTCCAGATAAGCACGATAATTGTATAATGTGATGTGTGTCACAGATGTGTGGTTGGCGATGATGCGCTGTGGTTGATATAGGGAGAAGGATTTAATGGACGCTAAAGCGAAACGGGGCCCCGGTGGAAAGCTGGCGTTATGGGCTTTTTACGCCTTTTGCGGTTACTTTGTGTGGGCGATGGTACGGTACTGGTGGATAGTGGGGCGCATTCAAAGCGTCCCCGGCGTCAGCATTGATGGCGAATTGGGGTCAACGGCGGGCAAATGGATTGGCGCGCTGCTGGGTTTTTTGGTGCTGGGAGGAGTGGGGGCAATCCTTGGGGCGATAGCCTGGTATACGCGTCCCCCTATTCAGGTACATGAACAGCGCGATTAAAGTTGCTATGCTCGAGGCTAGTCCAGGCATCAGGAAACGCTCATGTTATTAGCTGAATGGCAACAACGGTTTGAAAACTGGTTAAATACGCATCATGCGCAGGAGGATGCGGCTCATGACATTTCGCACTTTCGCCGCGTCTGGAGTACCGCGCAGCAGCTGGTCGGCGATAGCGGCGCTGACGAGTTGGTTATCCTGACGGCCTGCTACTTTCACGATATTGTCAGCCTGGCTAAAAACCATCCTCAGCGTCATAACTCTTCGCGGATGGCGGCAGAGAAAACGCGATCTATCCTGCAAAGCGCTTTCCCCGACTTTCCCGCCGACCGTTATCCTGCAGTTATGCATGCTATTGAAGCGCATAGCTTTAGTGCGGCTATATTACCGCAAAGCGTAGAGGCGAAAATTGTGCAGGATGCGGACCGACTGGAAGCGCTGGGGGCGATTGGTCTGGCTCGTGTTTTTGCCGTTTCCGGCGCGCTAAACACTATCTTGTTTGATGCTGACGATCCCTTTGCTGACCAGCGCGATCTTGATGACAAGAAATTTGCCCTCGACCATTTTCAGTGTAAATTGCTACGCCTGCCTGAGACCATGCAAACGGAGCAGGGGAGAGCGCTGGCGGTGCATAATGCCCAATTTCTGGTGCAATTTATGGCGAAGCTGGGCGCCGAACTGCGTGGCGACCCGTTGTCGTTGGATGAAGCGGTTTTGCGCCGCTTTGCACCTGCGGTTTAAATCCGTTGCGACTATTTGTGGTACTCTCTGCAAAAATTGTCCGTGCTGGTTGAGGTTATGCCGCAAAAAATATCCAAAGAAAATCTCCTGTCTGAGCCGTCAGGGGAACACGCGCAGGCGTTATTGCGCCAGCTGATGACGATCTATGATGTCAAAACCCTGGTCGCGCAGCTGCTAGCGGTTGGCGATCAGCACTGGAGCCCGGCGATACTCAAACGGGTGGCGACGGTGAGTCATGCGGCAAGCAGGTTAACGAACGCGGAGTGCGCTTTTCTGGCGAGCCTGTTACCGTCTCCGCCGCGCCATCATCCAAACTATACGTTTCGTTTTATCGATCTCTTCGCCGGCATTGGCGGTATTCGCCACGGCTTTGAAGCTATTGGCGGGCAGTGCGTATTTACCAGCGAGTGGAATAAACACGCTGTACGTACCTATAAAGCTAACTGGTATTGCGATCCGCTGCAGCACAGCTTTAACGCCGATATCCGAGAAATTACCCTCAGCCAGCGCACCGATATCAGTGATGAAGAGGCGGCGAAGTCTATCCGCGAGGCGATCCCGCAACATGATGTACTGCTCGCGGGCTTCCCCTGCCAGCCCTTTTCCCTGGCCGGGGTATCAAAGAAGAATGCCATGGGGCGCGCCCATGGTTTTGCCTGTGAAACTCAGGGAACACTTTTTTTTGATGTTGTCAGAATTATTGCCGCCCGTCGTCCGCCGATCTTCGTGCTGGAAAACGTCAAGAATCTGAAGAGCCACGATAAAGGCAGAACCTTTCGCATTATCATGCAGACGCTGGATGAGCTTGGTTATGAGGTGGCGGATGCCAATCACGTAGGCGCCGATGACCCCAAGGTTATCGATGGGCGTCATTTCTTACCCCAGCACCGTGAGCGTATTGTGCTGGTGGGTTTTCGTCGCGATTTACAATTGCATGAAGGATTTACGCTGCGCGATATCACCAGTTTGTATCCGCCGCAGCGGCCAACCTTCGGCGAGTTATTGGATCCCACCGTCGATGCTAAATTCATTCTGACGCCGGTTCTGTGGAAGTATCTCTATCGTTACGCGCGTAAACATCAGGCGCGTGGCAACGGTTTCGGTTACGGTCTGGTCGACCCGACCAATCCAGGCAGCGTCGCGCGAACGCTATCTGCGCGCTACTACAAAGATGGTGCTGAGATCCTGGTCGATCGCGGTTGGGATAAACCATTGGGCGAAAAGCATTTTGACGATCCACAAAATCAACTACGCCGCCCGCGGCGTTTAACACCGCGCGAGTGCGCAAGATTGATGGGCTTCGAAGCACCGGGAGAACACCGTTTTCGTATTCCTGTTTCCGATACTCAGGCCTATCGCCAATTCGGTAATTCGGTGGTAGTCCCGGTGTTTGCCGCGGTAGCAAAACTGCTGGCGCCGCGGATTGCCGAAGCGGTAAAACTGCGCGTTGCCGGAGACAGCGATGGCGGACGTTCACGATAAGGCCACTCGTAGTAAAAATATGCGCGCTATCGCAACCCGCGATACGGCAATTGAGAAGCGGTTGGCGGCGCTGCTCACGCAGGCTGGATTCACTTTTCGCGTTCAGGAAGCATCGCTACCCGGGCGGCCTGATTTTCTGCTGCCTGACTACCGCTGCGTTATCTTTACCCATGGCTGCTTTTGGCACCATCATCACTGTTATCTGTTCAAAGTACCGGCGACCCGTACCGATTTCTGGCTGAAAAAGATTGGCGCTAACGTGCGGCGCGATCGCCGTGACCTGGCGATGTTGATAGAACAAGGCTGGCGGGTGCTTATTGTCTGGGAGTGCGCGCTCCGCGGGCGGCAGAAATTAAGCGATGAGGCCTTACGCGATCGTCTGGAGGAGTGGATCTGCGGCGGTGGAAATTGCGCGCAGATCGACACTCAGGGCATCGGTTTTATCGATCCGATTGACAAGGAGTAACGGTTGAGCGGGCAGGGAAGAGATATTTACCTAGCGTCACTAATACGACGGCGAAAATAATCACCGCCAGCGCCAGCCACTCGATCATGGAGAGACTTTCACCGCCAAACCCGGTCCCCAGTAGCACGGCGACCACCGGGTTGACATAGGCATAGCTGGTAGCAACCGCCGGCGTCACGTTACGTATCAGATACATATAGGCGTTAATGGCGATAAGCGAGCCAAAAATGGCCAGATAAGCAACGGCCAAAATACCGGACCAGGAAGGCATTTGAGTGAGCTTCTCCCCTGAGAACCATGATGCCGCGGAAAGCACAATCCCTGCCGCCAGCATTTCAATCGCGCCAGCCATCATCCCGGTTGGTAATTCAATACGCGAGCCGTAAACCGAGCCAAACGCCCAGCTCAGGGAACCAATCAGAATCAGCAATGCTCCCCAGGGGTTGCCGCTGAGATTGCCGCCGCTATTGAGCATCACAATTCCCGCCAGGCCAATCGCGATACCGAACCATTCCAGCTTGCGCGTGACAATGCCAAAAAAACGGCTGAAGCAGAGCGTAAATAGCGGGACGGTGGCGACCATCACCGCGGCGATACCTGATGGTACATGCTGATGTTCTGCAAGAGTAACGAAGCCATTGCCAACGGCAAGCAACAGGATGCCTATCAGCGCCGCATTAAGTAGCGGTCGTCGGGCCGGGAGTTTATGACCGGTGGCCAGTAAATAGATAAGCAACACGCCGCCGGCAGAGAGAAAGCGGATCCCGGCCATCATCAACGGCGGCCAGCTGGCGACGCCAATAGCGATAGCAAAATAGGTTGACCCCCAAATGATATACAGCGCAAACAGCGCGCCGATAAGGGGGAACAGCTGACGGGTAGACATACTTCCTCGCGACGAAAAGAGATAGAAAGGGAACATATAGTTAACGTGAAAACTAACGTGCTGGCGAGCGCTTTCAATGTGATTTTTTTGTTATATTTTTGTTGACTAATGACATCTCTGGGCGAGAGGGCGCTTTTGCCTCATACTCTATGTTTCATAAACAGAAATTGAAGGAAGCACATTTTGGCGGGAAGTAGTCTTTTAACCTTATTGGACGATATTGCCACGCTGCTGGATGATATCTCCGTCATGGGAAAACTAGCGGCTAAGAAAACGGCGGGCGTACTGGGCGATGATCTTTCTCTCAACGCGCAGCAGGTTACTGGCGTAAGGGCTAACCGCGAGCTCCCGGTGGTGTGGGGGGTAGCAAAAGGCTCGTTTCTGAATAAAGTGATTCTGGTGCCGCTGGCGTTACTTATCAGCGCATTTATTCCCTGGGCCATTACGCCGCTATTGATGCTGGGCGGCGCTTTTCTCTGCTTTGAAGGCTTTGAAAAAGTGCTGCATAACCTGCATGCGCGCAAGAATAAGGAAGACCCGAAACTGCGCCAGCAGCGCCTGGAAACGCTCGCCGCCCAGGACCCGCTGGCCTTTGAACGCGATAAAGTAAAAGGGGCGATCCGTACCGATTTTATCTTATCAGCTGAAATCGTCGCGATAACCTTGGGTATTGTAGCTGATGCGCCCTTGCTTAATCAGATCCTGATTTTATCCGGTATCGCCATTCTTGTGACCGTTGGGGTTTACGGTCTGGTGGGCGTCATTGTCAAGCTGGATGACATGGGCTATTGGCTGGTAGAGAAAAAAAGCGTACTGGCGCAGGGGGTAGGAAAAGCTCTCCTGGCCATCGCGCCGCGGTTGATGAAAATTCTGACTTTCGTCGGTACCCTGGCGATGTTTTTGGTTGGCGGCGGTATTGTGGTTCACGGCGTAGCGCCGCTGCATCATTTCATCGAAAATCTTGCCCATGGACTGAGTGGAATGTTGGCATCCACATTGCCTGTGGTCGCTAATCTGGTGCTAGGATTTATTATTGGCGCTATCGTTTTTGGCGTTGTTAAAGCTATAGCCGCATTACGCGGTAACGCGAAATAAATCCCTGCGCCGGTTACGCAAGATGGGCCGGTGTCGTCTAAGGTGAAACTGTTTCTTCCTGATACCGGAGGCAAAAATGGTCTTGTTGGTCAGTGATGAAGTCAGACGGAAAAGCGGCGGGCCGCGAATGGTCGTCACCGGCATTGCCGGCGACATGGTCGAGTGCCGGTGGTATGACGGTCACGTCGTACAGCGTGAAGCCTTCCGTGAAGATGAGTTGGTCCGCGGCGAAGGGCAACGTTCGCAGCATAATTAGATGTGCAGCGCCCGCTGGTGCGGGCGCTTTTAATATTGATTACGTTCGGACAAGGAGCGTTGATGTTGTTGGTTTCTTTGACCGTACTGCGAGTGAATAATGGATAAGCCGCTGTGGCTAAAAAAGTTCCGTCGCCTCTTCAATCCGGGGCGTGTGGTCAATATCTGTTTCATCGTGGTGCTGTTCTTTTCAACGTTACTCATCTGGCGAGAGATCCGGGTACTGGAAGAAGCATACGTCGCCAACCAACGTAATAATCTTGAGAACGTGGCCCATGAAATGGATGGGCTGTTGCAATTTAATCTCAACCGGCTGCTCTTTTTTCGCAACAGTATGCAATCGGCGCTGGAGAATCCGCTGGATTTCGCCATCCTGCGCCGGGCCGAGCAGGAGTACATCAGTAAACGGCACGATCCCATCTGGTCAGTCGAGCTAAACAACCGGCGTACTTTGACGGTATACGGAGTCTCCGATTCTTTTGTCGACGCTGATGATCTGTTGTCGCGTAACAATCCGCAGGCCAGCAATGAATTGATGGCTACCCTTGAGCTTGGCTATCTTCTGCGTTTGACCAACAATAACCGAATCTTCAGCGAGCGCATGTCCTACGTTTCTCGTAGCGGTTTCTACACCACCACCGATGCTCCGCGCAGCTCCAGCCAGGTGCTGGCGCAGTTTTCGCGAGATACGGGTTCAGCATGGTTTATGCGGCAAACCCAGCGTGATAATCCGGGGCGAGGGATCCTTTGGCAAACCACTCAACAGGAAGACGGATATACGCAACCGCAGGTGGTTACGGCCTCGATTCCCCTGGACTATGAGCACTACTGGCTGGGCGTGCTGGCGATGGATTTTTCCATCCGCGACCTGCAGAATTTTCTCGTCAGTGCGGTAAAAGGAGGGCAAATGGGCGAATATCAGCTGTATGACAAGCAGCTCAATTTGCTGGCCTCTTCGGCGCCGGATGATGTGCTGACGCCGCTCTCGCCCACGGAACAAGAAAAACTTCGCTATGCGTTGGCCAATGATAACCATGGCGGCATACGCCAGTTAACTCGCTATATCAGTTGGGAAAAGATCCGTAACTTTGACGGCGTACTTTTGCATATTCATACCCTGAAGGAGGGGGTGCGTGGTGATTTCGGGACCATTTCCATCGCCCTGACCCTGATGTGGTTAATGTTTACCCTCATGCTGATCGTGTCCTGGATTGTTATCCGCCGCATGGTCATCAATATGAGCGTGTTGCAGGCGTCGCTTGAATGGCAAGCCTGGCATGATGCATTAACACGGCTGTTAAATCGCGGTGCCCTGTTTGAGCGAGCGATTGCGGCGGCACGAAGCTGCTGGCGGAATAATCAACCCATATCCGTCATTCAGCTGGATCTGGATTATTTTAAAGGTATTAATGATAAACACGGACACCAGGCCGGGGACCGTGTTCTGACCCTGGTGGGAAGCACCATTATGGGGCAGATTCGCGAGGAGGATATTGCCGGACGCGTTGGCGGGGAAGAGTTCTGTATCGTTTTACCCAATACGCAACTGTCGCAAGCGCGCGCGATTGCTGAGCGTATTCGTCTGCGTATCCATAGCCGGGAGATATTGCTGCACAACAGCGTTAGTTTACGGATCAGCGCCTCATTGGGGGTCAGTAGTAGTGAGACATCAGATGAGTTTAACTTTGAGGAGCTGCAGTCGATTGCCGATCATCGTTTGTATCTGGCAAAGCAGAATGGACGCAACCGGGTATGTTCGGCCGGATAGACTTTGGTAAGGTGAGAACGCTCACCTTATCTGCGGCGTTGATGTTCTTCGGTATAGGAAAATTCTTAAAAAATACACCGCTTCGCCGCACCGTTCGTAACAGAACGATAAGGGGGAGGCCTTGTCACGCCTGGGTTATTAAATTGGTTGTACATATAAGCCGCATTTCTCAATAATTCTCATCATCAATACTTCTTGTCATGCAAAATAATTGAGGATAATGTCTTCCATGCATCGGATTTCCCGGTGTAACGAATTTTCAAGTGCTTCTTGCATTAGCAAGTTTGATCCCGACTCCTGCGAGTCGGGATTTTTTTCACCTATGCTTAGCGATTGGCTTCAGTAACGCTAAAGTCATGAATATCAAGCTCAAAAGCTTCAGCCAGCTCGCGCCAGGTGTGTTCGTTACGACCATCGATACTGACATGGTGCGGATCATCTTCGCTACGATGCACTTCGCTTTCGCTTATCTCATTGATCGCCGCCAGTAGGGCATCGACATTAATGTCAATCCCGTCTGTATTCGTCACACCGCGGTCTTTAGCGGATTTCATCATCACTACCTCGCTCGGCTCTGATAGGGCCTCTTTAAGTATAGACGGTCTATAAAAACGGCAGTCACGCTGGCTGAACGCTGCGTGATGACGGGTTTTGTTCTACACTGGCTCAAAACGAGAGGAGGCGAGTTATGCAGGTAAACGATCGTGTCACGGTAAAGACCGACGGTGGCCCACGTCGTTCGGGGGTAGTACTGGCAATTGAGTCGTTTAGTGAAGGAACCATGTATCTTGTTGCGCTGGAAGACTATCCGCTGGGGATCTGGTTTTTCAACGAAGTGGGGCACCCGGACGGCATTTTTGTTGAGAAAGCTGAGTAGGTCCACAGGCAGAAACTGGCGGGTATCGCCGCCAGTTTGCTATCAGCGCATATTGACGTAAATCCCGGAAGTAATGTTTTCAGCCAACCGAACAATATGGTAAATCACCTGTTTATTATGCGTCTGGATTTTTTTCTTAATATTACCTTTATGTGACGACACGGTTTTTGCTTTGATATTCATCTGTCTTGAAATATGTGAGGTCGCGTGTCCGGCCATCCACATCTGCAGCATATTCGATTCTGCCTGACTGAGCGATAGAGTAGGAATGCGGGTGCGTAACTGGTTTAGATGATTGGCGGTATCGGTTTGCAGACAATTACCCAGAATGTTATCAAGGTCTTTCGGTGTTAGCGATTTTGAACTGATAAGTAGATTCTTGCGCACAAGTAAGTAGTGGTCAAAATGGATGTTTGCCAAAGACATAAAAATAACAAATAAGGTATCAGGGTTGGTGGTAATGATGTCGCGGATAAGTTGATTGCTCTCATCGTGATGTATAAAACAGTCCTCGTTGAGAAACACAACCGCCGGACGCAGTGATTCGCAGCGCTCCTTCAAACTAAGTGCGCTACGCACCTCAATGATATCGCGCTTCTTTATTCCCCGGCTTGCCAGATATCCGGTTAAACCTAGCCGGGTATAGCTGCACAAATCCATGATAATCGTTGACATGACCCATCCTCAATCAACACGTAACGATAATTCATCTGGCGCCTGGCCGTGTGATGAAGTCCATTTTTATAACGCCTGACTTTATGCGGAAAGCATTAGCCAGACTAAACTATTCGCTAATAATACTCATAATTTGCCAGGAATATTCTTAAAGTAAAGCCATGAAAAAAGAATAAACAGTTCCTGACAGTAATAATGCCCGGCGCTGGGCCATGGCGTCGCCACGATTTCAATTTATTTTCGGATTATCCTTATGGGGCGACCGCCAATTAAATTGGTGCTGTCTGTATTTTATTCAAAAAATGTATTTTTCATTCATGTTTAATACGGCTAATAATAATCGATAAGCGTAAATGCTGAGATTAGCGGCGAGCCTAAGCAACCTGGGTATCGCGTAGGGGTGGCGGCCTTAACGCTTTAATGCCACAATACTTTTTTATCGGTTTGTGGGATGGATGATGAAAAAGATTGTTATGGCTGGCGCGTTGCTTGCTCTGTCCGGATGCGCACAGGTTGATTCCTATCAGGCAGTGGTTAAAGCGCCAGCGCCTGCAGGATTGGAAGGGTTCTGGCAATCGAAGGGCCCGCAAAGCGCGATGGTTAGCCCTGAGGCGATAGCGACGTTGATCGTCACCAAAGACGGGGATACCCTCGATTGCCGTCAGTGGCAACGGGTGATTGCTGAACCGGGAAAATTAATGAACCGCGACGATCAGGTTTATAATGTGACCAGCAGCCTTGATATTTATCCTATTGAACGTAATGGAAACACGCTGGAATACGATCGAATGACGTTGACCCGCGTCGAACGCTTAACGCCGGAGTGCGAACAGGCCTGGAAAAAGAATCAGGCGGCGAGTAAAACCGCACAGTAATCTATTTTGACGGGCCGGCGAAAGCCGGCCCGTTTGCTTTACAGTACCTCTTCAATGACCCACACGCTGACGCTGCCGGCATTACAGGTAAATACGGCATTGCCCTCGTCATCGGTTTCAATTATCTCCTGGCGATTATTAAGAAAATCCGTCCAGCGTTTATTGGCGTAATTTTCGCCAAGCGGGAGCATTTTCTCGCCGTCATCGCCGTTAGATAGCACCACTACGCAGCCAGGATGTTCATCGGTACCGCTGCGGCTGAAGGCAATACAGTTAGGATGATCGAACCACAGAGTTTGTACGCCGTGAGCAAAACGCTGACGTGCGTCGATGAGTTCATGAAGTTGCTCGATAACCGGCATTTCGATGGCGTAAGTCTGGCCATCTCCGCCGGTATCTTCATAACTGGCGCCGAACAGATCGGCGTAAAATACCGAGGGAACCCCGTTTTCACGCAGTAAAATCAGCGCATAGGCTAGCGGCTTAAACCAGGCTTCGACCGGCGCTTCCAGCGCCTGAAGCGGTTGGGTGTCATGATTCGTGACCAACGTAACCGCATGGAAGGGATCGGCTTCAACCAGCGTGCCGGTGAATATTTGACTCATGTCGTAATCGCGCCCCTGACGTGAGGCTTCGTGGAATTTCATCTGCAGCGGCGCATCGAACAGCAGGGTATTACCGTCAACAAGGTCGATATACTGCTGTAGTTTATCCACTTCGTGCGACCAGTATTCGGCAACAATAAAGAGTGGTTTTTCGCTGGAGCTCTGTACGTGCTCAATCCACTCTTTATAAAACCATGCCGGAATATGCTTGACGGCATCAAGGCGAAAACCATCGCAGCCAGTTTGTTCAATGACCCAGCGGGCCCAGTATTTTATCTCCTCGGTGACGGCATGGTTCCGGAAATCGATGTTTTCGCCCATGAGATAGTCGAAGTTGCCCATTTCATCGTCGACCTGATCGTTCCAGCCGTCGCCGGTGTAGTCATTAACCACTTTGAATACACCATCTTCATCGGGATTTTCAATATGGTCGATGCCGCTAAAACATTTATAGTCCCAGATGAATTGTGAATATTGTCCACCACGGGCCGGGAAGGTATAGCGAGTCCAGGCTTCACATTCGATGATCTCTTCCGCAATTTTTGTTCGATCCTGTTCATCAACGCGTTGTACGCGAATGCGCTCTTTCTCATCGGCACCCATCTTATGGTTTACGACGACATCAAGTAGGACGGCAATTTGATGCTCTTTTAGCGCATGTATCGCCGCTAACAACTGAGCCTTATCGCCATATTTGGTGGCAACCGATCCTTTCTGATCGAATTCACCAAGGTCGAAAAGATCGTAACTATCGTAGCCAACCGAATAACCGCCGGAAGCGCCCTTATAGGCTGGCGGCAACCAAATCATATTAATGCCGATTTCATTGAGATTTGGCGCAAGGGCTTCTACTTCCCGCCATAGCTCGCCACCTTCCGGGTAATACCAGTGAAAACATTGCAACAACGTGGGATTTTTCATCTTCCATGCTCCTGGCGTCATCAAGCTGACCTTTGCAGTATGGGAGATAACTGGCAAATATGAATAATTTCGTTGCTTTTTCGCTATACCCTAAATGGCTGCATATATAATAAATTGGCATAAGATGTAGCGGATAGATGTTGGTAGGCTGCTGCTAAACGCCTTACACTACAGGAAAATCTCATCATATTCGGGGTATCTATGAAATTAGCACTTCTGGGTCGCCAGGCGCTGATGGGCGCAATGGCCGTAGCATTGATGGCTGGTGTAAGCGTGAAAACCTTTGCCGCTGAAAATCTGCTTAATCAGGTCAAAGAGCGCGGCACGCTGCGCGTTGGCCTGGAAGGCACATACCCGCCGTTTAGTTATCAAGGCGATGATGGAAAATTGACCGGTTTTGAAGTTGAGTTTGCCAATGAACTGGCGAAACACATCGGTGTGAAAGCAGACCTCAAACCCACCAAATGGGACGGTATGCTGGCTTCTCTTGATTCTAAACGTATTGATGTGGTGATTAACCAGGTCACTATTTCCGACCAGCGTAAGAAAAAATACGACTTCTCCACCCCGTATACTATTTCTGGTATTCAGGCGCTGGTGAAGAAGGGTAACGAAGGCGTAATTAAAACCGCGGCGGACCTGAAAGGCAAAAAAGTCGGCGTTGGCCTGGGCACCAATTATGAAGAGTGGCTGCGCCAGAATGTACAGGGCGTTGATATTCGTACCTATGATGATGACCCGACAAAATACCAGGACCTGCGCGTAGGCCGTATTGACGCTATTTTGGTCGACCGCCTGGCAGCGTTGGATTTGGTGAAGAAAACCAACAATACCCTGGCTGTAACCGGTGAAGCATTCTCCCGTCAGGAATCCGGCGTGGCGCTGCGTAAAGGTAATGAAGATCTGCTGAAAGCGGTGGACACGGCCATCGCAGATATGCAGAAAGATGGCAGCCTGAAGGCGCTTTCAGAAAAATGGTTTGGTGCAGACGTCACTAAGTAACGTCTGCAGATGAAAAAAGGCGCTGATAATGGCGCCTTTTTTTATTTAGCGCGCAACTGCGTGCATAATAAGGATAACTGAGTCTGGAGGTGCCATGTCACTACAAAATTTAACGCGTTTCCCGCGCCTGGAATTTATTGGCGCGCCGACGCCACTGGAATATCTACCGCGCCTGTCCGATCATCTCGGGCGGGATATTTTTATTAAACGTGATGATGTGACTCCAATGGCGATGGGCGGTAATAAACTGCGCAAGCTGGAGTTTCTCGCCGCTGATGCGCTACGCGAAGGCGCTGATACGCTGATTACCGCAGGAGCCATACAGTCTAACCATGTGCGTCAGACGGCGGCCGTCGCCGCGAAACTGGGCCTGCACTGCGTCGCGCTGATGGAAAATCCGATAGGCACTCGTGCTGAAAATTATCTGACCAACGGTAACCGCCTGTTGCTGGATTTGTTCAATACCCAGGTCGAAATGTGTGATGCGTTGACCGATCCTAATGCGCAGCTTGAAGAGCTGGCAACCCGGATTGAAGCGCAGGGATACCGTCCTTATGTCATTCCGGTCGGCGGTTCAAACGCCCTTGGCGCGCTGGGTTATGTCGAAAGTGCCCTCGAAATCGCCCAGCAATGCGAAGGGGCGGTGGAAATCTCGTCGGTAGTGGTCGCCTCCGGTAGCGCAGGCACCCACGCCGGGCTGGCGGTAGGCCTGGAACAGCTGATGCCGAACGCGGAATTAATTGGGGTGACCGTGTCACGCAGCGTTGCCGACCAGTTACCTAAAGTGGTTGCGCTGCAGCAGGCCGTTGCTAACAGCCTTGAACTGCAGGTCAAAGCGGAAATTACTTTGTGGGATGATTATTTCGCGCCAGGCTACGGTACGCCCAATGAAGAAGGCATGGAAGCGGTCAAACTGCTGGCACAACTGGAAGGTATCCTGCTGGATCCGGTTTATACCGGAAAGGCCATGGCCGGGCTGATTGACGGCATTAATCAGAATCGCTTTAAGGATGAGGGGCCGATTCTGTTTATCCATACTGGCGGCGCGCCAGCGCTGTTTGCTTATCATCCGCACGTCTAATGTAGAAAAACAGAATGCAAGAAAGTATCCAACTGGTCATTGACTCCGCGCCTTATCTGTTAAAGGGCGCGGTTTTTACGTTACAGCTGAGCATCGGCGGCATGTTCTTCGGCCTGCTGCTGGGCTTTATCCTCGCATTGATGCGCATGTCGTCAATCTGGCCCGTCAGATGGCTGGCGCGGATGTATATCTCTATTTTCCGCGGAACCCCGCTGATTGCCCAACTGTTTATGATCTATTACGGCTTACCGCAGTTTGGCATTGAGCTGGACCCGATCCCGGCGGCGATGATTGGCCTGTCATTGAATACCGCGGCCTATGCGGCGGAAACGCTGCGAGCGGCAATTGCCTCTATAGATAAAGGGCAGTGGGAAGCGGCAGCGAGTATTGGCATGACGCCGTGGCAGACTTTGCGGCGGGCTATTTTACCGCAGGCTGCCCGCGTGGCGCTGCCGCCGCTCTCTAACAGCTTTATTAGCCTTGTCAAAGATACTTCGCTGGCGGCGACGATTCAGGTACCGGAACTGTTCCGTCAGGCGCAGTTAATAACCTCGCGTACGCTGGAGGTCTTTACGATGTATCTGGCCGCCTCGCTTATCTATTGGGTGATGGCGACTGTGCTATCGACGTTGCAGAATTATTTTGAAAATCAGCTGAATCGCCAGGAGCGTGATCCAAAATGAGTGCGATTGAAGTCAAAAAACTGGTGAAGAAATTCCACGGGCAGACCGTGCTCCACGGTATCGATCTCGAGGTTCAGGAAGGGGAGGTGGTGGCGATTATCGGTCCGAGCGGATCCGGTAAGACCACGCTGTTGCGCAGCATTAATCTGCTTGAACACCCCGAAAGCGGTACCATTCGCGTGGGCGATGTGACAATCGATACTTCGCGTAGTATTAGCCAGCAAAAAGGGCTAATCCGCCGTCTGCGTCAGCATGTTGGCTTTGTGTTCCAGAACTTCAATCTATTTCCACACCGTACGGTGCTGGAAAATATTATTGAAGGACCGGTTATCGTAAAAGGCGAAGATAAGAACGAGGCCATTTCTTTGGCGCGTCAGCTACTGGCAAAGGTGGGACTATCAGGAAAAGAGAATAGCTATCCGCGTCGTTTATCTGGCGGTCAGCAGCAGCGTGTGGCAATTGCCCGTGCGTTAGCAATGCGTCCGGACGTTATTCTTTTTGACGAGCCGACTTCTGCGTTGGATCCTGAGTTAGTGGGTGAAGTACTCAACACCATACGCCAGCTGGCGCAGGAAAAGCGGACTATGGTTATTGTTACCCATGAGATGAGTTTCGCTCGTGATGTCGCCGACCGCGCCATATTCATGGATCAGGGACGTATCGTCGAACAAGGTAAGGCCAGAGAGCTATTTGCTAACCCGCAGCAGCCGCGTACTCGTCAGTTCCTTGAGAAATTTTTAATGCAGTAAATTTTACCATTCTGGCGCGGCCGACCCTAACCGGCAGGGCGGTCGTGACCAGATAATTGGCGTACCTGCCAGGCGGATGGGGAATGTTAGCCGTTCAGCCAGACCAAATGTCGACCACTCCATCGCAGATTGAAAATCACGACGTTGCAGCGGCGCGAAAGGCATCTCATGTCGTGCGGCTGGCCACTCCATCAGGCTGGCGGCGACGCGAGCCAATGACAGCCGCGCATGATAACCTTTGCCGCTCTCTATGCGTTGCTCTATCCCTTTTAGTACTGCTGCAGCCATCAGATAGCCCGTCGCGTGGTCTAACGCCTGTACCGGAAGCGGGATGGGTTTATCCGCGTCGCGCCAGCGTTGACCGGCATGAGCGATACCACAGGCCATTTGTACCAGGCTGTCGAAACCGCGTCGGTTTCTCCATGGCCCCTCCCATCCCCAGGCATTTAGTGAAACATCAACAATTCCCGGCGATAGTGCGGCTCGGGTATGACAATCAAGACCTAGCGCATCCAACGCATCAGCGCGGTAACCGTGAACAATGACGTCGGCTTGCGAGATTAACGTGATTAAACGTTGCTTATCGGTTTGTGTTTTTATATTCAATCGGGCGCAGCGCTTACCCAGCGTAATCTCTTCTTCGAGCGTTGATTCTTGCCAGTCGACAGGATCAATACGTAATACATCAGCGCCTAACCCTGCGAGAAAACGAGTTGCGACGGGGCCGGCAATAATCCGGGTTAAATCCAGTACCTTGATACCGAGCAAAGGACGTGAGGGGGGGAGGGACCAGGCAACCGACGGCCCCGGCGGTGAATCGGCTTCTATCAGCAGCGGTTGCCGACTGACGGCGATGCCCTGCGGATGTGCTCGCCACTCTTCCGCGCTGCGCATCGCCGCCGCGCAACCGCCATTTTCCACCACCGCTTGTTCCAGCGCATGCGAGCGCCATTGACGAACTTGTTGAGCAAGTGTTTGTCGCGTCGCATGTTGTCCCAGAATCTGCGCCACGGCGAGTCTGTGATAGGGGGCATTCGTATGCAGTCGGATCCATCCATCTTCGGTTTGATAATCTCCCGCTAATGGATCCCAAAGCTGCTGTGCTGGACGATTATGCGGCTTGGCGCTGGCTGAAAACCAATATGACGCCAGCCGGCGATCCACTATCGGCGTTGCGGATGTTGAACATAAACGGGCAAGGTAAGCGGCGGCGATCCCCATAGAGGCGGCAGCAAAATCACTGACTGCAAAGCAAGAAGATAAAGCCCCTGGGCGGCGGAAATCGATTGGCGGGACAGCGCTTGCGCTAAAGTCTTGCCACATCCGGGAAAAGAGCTGCATAGACGAGGACGGCGAGAGCATATTTTCCTCCTGAGTTCGATAAATAATCGTCATCGAAAATCGAATAATGCGATGGCTACGTTATTTTATACATATAAATAAGATTTATGTGTTAGTTTTATGTATTTATAATAATGATTATCAATCAGGGGTTATTTGGTAGGTTATGAGGGACATTGATTTTTTCAGCTGGCGGCGGGAAATGCTGCAACAATTCCAGTCAACTCATGATGGGGATTCGGTTTATAACCTGCTCCAGCAGCAAACAGAGGCTCTGGAATACGACTACTACGCACTCTGTGTGCGCCATCCGGTGCCTTTTACGCGCCCGAGACTCACGCTGCAATCAACTTATCCTCAGGCCTGGATGTCTCATTATCAGGCAGAGAATTATTTTGCTGTTGATCCCGTATTGCGCAGAGAAAATTTTCTTCGTGGGCATTTACCGTGGAATGACCAGCTCTTTTGTGATACGCCGGAATTATGGAACGGCGCGCGCGATCATGGTTTAAATAAAGGTGTGACGCAGTGTCTTACCTTACCAAATCATGCGCTGGGATTCTTATCGGTTTCTGCAAAAAATACGCAACCGGGTCCTTATCAGGAGGACGAATTAGAATTACGCCTGAGAACGCTCACCGAACTTAGCCTGCTGGCGTTGCTGCGCCTGGAGGATGAGATGGTAATGCCGCCGGAGATGAAGTTTAGCCGGCGCGAGCTGGAGATTCTCAAATGGACCGCGGAAGGGAAAACTTCGGCCGAGGTGGCGATGATATTGTCTATTTCAGAAAATACGGTCAATTTTCATCAGAAGAATATGCAGCGCAAATTTAACGCGCCCAACAAAACGCAAATCGCCTGTTATGCCGTCGCAACAGGATTAATTTGAGCGAATCATTCGTTCTGCGTGTCAGACGTGAAACCGGCTGTCAGTGATAACTTTCAGCCGGTCCTTTCTTACTGACGGTAAGCTTGTTTAATTTGCTTAACGGTGCTGGAGAATACGGCAGCCTGAGCCTCATCTTCCATCTGCGCGATTTGTTTTTCCATTTTAATAATCACGCGGCCTGCGTCCGCCTGGCCCATAGCCTGAAGCATTAGCGTCAGTAGCGCTTTCAGGCAGGAGACTTCCTGCGCCAGTTGCTGATTATTTTCTGCAGTGGAAAAATCTGGTGTGCTCATCGATATCCTCGTTTGCTATCGGCGCTGTTGCGCAATACTAAATGTTAAGGCGGCGCAGTATACCACAAGCAGTAGAAAAAAAAGGAGCGTGTGATTTATGTTCCTGGCTTCGGGCGCTGAGCGGTTAAATTTACTGAATAATATCTGTTCATCTTAACGGTCGTCGTTAATTTTTGCCGCGGTTTTTGGGATAAGTTAATTATTGTTACATCCTTCGAAACGTATTTATCTGCGGGCTGTTCTGTTGCTTTTTTTGCTCCTTCTGTAGGGCGAATGTTAAAAAAGAAACATAATCCAACTATATGTTCTGTATAGGTTTCCACCTGGTGTGGAGACAAATTGCCATAAATGGGAGAGAAATCTTCTCCAGGACACTTTTTGGGCTTTTAAAGTTACGATAAAACCCGGTAATATATGTGAGATAAACTATCAGTAGCGTTATCCCTAATTCTGGAGATTATTCCTTTGATCAACGTACTTCTTGTTGATGACCACGAACTAGTGCGCGCAGGGATACGACGCATTCTGGAAGATATAAAAGGGATTAAAGTTGTCGGTGAGGCCTGCTGCGGCGAGGATGCCGTGAAGTGGTGCCGTGCGAATCCTGTGGACGTGGTCCTGATGGATATGAACATGCCGGGTATCGGGGGGCTTGAAGCAACGCGTAAAATTGCGCGCGCTATTGTCGATACCAAAGTGATCATGTTGACCGTACATACTGAGAATCCGCTGCCTGCGAAGGTCATGCAAGCTGGCGCCGCCGGTTACTTAAGTAAAGGCGCAGCCCCGCAGGAAGTGGTCAATGCGATTCGTTGCGTTGCTTCGGGTCAGCGTTACATCGCTTCCGACATCGCCCAACAGATGGCGCTCAGTCAAATTGAACCGGAAAAAACGGAATCGCCGTTTGCCAGTTTGTCTGAACGCGAATTGCAGATTATGCTGATGATCACCAAGGGCCAAAAGGTCAATGAGATCTCAGAACAGTTAAACCTGAGTCCCAAGACGGTGAATAGCTATCGTTACCGAATGTTCAGTAAACTAAACATTCATGGTGACGTGGAACTAACTCACCTGGCAATTCGCCATGGCCTGTGCAATGCGGAGTCGTTAGCAAGTCAGTGAGTGATGTTTTTGACGCAAAAGCTTTCCTCAAGACGGTTACCAGCCAACCGGGCGTTTATCGTATGTATGATGCCGGCGGTACCGTCATTTATGTTGGTAAAGCTAAAGACCTGAAAAAGCGGCTTAGCAGCTATTTTCGCAGCAACCTGGCTTCGCGTAAAACCGAGGCTCTGGTGGCGCTGATCGCGCAAATTGACGTAACCGTTACCCATACCGAAACGGAAGCGTTATTGCTTGAGCATAACTACATCAAGCTATATCAACCACGTTACAACGTGCTGCTGCGCGACGATAAATCTTATCCTTTTATTTTTCTCAGCGGCGACACCCATCCGCGACTGGCGATGCACCGCGGTGCTAAACACGCCAAAGGCGAATATTTTGGTCCGTTCCCTAACGGTTACGCAGTTCGCGAAACGCTCGCGCTGTTGCAAAAAATCTTCCCCATTCGCCAGTGTGAAAACAGCGTCTATCGCAACCGTTCGCGTCCTTGTCTGCAATATCAAATCGGTCGTTGTTTAGGGCCGTGCGTCGCCGGGCTGGTGAGTGAAGAAGAGTATGAGCAGCAGGTAGAATACGTAAGGCTGTTTCTCGCGGGCAAAGACGACCAGGTATTGACGCAACTGATTTCCCGGATGGAAAAGGCCAGCCAGGCGCTGGAATTTGAAGAAGCCGCCCGTATTCGCGATCAGATCCAGGCGGTACGCCGGGTGACTGAGAAACAGTTCGTTTCCAATACCGGCGACGATCTGGATGTTATCGGCGTGGCTTTTGATGCCGGAATGGCCTGCGTGCATGTGCTGTTTATTCGCCAGGGCAAGGTGCTTGGTAGCCGCAGTTATTTCCCGAAAGTTCCGGGTGGTACCGAGTTGGGTGAGGTCGTGGAAACCTTCGTGGGGCAGTTCTACCTGCAGGGCAGCCAGATGCGAACCTTACCGGGGGAAATTTTACTCGATTTCAACCTGGGCGATAAAACCCTGCTTGCCGATTCGCTTTCCGAACTGGCCGGTCGTCGGGTGAATGTGCAGACCAAACCCCGCGGCGATCGCGCGCGCTATTTGAAACTGGCGCGCACCAACGCCGCCGTCGCGCTGACCACCAGGCTTTCACAGCAATCAACGGTCAGCCAACGTTTGCAGGCGTTGGCAACGTTGCTGAAACTGCCAGCTGTAAAGCGGATGGAGTGTTTTGATATCAGCCACACCATGGGGGAGCAAACCGTCGCTTCCTGTGTGGTGTTCGATAGCAATGGTCCGCTGCGGGCAGAATACCGCCGCTACAATATTACCGGTATTACCCCTGGTGATGATTACGCGGCAATGAATCAGGTGTTACGCCGCCGCTACGGTAAAGCTATAGAAGAGAACAAAATCCCTGACGTTATCCTGATCGACGGTGGTAAAGGCCAGCTTGGCCAGGCCAAAGCCGTTTTTGCCGAACTGGACGTACCGTGGGATAAAAATCATCCTCTGCTACTGGGGGTGGCGAAGGGGAGCGATCGTAAAGCCGGGTTGGAGACCTTATTCTTTGAACCAGAAGGCGAGGGCTTTAGTCTGCCGCCGGATTCTCCTGCTTTACATGTTATCCAGCACATTCGCGATGAATCGCACGATCATGCTATCTCAGGGCACCGTAAAAAACGGGCGAAAGTGAAAAGTACCAGTACTCTTGAGACGATTGAAGGCGTTGGCCCGAAACGCCGACAGATGTTGTTGAAGTATATGGGCGGTCTGCAGGGTTTGCAGAAGGCCAGTGTAGAAGAAATTGCGCAAGTACCGGGTATATCTCACGGACTGGCAGAAAAGATCTTCTACTCGTTGAAACATTAGGGGCTCTGTAGCACCATAGGGCTAATTTACACTTACAACATATAGTTACCCGTTACCATGCAATTTAATATTCCGACGTTGCTCACTCTGTTTCGCGTTATTCTGATACCGTTTTTCGTGCTGGCGTTTTATCTGCCTTTCAGCTGGGCACCTTTCGTTTGCGCGTTAATTTTCTTTGTGGCTGCCGTTACCGACTGGTTCGATGGCTATCTGGCGCGTCGCTGGAACCAAAGCACGCGTTTTGGCGCTTTCCTTGATCCAGTCGCGGATAAAGTAATGGTGGCGATTGCCATGGTGCTGGTTGCCGAACACTACCACACCTGGTGGGTGACATTGCCGGCAGCGACGATGATCGCGCGTGAAATTATTATTTCTGCTCTGCGCGAGTGGATGGCAGAGCTGGGTAAACGCAGCAGCGTAGCCGTATCATGGATTGGTAAAGTGAAAACGACAGCTCAGATGGCGGCGCTGGTCTGGATGCTGTGGCGGCCGAATATGTGGGTGGAGTGGGCAGGTATCGTTCTGTTCATGGTTGCTGCGGTGTTGACGCTGTGGTCAATGCTGCAATATTTGAACGCTGCACGCGGCGATTTGCTTGAACAGTGATCGTTTCGACGCAAATTTCAGCAAACGAGACGAAGTTGCGAAAAATACCGTTGACTCACCGCGTGAGATAAGTAGAATGCAACGCATCGAACGGCGGCACAGTCTTCCAGACGATAACAAAATCAAGTGATTACCTAATCTACTTGATGATGCGGGAATAGCTCAGTTGGTAGAGCACGACCTTGCCAAGGTCGGGGTCGCGAGTTCGAGTCTCGTTTCCCGCTCCAAATTGAAAGCATCGGCAGTAGCGGGTGTTTAGGTATTAAAGGCGCGTTAGCAAAGCGGTTATGTAGCGGATTGCAAATCCGTCTAGTCCGGTTCGACTCCGGAACGCGCCTCCACTTTATATCCCGAGCCCGGATGGTGGAATCGGTAGACACAAGGGATTTAAAATCCCTCGGCGTTCGCGCTGTGTGGGTTCAAGTCCCACTCCGGGTACCATTGGGATAAAGTAGAATAATCAAAGCAATAAGCAGTGTCGTGAAACCACCTCCGGGTGGTTTTTTCATTTCTGAATTGTCCTTTTTTGACATCCTTCCCACCAGCCGGGTTAGGCTTTGAGCGCTATAAATCGGTCATGAATACGCTGAAATCTACCGCGTTTCCCTTACCTATTTTTATCAGGAAATTTGCAAACCATTTAAGGTAATATATCACTGACGTTAATGTTAACGCTGTATTGATATCCTTTGGGTATGTGACGCCTTAATGGCAATGATAATTATATATGAGGGATCTTATGGCCACGTTGCTTGAAAGCTACGGGAACTGTTTTCGAAAATACGCCACTTTCCGCGGCCGCTCCGCGCGCCAGGAATATGTGGTTTTTACCATTGCTAACTTTATATTGTCCGCGATCCTGGGATTGATCCCCGTCGTTGGCGGTATCTTCGGGTTAATTATTATCATTCCGGGGATCGCGGTTGCGGTGCGCCGTCTGCACGATCTCAACAAATCCGGCTGGTGGTTGCTGGCGCCGTACGGCATTATGCTAATTGGTCTGATTGGTATTGCCGCTACCGTCGAAGAGGGCAGAGCCGCAGTATGGGTATGGGTGATCGCGCTGGGCGGCCTGGCCGCGTTGATAATGTCGATTTGGATGATTTTCACCCGTGGCACTATTGGCAGTAATCGCTTTGGTGATGAACAGAACGATGACAACAGCGGCGGTAATACGATGGGCAAGAGTTCTGCCGCGGATGATGTCAGAGAGCGCCTGGCACAGGCTAAGAAAATGCTCGATGAGGGCGTTATAAGCGCAAGTGAATACGAAGTGATGCGTGCTAATATCATTAAAGATATGTAATTGATGCGCCGCCGGGTCTGCCGGCGTTAATAAATTCACCTGTGTGAGCGAGAGCGGGTGGTTTTCTCCTCCCATTTTCGCTACTGTAAGCGCCATTTTTCTACCATCATGAGCCTGTAATGAAAACCGGACCCCTGAACGAAAGTGAACTTGAGTGGCTGGATGAGATCCTGTCGAAATATGCCACCGAGGGTGCCATCCTTGATGTCTCCGAACTTGATGGTCTGTTGACGGCTATCTTATCCGGGCCGAGTGAAATCGAACCCGCGCAGTGGCTGCTGGCTATCTGGGGTGGAGCGGATAACGTGCCGCGCTGGGCTAACGATCGTGAACGCGATCGTTTCGTCAACCTGACGCTGCAGCATATGAGCGACATCGCCGAACGTTTGGCCGACTACCCGGAGCAATTTGACCCCCTGTTCGGCACCCGCGAGTTTGAAGGCCAGGAGCTGACCATCGTTGAAGAGTGGTGCTTTGGCTATATGCGTGGCGTTGCGCTGTGCGACTGGTCGACGTTACCTGCAGAACTGCAGCCACAGCTCGATGCCATTGCGCTGCACGGAACGGAAGAACGTTTCGAAGCGCTCGATACGCTGACCGCGGATGAATTTGTCGAAAGCGTTGATAGCATCAAGCCCGCTGCGCTGGCTTTATATAATTACTGGATGGAAAATGCTCAGCCGACGGCCGTGCAGCAACCGGTAAGAAATGAGACCAAGGTGGGGCGTAATGATCCTTGCCCCTGCGGTAGCGGCAAAAAGTATAAGCAGTGTTGCTTAGCTAAATAAAAAAGGGGCCAAATGGCCCCTTTTGTTATCCCACCGCGGGGAGTAATCCCGCCACAATGCCGAATTGAATGGCCACAATCGCCACTCCACAGCCCAATACCAGCCATAGCGCAATCGAGCCGCCCGGTACACGCCATGTCGCCTGCGGGTGCAGTTTTCGGCTCTTCATTACCAACAATGATGGCAGCATCAGCGCCAGTACGGCGAGCGCCACGCCGGCGTACCCCAGCGCCATCACGAAACCTTGCGGATAAAACAGGGCGAACGCCAGCGGCGGCAGGAAAGTGATGACGCCGCTCTGAACACGCCCGGCAGGCGTATTTTTACGTTGGAACAAATCAGCAAGGTAATCAAACAAACCCAGTGCGACGCCGAGGAAAGACGTCGCCAGGGCGAAATCGGCAAACAGATGTACCGCCACCTCTACATGCGGCGAGGCGACAACATCGCGGATCGCTGCCAGCAGGCCGTTCAGGCCGGAGTTCTTCGCCAGCACGGCGGTAAAGGCCGGAGAGTCAATGCTGCCAAGCGTGGCGAGTTGCCAGAAGATGTAGGCTACCAGCGGAATAAAGCTACCGATGATAAACACGCGGCGCAGTTTGCGAATATCGCCATTCAGGTAGCTAACGATGCTGGGAATACTACCGTGAAAACCAAACGAGGTGAAAATCACCGGAATAGCGGATAGCGCCAGGCCCTGCTGTAGCGGCAGCGTCAGAAGATTTATCTGGTGAATATGGGGCAGCAGCAGCACCAGCATCACCGCGAGGAAGATAATTTTGGCGCTAAATAAAAAGCGGTTAAACAGATCGACCAGAGAAGTACCGATGCACACCACCGCGCCGCCAATGCCGGTAAAGAGCAATACGCCAGCAGAAGGCGGTAGGCTCCAGTTCAGCCACTGATTAAGACTGGAGGCCAGCAGCTCTCCAGCGCCGCTGATGTAGGCCGCCGTTAGCGCATACATCAGAAAAAGCATACAGAAACCGGTAATCCATTGACCGTAACGGCCGAGATAGCGTGCCGCCAGTGAGCCTAATCCCATATCCGCAGGGACATGTTGATAAACCTCCAGCAGCAGCAGGGCGGTGTAGCACATCAGCGCCCACAGCGAGATCAGTAATACCAGGGTGACGCCAAAACCGACTCCCGCTGAAGCGAGCGGCATCGCCAACATACCGGCGCCAATGGTGGTACCGGCAACGATTAAAATACTACCCAGAGTGCGGTTCTTCACGCTTTTCTCTATCTATGAAGGAATGAACGAATAATTATGTCGCGCAGAGTATGTGAAATGAGTGATTTCGTCAAATGATGGTTACAATTGGTGTAATTATATCTTTACATTTATGGGGGCGGAAAAGGCTGCGTTGGCGCAAAGCCGCCAGGCGCATGCTGATATATGCTGCACGCTTTACAGGAGGAGTTATGTCATCTATTCATGGTCATGAAGTACTGCAGATGATGATCGCATCGGGCGAGTCGTACAGCGTTGCCAGTCTCGAAGCGGCCATTAAGAGACAATTTGGCGAAGATGCCCGCTTTCACACCTGTTCGGCGCAGGATCTGGACGCGGCGCAACTGGTGACGTTTTTGCAGCGGAAAGGAAAATTCATCGCAGTTGAAGAGGGTTTCAATACCAGCGAGAGTAAAATTTGCCGTCATTGAGCGCGCGGCGGCCGGGGAGGCCGCCGCTGTGGGAATTAGTTTTGCGTATCGAGGGTTGCCAGTTCTTTATCGATAAAGTACAAGCCTTCACCGCTTTTACCGGCAAGGGTCAGTTTATCAATAACAGATTTGAATAATTTCTCTTCTTCATGCTGTTCTGCTACGTACCATTGCAGGAAATTAAAGGTCGGGTAATCCTGGTTGGTCATTGCCGCATGCGCCAGTTCATTAATTTTTTGCGT
Source organism: Klebsiella sp. 141240 (assembly GCF_050600805.1). Classification (NCBI taxonomy): domain Bacteria; kingdom Pseudomonadati; phylum Pseudomonadota; class Gammaproteobacteria; order Enterobacterales; family Enterobacteriaceae; genus Klebsiella; species Klebsiella sp. 141240. The sequence continues at coordinate 304,611 of NZ_JAQIRK010000005.1, read as the reverse complement.
AATTAACTGTTCATGTTCATAGGTCTGGCGGAACAGTTCATCCAGCGAAGCATATTCGGCAAACGGCGAACTAATGGCATTAATGCGCGGCAGGCTGCCGGTATCGTTCAAATAGTCGAACAGGCGCTGCATGTGCGTCATTTCTTCCTGCGCGTGGCGGCGGAGAAAGGCGGCTGCACCTTCAAAGCTATGGTAGCTGCACCATGCGCTCATCTGCTGATAAAGCAAAGAAGAATAAAGCTCAAGATTCATTTGCTCATTAAGTTTTTCGATCATTTCTGCTTTCAGCATGGCGTCCACTCCGGAAATAAAGATTAAATCATATTGTGCCGTCACTATAATTTGTTAGTAATTTATTTGCAAAAAGTAAATTAAAAAAATCAATTAGTAAAAATGCAAATGGGAATAAAACGCATTGGCAATATAATAATAAATGAGAATGGTTTTAATTTGATATTTATTTCGTAAATTATCGCGCAAAGAGAAACTACAAATATTAAGTGGTGTGAACATGGAACGGTAGGGTCGGGCCGAGTGAGGCTGGAAGTGTGAAGCGTCATGCTTTTTATAAAACACCTTTTCATAAAGTTTGAAAAAGCATTTATGAAGTAGTAGAGTCCTGATAACGCTAACACATATCGGGCAGCGCCCGGACAGTATTCAGGAGAGTTCAGCATGAAAATCGCACTGATGATGGAAAACAGCCAGGCCAGCAAAAATGCTATCATTCTCAACGAGCTTAATGCCGTTGCCGATGAAAAAGGCTTCCCGGTTTACAACGTAGGAATGAGCGATGAACACGATCATCATCTCACCTATATCCATCTGGGTATCATGGCCAGCATCCTGCTGAATTCCAAAGCGGTCGATTTTGTGGTGACCGGTTGTGGAACCGGGCAGGGGGCGCTGATGTCGTTGAACATCCATCCCGGAGTGGTCTGTGGTTATTGTATTGACCCGGCGGATGCCTTCCTGTTTGCCCAAATCAACAACGGTAACGCGTTGTCGCTGCCTTTTGCTAAAGGCTTTGGCTGGGGGGCGGAGCTTAACGTGCGCTTTATCTTCGAGAAGGCCTTCACCGGCCGTAATGGCGAGGGCTATCCGCCGGAACGTAAAGAGCCGCAGGTTCGCAATGCTGGGATTCTGAATAAAGTGAAAGCGGCGGTGGTGAAAGAAAATTATCTTGATACCTTACGAGCTATCGATCCGGAACTGGTAAAAACCGCCGTTTCCGGGCCGCGGTTCCAGCAATGCTTCTTCGAAAACTGCCAGGATAAAGAAATCGAAGCTTTTGTCCGCCAGGTTATTGGCTGATAGGGCTTTTCAAACAGGCCTGCATCAATATGCGGGCCTGTTTGTTATGGTCGTGCTTTACTGGATACCGTGCTACCGGCATCTCGCGTAAGTCGCAGCGTATCAATCATCCCTATCAAACAAATCAGCGCGATAAAGACAAACGCCAAACGGAAATCAATTCCCGGTAGCGTCGTCAGGTTAAACCACTCGCTCAACTGTTCACCGATGCGAATGCCGATAGCGCCGAGAGTGATTCCGAGCCCAACCGCCAGCTGTGAAGCGGTGCTGAACAGCGTATTGGCATAACTCATCTGGGCGGAAGGAACGTCGGCAAAAGCGAGCGTACTGACGCCGGTAAATTGGATGGAACGGAACACCCCGCCAAGATAGAGGATCAACATTATCAGCCATACCGGCGTTTGCGGCGTTAACAGCGCGCAGGCAAGTAGCGAGGCGACATTCAGCGCACCGTTAATCAGCAATAAGCGGCGAAACCCCAACCAGCGGATGAGCGGCGTAGTTGCGGGCTTGATAGTGAGATTGCCGACAAAAACGGCCAGCACCAGTAGCCCGGAATGAAAAGCATCCATACCGAACCCTACCTGGAATAGTAGCGGAAGCAGAAACGGGACGGCGCTTATCGAGGCGCGAAATAGTGAACCGCCGTACATGGTTACCCGGAAAGTAGGAACCCGCAGAGCGTCCAACCGTACCATTGGCCAGGCGGCGCGGCGGAAATGACGTAGCGCAAAAGCCATACATCCAATACCCGTCGCCAATAGCGCCAGCGTTTGCCAGCTTTGCGGCTGTTGGTCGCCGAGTCGTTCCATCGCCGCCACCAGGCTTATCATTGCCAATGATGTCGCCACAAAACCGGGTAGATCGAAAGGGCGACGTTCTTCTTCACGGATATTGGGAATGATGCGTAGCGAAAGCGCCATCGCCAGTAGCCCGAGCGGAACGTTAATAAAAAAGATCCAGTGCCAGCTGGCGTAACTGGTAATGAAGCCCCCGAGCGGCGGGCCGATTATCGGTGCGACCAACGCCGGCCAGGTTAGCGTGGCGATTGCTTTGATGAGCTGATCTTTGGGCGTGGTGCGCAACACCGCCAGTCGCCCGACGGGGACCATTAGCGCGCCGCCGACGCCCTGTAGAATGCGCATTGTCACAAAGCTTTCGAGGTTGCGCGATAAACCGCAGAAAACGGAGGCGAGGGTAAAAATGGCGAGTGCAAGCGTAAACACTTTCCGCGCGCCGAAGCGGTCAGCAATCCAGCCGCTGGCCGGGATCAGCACCGCGAGGGTGATCAGGTAGGCGCTGATGCCAATATTGAGCGCGACCGCCGCTACGCCAAACTCCTTCGCCATATCAGGCAGGGCGGTAGCGATGACCGTGCCATCGAGAAACTCCATAAAGAAAGCGCCAGCCACCAATAATGCCGGGACGGAAAAAGCGCCTTTTTTCGGCGTAATTGTTGTTGTACCCATTGATTCGTTGCCATAGCAAAGTGAATAAGTATCTTTGCGGTACGTTTTCTTTTCGCCGCTCCCGCACATGTTTTTTTATCTGGTGCGATTTAGGTTACTATTACGCTCCTGAAAATAGGAGTAAAAAATGTCTCAACCTTTCACTGAACAAGATGAGTTGGTATCCGATGTCGTCGCATGCCAGCTGGTCATCAAACAGATCCTCGATGTGATTGACGTTATCGCCCCGGTCGAGGTGCGCGAAAAAATGGCGACGCAGTTAAAAGCGATTGATTTTGCGAGTAACCCTGCTTCGGCGGATCCGGTGACGCTGCGCGCAGTGCAAAAAGCAATTGCGCTGATTGAGCTGAAGTTTACCCCGCAGGGTGAAGCACACTAGATTATCTCTGAGAAGTTGATTGCCTGGCCGTTGCAGTCTGAAACGGCCAGATTCAATTAGTGCTGTTGAGGCGAGATGAGATTGAGAAGTCGGCGGTCCGTTTGCTCCATACCGAGCCCGGCTTTATCAGCAGTCCGTATTTCTTCAAGAACGGTTTGTAGTAACAGCCCATCTTGCTGCTGCTCTTTCTCCAGCAGCGTCAAAAAACGCCACGTCGTGTCATCGCGCTGCGCTTTGGCTTCCTGCGCCAGACCGGACAGCATGCTGCTACGTTGCTGATACTCTTCAAGGGTTTTGGCAAACACTTCTTCAAGCGTTGTGCATTGCGGGGGATAGCTTTCATCGGCTTTGACAATTGGCCAGGCGCCGGCCTTTTTCATATAGTCAAAAACCTGCATCATTAACGTCACGCTTGATTGAGCTCGGGTACGCAAGAAGGTGGCGGTGCCGTTGAGACGCTGCTGCGCGCACCATTCGCCTAAATGTAGATAAACATTTGATGCGTGAAACTCGAGATTAATCTGGGTATTTAATTTCTGAACCATTCCTGGAACTGCCATAACAATATCCTTATTTATCCGCATGGGAAGTATGACGCGCTACCATCGCCTCACGGGCGAGTTTTGCAAGCGCAACGCAATAGGCAGGAAATAAATACGGTGCATTCCATTTGCACGTGACTATTTATTTATATCTGCCGATACATCAAGAATACCCTTAGATGTCGAATAAGAAAACTCTCAACATGCGTTATTTACGATTTGTTACAATATCAGTTTTACTGCTTGTTTTTATTGTCTTTTTTGTGGTTTTTAAATCGTAACGAATTGAATTTAAATGGTTATATTTAATAGTTCGTAGAGCTAGTTAATTTTTATTAATGAAGGTGATTTAACGGTAAATTCATATATCGATCATAGCTTATTCATTATTCGGAAATAGCGAGATGATAATGAACTTGTGATAGATCATTTTTTGTTAGAAGTGGAAGAATAACGTATAAGCTGACGGAGAATCGAAGGGTAGAGTAGCCCGGGATGGCGTTAGCGAACCCACAAGGATAAGTCTGCTGGTGATATGGACTATTGTGCCACACATAACGCTAATTGTCTGACAATTAGCGTTTTTTTTATGTCATTTTTTGCTGAATTTATGTACGCAATTACTGTAATTCTGCGGTGTGATGACGCTCTCGTATGGATAAATAATTTCCAGTTAAAACTATTTTAACAACGGCAATGTTGATTGCGTTTTTTCTAATGCCTTGTTTTAAGACTGATAAAAAATTTAAGTCCGATTTTTCCCTACAGAAAAGCGAATTAAAGCTGGAGTTTACCATGCACAAATTTACTAAAGCGCTGGCGGCCATTGGTCTCGCGGCGGTTATGTCACAATCAGCTATGGCTGAAACCCTCAAGCTCGGTTTCCTGGTGAAGCAGCCAGAGGAGCCCTGGTTCCAGACCGAGTGGAAATTTGCTGATAAAGCCGGCAAGGATTTGGGCTTTGAGGTGATTAAAATCGCGGTGCCAGATGGTGAAAAAACGCTTAATGCAATCGACAGCCTCGCCGCCAGCGGCGCGAAGGGATTTGTCATCTGCACCCCGGACCCAAAACTGGGGGCGGCGATTGTTGCCAAGGCTCGCGGCTATGACATGAAAGTTATCACCGTCGACGATCAGTTTGTTAATGCCAAAGGTAAGCCGATGGAGAGCGTGCCGCTGGTTATGATGGCCGCCAGCGAAATCGGCGCTCGTCAGGGGCAGGAATTGTATAAAGAGATGCAAAAACGCGGCTGGGACGTGAAAGATACCGGCGTGATGGCGATTACCGCCGATGAACTGGATACTGCCCGCCGCCGCACCACCGGCTCGATTGACGCACTGAAAGCAGCGGGGTTCCCGGAAAAACAGATCTATCGCGTGCCAACCAAATCCAATGATATCCCAGGGGCCTTTGATGCTGGCAACTCCATGCTGGTTCAGCATCCGCAGGTGAAACACTGGTTAATTGTTGGTATGAACGATAACACCGTGCTGGGCGGCGTACGGGCAACTGAAGGCCAGGGCTTTAAAGCGCCGGATGTTATCGGCATCGGTATTAACGGCGTCGACGCGGTGAACGAGCTTTCGAAAGCCCAGCCGACAGGGTTCTATGGTTCTCTGCTGCCAAGCCCGGATATCCATGGCTATAAAACTAGTGAGATGCTCTACAACTGGGTGACCAAAGGTACCGAGCCGCCGAAATTTACCGCCGTGACGGACGTGGTGCTGATTACCCGCGACAACTTTAAGCAAGAGTTGGCTAAGAAAGGGCTGTAAGGCCGGGTTCATTCTGCCTCCCGCGCTGGCGGGAGGTTATGCGTAGTTGAGCGGAGTCGTTATGCAACAATCTACCCCTTATCTCTCATTTCGCGGTATCACCATGACGTTCCCGGGCGTTAAAGCACTGTCTGACATTAGCTTTGACTGCTATCGCGGGCAGATCCATGCGCTGATGGGTGAAAACGGCGCCGGGAAGTCCACTCTCTTAAAAATTCTCAGCGGTAATTACATTCCAACCGCCGGGCATTTGCAAATCGATAGCCAACAAATGGCATTCACGAATACTACCGCTGCGCTGAATGCTGGCGTAGCGATTATTTATCAGGAACTTCATCTGATCCCGGAAATGACCGTGGCGGAGAATATCTATCTGGGCCAGTTGCCGCATAAAGGCGGCATTGTGAACCGGTCATTGCTGAACTATGAAGCGCGGCTGCAGCTGGAGCATCTGGGGCTGGATATCGACCCGGAAACGCCGCTGAAGTATTTGTCGATCGGCCAGTGGCAGATGGTAGAGATCGCCAAGGCGCTGGCGCGTAACGCGAAGATCATCGCTTTCGATGAACCTACCAGCTCACTCTCTGCACGCGAAATCGACAATTTGTTTCGCGTCATCCGCGAACTGCGTGAAGAAGGGCGAGTGATTATTTACGTCTCGCACCGTATGGAGGAAATTTTCGCCCTCAGCGATGCTATTACCGTGTTTAAAGATGGCCGCTACGTGCGGACCTTTGACGACATGCGGCTGGTGGATCACGATGCCCTCGTGCAAGCGATGGTGGGGCGTAATCTTGGCGATATCTATGGCTGGAAAGCGCGTGAATATGGCAGCGAGCGGTTACGACTGGATCAGGTTAAAGCGCCAGGCGTCAGAATGCCGATCAGTTTATCGGTACGCAGCGGCGAAATCGTCGGCTTGTTCGGTCTGGTCGGGGCCGGACGCAGTGAATTAATGAAAGGGCTGTTTGGCGGCAGCAGAATTACCGGCGGTCAGGTCTATATCGACGGTCAGGCGATAAACATTCGCAAACCCGCGCAGGCGATTCAGGCGGGAATGATGCTGTGTCCGGAGGATCGCAAAGCCGAGGGCATCATTCCGGTACATTCGGTGCGCGACAACATCAATATCAGCGCGCGACGTAAGCATATTCATGCCGGCTGCCTGATTAACAACGCCTGGGAAGCGAGTAATGCCGAACAGCATATCAAATCGCTCAATATCAAAACCCCAGGAGCTGAACAGTTAATTATGAATCTCTCCGGTGGTAATCAGCAGAAGGCTATTCTTGGTCGCTGGTTGTCGGAAGAGATGAAGGTCATCCTGCTTGATGAACCGACCCGCGGCATCGATGTTGGCGCAAAGCATGAAATCTACAACGTTATCTATGCGCTGGCGGCTTCTGGCGTGGCGGTCGTTTTTGCCTCCAGCGACCTGCCAGAGGTGCTCGGCGTCGCTGACCGCATCGTCGTCATGCGCGAAGGTGAAGTGGCCGGTGAATTGCTGCATGAAGACGCGAATGAACAGCAGGCGCTGAGCCTTGCGATGCCTAAAGTCAGCCAGGCCGTAGCCTGATTAAGGAGTGAATGATGTCATCTGTAACTACGCCCAGCGCCGCACGATCCTCTTTCAGCTTCGGCCGAATCTGGGATCAGTTTGGTATGCTGGTGGTCTTCGCCGTGTTGTTCATCGGCTGCGTGATCTTTGTTCCTAACTTTGCCTCTTTCGTCAATATGAAAGGGCTGGGGCTGGCGATTTCCATGTCGGGAATGGTTGCCTGCGGTATGTTGTTCTGCCTGGCCTCCGGGGATTTTGATTTGTCAGTCGCTTCGGTCATTGCCTGTGCCGGTGTGACGACAGCAGTCGTTATTAATCTCACCGAAAGTCTGTGGATTGGTATTGCCGCCGGATTACTATTGGGGGCGGTCAGCGGGCTGGTGAATGGTTTTGTTATTGCGCGTTTGAAAATCAACGCGCTAATCACAACTCTGGCTACCATGCAAATCGTCCGCGGGCTGGCCTATATTATTTCCGATGGTAAAGCGGTTGGCATTGAGGATGAACGTTTCTTCACCCTGGGTTATGCCAACTGGCTTGGTCTGCCGGCGCCTATCTGGCTGACGGTTGCCTGCCTGATCGTCTTTGGGCTGCTACTGAATAAAACCACCTTTGGCCGCAACACGCTGGCCATAGGGGGCAATGAAGAGGCGGCGCGCCTGGCAGGGGTGCCGGTTGTTCGTACCAAGATCATCATCTTCGTTCTTTCAGGTCTGGTATCGGCGGCGGCGGGGATTATCCTGGCTTCGCGCATGACCAGCGGGCAGCCTATGACCTCAATTGGTTATGAACTGATTGTGATCTCGGCCTGTGTCCTGGGCGGCGTCTCGCTAAAAGGCGGGATCGGTAAGATCTCTTATGTGGTGGCCGGGATCCTGATCCTGGGTACCGTGGAGAATGCGATGAACCTGCTGAACATCTCGCCATTCTCGCAATATGTGGTCCGTGGGGTAATATTGCTGGCAGCGGTTATCTTCGACCGTTACAAGCAAAAAGCGAAACGTTCGCATTAATTGCGCGCAACTTTTAAGTCTACTCCTAATGTCCCGCCGGCGCCCGCTGCGCTGGCGGTGACTATCAAAAATGGCGAGGCTGGTCACACTGTCTATACTTACATGGCTAACAATTAGTTAACAACCAGCATAACGCTGGCCATGATAAGGAGGAACACAGGGTGGCTGACCAGATATCTGTACCGCCTGAGCTAACCGGAAACCACGCTTTTTTTCTGGATCTTGACGGCACGCTTGCCGATATCAAACCTCATCCCGATCAGGTTGTTATCCCCGAAGACGTCCTTCAGATGTTGCGATTACTGGCACAGCAGCAACATGACGCTGTGGCATTGATTTCAGGGCGCTCACTCGCAGAGCTCGATGCACTTACCCGTCACTGGCGATTACCGCTTGCCGGCGTCCACGGGGCTGAACGCCGCGATATCAATGGAAAAAGACATGACGTATCACTACCGCCGGCGCTCAGCCGTGAAGTCGGCGAAGCATTAACGTCGGCGCTCCAGACGTTGCCTGGCAGTGAACTGGAAGATAAAGGCATCGCTTTTGCGCTGCACTATCGCCAGGCGCCACAACACCAGAGCGCCATCCTGGCATTGGCGCAGGAAATCGTACAGCGTTATCCGATTCTGGCCATTCAGCAAGGGAAGTGTGTCGTAGAGATCAAGCCACGTGGCATCAACAAAGGTGAAGCGATTGCCGCGTTTATGCGGGAAGCGCCTTTTGCGGGACGAACGCCGGTATTTATCGGCGATGACCTGACTGATGAGGCGGGTTTTACTATGGTTAATCAATTAGGCGGAATATCGATAAAAGTTGGACAAGGCGACACACAGGCGCGCTGGCGGCTGGCAAATGTTGCCGCCGTACATCAGTGGTTACGTCATGTCGTCGACAATACGCAATGCCTGGATGTATTCACTAACGGGAGGGATGACCATGGGTCGTTTAGTCGTAGTATCTAACCGTATTGCAACGCCGAATGATAAAAAGGCCAGCGCAGGCGGCCTGGCGGTGGGCATTTTAGGTGCGCTGAAGGCGAGCGGCGGCACGTGGTTTGGTTGGAGTGGGGAAATCGGCGATGATAACCAGCCGTTGAAGAAGGTGAGTAAGGGGGATATTTCCTGGGCCTCATTCAACCTGAGCGAAGAAGACCACGAACTCTACTACAATCAATTTTCCAATGCGGTGCTATGGCCCGCTTTTCACTATCGTCTCGACTTAGTCAATTTTCAGCGTCCGGCCTGGGATGGCTATTTACGCGTTAACGCTGCCGTGGCGCAAAAGCTGCTGCCGCTGCTAGCCGACGACGATATGATTTGGGTTCATGATTATCATCTGTTGCCATTTGCCAGCGAATTACGCAAAAACGGTGTGAAGAACCGCATCGGCTTTTTCCTGCATATTCCGTTCCCGACGCCTGAAATATTCAACGCCTTACCTCCACATGCGGAGCTTCTTGAACAGCTTTGTGATTATGATTTGCTCGGCTTTCAGACCGAAAATGACCGACAGGCATTTGTTGATTGCGTCGCCCAGCAAACCACCTTATGCGAAGTGGGGCATCAGCAATACCGCGCCTGGGGCAAGACGTTCCGTACTGCCGTCTATCCGATAAGCATTGAGCCTCAGGAGGTCGCGCGCAGCGCCAGCGGGCCGTTGCCGCCGAAGTTGGCTCAATTGAAAGCTGAACTAAAAGGCGTTAAGAATATTTTTTCCGTTGAGCGGCTGGATTACTCCAAGGGGTTGCCGGAGCGTTTTCAGGCTTACGAGGCGCTATTGGAAAACTACCCCCAGCATCGTGGGAAAATTCGCTATACCCAGATAGCGCCCACTTCGCGGGGTGATGTTCAGGCGTATCAGGATATCCGCCATCAGCTGGAAACGGCCGCCGGACGAATCAACGGCCACTATGGTCAACTGGGGTGGACGCCGCTGTATTATCTGAATCAGCATTTCGATCGCAAACTGCTCATGAAGGTATTTCGTTATTCCGACGTGGGGCTTGTCACGCCGCTGCGCGACGGCATGAACCTCGTAGCCAAGGAGTTTGTCGCCGCACAGGATCCCGCAAACCCAGGGGTGCTGGTGTTATCGCAGTTCGCTGGCGCGGCTAATGAACTGACTTCCGCGCTCATCGTCAACCCCTACGATCGCGATGAAGTGGCGGCGGCGCTGGATCGCGCACTTACGATGCCGCTTGCCGAGCGAATTATTCGCCATGGCAAAATGCTCAAGGCGATCGAGAGTAATGATATTGATAACTGGCAGGCGCAGTTTGTTGCCGATCTAAAGCGGGTAAAGTCGCATGAAGATAGCTGCCAGCAGCCAACCGTAGTTACTCCCTCCGCGTAGTCAAAACGGCTGATGCTTCGGCATCAGCTTATTCCAGGGAAACCAACAGCACATCAACGCCGCTGCTGCCGACGATATTCTTCGCTGAACAGGTCGCGCGGGAAAACAGGCTCTGGTTATGGTTGCCGCAGATCACCAGGTCGACGTGATGCTGACGGCAAAAATCCTTCACGTGATGACAAAGCTCGCCGCTGGCGATAGTCATTTTGCTGATGGGATACTCCGCCTGGGCGGCGAGTTCATTAAGAAAGCTACGTGTCTCCTCCTGCATAATCTCACGCAAATTCTCCATCATCGGCGCGGCGAACTGATTATACATCTCCGGATCTGTAGCCAGAGTGATCAGGCTGACCTGCGCATTGAACGGACGTGCTATAGACACCGCTTTATTGACCAACATGCGGCTTTCCGGCGTTGGGGCGACGGCGACTAACAGATGAGAGTAGGGCATCTAGCCTCCTTGAGATACGCAACGGGACCTTTCTACTTTCTTTACTCCTAATTCCATTTTTCCACAAGGGGTATTCGCGCGGTTGAAAACGCCTTTCTGCGAACGTGTGGTATCAGATTCTGGCAGCTGACTCGCAAAAATGATTCCCTCTTTTGCTTTAAAAGAAACGCTGTTTTATAAATCGGTGACGCATGTTGCCCGGCCCTTTGTTTTTTTGCCACTGAATGATTGGTACTGGCAAAAATGCAAAGGTAAGCCGGTTTTCATGATCTTACTGTAGCCATGTATCCGCAAAACTTCGGTATAGCCCGTGGTAAGACCGAAGTTATCTAATAAAAAAGAGACAGGATTTACGGCGATGAAAACACGAAAAATCGGTTTGGCTAATTATCTCGCCTATGGTTCCGGCGATTTTCTCGGCGCGGGAACCACCGCGCTAACCGCAGCATGGCTACTCTATTTTTACACCACCTTCTGCGGGCTATCGCCCATTGAGGCGACGCTCATTTTCGCCACCGCGCGCGTGCTCGACGCGGTCGTCAGCCCGCTGATGGGCTTCTTAACCGATAACTTTGGCTCTACCTGGCTGGGTAAGCGGTTCGGCAGACGCAAATTTTTTATTTTGCTCGGGATTCCCTGCGTTTTTAGCTACTCAATGATGTGGGTAGGCGATATGGGATTCTGGTACTACCTCGCAACTTATCTGCTGTTTGATATTGTCTATACCATGATTCTGGTGCCTTACGAGACGCTGGTGCCGGAGATGACCGATGATTTCAAACAGAAAACCAAATTTTCCGGCGCGCGTATTTCCATGGCGCAAATGTCGGCGATTTTAGCCTCGTTTTTACCGGGGATCCTGCTCACCCAACTGGGTAAAGATAACGCCAGCTCATTTTTTTACGCAAGCCTGGTCTTTTCGGTGCTGTGCGCGCTAATGCTGACCTTCGTCTGGTTTTTCACCTGGGAACGCCCGCGGGAAGCGTGGTCTGAAGCGGCGTTACGTGCGGAAGAAGAAAAGCGCAACTTAACCCTCGCGCAGAGTCTTAATCGCCTCTTTATTGAGCTCAGCTCTACGCTGCGCATTAAAATCTTCCGCCAGCATCTTGGTATGTATCTGGGCGGCTATATCGCGCAGGACGTGTTCAACGCCGTGTTTACCTATTACGTGGTCTTTGTGCTGATGCAGGACGCCTCTGTCGCCTCTAACCTGCTCGGCACGATGGCTATCTTCCAGTTCATCGCGGTTATCGCCATGATCCCGCTCTGCATCCGCTTTGGCCCGGCGCCTTCATACCGCATGGTAGTGGTGTTGTTTGGTTTGAGCTCTCTCTCTTATGCCGTGCTCTATTACGCGGGGCTGAGCGACGTCTATTCATTATTACTGCTCATTTCCGCGATCGCGGGCCTGGGGCGCGGCGGCATTAATTACGTGCCGTGGAATACCTACACCTATATTGCCGACGTCGACGAAGTCATTACCGGCCAGCGTCGGGAGGGCATTTTCGCCGGTATTATGACGCTGACCCGCAAAGCATCCCAGGCGGGGGCGGTGATGCTGGTTGGTATCATCATGCAATTATCGGGCTTTGTTTCCGGGCAAAAAATTCAGCCGGAAGGCGTTAGTCACACCATTCTATTGATCCTTAGCGTCGGTACTTTAGTGGTGCTGGCCTGCGGCTTCCTGGTCTCCCTGCGCTTTAAACTCAATTTACATACGCACAGTGTGCTCCGCGCCGAGACGCTGGTGATGCGTGATATCGGTTACGCACAGCCCGAGCAGGCGACGGCGGAAAACCGCGCGGTAGTTGAGATGCTGGCGGGAATGCCTTACGACTGCCTGTGGGGCAATAACAATATTGGTTACCTGAATCGCAATAAACCTGCCGCCCCGGCGCTGAATCAGGGCGGCACTTTGAATTCGACATATACCAGAGGTTAAGAACATGAAAGTTTGGCCGGTCAAACATAGCCCATTATTGCGTCAGCCTGAGCGCTTTATCGCTCGCAGTGAGCTTCAGGCATTGATCCGTAATGTGACGCAAAACCTGGTGAATATAAAGGATGAAAGCGGGCAGTTTTTACTTCGGCTGGACGACGGGCGAGTCATCGATACCAAAGGCTGGGCCGGTTGGGAATGGACCCACGGCGTTGGGCTGTACGGCATCTACCAGTATTATCAACAAACCGGCGATATCGCGATGCGCGATATCATTGACGGCTGGTTCGCCGACCGCTTCGCCGAAGGGGCTACTACCAAAAACGTCAATACCATGGCGCCGTTTCTGACGCTGGCTTATCGCTATGAAGAGACCGGGCGTCAGGAGTATCTACCATGGCTCGATAGCTGGGCCGAGTGGGCGATGCATGAGATGCCGCGCACCGAGCAGGGAGGCATGCAGCACATTACCCTGGCGGAAGAGAACCATCAGCAGATGTGGGATGACACGCTGATGATGACGGTGCTGCCGCTAGCCAAAATCGGTAAATTACTAAATCGTCCGCAGTACATTGAAGAAGCAACCTATCAGTTTTTGCTGCACGTACAGAACCTGATGGATAAAGAGACTGGCCTGTGGTTCCACGGCTGGAATTACGACGGTCGGCACAACTTTGCGCGTGCGCGCTGGGCGCGAGGTAACAGCTGGCTCACCATCGTGATCCCGGACTTCCTTGAGCTGGTGGATTTGCCAGAGGGCAGTGCGGTACGCCGCTATCTGCTACAGGTGCTGAATGCGCAAATTGCCGCGTTAGCGAAATGTCAGGATGAGAGCGGGCTTTGGCATACCCTGCTCGACGATCCGCATTCCTATCTTGAAGCGTCAGCGACGGCGGGCTTCGCTTACGGCATCCTGAAAGCGATACGCAAGCGTTATGTCGGGGCGGAGTACACCGAGGTTGCCGAAAAGGCGATACGCGGGATTGTGCGACATATTTCACCAGAGGGGGAACTGCTGCAAACCTCGTTTGGTACCGGAATGGGCTCCGATCTCGATTTTTACCGGCAAATTCCGCTCACCTCGATGCCGTACGGCCAGGCGATGGCGATTCTTTGTCTGACGGAGTATCTGCGCAAATATTTCTGATAGCGGCATTGATTCCCCGGCCGCGCTGTGCGGACCGGGGCGACGAATAAAACAAACCCGGCTTTCACCGGGTTTGTTTTTACATCCGCTCTACGGTCTCAATACCCAGAGTATCAAGACCCAGCTTCAGCGTCTTCGCCGTCAGCAGCGCCAGTTTCAGGCGGCTATTACGGGCCTCTTCGCTTTCGGCGCTGAGGATCGGGCAGTGTTCGTAGAAACCAGAGAACAGACCGGCCAGATCGTACAGGTAGGCGCACATTACGTGCGGAGTACCTTCACGGGCGACGACGGCCAGCGTTTCTTCGAACTGCAGCAGGCGGGCAGCCAACTGCGCTTCACGATCTTCACTAATAACTACCGGCGCGGCAGCCAGCGCGCTTTCGTCGATACCGGCTTTACGGAACACCGACAGCACACGGGTATAGGCATACTGCATGTAAGGCGCGGTATTACCTTCGAACGCCAGCATGTTGTCCCAGTCGAAAATGTAATCGGTAGTGCGGTTTTTCGACAGATCGGCATATTTCACCGCGCCGATACCCACCGCATTGGCCAGTTTTTCCAGCTCATCGGCCGGCATATCCGGGTTCTTCTCGGCCACCAGGCGGCGTGCGCGCTCCAGCGCTTCGTCCAGCAGATCGGCCAGTTTGACGGTACCGCCGGCGCGTGTTTTAAACGGTTTACCGTCTTTACCGAGCATCATGCCGAACATGTGATGTTCCAGCGGTACGGACTCCGGTACATAGCCGGCTTTACGGACAATAGTCCATGCCTGCATCAGATGCTGATGCTGACGAGAGTCGATGTAGTAGAGCACGCGGTCGGCATGCAGCGTTTCATAACGGTATTTTGCGCAGGCGATATCGGTAGTGGTGTAGAGGTAGCCGCCATCCTTTTTCTGGATGATGACGCCCATCGGTTCGCCTTCTTTGTTTTTGTATTCATCAAGGAAGACCACGGTCGCGCCTTCGCTCTCGACGGCCATGCCTTTTGCTTTCAGATCGGCAACGATCCCCGGCAGCATCGGGTTGTACAGGCTTTCACCCATCACATCATCGCGGGTCAGAGTGACATTCAGGCGATCGTAGGTGATCTGGTTTTGCGACATGGTGATGTCGACCAGTTTGCGCCACATCTGCAGGAAGTACTCGTCGCCGCCCTGCAGCTTAACCACGTAGCTACGCGCGCGCTCGGCGAAGGCTTCGTCTTCGTCATAGTGCTTTTTCGCTTCGCGGTAGAAACCTTCGAGGTCGGCCAGCGCCATTTCGCCGGCGTTTTCCTGCTGCTGCTTTTCCAGATAAGCGATCAGCATACCGAACTGGGTACCCCAGTCACCGACGTGGTTGGCGCGGATAACGCGATGGCCGAGGAACTCCAGCGTACGTACCGAGGCATCGCCGATGATGGTTGAACGCAGATGGCCGACGTGCATCTCTTTCGCCACGTTCGGCGCGGAGTAGTCAACAACGATAGTCTGCGGCTGTGGTTTCGCCACGCCCAGGCGCTCGGACTGCAGCGCGAGATTGACGTTTTCCGCCAGGAAAGCTGGATCGAGGAAAATATTGATAAAGCCCGGTCCGGCGATTTCGACTTTATTGGCAATGCCGTTCAGATCGAGATGAGACAGTACCTGCTCTGCAAGTTGTCGCGGCGCCATGCCCAGTTTTTTGGCCACCGCCATCACGCCATTGGCCTGATAGTCGCCGAACTGAACTTTTGCTGACTGGCGGACCTGAGGTTCGCAATCGGCAGGCGCGCCTGCCGCGATCAGGGCCTGGCTGACTTTTTCTGAGAGAAGAGCCTGAATATTCACCGGAATACCTTACTTTTAAGGCGCGAGAACCCCTGTGGGGCGGCGCCGGAACATGGACAAATTAAGGCGGGAGTATACTGCATTTGCGCCCCGTCGTCAGCACCACACGTAAGTTGCCGGGCAGCACGCTTAATCAATAACCATTCGTTGTTTCGGCGCGCGGATTGGCGGTTGGTCGGGGCGGTGAAACAGGATAAATTAGCCTTTTTAGCGATCACCGAGGCGCAAGATGGCGAACTGGCAGCAAATTGATGAACTGAATGATATTTCGGCGGATTTACCGCGTTTTAGCGATGCGCTGCAAGCGCTGGCCGAACGGTTGGGATTGGAGCTTGCGCCGCTGGACGCCGACCATATTTCGCTGCGTTGTCATCAAAATACGACGGCGGAGCGCTGGCGGCAGGGGCTGGAGCGTTGCAGCACGTTGCTATCGGAAAATATCATTAATGGCCGCCCCATTTGCTTATTTAAGCTTGCCGAACCCATTTGTGTCGCCCACTGGCGCTTTACGGTTGTGGAGTTGCCCTGGCCGGGTGAAAAACGTTACCCGCACGAAGGCTGGGAGCATATCGAAATCGTTCTGCCGGGCAAGCCGGAGACGCTGAATGCCCGCGCCCTGGCGCTACTTTCTGATGATGGACTCAGCCAGCCGGGGATTTTTGTGAAAACCAGTGCGCCGAAAGGGGAGCGTGAACGTTTGCCGAACCCGACGCTGGCGGTCACGGACGGCAAAGTGACCATTAAATTCCATCCCTGGTCGATCGAGCAAATCGTCGCCAGCGAGCGATCCGATACTTAACAGTGTGAAGCGGCGCGGCGTCTGTGAGGATAAATCGTGACATGCTGTGTTGCCCGTAATGAAAATGGAGAAGGGAACGATGTTGCTGGAAGTCTGCTGCTATAGCATGGAGTGCGCGCTGGAGGCGCAGCGTTGCGGCGCCGATCGCATTGAACTGTGCGCCGCGCCGCAGGAGGGCGGATTAACGCCGTCGCTGGGCGTACTGCGTTCGGCGCGAGCGAGTATCTCGATTCCGGTTCATCCGATTATTCGCCCGCGCGGCGGCGATTTTTGTTACACCGAGGGCGAATTTGCCGCCATGCTGGATGATGTGGCGACGGTCAGAGATCTGGGTTTTGCGGGTCTGGTGATTGGCGTGCTCGATGCTGACGGCCAGGTGGATATCGCCCGCATGCAAAAAATTATGGCGGCGGCGGGGCCGCTGGCGGTGACCTTCCATCGGGCCTTTGATATGTGCGCCGACCCGCGTCAGGCCTGGCATTCGCTTGCTGAACTGGGCGTTGCTCGGATCCTCACTTCCGGTCAACGGCCAACGGCGGAACAAGGTCTTGCAAAAATTATGGAACTAATTGCCCTGGGTGATACTCCAATCATTATGGCCGGAGCGGGAGTGCGGGCTGCCAATCTGCAACAATTTCTGCAGGCAGGCCTCAAAGAGGTGCATAGTTCCGCGGGGCAGTGGTTGCCATCGCCGATGCGCTTTCGTAATCCGGGGTTATCGATGTCCACCGACGCAGATGCCGACGAATATTGCCGCTATGCCGTTAACGGCGAGGCGGTGGCGGAAATGAAACAGATTATTTCTGCCGCGCGGGGTTAACCCGCGAAGCTAACCGTTTTTTGCTGCACATCATGTCGCCCAATATGATGATTGCCCGTACCAGGCCCCTGCAATTTCAACAGGGGCCTTTTTTTATCCCGCGAGCGCCACCAGTGGTCGGCTGAGGTGAATTACGCCCTGGCCGCGGCCGCTTTTTTGGCCAGCGACTGCTGCGTTTCTGGTTTAGTGGCGACGATCACCGCACGCAGCGGCGCGGGGTAACCTTCCAGCGTTTTGCTGCTGTCACGCGGATCGAGGAAATCGGCGAGTGATTCCGTCGTCATCCATTCGGTGCGGCGCTGCTCTTCGCTGGTGGTCACACAGGTGTCAACAATGCGCACATCGATGAATCCGCACTTCTCCAGCCACTGTTTCAGCGCGGCTGCGGAAGGAATGAAATAAACGTTACGCATTTGCGCGTAGCGGTCACCGGGCACCAGCACCGTATTTTCATCGCCTTCAACGACCAGCGTCTCCAGTACCAGCTCGCCGCCGGGGGCTAGCTGATCTTTGAGCTGCCACAGATGATCCAGCGGGGAACGGCGGTGATAGAGCACGCCCATCGAAAAGACGGTATCAAAGGCTTCCAGCGCCGGCAGTTGTTCGATGCCGAGCGGCAGCAGGTGCGCGCGCTGATCGTTGCCGATGAGTTTACGCACTGCTTCAAACTGGCATAAGAACAGCTGGGTTGGGTCGATACCGACCGCCAGATGCGCGCCGGCGCCAATCATCCGCCACATGTGATAACCACTGCCGCAGCCGACATCGAGGATAGTACGACCGGTGAGATCGGAAAGATGCGGCAGCACGCGTTCCCATTTCAGGTCGGAACGCCATTCGGTATCGATATTAATGCCATACAGCGAATAAGGGCCTTTACGCCACGGCATCAGGTTTCGCAGCAGATTCTCAATTCGCAGCTGGTGGCCTTCGCTGAGTGGCGTTTCGCTTTCCGCCGTGACGCTATGCAATAGATCGAGACGCCAGGGCGTCAGCTCGGGCAGAAACTCAACGGCGCGTTCCCATTCGCGAAACTTGCCATGCAGCGCTTCGCGTTGCCAGGCCGCGACCTGAGCGGGCAGGGTTTCCAGCCAGTGGGAGAGCGGCCCTTTCGCGATCAACTGATAAAAATTACTGAAGTCGATCATGCCCGTTCCTCGGATTTAACCGCCACCAATGAACCAAAGTTAAAGCACTGGAACCACAGTTCGGCATGTTCAAACCCCGCCTGGCGCAGTCGCGCTTTGTGGGTTTCCACTGAATCCGTCAGCATCACGTTTTCCAGCATGCTGCGTTTCTGGCTGATTTCCAGTTCGCTATAGCCATTGGCGCGCTTGAAGTCATGGTGCATGTTGAACAGCAGTTCGCCGACGTTGGCGTCTTCGAAGCTAAATTTTTCGGAAAGCACCAGCGCGCCGCCAGGATTTAGCCCCTGATAGACTTTATCCAGGATCGCCTGACGTTCGCTCGGCTCGAGGAACTGAATAGTGAAGTTCAGCACGACCATCGAAGCATTTTCAATGGCGATATGGCGAATATCGCCCTCAATAACCTCAACCGGCGTCGGTGCTTTATAGGCATCAATATGACGACGGCAGCGTTCCACCATAGCCGGGGAGTTATCGATGGCGATAATTTTGCATCCCGGATGCGCGATATTGCGACGTACGGAAAGCGTCGCGGCGCCGAGCGAGCAGCCGAGATCGTAAACCTGAGTGTTTGGCTGAACAAAACGCTCAGCCAGCATGCCGATCATCGAAATAATATTGGAGTAACCAGGAACAGAGCGCTGGATCATATCCGGGAAGACTTCGGCTACCCGTTCATCAAAGGTCCAGTCGCCGAGACTGGCGATCGGCGCGGAAAAAAGCGTGTCGCGGTGAGACATAACGTTAAACCCGAAAAAACGAAAACGGCGTATTGTGCGCTAACGCAGGGAGAAAACCAACTCCCAGGGCATATACCACAGG
The DNA here is from genome assembly GCF_050600805.1 of Klebsiella sp. 141240. Classification (NCBI taxonomy): domain Bacteria; kingdom Pseudomonadati; phylum Pseudomonadota; class Gammaproteobacteria; order Enterobacterales; family Enterobacteriaceae; genus Klebsiella; species Klebsiella sp. 141240. Next base: position 285,266 of record NZ_JAQIRK010000005.1, on the reverse strand, counting down.
TTAGCCAGCACCATCAGCAACAGCGAGCACCAGGTGGCGCTCATTCCGGAACGCCGCCAGCGGAACAGGCGATGATGGAAACCGTACGAGTGCATCAGGCGTCCGGCAATCAGCAAAATACCGCAAACGTGCACCATCCAGGTTAGCGCGCCGTTCATTTCCATGAACAACAGCAGAATGAGCCCAATGGGGACGTATTCCACCGCATTGCCATGAACGCGAATAGCGACCTGTAGTTCGCTAAAACCACCGTCGCCATAGCCGACGCGATACTGCATGCGCAGACGTACCACGTCGAAGGAAAACTTGATTAACAATAACGCACCCAAAACCGCATACAGCGCGCTGACCATACCCAAAACTCCCTTTAATTATGTCAGGTGGCTCCGACTATCATAGCAGGATATCAGAAAAGCGAGGATTGCTGCGGAATTGACGGCGCCGCGCCGACGCCCGGCAGCACCGCACGTAAATCTTCCCATAGCGTATCCACCAGTTCAGGCGCCTGGGCGATATCCGGGGTATGTAGAAACAGCCATGGCGTGGCTGACTGATGCCACTTTGGCAGCGTCTGTAACCAGACGCGAAATAATTCGCGATTCTGCGCCATATCGTCGCTGCCGATAAAACGCACCATCGGCTGCTCCGCGGTCATGACCGCGTGAACCGGAACTTTGGGTTTCTTTTTTTGCGCGTCAATCATCGCCGGGTTGCGCGCGACGGCGCTATGTACCGGGCGGCTATCGAGGATCACGCGGTTGGCGTTGCGCTGGTGCAAGCCACGATTAAGCTGTTGTTCAGCATCGCCTTTGGCGAAAAACTCAGAATGGCGAACTTCAACGCCGTAGGTGAAGTTTTTCGGTAGCGTATCGAGAAACTGCCACAGGGCAGGGAGGTCTCGTGGCCCGAAGGTGGCGGGCAACTGCAGCCAGTACTGGCCGATGCGCGATTCCAGCGGCGCCAGACGGGTAAAAAATTCGTGGCTTAAATCGTCGCAGTCGCGCAGTGCCGCCTGATGTGAAATCGTGGCCGGGAATTTGAAACAGAACCGAAAATCATCGTGAGTTTGTTGATACCAGCGATCGACAATCTCGGCCTTTGGTAAGGCATACAGGGTGGTATTACCCTCCACGCAGTTAAAATGGCGGGCATACTCTTCAAGGCCGGTGATGCCAAGGCGCACCCATTTAGGGTGCGACCATTGCGGGAGCCCGATATAAATCATAAGGCGGCGAGAATGTCCTCAGTGCTGCGCACGCGGGCGATGCGCGGGAAGATATGCGTCATACTGCCCTGGTGCTGCTCGGCGGAAGCGGCGCTGCACGCATCCTCGGCAATGACCAGATTAAAACCGAGTTCCCAGCCATTGCGGGCGGTGGATTCCACGCCGATATTGGTGGAGATACCGCAAAGAATAATGGTGTCGATACCGCGGCGGCGAAGCTGCAGTTCAAGATCGGTACCGTAGAACGCGCCCCATTGGCGTTTCGTCACTTCAATATCGCTATCTTGTTTGCCAAGCGCTGGCGGATAGATCCACCAGTTTTCAGGCAACTTCGCGGCGCCAGCCTGGGCATCCACCGGCTGTTTTAACGCTTCAGCGAAATCGGCGGACCAGCCGACCCGAACCATGATGACGGGCGAACCCTGTTGACGACATTTTTCAGCCAGCTTTGCCGCGCGCGCCACCACCTCGTCGGCGCGGTGCGGGCCGCCGGCAAAGGGTAAAATGCCTTCTTGCAGGTCAATAACGACCAGCGCGGTTTTTTTCGCATTGAGTTCTAACATGGTATCCCCGTATCTTGTTCTGTTGTCAGGCCGCTACAATACCGTTGCTAATTCGGCTCAAGGGTAACAAATTTTGTTAATTTATGTGAGCACAAGCAATAAGCGCGCAGCAAAGCAGCGTACAAACTGCGTCGGGCTTATCGTCAGACAGAATTTCCAGTATAATAGCCGCCTTTTTTCATTCAGTAGTGACATTCAGCAAAGCTGCGACCTCGTCGCCTGCAAGGCAGGCAACATCCGCCTGCGGCTAAGTTAAGGGATATCTCATGCGTACAGAATATTGCGGACAGCTACGTCAGTCCCACGTGGGGCAGCAAGTGACCCTGTGTGGTTGGGTCAACCGTCGTCGTGATCTCGGTAGCCTTATCTTTATCGATATGCGCGACCGTGAAGGCATCGTGCAGGTGTTTTTCGATCCGGATCGTGCGGATGCATTAAAACTGGCTTCCGAACTGCGTAATGAGTTCTGCATCCAAATCACCGGTACCGTGCGTGCGCGTGAAGAGCGCAACGTTAACCGCGAGATGGCCACCGGCGAAATCGAAGTGCTGGCGTCTGACCTGACCATCATCAACCGCGCGGAAGCGCTGCCGCTGGACTCCAACCACGTCAACACCGAAGAAGCGCGCCTGAAATACCGCTACCTGGACCTGCGTCGTCCGGAAATGGCTCAGCGCCTGAAAACCCGCGCAAAAATCACCAGCTTCGTGCGCCGCTTCATGGACGATCACGGGTTCCTCGATATCGAAACCCCGATGCTGACCAAAGCTACGCCGGAAGGCGCGCGTGACTATCTGGTGCCGTCGCGCGTACACAAAGGTAAATTCTACGCGCTACCGCAGTCTCCGCAGCTGTTCAAACAGCTCCTGATGATGTCCGGTTTCGATCGTTACTATCAGATAGTCAAATGCTTCCGCGACGAAGACCTGCGTGCCGACCGTCAGCCTGAATTTACCCAGATTGATGTTGAAACCTCGTTCATGACCGCGCCGCAGGTGCGTGAAGTGATGGAAGATCTGGTACGCAAGCTGTGGCAGGACGTGAAGGGCGTAGACCTCGGTCAATTCCCGGTGATGACCTTTGCCGAAGCAGAGCGTCGTTACGGTTCCGATAAGCCGGACCTGCGTAACCCGATGGAGCTGGTAGACGTAGCCGATTTGGTGAAAGCGGTAGAATTCGCCGTCTTCTCCGGCCCGGCTAACGACGCCAAAGGCCGCGTTGCTGCCTTACGCGTGCCGGGCGGCGCGGCGCTGACCCGTAAACAGATTGATGAATACGGCAAATTCGTGCAGATCTACGGCGCGAAAGGGTTGGCCTATATTAAAGTGACCGAGCGTGCGAAGGGCCTTGAAGGCATCAATAGCCCGGTGGCGAAATTCCTCAACGCCGAAATCGTTGAAGCTATCCTTGAACGCACCGGCGCGCAGGACGGCGACATGATCTTCTTCGGCGCTGACAACAAGAAAGTGGTTGCCGATGCCCTCGGCGCGCTGCGTCTGAAGCTGGGCAAAGACCTGAATCTCACCGACGAGACCAAATGGGCGCCGCTGTGGGTTATCGACTTCCCGATGTTCGAAGACGACGGCGAAGGCGGCCTGACCGCGATGCACCACCCGTTCACCTCGCCGAAAGATATGACCGCCGCTGAGCTGAAAGCCGCGCCGGAAGACGCTGTGGCTAACGCCTACGACATGGTCATCAATGGCTACGAAGTCGGCGGTGGTTCGGTGCGTATCCACAGCGGTGAAATGCAGCAAACCGTGTTTGGTATTCTGGGCATTAACGAACAAGAACAGCGTGAAAAATTCGGCTTCCTGCTGGATGCGCTGAAATACGGTACGCCGCCGCACGCCGGCCTGGCGTTTGGCCTCGATCGCCTGACCATGCTGCTGACCGGTACCGATAACATCCGTGACGTTATCGCCTTCCCGAAAACCACGGCTGCCGCGTGCCTGATGACCGAAGCGCCGAGCTTCGCGAATCCTGCCGCGTTAGGCGAACTGGGGATTCAGGTTGTGGCGAAAGAGGCAAAAGAGTCTCCGGAGAACAACTAAGATGTCATTCAAGCTGCCCGTCTCCGTTCTGGTGGTGATTTACGCCGAAGATACGAAGCGGGTGCTGATGTTGCAGCGACGCGACGATCCCGCTTTCTGGCAGTCGGTTACCGGCAGCCTGGAAGAGGGGGAAACCGCGTTGCAGGCCGCCGCGCGCGAAGTAAAGGAAGAGGTCGCCATTGACGTTGCTCGCGAGCAACTGGCCTTAATTGACTGTCAGCGTACGGTGGAGTTCGAGATATTTTCTCACTTACGTCATCGCTATGCGCCGGGCGTCGAGCGCAATACGGAATTCTGGTTCCGTCTTGCGCTGCCCCATGAGCGCCAGATTGTTTTCACTGAACATCTGGATTACCGCTGGGTTAGCGCGTCGGATGCCGCCGCGCTAACTAAATCGTGGAGCAACCGGCAGGCGATTGAAGAATTTGTAATTAACGCCGGATAACATCCCGCGGCGTTTGTCGCGGGAAGACGGCTTTTTTGGAGAGTTTTTTATGGCAGGTCATAGTAAATGGGCCAACACCAAACACCGCAAAGCGGCGCAAGATGCCAAGCGCGGTAAGATCTTTACTAAAATCATCCGCGAGCTGGTCACCGCTGCGCGTCTGGGCGGCGGCGATCCGGCATCCAACCCGCGTCTGCGCGCGGCGGTAGATAAAGCGCTGTCCAACAACATGACTCGCGACACCCTGAACCGCGCTATCGCGCGCGGCGTCGGCGGTGATGAAGACGCGAACATGGAAACCATCATTTATGAAGGTTACGGCCCGGGCGGCACTGCGGTAATGGTTGAATGTCTGAGCGATAACCGTAACCGTACCGTAGCCGAAGTGCGCCACGCCTTTACCAAAACTGGTGGTAACCTCGGAACCGACGGCTCCGTGGCCTATCTGTTCAGCAAAAAAGGCGTGATCTCCTTCGAGAAAGGTGACGAAGACACCATCATGGAAGCTGCGCTGGAAGCGGGTGCTGAAGACGTAGTTACCTATGACGACGGCGCCATTGACGTTTACACCGCCTGGGAAGAGATGGGCGCGGTACGTGATGCGCTGGAAGCTGCAGGCCTGAAAGCTGACGCTGCTGAAGTCTCAATGATCCCGTCGACTAAAGCGGATATGGATGCGGAAACCGCGCCGAAGCTGCTGCGTCTTATTGATATGCTGGAAGACTGCGACGACGTGCAAGAAGTGTATCATAACGGCGAAATCTCCGATGAGGTTGCCGCAACGCTGTGATGCCGGTAGCCGGTATTGCGGGTGAGTTAATACTGGAGGCGCGTGATGGCCATTATTCTCGGCATTGACCCGGGGTCACGCGTGACCGGTTATGGCGTGATTCGCCAGGTCGGGCGGCAGTTGAGCTACCTTGGCAGCGGATGTATCCGCACCAAAGTAGACGATCTGCCGTCGCGGCTGAAGCTGATTTACGCCGGCGTCACCGAAATTATTACCCAGTTCCAGCCTGACTATTTCGCTATCGAGCAGGTCTTTATGGCGAAAAATGCCGATTCGGCGTTGAAGCTTGGGCAGGCGCGCGGGGTGGCGATTGTCGCGGCGACGAACCAGGACCTGCCGGTCTTTGAGTACGCCGCCCGCCAGGTTAAGCAAACCGTCGTCGGCATCGGTAGCGCGGAAAAGAGCCAGGTACAGCATATGGTGCGTACCTTGCTGAAACTTCCGGCAAATCCGCAGGCGGATGCGGCGGATGCATTGGCCATCGCCATCACCCATTGCCACCTCAGTCAGAACCTGGCTCAGATTAGCGAGACCCGGCTCAACCTGGCGCGAGGGCGGTTACGATAATCACAAATCAGGCTGGATATTCATCCAGCCTTTTTTTATGATAACGCATTAGACTTTCGGCCCTTTATTCAGGAGCGCTACGTGATAGGCAGACTCAGAGGCATCATTCTCGAAAAGCAACCCCCGCTGGTATTACTGGAAACCGGGGGCGTAGGTTACGAAGTCCATATGCCGATGACCTGCTTCTATGAGCTACCGGAAGCCGGGCAGGAAGCCATCGTCTTCACCCATTTTGTGGTGCGTGAAGACGCGCAGCTGCTGTACGGCTTTAACAACAAGCAGGAACGCACGCTGTTTAAAGAGCTTATCAAAACCAACGGCGTCGGGCCGAAGCTGGCGCTGGCTATCCTTTCCGGCATGTCGGCGCAGCAGTTCGTGAATGCCGTTGAGCGTGAAGAGGTCGCCTCGCTGGTGAAACTGCCTGGTATCGGCAAGAAAACCGCTGAGCGTTTAATTGTCGAAATGAAAGACCGCTTTAAAGGCCTGCATGGCGACCTGTTTACTCCGGCCGCCGATCTGGTGCTGACCACGCCTGCCGGCCCAACTGCCGACGACGCGGAGCAAGAAGCGGTTGCCGCGCTGGTGGCGCTGGGCTATAAACCACAAGAGGCCAGCCGGATGGTGAGCAAAATCGCCCGTCCGGACGCTAATAGTGAAACGCTAATCCGCGAAGCGCTGCGCGCGGCGTTGTGAGGTAAGGGATGATTGAAGCAGATCGGCTGGTATCAGGCGACAGCATTGGTTTCGAAGAGGCCGCTGACCGCGCTATCCGCCCTAAATTGCTCGCAGAGTACGTCGGCCAGCCGCAGGTGCGTTCGCAGATGGAGATCTTTATCCAGGCGGCGAAACTGCGCGGCGATGCGCTCGATCACCTGCTGATTTTTGGCCCGCCGGGTTTGGGGAAAACCACGCTTGCCAATATCGTCGCCAACGAAATGGGCGTGAATCTGCGCACCACCTCCGGCCCGGTGTTGGAAAAGGCCGGAGACCTGGCGGCAATGCTGACCAACCTTCAGCCGCATGATGTCCTGTTTATTGATGAGATCCACCGCCTTTCACCGGTAGTGGAAGAGGTACTGTATCCGGCGATGGAAGATTACCAGCTGGATATCATGATTGGCGAAGGCCCGGCCGCACGCTCGATTAAAATCGATCTGCCGCCGTTTACCCTGATTGGCGCGACCACCCGCGCTGGTTCATTGACTTCGCCGCTGCGCGACCGCTTTGGTATCGTACAGCGCCTCGAGTTTTATCAGGTGCCGGACCTGCAGCACATTGTTGGCCGCAGCGCCCGTCATATGGGGCTGGAGATGAGCGAAGAAGGGGCGCTGGAAGTCGCCCGTCGCGCGCGCGGTACGCCGCGTATCGCCAACCGCCTGCTGCGCCGGGTGCGCGACTTCGCCGAAGTCCGTCACGATGGCACTATCTCCGCTGAGATCGCCGCTCAGGCGCTGGATATGCTCAACGTGGATGCAGAAGGGTTTGATTATATGGATCGCAAGCTGCTATTGGCGGTAATCGACAAATTCTTCGGTGGGCCGGTCGGCCTCGATAATCTCGCGGCGGCTATCGGCGAGGAGCGCGAAACCATTGAAGACGTGCTGGAGCCGTACTTAATTCAGCAGGGGTTCCTGCAGCGCACGCCGCGTGGCCGAATAGCGACGGTGCGCGCCTGGAATCACTTCGGTATTACCCCGCCGGAAATGCCCTGATGAAACCCGGTAGCTTTCCGCTACCGGGTAGCCTCTCAATCAACTCGCCGCTTTCTTCGTCATACTCAGAACAAACAGCGCCGCTGCGCACAGCACAACCGAAGGGCCTGCAGGGGTATCGTAGAACGCCGAGAAGGTTAATCCCCCGGTTACCGCCAGCATACCCACGCCAACGGCTACTGCGGCCATCTGTTCCGGCGTGCGGGCAAAGCGGCGGGCGGTAGCGGCCGGGATTATCAACAGCGAAGTGATGATCAGCGCGCCGACGAATTTCATTGCCACGCCGATAGTCAATGCCGTCACCAGCATCAGCAACAGTTTAACCCGCTGCAACTTCACGCCGTCAACAAACGCTAAATCAGGGCTGATAGTCATCGCCAGCAGGTTACGCCATTGCCAGAGCAATATCGCGACCACCACCACTACGCCTAATGCAATGGAGATTAAATCCTGTGGGGTAACGGCTAACAGATCGCCAAACAGATAGGCCATCAGGTCGACGCGAACGTTCGACATCAGGCTCACCACCACCAGACCGAGCGACAGCGCGCTGTGGGCCATAATACCCAGCAGGGTATCGACCGCCAGGTGAGGGCGTTTTTCCAGCCACACCAGGCCGCCCGCCAGCAGCAGCGTGACCACGATAACCGCATAAAACGGATTCACGTTGAGCAGCAGACCAAACGCCACCCCAAGCAGCGAAGCATGCGCCAGCGTATCGCCAAAGTAGGACATTCTCCGCCAGACCACGAACGAACCCAGGGGGCCTGCCGCGCAGGCGAGCATCATGCCGGCTAACCAGCCGGGTAACAGTAATTCAATCATTAGCGACCATTTCCCCGACGCAGTACAATCCGCCCCTGCAGGTCGTGGCGGTGATTATGTTGGTGACGATAAATGCCAAGCTGTTCCGCGCCGCGCGGGCCGAACATGGAGATAAATTCAGGGTGCATCGAGACCACTTCCGGAGTTCCGGAGCAGCAAATATGCTGGTTCAGACACAGCACTTCATCGGTTTTGGCCATGACGAGGTGCAGATCGTGGGAAACCATTAAGACCGCGCAGTTCAGCTCCTGACGCAGTTGGTTTATTAAATCATACAGCGCCACCTGCCCATTGACGTCGACGCCCTGGGTAGGTTCATCCAGCACCAGCAGTTGTGGTTGATTCAGCAGGGCGCGCGCCAGCAACACGCGCTGGGTTTCGCCGCCGGAGAGCTTTTGCATTGGCGCATCGATTAGATGCCCGGCCTGCACGCGCTGCAGCGCCGGCATAATATCCTGTTTACGGGTACCGGGACGTAGGCGCATAAAGCGGCTGACCGTCAGCGGCATGGTCGCATCAAGATGCAGTTTTTGCGGCACATAGCCGATACGCAGATTTTTCTCGCGCTGGATAGCACCTTCTGTCGGCGTCACCAGGCCGAGCACCACGCGCACCAGCGTCGATTTCCCGGCGCCATTTGGGCCAAGAAGCGTTAAAATTTTGCCTGGTTTTAGCGTTAGCGAAATGTCAGACAACACGCGCCGCTGGCCGTAGACGACCGCGACTTTTTCCAGCGTTACAAGATTCGTCATGTCAAATTAGGGGTTGCACTAGCGATTGAATGTTATAATATCACATCACTTTCGCTCATTACGATGATTAGTCGCATTATGTTACATAAAAATACGCTTCTTTGCGCTGGACTTAGCGCCGCTTTTTTGTTCGCTCATGCCCCGGTGGCTCATGCTGCCGTCGTCGCTTCCATGAAACCCCTTGGCTTTATCGCTTCCGCTATCGCCGATGGCGTAACGGATACCCAGGTTTTGCTACCTGACGGTGCTTCCGAGCATGATTATTCCCTGCGCCCATCTGATGTAAAACGCTTACAGAACGCAGACTTAGTGGTGTGGATTGGTCCAGAAATGGAAGCATTCATGGACAAGTCAACGCAAAGCATTGCGGAGCACAAAAAGGTCACTATCGCGCAGTTGGATGGGGTGAAACCGTTGCTCATCAAAGGGACGGATGATGACGATGACGAACATGGTCACGAACATGCTAATGGCGAAAAAAGTGACGGCGATCACCATCACGGCATTTACAATATGCATCTGTGGCTCTCCCCAGAGATAGCGCGGCTCTCAGCGGTTGCAATCCACGATAAATTATTGGAACTTATGCCGCAGAGTCGAGCCAAACTTGACGCCAACCTGAAGGAATTTGAGGCAAAATTAGCCGCAACCGACAAACAGGTGAGTAACGAGCTGGCGCCGGTGAAAGGTAAGGGATATTTCGTTTTTCATGACGCCTATGGCTACTACGAAAAACATTACGGTTTGACCTCATTGGGGCATTTTACCGTCAACCCTGAAATCCAGCCTGGTGCGCAGCGTTTACACGAAATAAGAACACAGTTGGTTGAGCAAAAAGCGACTTGCGTTTTTGCTGAGCCACAATTCAGGCCAGCGGTTATCGAAGCTGTTGCCAGGGGGACCTCCGTGCGCATGGGAACCCTGGATCCACTTGGAATCGGAATTAAACTGGGTAAAGACAGTTACCCACAGTTCCTGAGCCAGTTGGGGCATCAGTATTCAAGCTGCCTGAAAGGAGATTAACGAGGAAGTGAATACGTGCAACAGATAGCCCGCGCTGTCACTCAGGCATTCAACAACTTGCCGCGACCTCATCGCGTTATGCTGGGGTCGTTGAGCGTTCTAACGTTAGCGGTCGCCGTCTGGCGGCCCTACATCTACCACCCGGAATCAGCCCCGATAGTCAGAACGATTGAGCTGGAAAAAAGCGAAATCCGCTCTCTGCTGCCGGAAGCTTCCGAACCCATCGATCAGGCGCCGCAGGAAGAAGAAGCTATCCCGCAGGACGAGCTCGATGACAAATCCGATAGCGACTCCGGCGGCCATGAATATGTGGTTTCTACCGGCGATACGCTGAGCAGTATTCTTAATCAGTACGGTATTGATATGGGCGACATCGCTCAACTCTCCTCTGCTGATAAAGAGCTGCGTAATCTTAAAATCGGACAACAGCTCTCCTGGACGCTAACCGCCGATGGCGATCTACAAAGCCTGACGTGGGAGATGTCGCGCCGCGAGACGCGTACCTATAATCGCGTCGCCAATGGCTTTAAAATGAGCAGCGAGCTGCAGAAAGGGGATTGGGTCAATAACGTCCTGAAAGGCACCGTTGGCGCCAGCTTCGTCTCCAGCGCTCGTGATGCTGGCCTCACCAGTACGGAAATCAGCGCGGTCATCAAAGCGATGCAGTGGCAGATGGACTTCCGTAAGCTGAAAAAAGGCGATGAATTCTCGGTTCTGATGTCGCGTGAAATGCTGGATGGCAAGCGCGAGCAGAGCCAGCTGTTAGGCGTGCGTTTACGTTCCGATGGCAAAGACTATTACGCGATCCGTGCCGAAGATGGCAAATTCTACGATCGCAACGGTACGGGTCTGGCGAAGGGCTTCCTGCGCTTCCCGACCTCGCGTCAGTTCCGCGTGTCGTCTAACTTCAACCCGCGTCGCCTGAATCCGGTGACCGGTCGCGTCGCGCCGCATCGCGGCGTTGACTTCGCTATGCCGCAGGGCACGCCGGTGCTTTCCGTCGGCGATGGTGAAGTGGTGGTGGCGAAACGCAGCGGCGCGGCAGGCTACTATGTTGCCGTGCGTCATGGCCGCACCTATACCACCCGTTATATGCACCTGCGTAAGCTGCTGGTGAAACCGGGGCAGAAAGTGAAACGCGGCGACCGTATCGCGCTGTCGGGCAATACCGGGCGTTCTACTGGCCCGCACCTGCACTATGAAGTCTGGATCAACCAGCAGGCGGTTAACCCGCTGACGGCAAAACTGCCGCGTACCGAAGGTTTAACCGGTTCCGACCGTACCGATTACCTGGCGCAGGCCAAAGAGGTTATCCCGCAGCTGCGCTTTGATTAGTCTGAATTATCTTCACTGAAAGCCGGCGCCCGCTATGCGCCGGCTTTTTCTTTTGTGCGATGAGTGACGTATCGCTAAACTAAGCCATTATCTTTATTGATTGAGCAGACCTTCTGCGGACCGGGCATGGAAACGAAAAAAAATAACATTGAATTTATCCCCAAATTTGAGAAATCTTTTTTACTGCCGCGCTACTGGGGCGCGTGGCTGGGCGTTTTCGCCTTCGCCGGAATCGCGCTGACGCCTCCCTCTTTCCGCGACCCCATTCTCGGCAAACTGGGGCGTTTTGTAGGCCGTCTGGCAAAAAGCTCCCGCCGTCGGGCGCAGATTAACCTGCTGTATTGCTTCCCGGAAAAAAGCGAACAAGAGCGTGAAGCTATCATCGATGCGATGTATATGTCGGCTCCGCAGGCAATGGTGATGATGGCCGAACTCGGCATGCGCGATCCGCAGCGCGTGATGTCCCGCGTTGACTGGCAGGGGAAAGAGATCATTGACGAGATGCACCGTAATAATGAAAAGGTCATCTTTTTAGTGCCGCACGCCTGGGGCGTGGATATTCCGGCGATGCTGATGGCTTCAGGCGGGCAAAAAATGGCGGCGATGTTCCATAACCAGGGAAATCCGGTCTTTGATTACGTCTGGAACACCGTACGCCGTCGTTTTGGCGGGCGCATGCACGCGCGTAACGATGGTATCAAGCCGTTTATTCAATCGGTGCGCCAGGGCTACTGGGGCTATTATCTGCCCGACCAGGATCACGGCGCCGAGCATAGCGAATTTGTCGATTTCTTTGCGACTTACAAAGCGACGCTCCCGGCGATTGGCCGTCTGATGAAAGTCTGCCGTGCGCGTGTAGTGCCGCTGTTCCCGGTGTATGACGGTAAAACGCATCGTCTGACGGTACTGGTACGCCCGCCGATGGACGATCTGCTGGAAGCCGATGACACGACGATTGCGCGTCGTATGAACGAAGAGGTTGAGATTTTCGTCAGGCCGCACACCGAACAGTATACCTGGATCCTGAAACTGCTGAAGACGCGTAAGCCGGGCGAAACTGAGCCTTATAAGCGCAAAGAACTGTTTCCGAAGAAGTAAGCTGTATGCTGCGCTGAGCAGGGCTATGGCGCCTGCATTTACCAGAATAACAAGCATAAAAAAGCCTCCGTAAGGAGGCTTTCCCATCACTGAAGGCGATTACTCGACGGTCAGAATACGGGTGGTGTTGGTGCTGCCAATGGTGCTCATCACGTCGCCCTGGGTGACGACCACCAGGTCGCCGGAGACCAGATAGCCTTTATCACGCAGCAGGTTAACCGCATCGTGCGCGGCGGCAACGCCGTCGTTATGGCTATCGAAATGCACCGGCGTCACGCCACGATAGAGCGCCGTCAGGTTCAGGGTGCGCTCGTGACGGGAGAGGGCGAAAATCGGCAGGCCGGAACTGATACGCGAAGTCATCAGCGCGGTGCGGCCGGACTCGGTCATGGTGATAATCGCGGTAATGCCTTTCAGGTGGTTGGCCGCATACATCGCCGACATGGCAATCGCTTCTTCGACATTGTCGAACTGGACGTCAAGACGGTGTTTGGAAACGTTGAGACTTGGGATCTTCTCTGCGCCCAGGCACACGCGCGCCATCGCGGCGACGGTTTCTGACGGATACTGGCCGGCAGCGGTTTCTGCGGACAGCATTACGGCATCGGTACCGTCCAGCACGGCGTTCGCCACGTCCATGACTTCCGCACGGGTCGGCATTGGATTGGTGATCATCGATTCCATCATCTGCGTGGCGGTGATGACCGAGCGGTTAAGCTGGCGAGCGCGGCGAATCAGCGCCTTCTGGATACCCACCAGTTCCGGATCGCCGATTTCCACACCGAGATCGCCGCGAGCCACCATCACCACGTCGGAGGCGAGAATAACGTCGTCCATGGCATCCTGATCGCAGACCGCTTCCGCACGTTCGACTTTGGCGACGATTTTCGCATCGCAGCCAGCGTCACGGGCCAGACGGCGAGCGTAGTTCAGGTCTTCGCCGCAGCGCGGGAAGGAGACCGCCAGGTAATCAACGCCAATTTTTGCGGCGGTAACGATGTCGGCTTTGTCTTTATCGGTTAATGCTTCTGCAGACAGCCCGCCGCCGAGTTTGTTGATACCTTTATTGTTAGATAGCGGGCCACCAACGGTAACTTCGGTGAAAACTTTCATCCCCTGTACTTCCAGGACCTTCAGCTGCACGCGACCATCGTCGAGCAGCAGGATATCGCCTGGCACGACGTCCGCCGGCAGGCCTTTATAGTCGATGCCGACTTTTTCTTTATCGCCTTCACCTTTACCCAGGTTGGCGTCGAGCAGGAATTTGTCGCCAATGTTAAGGAAAATTTTGCCTTCTTTGAAGGTAGAGACACGGATTTTCGGCCCCTGCAGGTCGCCGAGAATCGCTACGTGACGGCCCAGTTTTGCTGCAATTTCACGGACTTTGTCTGCGCGGAGCTGGTGATCTTCCGGGGTACCGTGAGAGAAGTTCATGCGTACGACGTTAGCGCCCGCGGCGATAACCTTTTCGAGGTTGTTATCGCGGTCAGTTGCCGGACCTAAGGTCGTTACGATTTTGGTTCTGCGAAGCCTTCTGGACATGTAATACTCCGTTGACTAAAACAACTTTGGTGTTGCGTGAACATGGATTCGGTAGCGCCAAATCCGCTAACGGGCGGAACTGCTACGCTGCCGAGACATAATTGGTCTCTGACTTATAATAACTATTATTGTTTATCACTACTCATGAGTAGTTCTTTATCAAAGCGCGATTCCTTCAGCGCTTCCTTGACCCTCTTCAAGTTATCTCTGAATTTTGCTCCGCGGCGCAGGGTGAAGCCGGTCGCCAGCACATCAATTACCGTGAGCTGGGCCAGACGCGACACCATTGGCATATAAATATCGGTGTCTTCCGGGACGTCCAGAGTAATGGCCAGCGTCGACTCCCGCGCCAGCGGGGTGCCGGCTGAAGTAATGGCAATGACCATGGCATCGTTTTCACGCGCCAGTTGCGCCAGTTCAACCAGGCTTTTGGTGCGCCCGGTGTGTGAAATGATGACCACCACGTCATCATCGTTACAATTCATACAGCTCATGCGCTGCAGGACAATATCGTCGGAGTAGATGACCGGGACGTTAAAACGGAAAAATTTATTCATCGCGTCATGCGCGACGGCGGCTGAAGACCCCAGGCCGAAGAAGGAAATTTTCTTCGCCTGGGTAAGCAGATCCACTGCCCGGTTGACCGCCGACATATCCAGCGCGTGATGCACCTGATCGAGGCTGGCCATTGCTGATTCGAAAATTTTCGCCGTATAGGATTCGACGCTGTCGTCTTCATCGACATTACGGTTAACATAGAGGGTACCGTGTGCCAGACTTTGTGCCAGATGCAGTTTAAAATCGGGGAAGCCCCGGGTTTCCAGGCTGCGACAAAATCGGTTTACGGTCGGCTCGCTGACGCCGGCTTCCAGCGCCAAGGCCGCAATGCTTGAGTGAATGGCCTGCGCCGGGGTGGCAAGAATGACTTCCGCCACTTTGCGTTCAGATTTGCTAAGGTTTTCCAGTCGGGACTGGATTTTTTCCAGCATGTTCATTGTTTACAGGCGCTCATCAATGGAAACGATTTCATTAATGGGTGAAATCATCAGGCGTTTTAGCAAGAATATACCCCTCCGCAATCAGAAGCGGTGAGGAATGACGAGAAAAAATGTCGTTTTTTTTCATTACATGATCAGAGTCGTATTTTACTAACTGAAAACCAGACGAAACAACGAACATTCTTAGCCTGATGCCCAATTTGTCGGCGAACGCTTTTCCTCTATGTGCGGTAACGTCGGGAAAGCACCGCCAAGGGTTTCAGGAAATTCGTAAACACAGTACAGTGCAGCGTAAGAAAATTACAAATTTAGCCTGGCATAAGCACCAGACTATCAACTGAGGAGAATGACATGGCGGTAACGCAAACGGCCCAGGCATGCGATCTGGTCATTTTCGGCGCGAAAGGTGACCTCGCGCGCCGTAAACTGTTGCCTTCCCTGTATCAGCTTGAAAAGGCTGGCCAGATTAACCCTGAAACCCGCATCATCGGCGTAGGTCGCGCCGATTGGGATAAAGACGCTTACACTAAAGTCGTACGTGAAGCGTTAGAAACCTTCATGAAAGAGAAAATCGACGAAGGTCTATGGGATACCCTGAGCGGTCGTCTGGACTTCTGTAACCTTGATGTCAACGATACCAGCGGTTTTACGCGTCTGGGCGAAATGCTGGATCAGGAAAACCGCGTCACCATTAACTACTTCGCGATGCCGCCCAGCACATTCGGCGCTATCTGCAAAGGTCTGGGCGAAGCGAAGCTGAATGCCAAACCCGCGCGGGTGGTGATGGAAAAACCGCTCGGAACCTCGCTGGAAACCTCGCGTGAAATTAATGACCAGGTGGGTGAGTATTTCGAAGAGTGCCAGGTTTACCGTATCGACCATTACCTGGGCAAAGAGACGGTACTGAACCTGTTGGCGCTGCGCTTTGCTAACTCCTTGTTCGTCAATAACTGGGACTGCCGCACCATTGACCACGTTGAAATCACCGTGGCGGAGGAAGTGGGTATTGAAGGCCGCTGGGGTTATTTCGATCAAGCCGGGCAGATGCGCGACATGATCCAGAACCACCTGCTGCAGATCCTGTGCATGATCGCCATGTCGCCGCCGTCCGATCTGACTGCCGACAGCATCCGCGATGAAAAAGTGAAAGTGCTGAAATCGCTGCGCCGTATCGATCGCTCGAACGTGCGTGAGAAAACCGTCCGCGGTCAGTACACCGCCGGGTTTGCGCAAGGCAAAAAAGTACCGGGCTATCTGGAAGAAGAGGGCGCTAACAAATCCAGTAATACGGAGACCTTTGTGGCCATCCGCGTGGATATCGATAACTGGCGCTGGGCTGGGGTTCCGTTCTACCTGCGTACCGGTAAACGCCTGCCGACGAAATGCTCCGAAGTGGTAGTTTACTTCAAAACTCCGGAACTGAACCTGTTCAAAGAGACCTGGCAGGAGCTGCCGCAGAACAAATTGACCATTCGTCTGCAGCCAGATGAAGGTGTGGATATTCAGGTGCTTAACAAAGTTCCAGGCCTCGATCACAAGCATAATCTGCAGATCACCAAGCTGGATCTGAGCTACTCCGAAACCTTCAATCAAACTCACCTGGCGGATGCCTACGAACGCCTGCTGTTGGAAACCATGCGCGGTATCCAGGCTCTGTTCGTGCGTCGCGATGAAGTAGAAGAAGCGTGGAAGTGGGTTGACTCCATTACCGGCGCATGGGCGGCCGACGGCGACGCGCCGAAGCCTTACCAGGCAGGGACCTGGGGACCGGTGGCGTCGGTGGCGATGATCACCCGCGATGGCCGTTCCTGGAACGAATTCGAGTAAGTGTATCGTTAATCCGGGAGAGTTATTTTACCGGTAACATGATCTGGCGCAGTCTGGCGCATAATTTTTAATCTTTTAAGCCCCGGGAGGATTCACCCCCGGGGCTTTTTTTATTACACTGCCCGTAGACATTTTGCCCCTGAGCCCCAGTGGTGGTGCCATTTACACCATTCTTCGACGTCATCGCGCGGTGGCCGGACAGATAAATTTTGAGGAGCCTCTATGAATTCGACAATGTTACGGGTAACAAATCGCATTATCGAACGGTCGCGCGAAACCCGCTCAGCCTACCTCGCACGGATTAATCAAGCCAAAAGCGATACAGTCCATCGTTCACAGTTGGCCTGCGGCAACCTGGCGCACGGTTTTGCCGCCTGTCAGTCAGAAGATAAAGCGTCTCTGAAGAGCATGTTGCGCAACAACATCGCCATTATCACCTCCTATAACGATATGTTGTCCGCCCACCAGCCTTATGAACATTATCCGGATATCATTCGCAAAGCCTTGCACTCCGCCAATGCGGTAGGGCAAGTGGCCGGCGGCGTGCCGGCAATGTGTGACGGCGTGACGCAGGGCCAGGATGGTATGGAACTGTCGCTGTTGAGCCGCGAAGTGATTGCCATGTCTGCCGCCATCGGTCTGTCGCACAATATGTTCGACGGCGCGTTGTATCTTGGCGTATGCGATAAAATTGTTCCGGGACTGACCATGGCGGCGCTCTCCTTCGGCCATCTGCCGTCGGTATTTATTCCGTCTGGCCCGATGGCCAGCGGCCTGCCGAATAAAGAAAAAGTGCGCATTCGTCAGCTGTACGCCGAAGGTAAGGTTGACCGTATGGCGCTGCTTGAATCCGAAGCCGCCTCTTATCATGCGCCGGGCACCTGTACCTTCTACGGTACCGCCAACACCAACCAAATGGTGGTTGAGTTTATGGGCATGCAGTTGCCTGGTTCCTCGTTTGTTCATCCGGACGCTCCGCTGCGCGAAGCGCTGACCAGCGCCGCCGCGCGTCAGGTGACGCGCATGACCGGTAACGGCAATGAGTGGATGCCGCTGGGCAAAATGATTGACGAAAAAGTGGTGGTCAACGGTATCGTTGCGCTGCTGGCGACCGGCGGTTCCACCAACCACACGATGCATCTGGTGGCAATGGCGCGCGCGGCGGGCATTATCATTAACTGGGATGATTTCTCCGATCTTTCCGATGTGGTGCCGCTGTTGGCGCGTCTGTATCCAAACGGTCCGGCGGACATTAACCACTTCCAGGCGGCAGGCGGCGTGCCGGTACTGGTTCGCGAGCTGCTGAAAGGCGGATTGCTGCACGAAGATGTCAACACGGTTGCCGGCTTCGGGCTGTCGCGTTACACCATGGAACCATGGCTGAATAACGGCGAACTGGACTGGCGTGAAGGGGCGACCGCGCCGCTTGACGATCAGGTCATCGCTACCTTCGAGAAACCGTTCTCCCGCCATGGCGGTACCAAAGTGCTGAGCGGTAACCTCGGTCGTGCGGTAATGAAAACCTCCGCAGTGCCGGTTGAGAACCAGATTATCGAAGCGCCAGCGGTCGTCTTTGAGAGCCAGCACGACGTGCTACCCGCGTTTGAAGCGGGGCTGCTGGATAAAGATTGCGTAGTCGTCGTACGCCATCAGGGGCCGAAAGCGAACGGCATGCCAGAATTACATAAACTTATGCCGCCACTTGGTGTATTATTGGACCGCCGTTTCAAAATTGCGCTGGTCACCGATGGCCGACTTTCCGGCGCATCAGGCAAGGTACCGTCAGCCATCCATGTAACTCCTGAAGCCTACGATGGCGGGCTGCTGGCGAAAGTGCGCGATGGCGACATCATTCGCGTTAACGGGCAGACCGGCGAGTTGACCCTGCTGGTCGATGAAGCCGAACTGGCCGCCCGCCAGCCGCATATTCCTGACCTGAGCAGCTCGCGGGTCGGTACCGGCCGCGAGATGTTCGGCGCGCTGCGCGAGAAGCTCTCCGGAGCCGAGCAGGGCGCAACCTGCATTACTTTTTAAGACGATTCGATTTGTAGATCTGGCGAGAGAAAACTCTGATGAAAAACTGGAAAACAACTGCAGAAGCAATCCTGACTAACGGCCCGGTCGTACCGGTTATCGTGGTGAAAAAGCTGGAACACGCGGTGCCGATGGCGAAAGCGCTGGTTGCAGGCGGTGTACGCGTTCTGGAAGTCACGCTGCGCACCGAGTGCGCGCTGGAAGCTATCCGCGCTATCGCCAAAGAAGTGCCGGAGGCGATTGTCGGCGCCGGCACCGTGACCAACGTTGAGCAACTGAAAGCCGTTACTGAAGCAGGCGCGCAGTTCGCTATTAGCCCGGGCCTGACCGAATCCCTGCTGAAAGCGGCGACCGGCGAAGGCACGATCCCGTTGATCCCGGGTATTAGCACCGTATCCGAGCTGATGCTGGGCATGCAGTATGGCCTGAAAGAGTTCAAATTCTTCCCGGCGGAAGCGAACGGCGGTGTGAAAGCGCTGCAGGCGATTGCGGGTCCATTCGGCCACATTCGTTTTTGCCCGACCGGCGGCATCTCTCCGGCGAATTACCGCGACTATCTGGCGCTTAACAGCGTG
Source organism: Klebsiella sp. 141240 (assembly GCF_050600805.1). Taxonomy (NCBI): domain Bacteria; kingdom Pseudomonadati; phylum Pseudomonadota; class Gammaproteobacteria; order Enterobacterales; family Enterobacteriaceae; genus Klebsiella; species Klebsiella sp. 141240. The sequence goes on along the minus strand of NZ_JAQIRK010000005.1, from coordinate 265,901 downwards.
CTGTGCATCGGCGGCTCCTGGCTGGTTCCGGCCGACGCGCTGGAAAATGGCGACTACGATCGCATCACCAAACTGGCCCGCGAAGCGGTAGAAGGCGCGAAATAATTTCTGCGCCTTAAATGACTGAAGCCCGGCGCGCGTGAGCGACCGGGCTTTTTTTATCCCTTCACGACAACCGCGGCGGCGGCGGTTTTGGCGCGGCTGATGGCTTCATCGACGTTATCAGCAACCGCCAGCGTAACGCCCAGGCGACGCGCGCCGGCGATTTCCGGTTTACCGAACAGACGCAACTGCAGACCCGCGCCGACGGCGGCCTGCAAATTGCTAAAGGTCACGTTCTCACTGGTTAGCTGCGGCAAAATCACCGCCGATGCCGCCGGGCCATACTGGCGGATGGCGCCGATCGGCAGGCCAAGGAAGGCGCGAACGTGCAGGGCGAATTCCGACAGATCCTGCGAGATCAGAGTGACCATACCGGTATCGTGTGGGCGAGGGGAGACTTCGCTGAAGATCACCTCATCGCCGCAAACGAACAATTCAACGCCGAAGAGCCCATATCCACCCAGCGCCAGCACCACTTTGCGGGCGATCTCCTGCGCGCGTTGCAGCGCGAGATCGCTCATCTGTTGGGGCTGCCAGGATTCACGGTAGTCGCCATCTTCCTGACGATGGCCTACCGGGGCGCAAAAGTGGACGCCGTCGACGGCGCTGACGGTGAGCAGCGTAATTTCAAAATCAAAATTTACCACTCCTTCGACGATGACGCGTCCGGCGCCTGCGCGCCCGCCCTGTTGAGCGTATTGCCAGGCGGCGCTGAGCTGGTCAGCCGAGCGGATAAAGCTCTGGCCTTTACCGGAGGAGCTCATCACCGGCTTAACGATACAAGGCAAACCAATTTCGTCGACGGCAGCGCGGAACCCCTCTTCACTGTCGGCAAAACGATAGGCAGAGGTGGGAATTTGCAGCTCTTCGGCCGCCAGCCGGCGAATGCCTTCACGATTCATGGTGAGTTTCGCGGCTCTCGCCGTCGGCACCACTGTTTGCCCGGCTTGTTCCAGTTCAACCAGAGTGTCGGTAGCAATGGCTTCGATCTCCGGCACGATATAATCCGGTTTTTCTAAGGCGATCAGTTCACGCAGCGCGTCGCCGTGCAGCATGTTGATGACGTGAGAACGATGGGCCACCTGCATCGCCGGCGCATCGGGATAGCGGTCGACGGCGATGGTTTCAATACCTAACCGCTGGCATTCAATGGCGACTTCTTTTCCGAGCTCGCCGGAACCTAACAACATTACCTTCGTGGCCGCGGGGCGCAGCGCGGTACCTAATAAAGTCATAACCTACTCTCAGCGTAAACAGAACATGCCGCGCATTATAAACGAAAACGTTTGCGTCTGTCTTTATACGCGTAAGTTGAGAACGGCGGCGAAATTTGATATACTGTATATAAATACAGTATAAAGAGGCTGCACAATGGCGGTTGAAATCAAATACGTCGTGATCCGTGAAGGTGAGGAAAAAATGTCTTTTGCCAGCAAAAAAGAGGCCGATGCTTACGACAAAATGCTCGATTTGGCAGAGGTGCTCAATGACTGGCTGGTCGCGTGCCCGCTGGAATTAGATGAAGCTCAGCGTGACAATATGTCGATGTGGCTGGCCGAGCGCAAAGACGCCTTACACCACATTCTGAAGTCAGGGAAATTGCCGGAAGCAGAAGATCATGCTGAGGCGGCGGCAGAAATGCCGGAGTCGGCAATTGCCGAGGCTGAGTCCTCTTCCGCCGAAGAAGGCGCCGCAAAAAAACCGCGGAAAGTGAAAGCTGCCTGATAACCGGGCGCAACGGAAATTTTCGCATCTTTAGCCAGCCATAACATTTCCTGACGTCTCGTCGTTTAGGCTGATGGCATCGCATCTCGCGCTATGAGGAATGTTATGGCTAACTGGCTTAATCAACTTCAGTCCCTGCTGGGCCAGCAGGGTAACCCCGTCTCCGCTGAAAAGTCGTCATCCGCTAAAAACCTGCTGCCCGGCGCATTGGGCGGTCTTGCGGGCTTATTGGTCGCCAGCAAGTCATCGCGCAAGCTGCTGGCGAAATTTGGCACCGGCGCGCTGCTGGTTGGCGGCGGCGCGGTGGCAGGCAGCGTGCTGTGGAATAAGTATCAGCAAAAAATGCGCGGCCAGCAGGCGGATATCGTGACACAGACATCAACAGCGCCTGCCCAGGAACCGGTTGTGCTTGATGCGCGCAGCGAGCGGCTGATTACCGCGCTAGTCTTTGCCGCCAAAAGCGACGGTCATATTGACGAGCGTGAACGTCAGCATATAGAAGAGCAGTTGCGAGCGGCGAACATCGACGTGCAGGGCCGGGTGTTGATCGACAGGGTTTTAACCCAGCCGCTCGACCCGCAGCGGCTGGCGCAAAGCGTGCGCGATGGGCAAGAAGCGCTGGAAATTTACTACCTCAGCTGTGCGGTAATTGATATCGACCATTTTATGGAGCGCAGCTACCTGGATGCGCTCGGTGACGCGCTCAAACTGCCTGAAGATGTCCGCGAAGAGATAGAACGCGATGTTCAGGCGCAAAAGCAGGCGCTTGATTCTTAAAAGAGAGCGTTCCGCTTGCATCGCTGGCCACTTTTGCCACCCTTATAGACACGACATCGTTCAGGGCGCACGATGCCCTGAGTGATTTTGTGATTCCATAATAAGACGCAGAAGAATAACGCATGCTACCGAAAGCCAAACGGATCCCCCACGCCATGACGCTACATGGCGACACTCGCATCGATAATTACTACTGGCTGCGCGATGACGAACGCGCGCGCCCGGAAGTGCTGGATTATCTCCATCAGGAAAATGACTACGGTAAAAAGGTGATGGACTCGCAAAGCAGCCTGCAGGAGCGGGTGCTGAAAGAAATCATCGATCGCATTCCGCAGCGGGAGGTCTCCGCACCTTATAGCAAAAATGGCTACCGCTATCGTCAGGTCTATGAACCCGGCTGTGAATACGCGATTTACCAACGTCAGTCAGTGCTCAAAGAAGAGTGGGATGAATGGGAGATTTTGCTCGACGCCAACCAGCGGGCGGCGAAAAGCGAATTCTACACTCTCGGCGGATTAGGCGTCGCGCCGAACAACCAGCTGATGGCGGTGGCGGAAGATTACCTTTCACGGCGTCAGTATGGCTTACGTTTTAAGGATCTGAACAGCGGCGAATGGTCGGCTGAAATCCTGGAAAACGTCACGCCAGGATTCGCCTGGAGCAACGACTCGCGCTTCTTGTGGTATGTGCGCAAACATCCGACGACGCTGCTGCCTTATCAGGTCTGGCGGCATGCCATTGGCACCACCGCAGATAACGATGTCCTGGTCTACGAAGAGAAAGACGACACGTTTTACGTCAGCGTGCATAAGACTACCTCCCAGCAGTTTGTGGTGATTTATCTTGCCAGCGCCACCACCAGCGAAGTGTTATTACTTAACCCGGAGCTTCCCGATGCGACACCGGTGTGTTTTTTGCCACGACGTAAGGATCATGAATATAGCCTCGACCATTATCAGCACGCGTTTTATCTGCGTTCTAATCGCGAGGGCAAAAACTTCGGGCTTTACCGCACCGTGCTCCGCGATGAAGACCAGTGGCAGACGCTGATCCCAGCGCGTCCTGACGTGATGCTCGAAGGCTTTACTCTATTCACCGACTGGCTGGTGGTTGAGGAGCGTCAGCGTGGCTTGACCAGCCTGCGGCAAATCAACCGTAAAACGCGAGAAGTGGTAGGTATCGCCTTTGACGATCCCGCCTACGTCACCTGGCTTGCCTATAATCCGGAACCGGAGACCTCGCGGCTACGCTATGGTTATTCATCGATGACTACTCCGGATACGCTGTTTGAGCTGGATATGGATACCGGCGAGCGGCGGGTTATCAAACAACAGGAAGTGCAGGGCTTTGACGCTGCCTGTTATCGCAGCGAACATCTGTGGGTGACAGCGCGTGACGGCGTGGAGGTGCCGGTATCGCTGGTCTATCACCGCGAACACTTTCGTAAAGGGGCCAACCCGCTACTGGTGTACGGCTATGGCTCTTACGGCGCCAGCATGGACGCCGATTTTAGCGCCAGCCGTCTGAGCCTGCTGGATCGCGGTTTTGTCTTTGCAATAGCCCATATTCGCGGCGGCGGCGAACTTGGCCAGCAGTGGTATGAAGACGGCAAATTCCTCAACAAAAAGAATACCTTTAACGATTATCTGGACGTCTGCGATGCGCTGCTGGCGCAGGGATATGGCGACCCTAAATTATGTTATGGCATGGGCGGCAGCGCCGGCGGCATGCTGATGGGCGTGGCGATTAACCAACGACCGGAGTTGTTCCATGGCGTAGTGGCGCAGGTGCCGTTTGTTGACGTACTGACCACCATGCTCGACGAATCTATTCCGCTCACTACCGGTGAGTTTGAGGAGTGGGGAAACCCGCAGGACGAAACCTATTATCACTATATGAAGAGCTATAGCCCCTATGATGGCGTATCTGCCCAGGCTTATCCGCATATGCTAGTGACCACCGGGCTGCATGATTCGCAGGTGCAATATTGGGAGCCCGCGAAGTGGGTGGCGAAGCTACGCGAGCTGAAAACCGACGACAATCTGCTGCTGCTATGTACCGATATGGATTCCGGGCATGGCGGCAAGTCGGGACGGTTTAAAAGCTACGAGGGCGTGGCATTGGAATACGCCTTTTTAATCGCCCTCGCGCAGGGGACTTTGCCCGGCAAGGTGGAAGTGTAGCGTTACTCGCCGAGATAGTGTTTAAGGGTCAGACGCAGTTCCGGGCTCATCCGGTCCAGGTTATTGAACAGCCAACGTAAATAGCCTGGATCGTTTTCCGCCACTTCCGACACCGCTTTGCCGCGATATTTGCCGAAGGTAAAGGTAGTCAGCAGCGCCGGGCGGCCGGTAATGTTGGCCATTTCATCCGGCGACCAGCCGGAGACCTGCATGATATCCAGCAGTAAGGCGGCGGTGATATAGCTGTCGTACAGCGCGCGGTGGTGATGCAAACCCGGCGGGGTAGCTACGCTCAGCTTGCGCGACTTATACAACCCCATATTGCTGTACTTAATCCCCGGCCACAGGCGGCGCGCCAGCTTCATAGTACAAATCCACTCGCCGTTCATTTCCGGTAATACCCGGCGATCGAAACTGGCGTTATGGGCGACATACCATGGGCTACCCTGGTAGTGCGGCACGATTTCTTCAATCCAGGGCTTATCGGCCACCATCTCTTCAGTAATGTGATGGATTGCCATTGCCTGCGGGCTGATTGGGCGGTCAGGGCGCACCAGATGACTCATGGGATTGGTTATCTGGCCGTCGATGATATCGACGGAGGCAATTTCAACAATGCCGCCCTGCAAACCGCAGGTTTCGGTATCGATTACGCGCAGCATGGCTTACTCCTCGCCAAAAACCCCAGCGTAATAGAATGCGCGGCGGTTGCCAATGGGGGTATCCTCAAGGAATGAGCAATCATTTCGCTTTCGGTTCATACGGCAGGCGGGAAAGTGACACGGATGCCAGACGGTGCGCGATCAGTCGTTCACGAAACCAGTCGCGCAGGTGAGCGGGTTGCTCTCGTTCGACGAGATCGGCAACGACGGGCATATTGTAGCGTTCTTTAAAAGCGACGCCGGCCGCTGCGAGGTCAACGTTGACCTTGTCCATTTCATCTTGCGAAATTTTTGCCAGATTATTTGCCATCAGTACCTCCTTCATTACGGAGCAAAAGTTACTAAGCGTGACGCTGAAAGGCAAGTCCCGGATGCTTAGCTCGACTCTGCTATTATACAGGGTTATTCTCTGTCCAACATACATAACAAAAAGGAATGACGTTAATGCGAAACATCGCCGGACGCGCGCTATACGCCGCCGTATTTCTCAGCGCTATGTTGACCACCGCCAGCGCTTTTGCCCATGCCCATCTCCAGCAACAAATCCCGGCGGCCGATTCGACGGTCTCAACGTCGCCGCAGGCGCTCACCTTAACCTTCAGCGAAGGGGTGGAAACCACTTTCAGCGGCGTGACCCTCAGCGGCCCGCAGAATAAACCAGTAGCTACCGGCAAATTGGCCCGCAGCGACGGTAATAAAGCGCAATTAACGCTGCCGCTGAATGAACCGCTGGCGGCGGGCGAGTACACCGTAGAGTGGCATGTGGTCTCCGTTGACGGCCATAAGACCAAAGGGCAATACCACTTCAGCGTGAAATAAACCATGCTGTCGGGAATATATGTCGGCCTGCGGTTTGTCCACTTCATCTCATTGATGACGGCCTTCGGTTGCGCGCTGTACGGCGCATGGTGGGCGCCAGTCTCGCTGCGTCGCCTGTTGATGCAGCGTTTTTATCCACTGCTGCGCTACCTGCTAATGATTAGCGCTATTTCAGCCACTTTGATGCTGATGGCGCAGGGCGGGTTGATGGGGGATGGCTGGAACGATGTCTGGCAACCTGCAATCTGGCGCGCTGTTATCGGGACGCAGTTTGGCGGCGTCTGGCTGTGGCAGATGGTACTGGCGTGGATTGCGCTGACTGTTGCGTGGATCAAACCGCGTCGCCCGGCGCGTCTGTTGTTGCTGCTATTTTGCGCGCAGTTGTTGTTAATGGCAGGCGTGGGGCATGCGGCGATGCATGATGGTTGGACTGGCGCATTACAGCGTACTAATCACGCGCTACATCTGTTTTGCGTCGCTGCCTGGGCCGGTGGGCTGCTGCCATTTGTCTACTGCCTGCGGCTGGCGCGCGGGCGCTGGCGTCAGGTAGCCATAACCGCCATGATGCGCTTTTCACGTTACGGGCATTTGGCCGTGGCTGGCGCGATTGCCAGCGGGATTGGCAATACGCTGTTGATACAGGGGCGGCTGATTGGCGATTCACCGTGGGGAGTGATGTTGTTGTTCAAATGTGCGCTGGTCGCCGGGATGGTAGCAATTGCGCTGGTGAACAGGTATGTTCTGGTACCGCGAATGTCAGGTAACGGCTCGTGGGCGGAACGAACTATTTTACGCACTACACAGTTGGAAATGGCGCTTGCCGCGCTGGCAGTACTAGCCGTCAGCCTGTTCGCGACCTGGCAACCTAATTGAATTAACTGGCTAAATGATGAAAAAAATCGTTCTGACAATGTTGTTACTGGCAAGCTCAGGCGCCGCGTTGGCGGCGCCACAGGTGATTACCGTGAGCCGTTTTGAAGTGGGTAAGGACAACTGGGCGTTCACCCGTGAAGAAGTCATGTTAACCTGCCGCCCGGGTAATGCGCTGTACGCCATCAACCCGAGCACCCTGGTGCAGTATCCGCTGAATGATGTCGCCGAGCAGGAAGTGAAGGCCGGTAAGACTACCGCACAGCCGATTTCCATCATTCAGGCTGACGATCCGCAGCATCCGGGGCAAAAAATGAGCCTGGCGCCATTTATCGAACGAGCGCAAAAGCTTTGTTGATAATGACCTATATCACTTTGTTTTAAAGGTAAAAAAACCGCCGGCGTTTGGTAAGAGAACGCGGCGGTTTTTTGTTATTTGTCAGCAATTTTTCAACCACTTTTGTCGCGGACTGGAAAACCTGTCACAGTCATCTATTCTTATAAGGCAAGGCGACTTAGCCTGCATTAATGCCAACTTTTAGCGCACGGCTCTCTCCCAAGAGCCATTTCCCTGGACCGAATACAGGAATCGTGTTCGGTCTCTTTTTATCTGTTATTCAGCGAGTTACACTCATCCCGCTGAGAGTGCTCAAACGGCCGAATGCTGAACTTTCTACCTTATATCACAACCAAAACCAGCTTAACATTATTTTTACATAAAAATTGCCGTCCTGCCGTTACGGCAACTCCGATACCCAAAATGCGGCTTTAGTGAAATGGCGCAACTTTGATGTGTGAAGGATCAAAGAGAGGGACAACCCCGTTTTTATACGGCCAACTTTGTCTCATGCGCTTTAACAGAATGTCTTTTTATATAGTATTTAAACACTTTCATCGCGGGTAATTCTATGAGTCGATATGATAAATAAGAGAAGACGAAAGTCAGGCTGAGTATAGCCGCGACTTTTATAACCCCTGGGATATCACTCCAAATCCAGTTGGTATGAATTCTGATGTACTGGTTAATTGCATAATGAATCAGATACATCGAATATGAAATATTGCCCAGGAAATACAGGAACTTATTTTTGAACATTGCATTCCCGGCTTCAAAGTATAATGCTGTGAAGAATATTAAAAATGCCCCGTAAAAAATACCAGCCTTGAATATTAAGCCATGACCACCATTGACATATAACATCGTCAAATATATTATTGACAATATAATTAAGGCTTGTTCAACGAGTTTGCTTCTATATTTTACAAGCCATCCTCTCAGTTCGAAAAGAGCCATCCCAGCAATGAATTCCCATGTGATTGTGGTACTAATAATTTTGAGTGGAACCTGATACCAATGTTGTACTAATATATTTGCAGACACATATCGGTTGAACTCAAAAGCGCCATTATATGTGATCTGAGATATGACTGTTAATGCTATTAAGAACAGGGAGCATAGCACGGATCTGTATTTGTGCGATACTTTCATAGCTACTGAAAATACAATATAAAAATAAATTTCATAGGTTAACGTCCATGGAGTCCCCATCAGGTTAAAGTCATACGCAGGAGCGGGGGCGGAGTAATTTTTATGAAACAGAAGTAATGATTTAATCATGGTCGATAGGTTAGTGTCGCGAAAAACGGTAACGCAATAGAATACCCAAACAATAAAAAGACAAGGGTAAATTCGAACAAGTCTTTTCCCCAGGAATAAAACCGTATTTTCATTGCCATGTCTTGTAGCATAGGCAATAATAAACCCACTAATTATAAAAAATATATCCACACCAATCCTTCCGGCATCGAATAAATGCCCCCATTCATCACCCATATACCAGGAAATGTGAAGTAGTACGACTAATAATGCTGCTATGCCGCGAAGATAATGTATTGATAATATTTCTTGCTTGCTGTTCATTTAATCAACAACCTGAGGGGGGGGGATTTCCGCAGATGTTACCACTTACAATGCGGGCTCTCAGCATAAATAAGAGGGGGTGGTGATCTACAAGTATTAGCAATTATTGCACTCTGTTTTTATTTTTCATTATTATCAATTGGTTATGGTTTTTTTGTTTTAGATGTTCATTTTTTTTGTTACTTTTTCAGAAAATATTTAATATAAATCGATGCGGTGTTTTAGCTCTTTATATATTGTCCCTGTATGGGTTGTTTGTTGGTATTTGAGGTGTGAATGATTTATTGACGGATTTAGAGATTAAATTAGCTATAACGCTCATATTTATATGCCAACCTAAACGTCAGGTTAACTTGCAGCCACCGATCATCAGATGTCAGTTATCCCGATATGGCGGCCAGATCATATCAGCTCCTCTACCCCGGTGGAGCATGGGGTAAAAGGTTGCTAAAAGTGTGTTACATCGTAGCTCTATCGCATGGGGACCGTTGAGTACGCAGCCAATCTACAGGTTGCAATTCACGGTATTGCTAGCGTGTTGCTGTTAAAAGGCAGTGGGTGTGTAAAAACACAACAGAAAGAAGACACCTGCACACAACCAGACCCATAGTGCAGGTGAAAGATGGGTCTACATCGGAAGTCAGTAGTATACCTATTTGTATGATAAATTAAATAAGGCAATGATGGAATGCTATACAATTAATGCGGTTCTCTGGAAGGGCAATGAAGTTATTCCGGGGCGATTAACGTAGGATAGAGTAAGGTTTCCAGATAGCTGACCAATACCCATATCTCGTCACTGAAAATAAACCACAGCGCGCTAACTAAAATAAGCAGGATAACCAGCAGCAGGAAAATCTCAGTTTTACTCATGGGTCAATGGCCAACTTAAACCGATTATCAACAGGCCACGATATTAACCAAAGAGTGTACAAATGAAAACGCCGTTATTAAAAACGGCGAATCTTTTTCGTAATAAGACGTGAATATTTATTTTACACTTAGCAGATTAGCCACCTGTACGGCCATCTCATCCATGAACTGGAAACGGCGGCGATATTCGGCGCGCTTTTTACTGGCGATACTCTCCAGCGATTTTCTTTCCAGCTTCAGCGGTAGGCGCCAGCGATAACTATCGTCACGCACGCCTTCAATTGATTGCCAGAACTCATCGTAGCTGGCGTGGAAGTGCCGGCCTTTACTTAAACGATAGCGCAGCGCGCGAAACACATGACCATTATCGCTGACGCCGTAAATAGCCTGAATATTGCTTCGGGCGGCCAGCAGCCAGATGAACTCCAACAGCAGGCGTTTGGGAAACAGACCGTAGCAGGCGCGGGTTGCGTGTTTAATGACGTCATGGGAAACATGCCGACGCGGCCCCTGCAGGCCGCCGATGACCAGTTGCCACTGCCCTTGATGGCGGACTACGCTAAACGTGGCGCTGGCCAACAGTTGCTGCTGGCTATCGCGAAGCCAAAGAGTCGTTTCACCTTCTCGTTCGGCTTTGCCGGCTGACGAGGCAAAGAGCGTGAAGGCCGCATCATCTTTAGCGGACAGGGTCAGTAACGGTCGTTCTGACGGCGATATCATGGCCGTTGCCAATCGGTTCTCGCCCAGCGAGTCGACGTACTGATAGTGGCTAATGATAGCCTGGGAACGCTGACGGGCGTTAAGGTCGCGCACTAAATACTGGCGATGTACTTTACCTGGCAGCGTAGCCTGCGCCGCCAGCAGTTGGCGGAAATCACCACGCGCAGAAAGGGTGTCCAGCATCTCGCGGGTCGGCTGATAGAACAGTGCCGTACGCAGCAAGAATTTGAGCCGATAATTGCGTTTTTGCCAGATTGGCGCAGGCGTGATACGCCCCATTACGAGATCGGCAATCAAATTTGAGCGTTGCTGAAGTGTGCATGATGAATGCAGGCTATTGTCCGTCACGATGTCATACCTCGTCATTATTTTATTTTTATTTTACGGATCTCGCGGGACAAGCTTAATGCTTCGCCAGACTATATTTACGCCTTGTTTAACGTTGATTGACGTATGTATTTCTAACCACGCCTTCAGTCATATTTTGTATAATTAACTGAGGGGGTGGAAATATGTATCAGCGCGTAGAAGGTAGCGCCTGGCGTAATATCTGGCTGGTGGGCGATCTACATGGTTGTTTTGATTTATTAATGTCCCAGCTGCGGCAGCGTAAATTTGATCCCTGGCAGGATCTTCTGATCTCTGTTGGCGATCTGATTGACCGTGGGCCGCAAAGCGTGAAATGTCTGGGCTTGCTGCATTGCCGGTGGTTCAGAGCGGTGCGCGGCAACCATGAGCAAATGGCGCTGGATGCGCTGGCGAGCGGGGAAATGGCGCTGTGGACGATGAACGGCGGCGGCTGGTATCCAACCGCCTCACAGGAACAGAAACGGTTGGCTGATTTGCTGTTTAACCGCTGCCGGGATGTGCCGTTAATCATTGAACTCCGCTGCCAGGATACCACCCACGTGATTGCCCATGCCGACTATCCCGCCAGCGTTTATCGTTGGCAGTTGCCCGTGGACGAGCATCAGGTGCTCTGGGGCCGCCAGCGTTTAACCGATCATCTGGCGGGACGGCACGGAGAGATAGCCGGGGCGGATCACTTTTGGTTTGGCCATACGCCGCTTAAACGCCGTTACGATAGCGATAACCAACACTACATTGATACCGGCGCGGTGTTTGGCGGAGAGCTAACGCTGGTGCGGCTGCAGTCGGCTGTTTAAAAGTCGCTATATTCCGTCGCCGGACGCCAGAAGCCGTCGATAAAATCTTCTACCGGGAAACAGCCTCCCTGGCGAATTCGTTGGTCGTCCATAGCGACGAGGCATTGTCGTTCGCTATCATAGACATCCACTACGATGTCTTCGCACCCGCCGTCCAGATAGCAAATGAATAATACTAAGGCAAACATCCCGCCCTCATTAGCGAATGAACATAAGGTAAGTGTAGGGGAAGTTAGCGCAGCGGGGGAGGGATATAAATAACCCGTCTCAGGCGACGGGTTCATTTGAGTCAGGCAAGGCGCATGACCCAGGCATCGGATTGGCGATCGTAATGTTTACGGTAAAGCACAGAATGTTCGCCATTGAGAATGGCGGGAACGCTGGTTTCGGCATCCCAGGCGTCTAATTGCATGCATAAGTCAGGATCGGATTTGCAAGGAATGCTTAACGTTCGCTCACCCTGTGACTCGCCATGCAGCTCGGCGTCGTCGATTTCAAACGCGCCGATTCGTACGTTAGTTTTACTCATCATTCACCCCGTTTGTCTGCTGAGTTGTGGTACGACCAGTTAGGCCGTCATTTTTCAGCGTAGACAACGGGGAGTATATCGCCAGTCAAAAAGTGCGCTTTTTGGCGCGCGGTCACGACTTTCCGGCGAAAAGTTTGCCGTCGCGCACCAGTTCGCGAGGGTAACTGTTTTTCAACCGCGATCCCACGCGCTTGGCGAGTCCTAATGGCGCGCCCTGGAAAGTGACAATCACTTCATCCTGCCGCGGCGGCGCCTCGGGATAGACATCGCGCCCACGATACCACTCTTCCGCTTCCGCTAAGGTGAGCTCAAACGGCTCCTCTGGCGCAGCAAGCGCGATCGCTGCTTCATGCTGCCAGCGGTAGCCTTTGTTATGCGTTTCAGCGAGGCGAATTCCGATGCGCGAAAAACGAACCCTGCCGATTAACGCTTCCAGTTCTTGCGGGAACAGCCAGATTTCTTTATCGCGTTGCCATAAACGAAGATGCTCTGCCCATTGCAGGCCAACGGCGTTGGCGGCTGCGGTGACAGCCGCTGCCTCACGTCCTTTCATCGGTGCGAAAGGGAACTTGCCCACTTTATAACCTGGCGCAGGTAGGGGATCGATAGAGGTGGTTTTACGCAGGCGGGCAACGAAAAAACCCTCACAATCAAAAATCTGCGGGAACACGTGCAGGAAACCTTCGTCGGTGAGCGCTTCGTGAGCCTGCGGGAAGAGTGAATCCAGGGTCATGACTTCAACCGCCTGCGGGTAGGTTTGCAGCAGCCAGTTAACCACTTCCTCGTTTTCTTCACGGTTCAGCGTACAGGTGGAGTAGACGAGGGTACCGCCAGGACGCAGAGCGTGAAATGCGCTGTCAATGAGTTCTCTTTGCGTGCCGGCAATCTCCTGATTACTTTCCGGCGACCAGTTTTTTAGCGCGTCGGGATCTTTACGCACTACTCCTTCGCCCGAGCAGGGGGCATCGAGCAAAATCGCGTCGAAGCACTCAGGCAGAGCGGCGCCGAAGACGCGCCCATCGAAGTGGGTGAGGGCAACGTTATTAATGCCGCAGCGGCTGATATTGGCGTGCAGCACTTTCACCCGGCTGGCGGAGAATTCGTTTGCCAGGATCCCGCCGCGGTTGCCCATCCGGGCGGCGATTTGCGTCGTTTTGGAACCTGGCGCGGCGGCGACATCCATCACTCGCTCCGGCATTTCGCCATCGGCGAACAGCGCCGCTACCGGCAGCATCGAGCTCGCTTCCTGAATATAAAATAGCCCGCTCAGATGCTCGGCGGTGCTGCCCAGCGGGAGTACATCGTCATCATCACGCTCGATCCAGAAACCCTCTGCGCACCACGGGACCGGCGTTAACTGCCAGCCGTAAGGGGCGACCAGTTGCAGAAAATCAGCGACCGTAATCTTCAACGTATTGACGCGAATACTGCGGCGCAGCGGGCGCTGGCAGGCGGCGATGAAGTCATCGAACGAAAGATGCGTTGGCATTGCCGCACGCATTTGAGCGAGGAAGAGTTCCGGGAGAAAGACAGCGTTTTGAGCCACGAGCAGCGCACCACAAGCAAAAAGGGGGCGCAGTTTACCATAAACGCCCCGGAGCGGGACACCGGGGCGTTCAGGCATTGGAGAGAATTAATTAGGCAGCGCCGTTCCCCAATCGCGCCACTCTTTTGGCTCGCTTTCCAGCAGCAAGAAGTGTTTGCCATCCTGCGCTTTCGGCGCCAGCGGCGTTCCCGGCGGGGTGGCAAAGGCGATACCGCCGCGGATAAACTGGTTGAAGGTACCTGTTTTCACCACTCCGCCAATCAGACCGAAGTCGAGGCTATAGCCGGAAGCCAGCCAGAACACCGAGTTATTGCGCACTAAGTACTGATAACGCTTACTGATACGCAGCTTAACCATAACGCGGTCGGACATCGAGCCCAGCGTCAGCCCGGTCACGGTACCCACTTCCAGGCCGCGGAACAGCACCGGCGTACCAATATCGAGCGAACCGGCTTCCGGCACTTCGACGATAATGCTCAGGCCGTCGATGTAGCGCGAATCGGTGATGGTGGTGTCCTGAATCTCGAAGTCGCGGCGCGGCGAACCACGGCCAGGTTCAACATTGATATACGACTGGAAGATCGTGTCCAGATGTTCAACGCCGGCGGCAGAGATCTGCGGCGTAATCACCGAGAAGCGGGTACCGGCACGGGCAAAGGTGCCGACATATTCCGGATAAAGCACCGCTTTCGCCTGAACTTCATTTTTTGCCGTAATCAACTCCAGCGACTGGATCTGGCCGATGTCGATACCGAGATAGCGAATCGGCATACCCGCCGCCATTTTACCCGCATCGAAAGCGTGCAGCGTAATCTGGCCGCCCACCGCGCGGGCGGCGGTTTCGGAGGCGTACAAGATACGCTTATTGTTCAAGCGCGCGTTGGCGCTGCTGCCGTTGAGGTTATCAAAGCTGATGGCGCCTTTCAGCGCGCGAGCCAGCGGCGACGCCTGCACGGTTAGCCCATTACCGTCGAGTTTTACCTTCGCGCCGCCTTCCGCCCAGAAAACGCTGTTATTGGTCAACAAATGGCGATATTCCGGTTTGATATGCAGATCGATATCGAAAGCGTTGCTGCGCGGTTTCACCGAGATGATCTCGCCGACGGCGAATTTGCGATACAACACTACCGAGCCTGCCTGCACATCGGGCAGCGTTTCCGCGGAAAGACTCAGCGTGGTGGTCGGGATTTCACTGAGGCTATTTTCCTGCGCTTTTTCCAGGTTGGCATACAGCGGATAGCTGTTGTGCATTTCCCCTTTTTCACCGGGGATGATGCGGATCCCGCCATCAACCCATTCGCTGGCGCTGGCGCCAAGTACCTGCACGCCATCCAGCCCAACTTTCACATCAAGGCGGCTGTTGACGACAAATTTGCTATCGCCGCGTACCAGATTGCGATACTCCGGCGAAATGGCGACCTGGAAAGTGACCCCCTCTGCGGTGAGCTTGCGTTCCAGCACCTGGCCGACCTTAACGCCGTGTAGCATCAGCGGCTGGCCGGCAGAAATGCCATAGCTTTCCGGCGCCGATAGCGTCACGGTGGCGACGTTGGGCTCTTCCAGTAGCGCTTTATCGGCTGCCATAACCATAAAGTGATTTCGCGGTTCGCCGTCACCAGGGACCAGCTCGAAGGTGTTGCCGGTGAGTAGAGCGCTAACGCTTGGGTTATCCAGCGAGATTTTCGGCTTCTTCATTTGAATCAGCGTCTTATCCCGAAGCAGGGTGACCACGCTCGGGTCGACGGTCATCTCACCGGTAACTTTACCGCCGGGATTGAGATTGAGTTTGGTTAACTGACCTACTTCCAGCCCCTGGTACATTAGCGGCGTAGAGCCCGCCTTCAACCCATCACCGTCGGGTAGCTCCAGCGTCACCAGCACCCCGCGCTGGCTGTGCGCCAGATCCTCATACAGGTTGTACTCGTCGTTTTGCGCCGCCGCTTTGGAGTCGTCAGGCGAGTCAAAGGCAATGGCGCCGTTAACTAACGCGGAGAGGTTTTCCAACTGGACTTTGGCACCGCTCAGGCTGACGTCGGCTTTAATCCCGGAGACGTTCCAGAACCGACTGCCTTTTTTAACAAGATTGGTGAAGCGACGCTCGATTAATACATCAATCGTCACCCCCTGATTGTTGGCGTTGAGCGTGTAGTCATACACCCGGCCAACCGGAATTTTACGGAAATAGACCAGCGAGCCGCTGTTCAGCGAACCGAGATCCGGCGCCTGCAGATGAATCATCAGTTCGCCGTTGTTGATGCGATATTTTGGCTGAGTATCCAGGGCGACGAAGTGATCTTCCGGTTCGCCTTTACCTGGCATCATACCGATATAGTTACCGCCGACCAGCGCATCCAGCCCGGAAACGCCGGCCAGTGAAGCCTTTGGCGTCACCAGCCAGAACTGGGTGTCTTTGCGCAGCGCGTCTTTCATATCGCTCTTCACGCTGGCGGAAACTTCGATCTTGCTGAGGTCCTTACTCAAAGAGATATCCTGTACCGTACCAACCTCTACCCCTTGATAGCGGATAGGGGTACGTCCCGGAACAATCCCGTTTGCGGACTGGAAATCGATGGTAATCGTCGTTCCCCGACCTTCAAAGCTGGTCCAGATGAGCCATCCGGCAATCATCAGCGCGATGACCGGCAACAGCCAGAATGGCGAGATACGGCGTTTGGTTTTTATTTTGGCTTCAGTCGGCGAAGCGGGCGTTTCCTGACTCATGAGCGTCCCAAAGTAAGCGGCTGTCCAGCCATTCAACTGCAAGGATAGTTAAAATTACCGCGCCGCCGAAATACACCGCCGCCGGCCCCATGGTAAAAGCCAGGAGCTGATCGCGGTTTATCAACGACATGGTTAATGAGATAACAAACAGATCCAACATCGACCAGCGGCCGATCCAGGTAATCAGCCGCAGCAGCAGGATACGCGTACGTAGCCCCTGTTCGCACTTGAATTGTATGCTGACCAGCAGGGTAAATAACACTATAACTTTGGTGAATGGTACCAAAATACTGGCGATGAACACTACGCCGGCGATTGCGATGTTGCTGTTGGCGAGTGAAATGATCCCCGAAAGAATCGTATCTTCCTGGCGCGCGCCATTGACGTAGATTATCGAAATCGGTAGCAGGTTGGCCGGCAGCAGGAAAACCAGCGACGCAATCAGGGCCGCCCAGCTACGCTGTAGGCTTTGCGGCCGGCGATGATGCAGCGAGGTATGGCACCGGCGGCAGCGGCCGCGGGAGTCGCGATAACCGGTATAGTGACAGCCGGTGCAAACCTGAAGATTGGTGTCGTAGCGCATGGCCGGGCGTTCGGGATAAAAACGCTCCCACAACTCTTCCACGTTCATGTGGATGAGCGTCAGGATGCTGAGTAGGGTCAGTGCGATAAAGGCGATCAAGCCGATGCCGGGCTGCAGGAAGGCATAGTCCTGGACTTTTATGGAGGCAACGCCGATACCGACCAGATAAATGTCCAGCATCACCCACTCTTTCAGTTTGCCGAGCATCAGCAGCACCGGCCGCAGGTTCATCCCCAGCACGTTACCAAGCCAAAGGTAGGCGATGGAAACTACCAGCAGAACGGGCGCAACCACCGCGCAGAAGAGCACCATCGCGGCGGTAATGGGATCGCCCTGGTTGGTCATCTGCCAGATCCCCTGCAAAACGTTGGCGTCAATACGCACGCCGAGCAGATGCAAACGCAGCAGCGGCTCGCTCCAGGCGAACGGCATCAGCAACATCATCGTAAACGCCATACTGGCGAGCCGGGAGAGGGACCAATCGCGGCCGTCACGGACCTTCGCGTTGCACCGCGGGCACCAGGCGCATTGATTTCTTTTCACAACCGGTATGCGGAACAGCATGTCGCACTGCGTACAGCGCTGATAGTGCGCATGCGGCGTTGGCGAACTGACCGAATGAACGGTAATCTTCTTCGTCGGCGTGATTGAGGGTGTTTTTATCAGCATTTATTACGTTCGGGAATGAATGTATCCCACTATATTAACCCAGGAATGAATTCATCTTGAGCCCGAAGGCATTTAATGCTTATTTTAGTAGGCATCTGCAGATGAGATAGTAAGACAACTAAGTGATTAAAAAATGAACAAAACAGAATTCTACGCGGATCTGAACCGCGATTTTCAGGCGCTTATGGCAGGCGAAACCAGTTTTTTGGCAATGATCTCAAATACCAGCGCGTTGTTGTTTGAACGGCTGGAAGAGGTCAACTGGGCCGGGTTTTATCTCCTGGAAGGCGACACGCTGGTGCTGGGGCCGTTCCAGGGTAAGCTGGCCTGTGTACGTATTCCGGTCGGTCGCGGCGTTTGTGGTTCCGCCGTGGCGCAGAACCGCGTCCAGCGCGTGGAAGATGTCCATGCGTTTGACGGCCATATTGCCTGTGACGCCGCCAGCAATTCGGAAATCGTCTTTCCGTTGCAGGTAAACAATCAGATTATTGGCGTACTGGATATCGATAGCACGGCGTATTCCCGCTTCACCGCAGAAGACGAACAGGGGCTTGCAGAGCTGGTCTCGCGCCTTGAAACGCTGATTGCGGCGACCGATTATCAAAAAATCTTTGCCCACGTCGCAGGATAATCAACGGATAACGTAGCATTTAGCGATGACGTCATTATAATGACGCCTGTTCATGCCTGCGGCTTGTTGGCTACGTCCGTTGTAATCAGGAAATTTCATGGAAAATCAACCTAAGTTGAATAGCAGTAAAGAAGTAATCGCATTTCTGGCCGAACGTTTTCCTCAGTGTTTCAGCGCTGAAGGCGAAGCGCGCCCCCTGAAAATCGGTATTTTTCAGGATCTTGTAGAGCGAGTTGGCGGAGAGATGAATCTCAGCAAAACCCAACTGCGCGCTGCCTTACGTCTTTATACTTCGAGCTGGCGTTATCTGTACGGCGTGAAAGCGGGAGCGATTCGCGTCGATCTCGACGGCAACCCGTGCGGCGAACTGGAAGAGCAACACGTTGCTCACGCCCGTCAGCAGCTCGAAGAAGCCAAAGCTCGCGTTCAGGCGCAGCGCGCCAGCCAGCAGGCTAAGAAGCGCGAAGCCGCTGCCGCGGCAGGCCAGCAGGAAGAAGGGGCACGTCGCGAGCGTAAACCGCGTCCTCAGCCGCAGGCTCGCCGTAAAGAAGGTAGTGAACAGCGTAAGCCGCGTCCTGCAGCTGCCAAAGCACCGCGTGAAGAGCAACGCCTTACCCCGGTGTCTGACGTCTCTGTATTAAGCGTCGGTCAGGCTCTGAAGGTGAAAGCAGGCAACAACGCAATGGACGCCACCGTTGTGGAAATCACCAAAGATGGCGTTCGTGTACAGCTGACTTCTGGTATGTCAATGATTGTACGCGCAGAACACCTGGTGTTCTGAAACGGAGGCCGGGCCAGGCATGAACAAACTTTTTAAGCTCACCGCGCTTGCGGGCCTGCTAGCAATAGCAGGCCATGCCTTCGCCGTGGACGATATCACCCGAGTCGATCAAATTCCCGTGCTGAAAGAAGAGCCGCAGCACGCGACGGTAAGTGAGCGCGTTACCTCGCGCTTTACCCGTTCCCATTATCGGCAGTTTGATCTCGATAACGCCTTTTCGGCAAAGATTTTCGACCGCTATCTGAATCTGCTGGATTACAGCCATAACGTGCTGCTGGCCAGCGATGTTTCTCAGTATGCGGCGCAAAAAAATAAAATCGGCGACGAACTGCGCAGCGGTAAACTGGACGTTTTCTACGACCTGTATAACCTCGCGCAGAAGCGTCGCTTTGAGCGTTACCAGTACGCCTTAAAGGTACTGGATCGTCCGATGAATTTTACCGGCAACGACAACTTCAACCTCGATCGCAGCAAAGCGCCGTGGCCGAAGGATGAAGCCGAGCTTAACGCGCTTTGGGACGCCAAGGTGAAGTTCGATGAACTGAGCCTGAAGCTGGCGGGTAAAGACGATAAAGAAATTCGTGAAACCCTGACCAGGCGTTACAAGTTTGCGATTCGTCGCCTGGCCCAAACCAACAGCGAAGACGTCTTCTCGCTGGCGATGACCGCTTTCGCGCGCGAAATCGACCCGCATACCAACTATCTCTCCCCGCGTAACACCGAACAGTTCAATACTGAAATGAGCCTGTCTCTGGAAGGTATTGGCGCGGTGCTGCAGATGGACGACGACTACACGGTGATCAATTCACTGGTTGCCGGCGGTCCGGCGGCGAA
The DNA here is from genome assembly GCF_050600805.1 of Klebsiella sp. 141240. Taxonomy (NCBI): domain Bacteria; kingdom Pseudomonadati; phylum Pseudomonadota; class Gammaproteobacteria; order Enterobacterales; family Enterobacteriaceae; genus Klebsiella; species Klebsiella sp. 141240. The sequence goes on along the minus strand of NZ_JAQIRK010000005.1, from coordinate 245,789 downwards.
GAGCAAAGCGATTAGCGTTGGCGACCGTATCGTCGGCGTCGGTCAGCCGGGTAAGAGCATGGTTGATGTTATCGGCTGGCGGCTGGATGATGTTGTCGCGCTGATCAAAGGACCGAAGGGCAGCAAAGTTCGCCTGGAAGTTCTGCCGGCTGGCAAAGGGGCAAAAACCCGTATTGTTACTCTGACCCGCGAGCGTATTCGTCTTGAAGACCGCGCGGTTAAGATGTCGGTTAAAACCGTCGGTAAAGAAAAAGTCGGCGTGCTGGATATCCCGGGGTTCTACGTTGGTCTGACTGATGATGTCAAAGTGCAACTGCAGAAGCTGGAAAAACAGAATGTCAGCAGTATCGTCATCGATCTGCGCAGTAACGGCGGTGGGGCGCTGACGGAGGCGGTTTCGCTCTCCGGTCTGTTTATCCCATCCGGCCCGGTGGTGCAGGTGCGTGATAACAACGGTAAGGTCCGCGAAGATAGCGATACCGACGGTGTGGTTTACTATAAAGGCCCGCTGGTGGTCTTAGTCGATCGCTTCAGCGCCTCGGCATCGGAAATTTTTGCCGCCGCGATGCAGGACTATGGCCGTGCGCTGATCGTCGGCGAGCAGACCTTTGGTAAAGGTACCGTTCAGCAGTATCGTTCGCTTAATCGTATCTACGATCAAATGCTGCGCCCGGAATGGCCGGCGTTAGGTTCCGTGCAGTACACCATCCAGAAGTTCTACCGCATTAACGGCGGCAGCACTCAGCGTAAAGGGGTTACTCCGGACATCATGATGCCAACCGGTAAAGAAGATCGCGATACCGGCGAGCAGTATGAAGATAACGCGCTGCCGTGGGATAGTATCGATCCGGCGACCTACGTGAAGTCGGGCGATATGAAACCGTTCGAACCAGAACTGCTTAAGCGCCATGAAGACCGTATCGCGAAAGATCCGGAATTCCAGTACATCATTAAAGATATTGCACGCTTTAACGCCATGAAAGACAAGCGCAATATCGTTTCTCTGAACTACGCGCAGCGTGAGAAAGAGAATGAAGAAGATGATGCGATTCGTCTGGCGCGGGTGAACGATCGCCTGAAACGCGAAGGCAAGCCGCTGCTCAAAAAGATTGACGATCTGCCGAAGGATTATCAGGAACCGGATCCATATCTTGATGAGACCGTGCATATTGCGATTGACCTGGCGCAACAGGAAAAAGCGCAGCCTCCGGTAGAGCCGCCGGTAAGCAAATAACTCCTCAACGGGCACAAGTGATTGTGCCCGTTTCTTTTTCTCTCTTCATCTGCCCTTCGACTTTATTCAACAAAAATGTCAACACTCTCATAGGGTGTCAGCGATATGCTACAAAATGTAAAGTTGTGTCTTTCTCGTGACTTAGCAGGGCCTGATAGTTGAAAATTAGCATCTGACCCATACGATATGGGTATCGCATAGTGCGTTTTGTTAAATCGAGGTAAAAAGAATATTATGATGCGAATCGCGCTTTTCCTGCTGACTAACCTGGCAGTCATGGTGGTGTTTGGCCTGGTGCTTAGCCTGACGGGGATCCAGTCGAGCAGCATGACCGGCCTGCTGATCATGGCGCTGCTGTTTGGTTTCGGCGGCTCGATCGTTTCGCTGCTGATGTCGAAATGGATGGCGCTGAAGTCGGTTGGTGGGGAAGTTATCGAACAGCCGCGTAACGAAACTGAACGTTGGCTGATGAGTACCGTCGCGCAGCAGGCGCAGCAGGCGGGCATCGGCATGCCGCAGGTGGCGATTTATCACGCCCCGGACATTAACGCCTTCGCCACCGGCGCGCGCCGCGACGCTTCTCTGGTCGCCGTGAGCACCGGCTTGCTTCAGAATATGAGCCGTGACGAAGCGGAAGCCGTTATCGCGCACGAAATCAGCCATATTGCCAATGGCGACATGGTCACCATGACGCTGATTCAGGGGGTAGTGAACACCTTCGTTATCTTTATCTCCCGCGTTATCGCGCAGATTGCGGCTGGTTTCCTCGGCGGTAATCGTGAAGATGAAGGCGAAAGCAGCAATGGTAACCCGCTTATCTACTTTGCGGTCGCAACCGTACTGGAACTGGTGTTCGGTATTCTCGCCAGCATCATTACCATGTGGTTCTCGCGCTACCGTGAATTCCACGCCGATGCTGGTTCCGCCAAATTGGTCGGTCGTGAGAAAATGATTGCTGCCTTGCAGCGCTTGAAAACCAGCTATGAACCGCAGGAAGCCAGCAGCATGATGGCGTTCTGTATCAACGGTAAAGCGAAGTCGATGAGCGAACTGTTCATGACCCATCCGCCGTTGGACAAACGCATTGAAGCGCTGCGTAGCGGAGAATATCTGAAATAATCTGGCGTACAAACGCTGAAAATAAAAATCCGCAGCTTTCGGGCTGCGGATTTTTTTTGGCCGCGCGCTATCAGGCGGCGCGCGGTTGAGTTACGCGTAGCCCGCTGATGGCGGCGGCAATGACCGCCAGGGAGCCGGCCAGCAGAAGCGCGGTGTGGGTGCCGCTATCGCCTGCCAGGTTAAACAGCAGGGCGACCAGCGCGGCGCCGCTACTTTGTCCCAGTAACCGTGCGGTCCCCAACATGCCGCTGGCGCCGCCGCTGCGATGGCCTGGCGCGGAGGAGACAATGGTATGGTTGTTTGGTGACTGAAACAGCCCGAAGCCTGCGCCGCACAGCGCCATCCGCCAGATAATATCGAGGTCGGAAGGGGAAGAGGGTAATAGCGCAAGACCAAACAGGCCACAGGCCATGATCAGCAGCCCCATTGCCCCCAGTAGCCCGGCATGAACTTTCTCTATCAAGTAACCCGCCAGAGGGGCCATCACCATGGTCGCCAATGGCCACGGCGTTAACAGCAGCCCGGTCTCTACTTCACTGCGTCCGATAACGGTTTGCAGGAAAAAAGGCAGGGAGACCATCGCCAGCATCTGAGCGCAAAAAGAACAGATCGAGGTACAGATAGAGAGCGAAAAGATCGGAATTCGCAGTAAATCAACCGGTAACAGTGGTACCGGCATGCGCAACTGCCGGCGCACAAAGAAGAAGCCGATAATCAGCATGGCGATGACTTCCGCGAGCACCAGATAACCGGATTGCCCCTGGGCAAAGCCGCCGAGCGCCGTGATGAGCAGCCCGAAGGTGAGGGCGTTCATTATCGCGCTCGGCAGATCGAAACGGGTAATTTTGCTGGCAGTGCTGTTGGGTGGCAAAAAACGCATGGCGAGGAAGATAGAAATAATCCCCAGCGGTACGTTGATTAAAAACAGCCATTGCCAGGAAGCAAGCGAAAGAATAGCGGCGGCAATGGTTGGCCCCGCGGCGGAGGAGACGGCAACGACGAAAGAGTTGATGCCCATTCCGCGACCTAGTTGTCTCTTCGGATAGATAAGGCGAATCAGCGCCGTGTTGACGCTCATCAGCGCCGCGCCGCCTAAACCTTGAGCCACTCGCGCCAGCGTCAACATTTCAAGGCTTCGGGAGAGTGCGCAAATCAGCGAGGTGATAGTGAATACCACCAGACCGATTTTATAGATGCGCCGATAGCCAACCATATCGCCAAGAAACGATAGTGGTAGCAGGGCGATGACGATGGCTATTTGGTAGGCGTTGACTATCCAGATTGACGATGCCGGCGAGGCATTAAGGTCGGTGGCAATCGTCGGTAGGGCGACGTTGGCGATAGCGCCGTCGAGTACGGCCATCGTCAGGCCTAACACAATCGTCAGAATGGCGCCGTAGCGCTGCGGTACCGGCAGGCCATCCAAAATTTTTTTATCCATGTGAAGTTTAAGTCTTAGAGGAAACTATTTTCTGATTAATGATTTTAGCATTGATTATTCAACCATAAGTCGCAGATTTGTAACCAACTCGCAGAACAACGATTGCGACGGTCATAATGTGAATTTATAATAAAAAACAGTTCTGAATTTTATAAAACAGTTACGATGAGGTGAACAATGGCAGCTGCTGATATGGATAAACAGCCAGATTCTGTCTCTTCAGTATTAAAAGTTTTTGGCATCCTGCAGGCTTTGGGCGAAGAGCGTGAGATTGGTATCACCGAATTGTCACAGCGTGTGATGATGTCTAAAAGCACGGTGTATCGTTTTTTACAGACGATGAAGTCACTGGGCTATGTTGCACAGGAAGGCGAGTCTGAGAAATATTCTTTAACGTTGAAGTTATTCGAGCTTGGCGCGCGGGCGTTGCAGAACGTTGACCTGATCCGCAGCGCGGATATCCAGATGCGTGAAATTTCTCGCCTGACCAAAGAGACGATTCACCTCGGCGCGCTGGATGAAGACAGCATCGTTTATATCCACAAAATTGATTCCATGTATAACCTGCGGATGTATTCGCGTATCGGCCGACGTAATCCGCTGTATAGCACCGCCATTGGCAAAGTGCTGCTGGCGTGGCGCGACCGGGCGGAAGTCGAGCAAATCATGGAAGGAGTGGAGTACAAACGTAGCACCGAGCGCACCATTACTGATACCAGCGAGCTGTTGAAAGTGCTGGACCAGGTGCGCGAACAGGGCTATGGCGAAGACAATGAGGAGCAGGAAGAAGGATTACGCTGTATTGCGGTGCCGGTCTTCGACCGCTTCGGCGTGGTAATTGCCGGCTTGAGTATTTCCTTCCCGACGCTACGCTTCTCTGAAGAACGTTTGCACGAGTATGTGGCGATGCTGCATGCCGCCGCGCGTAAGATTTCCGAGCAGATGGGTTTTAACAATTATCCGTTCTGATAGTCAGAGAGAGCTACAGCGCGATGCTGTAGCTCCAGTTGTTTTAACCCTGATCGATAACCTTGACGCTTTTACGCAGAATCGGGCAGTTGGTAATACCGATAATACCGCTATCAGAGTGAACATATTGTGCGGTGGTGATGCCTTGCGCCGTCAGGTATTTGCACTGTAGTCCCAACCCGCCAGCATTCTGATTGCTGCCAATTAACACGCCATAACCGCTTAATAATACGCCAATCCAGACGATTGCTAGTATGACAATAGAGCGAATGATCAATCGCATTGTTGCCTCGTTATTTGTATGATCCTGACGTTTATTCTGGCATGAACATTATTTGATACAAGTCTATGATTCCTAAACTCGCCTTTCGTATTACAGTTAGCCGCGGTTTAAGAAGGCCATGTTATCCTGGCCACATCTGATTATGGTACGGAGAGTGGAGTGAAAAAATTACGCTGGGTTTTGCTGATCGTTGTCATAGCGGGTTGTTTACTGCTGTGGACTCAGATGCTTAACGTAATGTGCGATCAGGATGTACAATTTTTCAGCGGTATTTGCGCTATTAACAAGTTCATCCCCTGGTAAGACATTTTTGTGCCGACGGATTTTCTTCTGCCGCGTGGGTGGTAGAATGAACGCCTTCTCTTTGAGGTGGTGAAATGAGTGAGTTACTGAATCCTGGGATTGTAAGTCTGGCGTCTCTGGCGCTTTCCGTTGTACTGCTGCTTGTAGGGCTGCTGCTGTGGTTCTTTGTGAATCGTGCCAGTTCACGTAGCAATGAGCAAATTGAACTGCTGCAGTCGCTGCTTGATCAACAAAAGCGGCAGAACGCGCTGCTGCGCCGTCTCTGTGAAGCCAATGAGCCGGAGAAAGAAGAGGTTGTTGAACCTTCAGCGGCTGAGAAGGAGAAAAACGACGACGATTTCATTCGTCTCGTTGCTGAACGTTAAGTTGATGAACAGGTGTGCACATCCTGTGCGCGCCTGTGAGTGTCATAAAATTTTGCTATAACTTATTCTTATGTAATCTCTTATTCCACGCCAAACCGTTTCCGTTTAATAGATTAAACATCTACGCTCTATTTCACATATTGAATAATCTTTTGAGCTAATCAAAAAAAGTAATAACGAAACGTTTCTATTGCCTGATGGCAATACTTTGTCATTAATGTTTCATTATTAACGTCTATTTTAGCGAATATTTGTGTCGTCATGAGTTAGCGCTTTAATTAACCCTATGACAGGGATAGTTAAGGCGATTTCCTCTTGTTCTTCAGAGTCATTTGCGCATCATTATGCACATTACGCCGCAACGCCCCCTTAAATATGGCAGTTCGTATACGTACGTACCTGGACGAACAGAAGTTGTTGAGCTATGGTAAAAAAGTTGCATTTATCAGGCATACGTTATTGTTTGTTTGGTGACAATGCAATGATAAGCCAGGCGCGGCAAAGACGCATAAATGTGCAGGCGATCAAATGATTTCCTGATAATTTGTGCGAACGATCGTGACACGTTTAAAAATGGCTTGCCATTATTTACGTTGTGTGTGATAACACGTTTCGGGTTAAACGAGGTACAGTTCTGTTTATGTGTGGCATTTTCAGTAAAGAAGTCCTGAGTAAACACGTTGTCGTTGAATACCGCTTCTCTGCCGAACCTTATATTAGTGCCTCATGCAGTTATGTGTCAGTTTTATCTATGTAAGCACCTGCGGGTGAAGAAAACAGTTTAAGGAATTTTGCAAATGGCAAAGATTAAAGGTCAAGTTAAGTGGTTCAACGAGTCTAAAGGTTTTGGCTTCATTACTCCGGCTGATGGCAGCAAAGACGTGTTCGTACACTTCTCTGCAATCCAGGGTAACGGCTTCAAAACTCTGGCTGAAGGCCAGAACGTTGAGTTCGAAATTCAGGACGGCCAGAAAGGTCCGGCTGCAGTTAACGTAACTGCTATCTGATTCAAGACCACTCATCTTGTAAGAAAGCCTCGCTATAGCGGGGCTTTTTAGCATCTGTTGCAAAGTATTTCCAATTTTTCCCCTCCGACGCGCTTTGTTGCAAAACATCACCCTTATTAGCACTGTTTAGCAGTCTGTTTTGCCAATTTTCTGTTAAATCAGGTGGTTGCAAAATAATGCTGGAGCTACGGTGCAAAAGAATAAAAGTAAGTCGGTCACAAATTTTCTCCCTATCCGTTTTGGGTTGCTGTGTGTGGCGATTTTGGGATGTCTTGGATTTCTGCTGGCGAGGGTAGGTTGGCTGCAAATCGTCTCTCCGGATAATCTGGTTAAACAAGAGGATATGCGTTCGCTGCGTGAAGAACCCATCGCCGTGATGCGCGGAACTATTAGCGATCGTGAAGGACGCCCGCTGGCGGTGAGCGTGCCGGTAAGCGCTATCTGGATAGATCCGCAGACCATGCTGGAAAAGGGCGGCGTCGGCTATGGCCCGCGCTGGCAGGCAATGGCGGAAGCGTTGCATATCGATCTTATTGAACTCTCTCATCGGGTGCAGTCGCATCCGCACGCTCGCTTTCTTTATCTGGCGCGCCAGGTGAATCCGGAACAGGCCGACTGGATCGATAAATTGCACCTGCCGGGCGTTTATTTGCGCGATGAGTCCCGCCGTTTCTATCCCGCCGGGCACGTCGCGGCGAACCTGCTGGGCTTTACCAATGTAGATAATCAGGGCATCGAAGGGGTTGAGAAAAGCTTTAACAAACAGCTAATGGGAACGCCCGGGCGCCGGCTGGTGCGTAAAGACCGTCACGGCCATGTGATTGAGAATATCACCGAGCAGGCCGCCGTTCCGGCGCATAATCTGCAGCTTAGTATTGACGAGCGCCTGCAAACGGTCACGGAGGATGCGCTGGATAATGCCGTGCGTTGGAACAAGGCGGAATCAGGCGCGGCGGTGTTGATCAAGATTGATACCGGCGAAATCCTGTCGATGGCCAGCTACCCGGATTTTAACCCTAATAACCGCGACAGCGCCCAGCTCGATGATTTTCGAAATCGCGCTATCAGCGATACCTTTGAGCCGGGTTCAACGGTCAAACCGCTGGTGATTATGACCGCGTTACAGCAGGGTATCGTGCAGCCGGATAGCGTAGTCGATACCCATCCCTTTACGCTTGATGGCCATCGCATTCGCGATGTGGGTTATTATCCCGAGCTGACGCTCACCGGTATTCTGCAAAAATCGAGCGATACCGGAGTTTCGCACCTCTCGCTGGCGATGCCGGTGCAGCATCTGATTGACACTTACAAGGCCTTTGGCTTTGGCGACCCGACCGGGCTTGGCTTGACCGGTGAAAGCTCCGGGCTGATGCCGCATCGCCGCTATTGGGGCGAGCTGGATCGTGCCACCTTCGCCTTTGGCTATGGACTGATGGTTACGCCGCTACAGCTGGCGCATGTCTATGCGACGATCGGCGGTTACGGTATTGAGCGCCCGCTGTCGATAACTCGTATCGATCCGCCGGTTATCGGGACGCGAGTTATGCCGCAAGAGATCGTACATGAGGTTGAACATATGATGGAGAGCGTGGCGTTACCGGGGGGCGGCGGGACAAAAGCGGCGGTACGTGATTATCGTATCGCGGTAAAAACGGGTACGGCGAAGAAAATTGGCCCTGACGGTAAATACATCGATAAATACGTCGCCTATACCGCCGGGGTGGCGCCGGCCAGTCAGCCGAAGTATGCCTTGGTGGTGGTGATAAACGATCCCAGTAACGGCAAATACTACGGCGGGGCGGTATCTGCCCCGGTATTCAGTCAGATTATGGGCGACGTACTGCGTCTGGAAAACGTGATGCCCGACGGTATGCCGCAAGGCTCTGAGAATCTTATCGTCATGCATAACCGCGAGGATCTGCCTCCCGCGTTGTAACAGTGGTCTGCGAGGGCGAATAGCGCTACACTTTCGCCCTTTCAGCGCCACCGGAGTTATCATGTCTTACACCTGCCCACTATGCCACGCGCCGCTTAGCCGCAGCGCAAATAGCTATATTTGCCCGCAGCGGCACCAGTTCGATCTGGCAAAGGAAGGGTATGTCAATTTACTGCCGGTGCAGTTCAAACGTTCACGCGATCCGGGCGATAGCGCTGAGATGATGCAGGCGCGCCGCGCTTTCCTCGATGGCGGATATTATCAACCGCTGCGCGAGGCGATTTGCGGCTATCTGCGGACTTTCGCCCCGGGCGAGCTGCTGGATATCGGCTGCGGAGAGGGATACTACACGCATGCTTTCGCCGCCGTTGCCGCACGCAGTTTCGGCCTCGATGTCTCAAAATCGGCGATCCGCGCCGCCGCAAAACGTTACCCACAGGTCGAATTCTGCGTGGCTTCCAGCCAACGGTTGCCTTTTGCCGATCAATCTCTGGATGCCGTCGTGCGTATTTATGCGCCCTGTAACGCCGATGAACTGGCGCGTGTAGTAAAGGCAGGCGGTTGGGTGATTACCGCCACCCCTGGGCCGCGCCATCTGATGGAACTGAAAGGGCTAATCTACGATGAAGTTCGTCTGCATGAACAGAACCGGGAAGCGATGCCGGGCTTTACGCTGCGTCATGAGCAGCAGTTAGCTTATCCGATGCAGTTGAGCGGCGCGCAGGCGGAAGCATTACTACAGATGACGCCGTTTGCATGGCGAGCGAAACCGGAAGTCAGGGAGTCGTTACGCCAGCAGGAAATCTTTGGCTGCCAGACCGATTTCATGATTCACTGCTGGCAGCGCGAGGGGTAAGGGCTACGGCGCGAAATGGCCCCACAGAATCTGCGCGCCGATACCGATTAGCACGATACCGCCAAGAATTTCGGCCCGTTTGCCGAGCAGCGGGCCGATAAAGCGGCCAACCATAATTCCCAGCGTTGACATGGTAAAGGTGGCGCAGCCGATAGCCAGCGCGGTGGCGATAATATTGACCTGCAGGAAAGCAAGCCCCACGCCAACGGCCATCGCGTCAAGACTGGTAGCGAATGCGGTGGTCACCAGCAGCCAGAAGCCGTGGCGACGCGGCGCTTCACATTCATCGTCATCGCCGCCGCGAAAACCTTCAATGACCATACGCCCGCCGAGAAACACCAGCAGCACGAACGCGATCCAGTGGTTCCATTCCAGCACAAACTGGCTGGCCAACATGCCCAGGCCCCAGCCGACCAGCGGCGTCAGGGTTTCGATCGCGCCGAATATAAGACCGGTGCGTAGCGCTTCGGAGAACTTAGGTTTATGCAGGGTGGCGCCTTTACCGATAGAAGCGGCAAACGCGTCCATCGACATACCAAAGGCAAGAAGGATAGTGGCAGAAATATTCATGAGCGTGTCCTGACCGGGGAATATCCATATGACACATCGCTGCCCCCAGTAAATATACGCGGAGCTTGAGCATAACGTACAGCAGTGATGTATCTATGGTCTCGCCTGATTGAACGACCGCTCAACCCGTACGTGCCACGTTTTGCAACGAGTATGTTGACACGTACATTTTCCACCTGCGGAAAATCGGCTACTCCCCAACGACGGGCGCAACCTTAACATATTTTTAGAAGATAAAACAATCACAGAAAAATAATATTAACAACAATAAATGATAACGATTTTCATTTAAAATATTAAGTGAAGGATTGGTTAAATAATATAACGGGGTGAGGGGAGTAAATATAGCCATGGCTATATATTCCGACAGCGATGAATGGCGGAAATATAGCGCAGGCTATATCTGTAACTCATTGACTGGTAACGAGTAGTTTGTATATTTTTTCCAGGTCGTCGATATTTCGTACGCGGATAAGCAGGCGCCGCTGCTCTAATTGCATCACCAGTACGCCGTCTTCCGACAAATTCATTGCTTTAATGCGCGGATATTCAATCCACACGTTGGCAAAGAAAAAACCGCTCTTTTTGAACAGAATTCGCGGCGTACGGATCCAGAACAGATATAACCCCATTAATGCCAGCGCAGATAATAACCAGGTGGTGATTATTTCGCCGTGGCTGGCAATATTGTTGTAGATGAGAATCGCCGTCAGGCCGACGAAAATCATCCCGTCGACGCGTCCACGACGCAGCAGGGGGATTGACAGCAGGGTGGGGCCATTGCGGCGCGGCATGATGAATTGGTCGTAGATAGCGAAAGCCACCAGGGCGACGATAAACAGAATGAGCACCAGCTCCGTGATTGCCATTGATCCTCCAGGCAGCGTGGACCTGCGTACAGGTACACGTTTTTACGCTAAAAAAAAAGCCGGGGACAAAACTGCCCCCGGCCTACTACGTGACGATTATTGACCCAGCAGGCCGACCGCATAGCCGGCGATACCGATGACGAAGAAGCCAACGATGATCCACAGCGGGTTGACTTTCTTACGCAGCAGCCACATACAAGCGAAGGTCAGCAGCAGCGGCACCAGTCCCGGCATCAGCTGGTCAAGGATGGTCTGCACGGTGGTCACACGAGTCTGGCCATCCTGACCGGTGATAGTGGAAACCACCAGGGGAATATTGACATGCGTCCATTTGTTAACCAGGGCCCCCATGACAAACAGGCCGAGGATTGATGCCCCCTCGGTCAGTTTCTGCAGGAATCCGCCGCCCATATCCTTAACGATGTCCACGCCTTTCCGATAGCCGTATGCTACGCCGTAGTAGCGGGTCAGCAGACGCACGGCATTGAACAGGATGAAGAACAGTAGCGGACCAAGCAGGCTACCGCTCATCGCGATACCGGCGCCGAGCGCGGCGAATACCGGACGCACGGTACCCCAGAAGATCGGGTCGCCGACGCCTGCCAGCGGCCCCATCAAACCGACTTTGATACCGTTGATCGCGCCATCGTCGATTTCCGCGCCGTTAGCACGCTGTTCTTCCATCGCCAGCGTTACGCCGAGTACCGGCGCCGCGACGTATGGATGGGTGTTGAAGAACTCAAGGTGACGCTTAATAGCCTGCTTACGCGCATCGTTGTTCTCCGGGTACAGGCGACGGATTGCCGGAACCATAGAGAAGCAGAAGCCCAGCGCCTGCATACGTTCGAAGTTCCATGAACCCTGGAACAGGTTAGAACGAATGAACACGCCACGAATATCACTCTGAGTGAGTTTTTTCTCGGTGGTATTTTTAGTCATATCAACCATTTCGCTCACCTGTTAGTCCAGTTCGTTATCGAGATCGTTGTTACCAGCCGCCTGAGCCGGGGCACCCGCTACGCGGTTATATTTCGGGCTCAGCTGAATGTAGAGAATGGCCATGACGGCACCAATCACACCCAGCGCAACCAGGTTGAAATTGGTGAAGGCCGCGGTGACGAAACCGAGATAGAAGAACGGCATCAGGTAGCCCGCGCGCATCATGTTGATGACCATCGCGTAACCGACGACGACGATCATGCCGCCTGCGATATTCAGACCGCCAGTCACCACTTCCGGAATGGCGTTCAGCAGACCCTGAACTTCGCTGGTGCCGACAGAGATGGCTACGATAACCGCCGGGATGGCGATACGCATCGCCTGCAGGAACAGCGAGGAAACGTGCAGCCAGGAGATGGCCGTCAGGTTACCGTTTTCAGCGGCTTTATCCGCCGCGTGCTGGAAGGCAACGGTAATGGTACGAACGATAATGGTCAGAACCTGGCCTGCCGCCGCCAGCGGGATAGCCAGCGCGATACCGGCGCCAATGCTTTGGTGACCGGCGATAACCAGTACGGTAGAAATAATGGATGCCAGCGCGGCATCAGGCGCAACCGCCGCACCGATGTTCATCCAGCCGAGGGCGATCATTTCCAGCGTACCGCCGATGATGATACCGGTTTTCATGTCACCGAGAACGGCGCCAATTAACGTACAGGCGACCAGAGGACGGTGGAACTGAAATTCATCAAGTACCGACTCCATACCCGCAATACACGCGACGATGAACACCAGCACAATCTGAAGAAGGGTAATCTCCATTGTACTTCTCCTGTTGATTAAGTCTTAAAGTGAAGGTTGGCTCGCGAGCGCCGGGTTAATTACCCACCTTGGCGATCAAATCCATCATTTTCAGTTTCTGGTCGGTGGAAACTTTACGCGCTTCCAGTTCAATACCGCGGGCATTCAACTTCTTGAATGCTTCGATATCTGTCGCATCGACCGAAATAGCGTTATTGACCTGCGTTTTACCCTGGCGGAAAGCCATACCGCCGATGTTGACGCTGGTAATTTTCACGCCGCCTTCAACAATACGTTCCACGTCGGTTGGGTTAGTGAACAGCAGCATGACGCGCTCGCCGGCGTATTTCGGGTTGTTGTAGACGCGAATCATCTTCGCGACATCAACAACGTGAGCGGTCACGCCCGGAGGAGCCACCTGGGTCAGCAGCGTTTTGCGCACCGTGTCGGCGGCAACTTCATCGCTGACCACGATAATGCGGGTGACGTTAGTCTCTTTGGTCCAGCGGGTCGCAACCTGGCCGTGGATAAGACGGTCATCGATACGCGCCAGGCCAATCACCATGTAATCATTTGGACCCATCGGTTTAGCGGGCGTTGCCGCTTTCGGCGCGGCAGCCTGAACCGGCGCCGCTTTTTCAACCGGTTTGGCTTTCAGCGCTTTCACGCCTTCGCTACCGGTTTCCACCGCCAGCGCCACCAGCTCATCAAACGACGGATCGTCATCGCGGGCCATAAAGGTTTCGACCAGCATCGGGACGTTGACGCCAGCGATCACTTCATAGTTTTCTTTATCAACAACAATGCGGCTTGCCGCGTTAAATGGACTACCGCCACACGTATCGACGAGGAACAGCACGCCTTTTGTGGTATCCAGTTTTGCCAGCTGTGCATTGTACTTTTCGATCAGCGTTTCGGCATTTTCACCGGGAACGAAATCGATCCAGCCAACGTTTTCCTGCTCGCCCAACAGCATTTCTGCGGTTTTCAGCAGTTGTTCTGCAGCCCAACCATGTGTGCCTATTACAATAGCAATCGTCACTTGCTACCTCCGTTATTATGGTGAATGCATCATCTGGTCTGATACATCCTGAATCACTCTTGTGGAAAAATCGATTCAGTAAGGGTGTAAGATCTAAATTAATTACTACCGCGAATTATTTTAGATAGTGAAAAAATAATTAATGTGATGGAGCTCCGTAAATTACGCTTCGATAATCAATAATTTCGCAGCGCAAAAAATAGCCTTAGCTATTGCAAAGACAGGTAAATTTTTGCCAATTCTGCGCTATATTTTGCTATGTTTAGCTTCCGTTTAATTACTCAGGAGTATAGGGCATAGCCCGCCGTATGGACCGTCATCGACGTCTTTTCACCTTCAGGCACTTGTTTGCCGCCTCTACCTCACACGCTTTTTTACCAGCAACTATTGTTTCGCCGGTGCATGACATCGCGATGACTACCGCTGTCGTTAACGGGAGCCGCTCATGGAATTCTTAATGGATCCCACCATCTGGGCTGGCCTGCTGACGCTGGTAGTCCTCGAAATTGTCCTGGGTATCGATAACCTGGTCTTTATAGCGATTCTTGCCGATAAACTGCCGCCAAAACAGCGTGATAAGGCGCGTATCATCGGCCTGTCGCTGGCGCTGATTATGCGTCTGGGGCTGCTCTCGGTTATCTCGTGGATGGTCACGTTGACCAAGCCTTTGATAAGCATAGGCGATTTTTCGTTCTCCGGGCGCGATCTGATCATGCTGGTCGGCGGTATCTTCCTGCTATTCAAGGCGACGACAGAGCTTCATGAACGACTGGAAAACCGCCAGCATGATGCCGGTCACGGCAAAGGCTATGCCAGCTTCTGGGTCGTCGTGCTACAAATTGTGGTGCTGGATGCCGTCTTCTCGCTTGATGCGGTGATTACCGCCGTCGGCATGGTGAACCATTTGCCGGTGATGATGGCTGCGGTCGTTATTGCGATGATCCTGATGCTGCTGGCCTCGAAGCCGTTAACCCGCTTCGTGAACCAACATCCGACGGTTGTCGTGCTGTGTCTGAGCTTCCTGCTGATGATTGGTCTGAGTCTGGTGGCTGAAGGCTTTGGCTTCCATATTCCGAAGGGCTACCTGTACGCGGCAATCGGCTTCTCGATTACCATTGAATTCTTTAACCAGGTGGCGCGGCGTAACTTTATCCGCCACCAGTCGACGTTGCCGCTGCGCGCGCGTACCGCTGATGCGATTCTGCGCCTGATGGGCGGTCGCAAACAGGCGGCTGTCGCGCACGATAGCGATAGCCCGGCGGCAGTGCCGGTGCCGGAAGGCGCGTTTGCTGAAGAAGAACGCTATATGATTAACGGCGTGCTGACCCTGGCGCAGCGCTCATTGCGCAGCATCATGACCCCGCGAGGCGAAATTAGCTGGGTGGATGCTGAGCAGAGCGAAGAAGAAATTCGTCGCCAACTGCTTTCGTCTCCGCACAGCATGTTCCCGGTTTGCCGCGGCGAGCTTGATGAAATCATCGGTATCGTACGCGCCAAAGAGATGCTGGTGGCGCTGGAAGCGGGCGAGAACGTTGCCGCAATGGCTTCCGCTTCTCCGGCGATTGTGGTGCCGGAAACGCTGGACCCGATCAACCTGCTGGGCGTGCTGCGCCGGGCGCGCGGTAGCTTTGTCATCGTCACCAACGAATTTGGCGTGGTGCAGGGGCTGGTGACGCCGCTGGACGTCCTGGAAGCGATCGCCGGTGAGTTCCCGGATGCCGATGAAACGCCGGAAATTGTGCTGGATGGCGAGGGTTGGCTCATCAAAGGTTCAACCGACCTCCATGCGCTACAGCAGGCGCTGGGGCTGGACGACCTGGTCAACGAAGACGATGATATCGCGACCGTTGCCGGGTTGGTTATCTCCGCGAACGGTCATATCCCGCGGGTAGGCGATGTTGTCGAACTGCCGCCGCTGCAGTTCACCATCGTTGAAGCGAATGATTACCGCGTCGATCTGGTACGGGTTATTAAAACCGTCCACGATAACGACGAAGAAGAGTAATGCCGAACCCGCCGGGCTAAACCTGGCCGGCGGGTTGTTTTTTACTCCCAGTCGCCGCCAGACGGTGCTTCTCTTCCGCCAGCCAGCGCGGAAAATCCTCTACCGGTAACGGGCGGGCATAATAATATCCCTGTAGTAAATCCACGCCGTGGCTGCGCATGTAAATCTTCTGCTCCTGAGTTTCCACCCCTTCGGCAATGGTGACGATTTTGAGCCGGTGCGCCAGGGCGATAATCATATCGGTCACCGTCGCGTTGACGCCGTCAATACCAATGGCGCCGGTATAAGATTTATCAATTTTCAGTACATCCGGGCGGAGTTTTTCCAGCCAGGACAAAGAACTGTTGCCGGTGCCGAAGTCATCAATGGCCAGCTGGACGCCTTTAAAATGCAGGTGCTCCGCCATGTGATGATCGCCCTCACGCAGGACATCGCGTTCAGTCAGCTCGACCACCAACTGCTGTACCGGATTAGCGCTGAACCAATAGGTGTGCAGATCGCGCAGCAGCTCGCCGTTGCTGAAATGACGCGCCGCCACGTTAATACCAATATGAAAATTGGCATCCTGCGGGAAATAATGCAGCCGACGGGCGGTTTCAGCGATGACGTAGCGGGTGAGGGGGACTATCAGGTTGTAGCCTTCAGCAATAGGGATAAAAACATCCGGCGAGATATTTCCGCGGCGCGGATTGTTCCAGCGCAGCAAAATTTCCACGCCGCAACATTCCTGAGTACGTAAATCCTGCAGCGGCTGGCACCATACCTCGAACTCGTGGGCGGCGATACCCAGGGTTATTTCGCGCGAGAAAGTCATTCGTCCTGCGGTCGTCAGCCAGGCGATACCGGTCATCAACAGGCTGAACATCAGCGCCAGCGGTAATTCAGCGGGCAGCTCTTCTAAGGCCACCGCGGAGGCTCCTGGGCCGCTGATGTTGATGGTAAAGGGGAACTGGCTGGAACTTTGCCGGTAAATTATCGGCAGACCCGGCAACTGATGACTTTCGACGACGCCGACATCGCTGAGAAAACTCTTGTTGCCGACCGTGAGGCTGATGTCGCTTATGAGCGATGATTTTTCTTTGAGAATCAATTCGCCAAGCAGCTCGATATTGATAATTAACAACGCGCCGTCGGCGCCGCTCACGGTGGAGGGATACCACTGGATCAGTACCGGCGTGCCTTTGAGCAGCGAGTTATCGGTTGAAAAGGCCAGCAGCGGCTTTACCGTCGGCAGCGTGGGCTGTAGCTGATGAATGGCCACATGGCGCGGGCCAAAAATGCTGGAGCAGTAGGCCATCCCGGACTGAACAAGGATGATTGAGCGTACGGTCTGCAGAGTGGCCGCGGTTTTACGCAGCTCAAGATGCACATCCTGACAGGGTTTGCCGACCATACTCAGCAGGGTAGCGTGTTTTGCCGCCAGCGGCTGCAGGATATTGTCCATCGCGATCACCATATTGCGGGTCACCGTCTGGATGCGCTGTTGATTTTGGCTACGCTGTGAAATAAATCGGATTGTCAGGGTGACGGCAAGCGTCAGAAATGCAACGGCCAGGCACACCAGAATGCGCTTGCGGCGGTACGTCGAAATGACCTTCTGTGCATTTTGCATGCGAGGCGCCCTGTCGGCTAAATAGAGGAATAAGAGTAACAGCCGGCTTAAAGCAAGTGTAGTGGGTAAGATAAGTTGGTGGGAGAAAAAGAAAAATGCGCCCGGAAAGGGCGCATTTCACAGACGTGTTTTAGTCACACTGGACTTTGATCGCCAGGCCGCCGCGAGAGGTTTCGCGATATTTGGCGTTCATGTCTTTACCCGTTTCGTACATGGTCTCGATAACTTTATCGAGAGAGACGCGCGGTTCGCTGGTGCGGCGCATCGCCATACGCGCGGCGTTAATCGCCTTCACGGAGGCGATAGCGTTTCGCTCGATGCACGGCACCTGAACCTGGCCGGCGACCGGGTCGCAGGTCAGGCCGAGGTTATGTTCCATGCCGATCTCCGCCGCCACGCAAACTTGCTCCGGGCTGGCGCCGAGCAGTTCAGCCAGCCCCGCCGCCGCCATTGAACAGGCCACGCCGACTTCGCCCTGACAGCCGACTTCGGCGCCGGAAATGGACGCGTTCATCTTGTACAGCGCGCCAATCGCGCCGGAGGCCATAAAGTAGCGAATATAGATATCCGGGCTGACGGACTCGATAAAGTGATCGTAGTAGGCGAGCACTGCCGGAACGATACCACAGGCGCCGTTGGTCGGCGCGGTAACGACGCGGCCGCCTGCGGCGTTCTCTTCATTGACCGCCAGCGCGAACATGTTCACCCAGTCGACAACATTCATCGGGTCGTTAGACAGTTTATCGCTGGCGACCAGCAGACGACGCAGCGCCGAAGCGCGTCGCGGCACGCGCAGCGGCCCCGGCAGCACGCCTTCGGTGTTCATGCCGCGATCGATACAGGCGCGCATGGTTTGCCAGACGTTTTCGAAATAGGCTTCGATCTCTTGCTTGCTGTGCAGCGCCAGTTCGTTTTGCATCACCATGCCGGAGAGCGACAGACCGGTTTCTTTGCAGTAGCCCAGCATTTCCTGCGCCGATTTAAACGGATACGGAACCTGCAGTTCGCTCGTGTCTTCTTTGCCGAAATGCTCTTCGTCGACGATAAAACCGCCGCCGATTGAATAGTAAGTCTTGCTGTAAATTTCTTTCTCGCCGGCCCACGCATGGATAGTCATGCCGTTTTCGTGCAGCGGCAGGTTGTCGCTACGAAAACGCATGCCGTCATCCGCCGGGAAGTCGACTTCGTGTTGCCCGTTTGCCAGCAGCAGACGGCCGCGGGTTTCTACGTCGCGGATAAATGCCGGGATCGCGTCAATATCGACCGTTGCAGGCAGATTGCCCGCCAGCCCCATGATAATGGCGATGTCCGTGTGGTGGCCTTTGCCGGTTAATGAAAGCGACCCATAGACGTCAACGGCGACGCGCGTCACTTCATTAAGCAATCCCTTTTCGACCAGGTCATCGACGAACTGTTTACCGGCCTTCATCGGCCCTACAGTATGGGAAGATGAGGGACCAATCCCCACCTTGAACATGTCGAATATACTAATCACGATAACACTCCTGACAGGGTTACCGCGGTTGCGGTAACGATGTAATAACTGCGCATAGTGTAAGAGGGAACCGGGTTGTCAGCTTAACTATTCACATGAATTAAACTAATGGATAACCTTGGTTTTACTAATAGTGCGAGCGGCTTCTCATTACTTATTATAGCTAAGGACGGGTGCCGATTTGCAGCGCCAGCTCGCGAATAATGCCGGCGGTCATTCCCCAGACAAAATAATGTTGGTACCACGATAGCCAGACGCGATGTGAATTACCGCGCCGATGGATGTCCAACGGGTGGTAGCGACCCAGGCGCAGCGCTTCTTCAAGCGGCATTTCAAACACCGCAGACACCTCGTCCTGACTGGCATGATAGTGCAGGTTCGGGGGGATTATGCCGACAACCGGCGTCACCTGAAAGCCGGTGACGCTGTCGACCGGCGGCAGCACGCCGATCACTTCAACGGCTTCCGGCGGGATCGCCACTTCTTCCTGCGCCTCGCGCAGCGCGGCGGCGATTAACGTTGCGTCGGTGTTATCAACTGCGCCGCCGGGGAAGGCGACCTGGCCCGCGTGCTTGCGCAGCAGCGGCGAACGCTGGGTCAGCAACAGTCCCGGCTGCGGGCGACGGACAATCGGCACCAGTACCGCCGCCTGGCGCTGGTTCAGCGACTGCGGCGAGGGCTGTGGGCGCAGCAGCTGAAAACGGGAAAGAAAGTCGTCCAGGTCGAGGGCGTTAGCCGCCATGTTCTAGCTCTCCAGTTGATGCAGAATACGGTTAACTTTATCAAAAGTTTCCTGATATTCCGCTGCCTCTTCGCTGTCCGCCACGATACCGCCGCCCGCGGAACAGTAAAGCTGACCCTGCCAGGCGGTGATCGTACGGATAGTAATACTGGTATCCATATTGCCGCACAGGCTGAGATAACCAATGCTGCCGCACCATGCGTTGCGTCGCTGCGGTTCAAGTTCATCGATAATCTCCATAGCGCGAACTTTTGGCGCGCCGGTAATGGAGCCGCCAGGGAAGGCCGCGCGCAGCAGATCGCTGGCATCAAGCGTAGCAGGCAATCGTGCGGTGATGGTGCTCACCAGGTGATGCACCGCCGGGAAAGGTTCAACCACAAACAGTTCCGGTACGCGCACGCTGCCCGGCACGGCGACGCGGCCGATATCATTGCGCATCAGATCGACAATCATCAGGTTTTCTGCGCGATCTTTCGGTGAGTGGGCAAGCGTTACCGCCTGGCGCGCATCTTCTTGCGGAGAATCGAGTCGCGGCAGCGTGCCTTTAATGGGGCGCGTCTGGATGTCGCCCTGATACAATTGAATAAATCGCTCCGGAGACAGGCTTAAAATCGCCCCTTCCGCCAGGCGAATGAAGGCGCTGAACGGCGCGCGGTTAACGGCATTAAGCTTACAAAATGCCTGCCATTCGTCGCCGCGATAGCGGGCCTGGAAACGCTGCGCCAGGTTGACCTGATAACAGTCGCCGCTGCGCAGATACACCTGCACCTGGCGGAATTTTTCGCCGTACTGCTGGCGGCTCATATTTGATTGCCAACTGGAGGTCAGGGAGAAAGATTCAGCCGGCTGGCGCGTTTGCGATTCCAGCCACTGCAGGCGCTGTTGCGGATCGTCGTAGCTCAGTAGCGATACCTGCTGGCGTTGATGATCGACGATCAGCGCCCAGTCATAAATGCCGACCGCCATCTCCGGCAGGGCTATATCAGCCTGCGCTTGCGCGGGAAGACGTTCAAAGCGGCGGCCAAGATCGTAGCCGAATAACCCCAACGCGCCGCCGAGAAACGGCAGGTTTTCATCGGCCTGCGGCGTTAACTGACAGCGATCCAACTGCTGTTGCAGCAGCTGCAGCGGATCGTCCTGCGAGACAAATTCGCCTTCACCGTCGTTGACCCAGGTTTGCTCGCCGCGGGTAACCAGCGTCGCGCGCGGTTCGGCGACGATAATATCGAAACGGCTATACGGATGGTCGGCAAAGCCGGAGTGCAGCAGCATCGCCCACGGCATCGCGCTTAACGGCGCGAAATAGCGTTCGGCGGCATCCGCACGCCAGGGCAGGGTAATAATAGCGGGGGACAACATTAACCTCGATCCTAATGTGCCGCCCACTGGCGAAATGGCGGACGGCGTGAAATAATTACGCCCCACAATGTAGCAGGAGTGAGTGATGTTTGCAGGTTTACCTTCGCTGAGCCATGAGCAACAGCAAAAAGCGGTCGAACGTATTCAGGAATTGATGGCGCAGGGGATGAGCAGCGGCCAGGCAATCGCCCTGGTGGCCGATGAACTGCGCGCCACGCATACCGGCGACCGGATAGTAGCGCGCTTCGAAGATGACGAAGAAGACGAGTAACTACGCCGCGGCGATGATTTTAATCTCAACTTTATACTGCGGCTTCATCAGGGTCGCCTGTACGGTACAGCGCACCGGCGCGTGACCGGCAACCACCCAGGCGTCCCAGGCTTTATTCATCGCCGCAAAATCATCTTTATTGGCCAGGAAAATGGTGGCATCAAGAATACGTGACTTATTGCTGCCCTGTTTTTCCAGCACCGCGTCAATTTGCGCCAGGGTGTTGGCGGTCTGTTCAAACGCGTCGGCGTCGAGGTTTTCCGGCACCCCGGTGTAGTAAATGGTTTGGTTGTGAATGACCACATCAGACCAGCGGGCTTCGGCATCAATACGCGTAATTGTCATTTATCTTTCCTCGTTGTTCTATCCATTTGGCTGCGGCAAGACTGCCATAATGTTCCGTCCGCGTCACTACCCGGGCTGGCGAAACGCCGTCCTCCCTGACATAATCACTGTCCAAATAACCAGGGGGCAACGTGATCGACGATTTTGCAGCAGACGGCCAGCTGGCCATGGCGATACCGGGATTTAAGCCGCGCGAGCCGCAGCGCCAGATGGCGGTAGCGGTGAGTGAGGCCATTGAAGCCTCCCGGCCGCTGGTGGTGGAAGCAGGGACCGGCACCGGTAAAACCTACGCGTATCTGGCGCCCGCGCTGCGTGCGAAGAAAAAGGTGATCATCTCCACGGGTTCGAAAGCGCTGCAGGATCAGCTCTACAGCCGCGATCTACCGACCGTTGCTAAAGCGCTTAAATTCACTGGCAAACTGGCGTTGTTAAAAGGGCGCTCAAACTACCTGTGCCTTGAACGCCTTGAGCAGCAGGCGCTGGCGGGCGGCGATCTGCCGGTACAAACGTTAAGTGACGTTATTCTTCTGCGCTCCTGGTCTAATCAGACGCAGGATGGCGATATCAGCACCTGCGCCAGCGTCGCCGAAGATTCTCAGGCCTGGCCGCTGGTCACCAGCACCAACGATAACTGTCTCGGCAGCGACTGCCCGTTATACAAAGATTGTTTTGTGGTTAAAGCGCGTAAGAAGGCGATGGATGCTGACGTGGTGGTGGTCAACCATCACCTGTTTCTTGCCGATATGGTGGTAAAAGAGAGCGGCTTTGCCGAACTGATCCCCGAAGCGGAAGTGATGATCTTCGATGAAGCCCATCAGTTGCCGGATATCGCCAGCCAGTATTTTGGCCAGTCGCTCTCCAGCCGCCAGCTGCTGGATTTGGCCAAAGACATTACCATTGCCTACCGTACCGAACTGAAAGATACCCAACAGCTGCAAAAATGCGCCGATCGTCTGGCGCAAAGCGCGCAGGATTTTCGGCTGCAGTTGGGCGATCCGGGCTATCGCGGCAACTTGCGCGAACTGCTGGCGGATAGCCACATTCAGCGCGCGCTGCTGCTGCTCGATGACGCGCTTGAACTGTGTTACGACGTTGCCAAACTCTCCCTTGGCCGTTCGGCGCTGCTCGACGCCGCCTTTGAGCGCGCGACGCTCTACCGTGGCCGCCTGAAGCGGCTCAAGGAGATCAATCAGCCTGGCTATAGCTACTGGTATGAATGCACGTCGCGTCATTTTACCCTCGCCTTGACGCCGTTAACGGTGGCAGAGAAGTTTAAAGAGGTAATGGCGCAAAAATCGGGGAGCTGGATCTTTACCTCGGCGACGCTGTCGGTGAATGACGATCTCCACCACTTTACCGCTCGTCTCGGCATTGATGACGCGCAGACGCTGCTGTTGCCCAGCCCATTTGATTATCAGCATCAGGCGCTGCTCTGCGTACCGCGTAACCTACCGCTACCGAATCAGCCTGGCGCTGCCCGTCATCTGGCGGCAATGTTGAAACCCTTGATTGAGGCCAACGATGGACGCTGCTTCATGCTCTGCACCTCGCATGCCATGATGCGCGATCTGGCTGAGCAGTTCCGCGCCACCATGACGCTGCCGGTACTGCTGCAGGGAGAGACCAGCAAAGGCCAACTGCTGCAGCAGTTTGTTAGCGCCGGCAATGCGCTATTAGTGGCGACTAGTAGCTTCTGGGAAGGAGTTGACGTGCGCGGTGACGTGCTGTCGCTGGTGATTATCGATAAGCTGCCTTTTACCTCGCCGGACGATCCGCTGCTCAAAGCGCGAATGGAAGATTGCCGCCTGCGCGGCGGCGACCCGTTCGATGAAGTTCAGTTGCCGGATGCCGTCATTTCCCTCAAACAAGGCGTGGGTCGCCTGATCCGCGATATTGACGATCGCGGCGTTCTGGTTATCTGTGACAACCGGCTGGTGATGCGCCCCTATGGCGCCGTGTTCCTGGCCAGCCTGCCACCCGCGCCGCGGACCCGTGATATCCGCCGGGCGGTACGCTTTCTCGCCGTGCCGCCGGCAAGGTAATCCGTCGCAAAATGTGGTAAGCTGCGCGCCATTTTGTTAATCAGCTATCCCCAATGGATTTCGGGCGGTGCGGCAGCGGTGACTCCGTCAGCCGATGAATTTACCGCCCTAAAACCTGGATTATGTAACGAGAGCGTGACCACCCATGCGAATTTTGGCTATTGATACCGCCACGGAGGCGTGCTCCGCGGCGCTGTGGAATGATGGCGCCCTGAGCGCCCATTTTGAAATTTGTCCCCGCGAACACACCCAACGTATCCTGCCTCTGGTGCAGGAGGTCCTCACTGAAAGCGGCACTACGCTGAATGAACTTGACGCGCTGGCCTTTGGCCGCGGTCCGGGCAGCTTTACCGGCGTACGTATTGGTATCGGCATTGCGCAAGGACTGGCGCTGGGCGCTGAGCTGCCGATGATCGGCGTTTCTACGCTGGCGACGATGGCGCAGGGCGCGTGGCGCAAAACCGGCGCTACTCGCGTGCTGGCAGCCATCGACGCGCGTATGGGAGAAGTGTACTGGGCTGAGTATCAGCGCGACGAAAATGGCGTCTGGCACGGTGAAGAAACTGAAGCGGTTCTCAAACCGGCTGCGGTTGCCGAACGCCTGGCGCTGCTTTCTGGCGAATGGGCTACCGTCGGCACTGGCTGGCAGGCGTGGCCGGATCTGGCGAAAGAGAGCGGGCTGATTTTAAGCAGCGGCGAGATTGAACTGCCGGCGGCTGAAGATATGCTGCCGCTGGCCATTCATCTGCTGGCGGCAGGAAAAACCGTGGCCGTTGAGCATGCGGAACCAGTTTATTTGCGAAACGAAGTGGCGTGGAAGAAACTTCCTGGCCGCGAGTGAATCTCAGTAGAGAGAAGACTGAGAGAAGGAGTCGCATCATGGCGGGTCAAAAACAGGGCGTCCGTTGGCTGTTAGCCGCGGCGGTTGCCGTTGCGCTAAGCGGTTGCGTGTCGGTGCCGGATGTTATTAAAGGCACCAGCCCGACGCCGCAGCAGGATTTAGTGCGGGTGATGAACGCGCCGCAGCTGTATATCGGCCAGGAAGCGCGTTTTGGCGGTAAGGTCGTCAACGTGCAGAATCAGCAGGGGAAAACCCGCTTAGAAATTGCCACCGTACCGCTGGATAGCGGCGCGCGGCCGGAACTGGGCGAACCTTCACGCGGCCGTATCCTCGCCGACGTGAGCGGTTTCCTTGACCCGGTCGATTTCCGCGGCCAGCTGGTAACCGTGGTTGGGCCGATTAGCGGCGTTGTCGACGGTAAAGTTGGCGCAACGCCGTATAAATTCATGTTGATGAATGCCACCGGCTATAAACGCTGGAACGTGGTGCAGCAGGTGGTGATGCCGCCGCAGCCCATTGACCCGTGGATGCTCGGCCCGCGCCCATGGGGCTACGGATACGGCGGCTGGGGTTGGTATAACCCGGGCCCGGCTGAGGTCAGAAACGTCGTAACGGAATGATTTTGTTGTTTTTATAATGGAATAGAAACAGCGGCTAGCCCGCTGTTTCGTGTTTTTTAGTCTCATAAGAAAAATAAATAGTGACGCGCTTCGCAACCTGAAAAACGCCTAATTAATAAACTGGTACGCTGAGTTAATATAATGTTAACAAAATGTTTGTTGATCAGGGGCTGTGATGACGACGAATAACTATTTCAGAGGTGAAGCAGTGAAAAAGGTTTGGCTAAACCGTTATCCCGCCGATGTTCCGGCGGAGATAAATCCTGACCGCTATCAATCCCTGGTTGAATTGTTTGAGCACGCCACTACCCGTTATGCCGATCAGCCGGCATTTATCAACATGGGCGAGGTGATGACCTACCGTAAGCTGGAAGAGCGCAGCCGCGCTTTCGCCGCTTATCTCCAGCAAGGATTAGGGCTACAGAAGGGCGATCGCGTCGCGCTGATGATGCCTAACCTGCTGCAATATCCGGTGGCGCTGTTTGGGATCCTGCGTGCCGGAATGATTGCCGTCAACGTTAACCCGCTGTATACCCCGCGCGAACTGGAGCACCAGCTCAATGACAGCGGCGCGGCGGCGATTGTGATCGTTTCCAACTTCGCACATACCCTGGAGAAAGTAGTCGATAAAACCCAGGTAAAACACGTCATCCTGACGCGGATGGGCGACCAGCTCTCTACCGCTAAAGGGACGTTGGTCAACTTTGTGGTGAAGTACATTAAGCGGCTGGTGCCGAAATATCATCTACCGGACGCCATCTCATTTCGTAGCGCCCTGCAGCATGGCTACCGTATGCAGTACGTGAAGCCGGAAATCGTCGCGGACGATCTTGCCTTCCTGCAGTACACCGGCGGTACCACCGGCGTGGCGAAAGGGGCGATGCTGACCCACCGCAATATGCTGGCTAACCTTGAACAGGTGAATGCGACCTACGGTCCGCTACTGCACCGTGGTAAAGAGCTGGTAGTGACCGCGCTGCCGCTGTACCACATCTTCGCCTTGACCATGAACTGCCTGCTGTTTATCGAACTCGGCGGGCAGAACCTGCTGATTACCAATCCGCGCGACATTCCGGGCCTGGTAAAAGAGCTGGCAAAATATCCCTTCACCGCGATGACCGGGGTGAATACCTTGTTTAACGCGCTCTTGAACAATAAAGAATTCCAGCAGCTTGATTTCTCTTCGCTGCATCTTTCCGCCGGCGGCGGCATGCCGGTGCAGCAGGTGGTAGCGGAGCGCTGGGTGAAACTGACGGGTCAGTATCTGCTGGAGGGCTACGGCCTGACGGAGTGCTCGCCGCTGGTGAGCGTCAACCCGCATGATATCGACTACCACAGCGGAAGCATCGGCCTGCCGGTGCCCTCGACCGAAGCTAAGCTGGTCGATGATGACGATAATGAAGTCGCGCCGGGTGAGCCGGGCGAGCTTTGCATCAAAGGGCCGCAGGTGATGCTGGGCTACTGGCAGCGTCCGGATGCCACCGATGAAATCATTAAAGATGGCTGGCTCCATACCGGCGATATCGCGGTGATGGATGATGAAGGCTTCCTGCGCATCGTCGATCGCAAAAAAGACATGATTCTGGTTTCCGGTTTTAACGTCTATCCGAATGAAATCGAAGATGTTGTGATGCAGCACGCCGGCGTACAGGAAGTGGCCGCCGTCGGCGTACCGTCCGGCAGTAGCGGCGAAGCGGTAAAAATTTTCGTGGTGAAGAAAGATGCCGCGTTAACCGAAGAAGCGCTGATTACTTTCTGCCGTCGCCATTTGACCGGCTACAAAGTACCGAAGCTGGTGGAGTTCCGTGACGAGCTACCGAAATCCAACGTCGGAAAAATTTTACGACGAGAACTGCGTGACGAAGCCCGTGCTAAAGTAGACAATAAAGGCTAAGTAACGAGTGAGTCGCCAGGCGCCGGCGAAGCCGGCGTCAAGATTACTGACAAAGAAGGAAAAAGCGTGGTTTTTCCTTCTTTGTGGTTATCAGCCGAAAATCAATAAATTGATTTTCCTTGTTATTTGTCTGGTGCAATCTGCAAGCCCAACGATTGCATGAGGTTTGTCATTAATCTCGCGCCGGCTAAGCCGGCGTTTTTTATGGGCGCAAGTTAAGAGAGTATGATTTGAACTATCAGATGATCACCACCGACGATGGCCTGCGCGCTATCTGTGAAGCGGCAAGCACGGCACCCGCGGTTGCGCTGGATACCGAGTTTGTTCGCACCCGCACCTACTACCCGCAGCTTGGTTTGCTGCAGCTGTTCGACGGCAAACAGGTTTCTCTGATCGATCCGTTGACCATCAACGACTGGGCGCCGATGCGCGAGCTGCTGCTCAACCAGGATGTCACCAAATACCTGCATGCGGGCAGCGAAGATTTAGAAGTCTTCCTCAACGCGTTCAACCTGATGCCGCAGCCGCTTATCGACACCCAGATTCTGGCCGCCTTCTGCGGGCGCCCGATGTCGTGGGGCTTCGCTTCAATGGTTGAAGAGTATTCCGGCGTTGCGCTGGACAAAAGCGAATCACGCACCGATTGGCTGGCCCGTCCGTTGACCGAGCGTCAGTGCGAATATGCGGCCGCCGATGTCTGGTATCTGTTGCCGATAGCCAGCAAATTAATGGCGGAAACCGACCACGCGGGCTGGCTGCCGGCCGCGTTGAACGAGTGCCACCTGATGCAGCAGCGCCGTCAGGAAGTCCTTGACCCGGCGGATGCGTGGCGGGAAATCGGTAACGCCTGGCAACTGCGTACGCGTCAGCTGGGCTGCCTGCAGTTGCTGGCGGAGTGGCGTCTGCGCAAAGCGCGCGAGCGTAACCTGGCGGTGAACTTTGTGGTACGCGAAGAGCATCTATGGAGCGTGGCGCGCTATATGCCGACCAGCCTCGGCGAACTTGATAGCCTCGGTTTATCCGGGAGCGAAATTCGCTTCCATGGTAAGACGCTGATTAGCCTGGTTGAGAAAGCGCAGGCCTTGCCGGAATCGGCGCTGCCTGAGCCGCTGCAAAACCTGATCGATATGCCGGGGTACCGCAAAGCCTTTAAAGATATTAAAGCGCTGGTACAGGAAGTGAGCGCCGAGAAGGGGGTGAGCGCCGAACTGCTGGCGTCGCGCCGCCAGATCAACCAACTGCTGAACTGGCACTGGCAGCTGAAAACGAAAAACGGCGAGCCAGAGCTGGTTTCAGGCTGGCGTGGTGAATTGATGGCCGATCGTCTGAAAGCGCTGCTCAACGACTATCCTCGCTAGCGCCGGGCGCTATTCAGGCCATAAAAAACCGGCCGCGCGTGGCGTGGCCGGTTTTTTTAATCCTACGGCGAGATGCCGTTAATAAGACAACAGGGTCAGGGTTTCGACTCTTCAGCTTCTGGCAGGGTCACGTTCAGCTCGAGAATCGAAATATCACCATCGCGCTGTTCCAGCTGTACGCTGACCATCTCAGGATCTATCTGTACGTATTTACAGATGACCTCCAGGATATCTTTGCGCAGCTGCGGCAGGTAATGTGGCTCCGCGTCGCCGCGGCGGCGCTCCGCGACGATGATTTGCAGGCGTTCTTTCGCAATGTTAGCCGTGTTCTTTTTTCGCGAGAGAAAAAAGTCGAGTAATGCCATAATTTATCCTCCGAACAGGCGTTTGAGGAAACCTTTCTTCTCTTCTTCTATGAAGCGGAAAGGACGTTCTTCTCCGAGCAGACGATCCACAGTATCCGCATAGGCTTTACCCGCATCTGAAACGGTATCCAGAATGACTGGCTCGCCCTGGTTCGATGCGCGCAGCACGGACTGATCTTCCGGAATCACGCCCACCAGATTGATGCGCAGAATTTCCAGCACGTCTTCCATGCTCAGCATGTCGCCTTTGTTCACGCGGCCTGGGTTGTAGCGCGTCAGCAGCAGGTGCTCTTTGATCGGCTCGTCGCCATTTTCCGCGCGGCGGGATTTGGAGGCCAGAATGCCAAGGATACGGTCGGAGTCGCGCACGGAGGAGACTTCCGGGTTAGTGGTGATGATGGCTTCGTCAGCGAAGTACAGCGCCATCAGCGCGCCGGTTTCGATGCCCGCAGGGGAGTCGCAGACAATAAAATCGAAATCCATCTTTTTCAGTTCTTCAAGAACTTTATCTACGCCTTCGCGGGTCAGCGCGTCTTTATCACGGGTCTGAGAAGCCGGAAGGATATAGAGATTTTCAGTACGCTTATCTTTGATTAGCGCCTGATTGAGAGTGGCATCGCCCTGGATAACGTTGACGAAGTCATAAACCACCCGACGCTCGCATCCCATAATCAGGTCGAGGTTACGCAGGCCGATATCGAAGTCGATAACGACAGTTTTCTTTCCCTTCTGGGCCAAACCAGTAGCGATGGCCGCGCTGGAGGTGGTCTTACCAACGCCCCCTTTACCCGAAGTCACAACAATAATGCGTGCCATAGAAATTCCTTGTTAAAAAGGGATTAATTGAACGGTTGAATTGTCAAAGCGCCGTCGCCTAAACGCAGGCGCGCCGCTTTGCCATAAAATTCAGCTGGGATGTTATCGCTCAGCCAATATTCCCCTGCGATGGACACCAGTTCCGCCGCGAGGTTAGTACAAAATATTTGGGCATCTCTGTCGCCGCTTGCGCCAGCCAGCGCACGTCCCCGCATCATGCCATACACATGGATGTTACCATCAGCGATAAGTTCCGCGCCGGCACTCACATGGTTTGTAACAATTAGATCACAGTGTGGCGCATAAATGCGCTGACCGGAACGTACCGGCAGATCAATCAAACGCGTTTTTGTGATCGGCGTAGCAACTGGTGGCGGTGCGACGGGTTCCGGCGGCGGCGCCTGACGAACGATTTTCTCTTTTCCTTCCGTCAGTAGCGGGATCCCGGCGCGGTCGATTTCCGTTTTCAGGCGGGAAATTTTACACCCGCTCACGCCCATGATGCGTAAACCGGTGGCGACGATAGCTTCATGCATCGGGCGCCAGTCGACGCTCTCTTCAATACTGCTGATGTTGACCACCACCGGCGCATGACGTAAAAAAGCGGGAGCCTGGGCGATTTTGTCTTCTAACGCCTGACGAATAACCTCGGGATTTGCATCGTGCAAATGAACGACAGATAAGGTGAAGCTACTGCCCTTAAGTTCGATTGGCGTATTTGACATCCTGGCCTTACTCAATTTGCTGTTTATCATCCGCCGAAGTGCGGTGATATTCCGAAGACTAAAAGGCATGTTATAGTCACTCATATATTGAGGCAAGTGACCACGGGTCTAATTCCGAGTAAATCTATGTTTTGTGTGATCTATCGAAGTACTAAACGTGAACAAACCTATTTATATGTCGAAAAAAAGGACGATTTCTCGCGCGTCCCGCCGGAACTAATGGCAAGCTTCGGCACCCCGCAGATGACCATGCTATTGCCGCTCGACGGGCGCAAGACGCTGGCTAACGCTGACCTCGAGAAAGTAAAACAAGCGCTCGTCGATCAGGGCTATTACCTTCAACTTCCTCCCCCTCCTGAGAATTTACTTAAGAAACACCTCGCGGAACAGGGGAATAAATCCGATTAACCCATTGAGGGAAAATAATGTACCAACATCATAACTGGCAGGGTGAGTTACTGGATTATCCAGTGAGCAAAGTGGTTTGCGTTGGCAGTAATTACGCAAAACATATTAAGGAAATGGGCAGCGCGATGCCGGAGGAACCGGTGCTGTTTATTAAACCTGAAACGGCGCTATGTGATATCCGCCAGCCGTTGGTACTGCCTGAAGGATTGGGATCGGTGCACCATGAGGTTGAACTGGCGGTGCTGATCGGCAGTACGCTGCGCCAGGCCAGCGAAGATCACGTGCGTAAGGCGATTGCCGGTTATGGCGTGGCGTTGGATCTCACCCTACGTGATATTCAGGGCAAGATGAAAAAGGCCGGACAACCGTGGGAGAAAGCCAAGGGATTCGATAACGCTTGTCCGATCTCTGGTTTTATCCCTGCTGCCGAGTTCAGCGGCGATCCACAAAATACGCCGCTAAGCCTGAAGATTAATGGTGAAGTTCGCCAGCAGGGGACGACCGCCGATATGATTCATAAGATCGTACCGCTGATTGCCTATATGTCGCGCTTCTTTACGCTGAAAGCGGGCGATATCATTCTGACCGGGACTCCGGACGGGGTCGGGCCGCTCGCCAGCGGAGATGAGCTGGAAGTCGGCTTCAATGGTTTGACGTTATCCACCCGCGTGCTGTAACGTCCGCTTGCCGCCTTTTGGGGCGGCAAAACTTGCATCGTCGTGCCAGACTGGTTATAAGGTGCACCCTGAATTGTAATGACGGACATCCCAATGAGCGAACAACCTTTCTGGCAACAAAAAACACTGGATGAAATGACCGACGCGGAGTGGGAATCACTGTGCGACGGCTGCGGACAGTGCTGCCTGCATAAGCTAATGGATGAAGATACCGACGAGATTTACTTCACCAACGTCGCCTGCCGTCAGCTCAACATTAAAACCTGCCAGTGCCGTAACTACGAGCGTCGCTTCGAGTACGAACCGGACTGCATCAAACTCACGCGTGATAATCTGCCGACCTTCGAATGGCTGCCTCACACCTGCGCCTATCGCCTGCTGGCGGAAGGTAAAGCGCTGCCGCACTGGCATCCGCTGCTGACCGGCTCAAAAGTGGCGATGCACGGCGAACGTATTTCCGTGCGCCATATTGCGGTTAAAGAGTCTACCGTCGTCGACTGGCAGGACCATATTTTAAACAAACCAGACTGGGCGCAGTAAACGCGTCAAAACACTGAACCGGGCATTCCCTGCCTGCGCGGCCCGGTTCTTTATTCGCATTAATATCCCATCATTCTCAATGCCAGCCAGATAATTCCTGCCCACAATAAAGCGCATGGAAAAATAACAACACTAAGAGAACGCCAGCCGTTTCTACTCATCGGAAACCCCACATTTAAGTCATCATCACCAGGTGCGTTTGGCATTTCATCATCGGCGCGGGGGCGGGGAACTTTAGGAATATTTGTAAAGCAGATGTAGATAAAAATAGACCCGGCGCGATGGCCGGGCTGAGGGGGCGTTGACGAGCTGCCAGGTCTCCCCGGCGCGATGGCTGCTTGCGGCGATCAGATGGGCAGGAAACTCATCATTAAATACGCCACGACAATGCAGATTAGCGTCATATACCAGACTATGCTCATGGTGACTTATCCCATTTCAGACTCAAGAAAGACGAGCCTTTCGGGTAACGACTTTAAACATCCGGATGTCGATGATCAACCGCTTGCGCATCAGGGGATTAGCTTTTCTTTGCGTGGAACAGGCCGTCTTCGCCGTGGGCTTCATCTTCAACCCAGAAGTTAATGTTGAACTGGGCATCATCGCTGAGCTCGATACGATGCCAATATTGCGGCGGGCTGGTGGCGAACTGCCCGGCGTTAATGACGACTTTCACCTCCGGCTCGGTAGCCTGCTCGTCATGAAAACCGTAGTAGGTTACCGTTCCTTCCATAACGCACAGCTGGCCGAAAACGTTAGCGGCAGTATTGTGATGGGTGAGCAGAGCCGCCGGAACATTTTCTTTAGTGAAGAACGGAGTGGAGCGTTTAACTTTCCAGTTAGCTGGGATTCGCAGATGAGACATGGTGAGCTCCTTAGTGGATGCAAATAAGATGTATTTAATATGCAACTTTAAAGGGGCGTCGTCAACTTACTGGCATAAAAAAACGCCCCCGGAGGAGCGTTTACCATTTGGCCGGGTCACTTAACGGCCGAAAAGATCGCGTTTTTTAGCTTTAAATGGCTGAGCGATCAACACCAGCAGTCCGATAACCAGATAAGCGGCAAAGATGCCTACCAGCCACTGCGGCATTTCCAGCGTCAGGAATTCCCACTGGCGCACGGAACAGTCGCCGGTGGCGACGAATACCTGCGGCAACCATTTATCCAGCGGCAGCCACGTCGGGAAACGCGCAGCGAAATCGCAGGTCTGGAACGGGGAAGGATGCAGCTGAATCATGGTGTGCTCCCATGCTAGCTGCAGACCGCGCAGGGCGCTGTACAGCCAGATCAGCAGCGCGACGTAGCGCAGCGGGGTTTTCGGCGCGATAGCGCCCACCAGACCGGCGCCCATGATGCCAAACAGGGCGCAGCGTTCATAAATACACAACACGCAGGGCTGCAGCAGCATCACGTGCTGGAACCACAGCGCCACTAATTCAAGTATAAAAGCGGTTAACGCCATCAAGAGCCAGGCGCCGCGTCCCCTTGAGCACTGGTTTAAGTATTGCAACATAATCATTTCCCTGGAACATGCTAAATCATGGCAGTGTAAACGAAAACTACCGCGACGCCATCCGCTAGTCGGAAAATATTACGTAAATGAATATTCGTTACCCGGGCGAACCCGGGTAACGGGCCGGGCAATTACGGCAGTATCGGCGTGGTCAACCAGCCGTGGCTGAGCATCCACTGGGTGGCCGGCATTAACAGGGTTTCGACGCACAGCAGGCCGACCAGCGTTAGCACGATGGTATAAGGCAGCGCCATCCACACCATTCTGCCATAAGAGAGGCGGATCAGCGGCGCCAGCGCCGAGGTCAACAGGAACAGAAACGCGGCCTGGCCGTTGGGGGTGGCGACGGAAGGCAGGTTGGTACCAGTGTTAATGGCGACCGCCAGCATTTCAAACTGCTGCAGGCTGATAACGCCATGTTCCAGCGCCGCTTTTGCTTCGTTGATATACACCGAACCGACAAAGACGTTATCGGAGATTGACGACAGCAGGCCGTTAAACAGATAGAACAGCGATAGCTGGGCATGCGGCGATGCCTGCAGGACGAACTCAATCACTGGGGCAAACAGATGCTGATCGATAATCACCGCCACAATGGCAAAAAAGACCGTCAGCAGAGCGGTAAATGGCAGCGCTTCGGTAAAGGCTTTACCGATGGCGTGTTCGTCGGTCACACCGGAGAAGGTGGTTGCCAGCACAATGACAGAGAGGCCAATCAGGCCAACTTCCGCCAGATGCAGGGCGAGGGCGGTAATCAGCCACACGCCGATGATCCCTTGAGCGATAAGGCGCATCCGATCCTGGCGGCTGCGGCTTTGGCGGCTACGGTCGTCGAAATCCTGCAGGACTTTGCGTACCGGGACTGGCAGCGGCTCGCCGTAGCCAAACAGGCGGAATTTTTCCAGCAGCAGGCAGGTCAACAGGCCGCATGCCAGTACCGGCAGCGTGACCGGCGACATGCGAATGAAAAATTCGCCGAAGTGCCAGCCGGCGGCTTTGGCGATAATCAGGTTCTGCGGCTCGCCGACCATGGTCATCACGCCGCCGAGCGCGGTACCGACGCCGGCGTGCATCATCAGGCTGCGTAAAAAGCTGCGGAACTGTTCGAGCACGTCGCGGTAATGCTGATCGATATGGCTGTCATCAAGCATGTCGTTATCATCAGGGCGCGCGGAGGCGACGCGATGATAGATACCATAGAAACCGACCGCCACGCTAATGACTACCGCCACGACGGTGAGCGCGTCGAGGAAGGCGGAGAGAAACGCGGCGGCAACGCAGAAGGCCAGCGACAGCAGCATCTTGCTGCGGATCCCCAGCAAAAGGCGGGTAAAAATAAACAGCAAGAGCTGCTTCATGAAATAGATCCCGGCCACCATAAACATCAGCAGCAGCAGGACTTCGAGATTATTGGCTATTTCTTCGCGAATATGTTCGGGGCTGGTCATACCGATCACCACCGCTTCTATCGCCAGCAGGCCGCCTGGTAGAAGAGGGTAGCATTTGAGCGCCATCGCCAGGGTAAAGATAAACTCCACCACTAACAGCCAACCGGCAACAAACGGTTGAAGATAAAACGCCAGCGGGTTAACCACCAGGAAGATAATCAGGAGAAGCTTGTACCAGTCTGGCGACTGGCCAAGAAAATTGCGCCACAGGGCGCGGCCATAAGACATTTCCACGACAGAGGTCCTTCCGTCAAACAATATGATTTTATGCGTAACTATTGCAAGATTACCAGTTGAGCAAAAAGGGAAGCAACTTTCTTCGCGGCGCATTACAGGTAATGGAAGGCGTTAAGCAAAAGCTGAAAATGAAACGGCGATCCCCTTTTAATTACTTTCAGATGCTATCTGGCGTATGGCTGCTCTGGTATGATGAGTGCAAATTGCAACGCTGTGTAATGGAAATCTTACTATGGTCATTAAGGCGCAAAGCCCTGCGGGTTTCGCGGAAGAGTACATCATTGAAAGTATCTGGAATAACCGTTTCCCGCCTGGATCCATTCTCCCTGCTGAACGTGAACTTTCTGAACTGATTGGTGTGACCCGAACCACTCTGCGCGAAGTGTTGCAACGTCTGGCCCGTGATGGCTGGTTGACTATCCAGCACGGTAAACCGACGAAAGTGAACAACTTCTGGGAAACCTCCGGACTGAATATCCTTGAGACGCTGGCGCGCCTCGACCACGATAGCGTGCCGCAGCTGATTGATAACTTGCTGTCGGTGCGTACCAATATCTCAACGATTTTTATTCGTACCGCCTTCCGCCAGCACCCGGACAAAGCGCTGGAGGTACTGGCTACCGCGCGTGAAGTTGAAGATCATGCCGATGCTTTCGCCGAACTGGACTACAACATCTTCCGTGGTCTGGCGTTTGCCTCCGGCAACCCGATCTACGGTCTGATCCTCAACGGCATGAAGGGGCTATATACCCGCATCGGCCGTCACTATTTTGCTAACCCGGAAGCGCGGAGCCTGGCGCTGGGCTTCTATCACCAGTTGGCGAAAGTGTGTGAAGAGAGTCAGCACGATAAAGTGTACGAAATCGTCCGTGCCTATGGTCACAACAGCGGCGAGATCTGGCACCGGATGCAAAAAACGCTGCCCGGCGATTTAGCCATCAATATGCGCTAAGCACGGCCCATAATATAAAAATGCCCGGATAATCCGGGCATTTTTTTCAGCCTTACAGCGCGTTCTGCCGCGGCGGCGTGCGATCCAAAAGCTCAACGCTGCCATCGGCATTCTGTTGTTCAAGGATCACGTCAAAGCCCCACAGGCGGTGAACGTGTTTGAGCACTTCGCGGCGGCTCTTATCCAGCGGCACGCGGTTATGCGGCACATAGCGCAGCGTCAGCGAACGATCGCCGCGCAGGTCAACGTTCCAGACCTGAATATTCGGCTCGAGGTTGCTGAGGTTGTACTGCGCCGACAGCTTAGAACGAATTTCCCGATAACCTTCCTCATTATGAATGGCGGAAATTTCCAGGTAATTGTTGTGGTCGTCATCGAGTACCGTGAATAAGCGGAAATCGCGCATCACCTTCGGCGACAAGAACTGGCTGATAAAGCTCTCATCTTTAAAATCGCGCATGGCGAAATGCAGCGTCTCCAGCCAATCGGAGCCGGCGATATCCGGGAACCAGTAGCGATCCTCTTCCGTAGGCGACTGGCAGATACGTTTAATATCCTGGAACATGGCGAAACCCAGCGCGTAGGGGTTGATCCCGCTGTACCACGGGCTGTTGTAGGGCGGCTGGAACACCACGTTGGTGTGGCTGTGCAGGAACTCCAGCATAAAGCGCTCAGTCACTTTTCCTTCATCATACAGATGATTGAGGATGGTGTAGTGCCAGAACGTCGCCCAGCCCTCGTTCATAACCTGAGTCTGCTTTTGCGGATAAAAATACTGGCTGACTTTACGAACGATACGCAGGATCTCGCGCTGCCACGACTCAAGCAGCGGCGCGTTCTTCTCCATAAAGTACAGCAGGTTCTCCTGCGGTTCGGAAGGATAGCGGCGGCTTGCCTCGATGGCTTTTTCCTCTTCCCGTTTTGGCAGGGTGCGCCACAGCATGTTCACCTGGCTTTGCAGATACTCTTCGCGGCTTTTCTGTCGCGCCTTCTCCTCCTGCAGCGATATTTTCTGCGGGCGTTTGTAGCGGTCGACACCGTAGTTCATTAGCGCATGGCAGGAGTCGAGCAATTTTTCGACTTCATCGACGCCGTAGCGCTCTTCACATTCGGTAATGTATTTACGCGCGAATATAAGGTAGTCGATGATTGAGCTGGCATCGGTCCAACTGCGGAACAGATAGTTGTTTTTAAAGAAGGAGTTATGCCCATAACAGGCGTGCGCCATCACCAGCGCCTGCATGGTAATCGTGTTCTCCTCCATTAAATAAGCGATACAAGGGTTGGAGTTAATGACTATCTCATAGGCCAGACCTTGCTGGCCGTGTTTATACGCCTGCTCGGTTTCGATAAATTTTTTGCCGAACGACCAGTGCGGATAATTGATCGGCATCCCGACGCTGGAATAGGCGTCCATCATCTGTTCGGAGGTGATCACCTCGATTTGATGCGGATAGGTATCGAGACGATACAGTTTCGCCACCCGATCGACCTCGGCGAGATAGGTTTCCAGCAGTTCAAAAGTCCAGTCGGGTCCATCGCTTAACCGGGTGGTGTCCCTGTTCATGGAATCAATCGTAGCCATTAGCGCGCCCTCGTTGTTGGTGGTTCTCTCTTTGTGGAGAACCTCTTATCAAGCATAGAACACGCCATAACAAACTGCGTCTGCGGGTAATTTCTTTTCTTCGCGATTTCGCAATCCTAAAGGCCTTGATTTAACATTTACTTAGCATTTTATGCTGAGGAAAAATAAAGCGCAGCACGAGATCGTAAATCTCTGGTGTCAGTGCTGGTGCGGTTTGGTGTGAGATGAGTCACCATAAATAAAGCGTATGTTGAATAATATTTTCATCTGGGTTATCAATTTGTAATTAGATGATTGTTCTTTAACTATTACGGAGTGGCTATGCGAGTCGTCATACTGGGAAGTGGGGTGGTTGGGGTAGCGAGCGCCTGGTATTTAAGCCAGGCGGGACATGAGGTGACGGTTATCGACCGTCAGCCAGGGCCCGCTGAAGAAACCAGCGCCGCCAACGCCGGGCAGATCTCTCCCGGCTACGCGGCGCCGTGGGCGGCGCCGGGCGTGCCGCTGAAGGCAATTAAATGGATGTTCCAGCGCCATGCGCCATTGGCGATTGGCCTTGACGGCACGCAGTTCCAGCTCAAGTGGATGTGGCAGATGCTGCGTAACTGCGATACCCGCCACTATATGGAAAACAAAGGGCGTATGGTGCGCCTGGCGGAATATAGCCGCGATTGCCTGAAGGCGCTGCGTGAAACCACCGGTATCCAGTATGAAGGCCGCCAGGGGGGAACCCTGCAGCTTTTCCGCACCGAAAAACAGTATGAGAACGCCACTCGCGATATCGCCGTGCTGGAAGAGGCCGGCGTGCCGTATCAACTGCTGGAAGCCAACCGCCTGCTGGAAGTTGAACCGGCGCTGGCGGAAGTCAGTCATAAACTGACCGGCGGCCTGCGCCTGCCAAACGATGAAACCGGCGATTGCCAACTCTTCACCACCCGTCTGGCGGCGATGGCCGAGGCGGCAGGGGTGACTTTCCGCTTTAATACCTCCGTCGATGCGCTGCTTTACGAAGGCGATCAAATCGCCGGTGTGAAATGCGGCGAGGAAATTATTAAGGGCGACGCCTACGTGATGGCGTTTGGTTCTTACTCCACCGCGATGCTCAAAGGGCTGGTGGATATCCCGGTCTATCCGCTGAAAGGCTACTCGTTGACTATTCCGATTGCCGAAGAGAGCGGCGCGCCGGTATCGACTATCCTTGATGAGACTTACAAAATCGCGATTACCCGTTTCGATAAGCGTATTCGCGTTGGCGGGATGGCGGAAATTGTCGGCTTCAATAAAGAGTTGCTGAAGCCGCGCCGCGAGACGCTGGAGATGGTGGTTCGCGATCTGTTCCCGCGCGGCGGCTACGTTGAGCAGGCCACCTTCTGGACCGGCCTGCGGCCGATGACGCCGGACGGTACGCCAGTGGTTGGCCGTACGCCGTACAAAAACCTGTGGCTGAACACCGGGCACGGTACGCTGGGCTGGACCATGGCCTGCGGGTCCGGGCAGCTTCTGAGCGACCTGATCTCCGGGCGTACGCCGGCGATCCCTTATGATGATCTGGCCGTGGCGCGTTACAGCCCGGGCTTTACGCCGGCTCGCGCTCAGCATCTGCACGGCGTGCATAACTAAGGAGCCTCCATGTCTCGTCCGGTAAAAGCCAGCATTGATCTGTCGGCTTTACGTCAGAATTTACAGATTGTTCGCCGCGCCGCCCCTGGGGCACGCGTTTGGGCGGTGGTGAAGGCGAATGCCTATGGTCACGGCCTGGCGCGGATGTGGCAGGCGCTAAACGCCGCAGATGGATACGCATTGCTCAATCTCGAAGAGGCAATCTTGCTGCGGGAAAAGGGCTGGAAAGGACCGATTCTACTGCTGGAAGGGTTCTTTCACGCCGATGAACTGGCGCTGCTTGATAAGTATCGTCTGACCACCAGCGTACACAGCAACTGGCAAATTAAAGCCCTGCAGCAGGCTAAACTGCATGCGCCGCTGGATATTTATCTTAAAGTGAATAGCGGTATGAATAGGCTGGGCTTTATGCCCGAGCGAGTGCATACCGTCTGGCAACAGCTGCGATCGCTCGCCAACGTCGGTGAAATGACGCTGATGTCGCATTTCGCTGATGCGGAAAACCCGGAGGGCATCGTGGAGCCCATGCGCCGTATCGAGCAGGCGGCGGAGGGGCTGGACTGCCCGCGTTCGTTGTCGAACTCAGCGGCAACGCTGTGGCATCCGGAAGCGCACTTTGATTGGGTGCGTCCGGGAATTGTGCTGTATGGCGCATCGCCGTCGGGTCAGTGGCGGGATATTGCCAATAGCGGCCTGAAAGCGGCGATGACCCTCAGCAGTGAAGTGATTGCCGTACAGACGCTGAAAAGCGGCGAACGGGTGGGCTATGGTGGGCTGTATCAGGCATCCGGCGAGCAGCGCATCGGCATTGTCGCCTGCGGTTATGCCGACGGCTATCCGCGCGTCGCCCCGAGCGGCACGCCGGTGCTGGTCGACGGCGTACGCACCACCACCGTCGGACGTGTTTCGATGGATATGTTGGCGGTAGATCTGACGCCTTGCCCGCACGCGGGTATTGGCGCGCCGGTCGAGTTATGGGGACAGGAGATTAAGATTGACGATGTCGCTGCGGCCAGCGGCACCGTCGGTTATGAATTAATGTGCGCCCTGGCGCCACGCGTGCCGGTAGTGACGGTGTAACTTTGTGTGAGGCGGATCACTCCGCCTCATCTTCCGCGACCCGCACACCCACCTTCAGTACGTGGTCGTCCTCTTTTTCGGCGACCGTCCACACCATACCGGCAAACTCCACCTGATCGCCGACGACCGGCGCGGCGCCCAACAGCTGCTGAATCACATCGCCCAGCGACTGCTGATGCTCGCGAAACTCTTCACCGCCGTCGAGGCCATAAATCTGCGCCACATCGGCGAATTTAGCTTCCGCATCAAGGATGAAGTCGCCAAAGAACCGCTGATCGAGCGAGACCGGCGGCGACTGGCTGAACATTTTACCCAGCGCCGGCAGATCGCGCTCGCGGCCGATAACGCAAAGAATATCGCCATCCATCAGCCGC
The DNA here is from genome assembly GCF_050600805.1 of Klebsiella sp. 141240. Classification (NCBI taxonomy): domain Bacteria; kingdom Pseudomonadati; phylum Pseudomonadota; class Gammaproteobacteria; order Enterobacterales; family Enterobacteriaceae; genus Klebsiella; species Klebsiella sp. 141240. The sequence continues at coordinate 205,128 of NZ_JAQIRK010000005.1, read as the reverse complement.
GTGCTGCCGGTAGGATGCAGCAGTACGTTGTCGCGGAAGAGTGCGGCGATACGCGTCTCCGGCGGCATGTGGAGATCGCGCAACGCTGCGCCAACGCACCATTTATCATCACCCAACTGGTACACAAATTGCTCCCACGGATTTTCCGGATGGATATCCAGCCCGACGCGTGAGATAGGCCAGCCGACCGGCGGTACCACGACCTTCGCTTTTTTCGCCGCCCAGGACAGTGAGGTTCCCTGTAATAGCAGTGAAATCAGCACCACGAAGAAGGCGACGTTAAAGAACAGCCGCGCGTTCTCAAGCCCGGCCATCATCGGGAAAACGGCGAGGATAATCGGCACCGCGCCGCGCAATCCGACCCAGCTGATAAACACCCGCTCGCGCAGATTAAAACCGCGGAACGGCAGCAGGCCGGCGAATACCGACAGCGGACGCGCGATGAAGATCATCCACATAGACAGCAGTAGCGCCGGAATCGCTATCGGCCACAGGTCGGACGGCGTCACCAGCAGGCCGAGGACGAGGAACATGGCGATTTGCGCCAGCCACGCCAGGCCGTCAAAGTTTTGCAGAATGCCGTGGCGGTTGCGAATAGGTTTATTACCGAGCAGGAAACCGCAGAGATAGACCGCGAGGATACCGCTCCCATTCAGGGAGGTGGTGACGGCGAAAATCATGATCCCGCCGCTTAGCGCCAGCAGGGGATAGAGCCCGGTAGGCAGGACGATGCGATTAATCATCTGCAGCAGCAGATAACCGCCGCCGAGACCAATAGCGATGCCCAGGCCAAACTGTTGAATGATATGCACCACAAACATCCAGCTCAGTCCTGCTTCGTGCTGTTGGATCATCTCAATCAGGGTAATGGTGAGGAATACCGCCATCGGGTCGTTACTGCCGGATTCAATTTCGAGGGTCGAGCCTACGCGCTCGTTAAGCCCTTTACCGCCGAGCAGCGAGAACACCGCCGCCGCATCGGTGGAGCCTACGATGGCGCCAATCAGCAGCCCTTCGATTAAATCGAGCTTGAACAGCCATGCCGCCATCATTCCGGTGAGGGCGGAGGTTATCAGCACACCGACCGTCGCCAGCGACAGCGCGGGCCAGAGCGCGACGCGAAACGAACTGGCCTGGGTGCGCATCCCGCCGTCCAGCAGGATCACCGCCAGCGCGAGGTTACTCACCATATAGGCGAAAGGATAGTTATCGAAAGGAATGCCGCCGATACCGTCAACGCCTGCCAGCATACCGATGGCGAGGAAGATAACCAGAATCGGGATGCCGAGGCGCGAGGAGAAAGAACTCAATAAAATACTGCAGGTTACTAAAACAGAACCCAGGATAAACAGACTAATGACCGCAGCGGCGTCCAATGTTCACGTACTCCTTGTCAGCGTGAAGGGGTGAAAATTACACCATTTTAACAATCCGCGCGTTTTCAGGATACTCGCGGAGAGGAATTTTTATTCCGCCAGCACCGGATGGCCGCTTATCGTTAACGTTGCGACAGAGGCGTTGTTGACCAGCCGTGCCTGTGCGCCGAGAGGCAAAGTCACGGTGCGCTGTTCATGACCGAATTCGAGTCCGGTCAGCAGCGGGATGGCGAGCTGCTGACGTAGCCAGGCGTAGACGGTGGGTAGATCGTAACCGTCGTCGTAGTCGTTGGGCTGCGCGCCGGTAAAGCTGCCGAGCACAATGGCCCGTTGGCGGGCAAGGATCCCGCTGTTGAGCAACTGTAGCAGCATACGCTCCACGCGGAACGGGTGTTCGTTGATATCCTCAAGCACCAGAATACCGCCGTCAATCTGCGGTAGCCACGGCGTGCCGATGAGCGACGTGACCATCGCCAGATTGCCGCCCCACAGGGTGCCTTCGGCGCGGCAGGCCGGGCCATCGCTTTGCCATTCGAGGGTAAACTCCGGTTCGCGCAGCGCCTGCCAGAAGTGATGTTCAGTAAACGCATTCAGGGTTTCTGCGCCGAAATTGCCCGCTAACATCGGCCCGCTGAAGCTGATAGCGTTGGCTTTAGCCAACAGTCCCATCTGGATGGCGGTGAAATCACTGTGGCCGCAGATAAGCAGCGGATCCTGCCGCTGGCGCGCGGACAATGCCTGCCAGTCGATTTGCGGTAGTAACCGGGTGGCGCCATAGCCGCCGCGTACCGCCAGCACGATGCGGTTTTTTCCCTCTAGGGCCGCAAGTTGGTTAATATCGGCCAGGCGTTCGCTGTCGCTGCCGGCGAAACGCTGCTGTCGACGGGAGATCGCCTGTTGGTTCAGTACCTGATGACCGGCCTCCTGCAGACGGGCCACGCCAAGGGCCGCAGCCTGTTGATTGATACAGTAACCGGAAGGGGCGACCAGATAAAACTGAGACATGGCAATTCCTTGCAAAGAATGAAAGGGTTATCATGCCGCCTGGAACGTTTATTGTCATCTCCGTGCGGCAAACTTCAGCCAATAAGGATAGATGTGTGAAATTGAGATGGTTTGTTTTTTTATTTGTATTGTTGGCCGGTTGTAGCTCAAAGCACGATTACACCAATCCGCCGTGGAACCCGGAAGTCCCGGTGAAGCGGTCGATGCAGTGGATGCCGATTAGCGAAAAAGCCGGCGCCGCGTGGGGAGTAGACCCGCAGCTGATAACGGCGATCATCGCGATTGAGTCCGGCGGTAATCCCTCGGTGGTCAGTAAATCCGGCGCGGTAGGGCTGATGCAGTTGAAGCCGTCGACCTCCGGGCGCGATGTCTATCAACGGATGGGCTGGCGTGGCCAGCCTTCGGTAAGCGAGCTGAAGAATCCGGAACGCAATATCTCGATGGGCGCCGCTTACCTGAGCATTCTGGAAAACGGCCCGCTGGCGGGAATTAAGGACCCGCAGGTGATGCGCTATGCGGTCGTGGTCTCTTATGCCAACGGCGCGGGCGCGCTGCTGCGCACCTTCTCGTCGAATCGCCAGGACGCCATCGACGAGATTAACGATCTCGATGCCGATGAGTTCTTTGAACACGTGGCGAAAAAGCATCCAGCCCCACAGGCGCCGCGCTATATCTGGAAACTGCAGAAAGCGCTGGACGCGATGTAGCGTCTCCTCTCACCCCGCCGGGCAGGATTCGCCTTGCGGGGTGCCTTTCAGATAATCCTAACTCTCGTGACGAATTGAACTGATGTAGCTGACGGGACCAATTAAGTCTTTGTAATCGCGGTAACTTTCAGGAAGGGACTCGATACCACTAACCGCAACCGCCAGCATAGCCGTGGCCTCATCCATTTCATCGCCAGTCTGGGCTAATTTTTCGCGTAATAATCCGATAAGCGCATGAGAATTATTATGTGAGACCCCTTTAAAATCCAGACGATTATGATCCCAGACGTTGCAACCCCATGCCGTGAACCACAACAGGCTGCCTGTAACCATCAATATCCAACAAAAAGTGTTTTCAGCGACATCGACGTAGATAAATATTCGACAAGCTAATATTGCCGCTAAGATGAGTGAGGGGATACTGAACAACAGAAAATTGCATCGGCGGCGTAGCATACTTAAGGTCAACTCTGGGCTTTTATGCTGATCCTGCCAGATGTTAAGGTTGGAGATATGCAGGCTAGTAGGCAGATCTTCATGACATGGTTTTCGTACCTCAAAATGGTCAAATAAAATTCTTTCAATGACGTTCATTTCATTGCTTGCATAGCGTCCGTTAGCCAACATTTGCCCGGGTTCGGGGATCCACAGATATCCTTTATGTAACAAACTGAACATCGCTAACTGAATGACCCGCGTGCCGCCGCCGTCAACCCAGGCAAGAAGCCATGGGTCGTTCCCGGGCGTTAACTGTTGGGCTTTAGCCGCAGGCCGCGTCAGGGCGATAATGATTCCTATAGAAAGATAAATAGCCGGGACGATAACGATAAAACAGCCGAGAAACAGCAGAGGGTGCATATGCATAATAAGAGTCCACATGATGCGTTTCCCTGTTAATCAAGTTTTACGACTGAGCCGGGATAGTTTACTTGCTTTATAATTTTTACATACTCGCGATATCTTTCAGGCAGCAAATTTGTCCTACCGATGGCGATATAATAATCAGCTGTTTCATCCGTTGTTGTCTCTGCGTCGGCGATAAGGGTGTCCTTTAATTTATCAATATATAAACCAAGTATATTAACCGAGATACCCTCCCGATCCAGACGAGTGGCATTTAACGTGGTTATTATCCACAGCAATAACCACAGGCCGGTACCAATAAACATGGTAAGCCAGCTGAATACTCCGGAATGAATAATGGTATGGTTATTAAAAAGAACTTTCCACGTATAGGTGGCAATTAAAATAATCGATGGCACGAATATCAGGATCATATTCCACGTGTGTTGTGCCGGACTGAGCATCAGGCCTCTACAGTGGGGATCGTCTGACCAATGGTTTTTATCGGCAACGTAAAGAGAAAGGGGTAAATTCTGGGCGCTGGGTTTTGGCGTAGAAAAATGGTCAAAGAGTATTTTTTCTACACAAGTCATCTTGCACTCCGCATACTGCTGATTGGCGTGCAGTTCGATATTCTCAGCGGAATAAATAATGGTTACGTAGTTTTTTCTTAAAAGCCTGAACATGGCTAATTGAATAACGACGGTGGCTCTGCCCCGTAGCCAGGCAAGAAACGAAGGAGATATGGAGTAAGGTGGTGGTATCGGCGTGTTTTTCTCAGAAGGACGAGTGTTTGAGATAATAATCATCACCAGAATATATATCACTATCGTTGATAATATATGGTAACCCATAAAGGACAGCGGGGATAAATCAGAGATAAAGCTGATTAAATTGTTCAATTCTCACTCCCTGTGATAGCCGTAACGTAGCGCGTAGACCTTTATCTAGTTTAATAGTGGAGTTCTGGTTAAACAACAAATTTAGTTTGTCTGGCGGCTTTTATTAAAAAATATTAACCAGATATTTACGTGACTTATTAAACTAAGCCTCCGAATTATTTCAGGAGGCTTATATTGTTGAGGGAAATTAAAAATCGTAACCCACGGTAGCCGTGACGCTGCGTTCAGCCCCCCAGTAACAGTTGCCGGTGCCGTAGCAGCCGGAAAGATATTCACGATCGCCGATATTATTCGCGTTAACCTGAATGTAGGCGCCTTTCATCGCTGTCGACCACGCTCCGAGGTCGGCGCGCGCCATCGCATCTATCAGGGTGACCGAAGGTAAACGTTCGGTATTGGCGTCATCGGCCCACTGCTTACCGATATAGCGCACGCCCGCGCCAAGGGTAATGCCCGCCGGCAATTGATAGCGCGCCCAGAACGAGGCCATCTGATCTGGCGACAGCTGCGGCGTATTACTATCGGTGCCGTCTTTCGTGTCCTGGAAGCGCAGGCGATTCCAGGTATAAGAGGCAATAGTGCTCAATTGCGGTGTAATTTGATTATGCGCTTCCAGCTCTACGCCCTGCGAATGCACTTTTCCGGCGGGAATATAGGTGGCGGTGGCGATGTTCGGATCGCGGGTGGCGACATCCTTTTGCATCAAGTCGTAAATCGCGATGCTATACAAATCGCTGCTGCCCGGCGGCTGGAATTTCAGGCCGGCTTCCACCTGTTCGGCGGTGGTGGGTTTTAATAACGTGCCGTCGGCGCCCGGCAGCATCGCCGGGGTAATCGCCTGGCTGTAGCTTAAGTAGGGCGAAAGACCGTTATCGAGCGCGTACAGCAGCGAGGCGCGGCCGCTGATGTGATCGTCGGAGCGGCGGTTTGACGTGCCTGAGGTGTCGCTTACCTGCTGTGAAACGATGCGGTCGTAGCGCCCGGAAACATCAAGATGCCAGCGGTTCCACACCATTTCATCCTGTAGATAAAGCCCGGTCTGGTAATAACGGCGATTATTATTATCGCTGTAGGTGATGGTATGCCCGGTTTGCGGCGTATTGCCGGTGAACGGATTGAGCGGCGCTGCGCCGCCAGCGCCGGTCCACAAATCGTTGCGGAAGCGATGATACTCAGCGCCGAGGATCAGCGTATGCGCCAGTTCACCGGTGGCGAAATCGGCGCGCAGGCGGTTATCGGTTGACCAGGCGTCCAGCGACCCGCGGGAACCGCTGTAGCCGCGGGAAAGCATGTCGCTGTCACCTACCCAGCCAACCTGATAAACCTGATCCAGCGAGACATTCGTATGGGTATAGCTGCCCGCGGAGTAGGCCGACCAGACATCGCTAAACTGGTGATTGAACTCGTAGCTGTAGATCTGTTCGCGGCGCTGGTAGCCATCACCCGGATCGCCTTCATTAGTGCTGGGTGAAAGTTTACGGCCGTTGTGCGCGTAACGGGTGCCATCCAGCGGCAGAGAGCCGTGGTAGCCTCCGGAGGGATCTTTTTGCAGGTAGGCGCGCAACAGCAGCGAAGTATCGCTATCCGGTTGCCACAGCAAGGAAGGCGAAATCGCGTAGCGCTCTTCGCGGGTATGGTCATACTGCGTGTCGCTGCTGCGGGTCATGCCGATGAGCCGCCAGGCCCACTGGTCATTGATAGCGTTGGTATAGTCAAAAGCCGCGCCCTTAGTATTTTGCGTACCACCGGTCAGGCGGAAGTGACCCTGCTGGCTGAACTGCGGCCGTTTGGAGGTCAAATTGACCACCCCGCCCGGCACACTCTGGCCGTAAAGGGCGGAAGAGGGGCCACGGATGACGTCGACGCGCTCAATAAACCATGGGTCGATCTGCAGTACGTTATGGCTGCCGCCGTCGCTCATCAGGCGCATGCCGTCAAGGAACAGGTTATCGACATCGCCGCCGTGGTAGCCGCGCAGCGAGATAGTATCAAAGCGCGTCGCGCCGCCGCCAAAACTGGAATAAACCCCCGGCGTATACTGTAGCGCCTGGCTTACGGTATTGGCGCCCTGATCGGCGATTTGCTGGCGGGTGATCACCGATACCGACTGGGCGGTAGTTATCAACGGCTGATCGGTTTTCGTGGCGCCGGTTGACGTTTTGGCGCTATAGCCTTGAGTCTGCGCGCTGGCGGAGTCATCAGGCTTTGCGGTAACGATTAGAGTATCTTCCGCCTGCGCGGCGAGAGGGAAGGCGGCCGCGAGGGCGCATACCAGCGCGGAGCGTTTGAAGTCAACAGAGGAGATCATGCCATAATCCTGAATAGCGCGGTCTGGCACTCCTGTGCGCCGCCGCGGAAATAAACGAAATGCTTTTTCGTTAAAAATAATGCGAATTATTATCGTTTGCTTTTGCATGATCAAGCAAAATAGTCCTCCTCAGAGCAAGAAGACATTTTGCTGGCTGTCGAGCGGATGATAGGGTGATGTCGATGGTAATAGCGCGGCGAAGATATCGCCGCGCGCAGGGGATTATTGGGCTTTTTTCTCCGGAGCCGCCACGGCATCGTTCGCGGCTGGCTGCTTACCGGCAGCGCTTTCTGCCGGCGTCGGACGGGTCGCCGGCAGGGCATCACATGGTTTTTCCTGCGGGCAAAGCAGGTCGAGCATTTTCAACGTCACGCCATTGGTCCAGCCAAAGCCGTCCTGCAGGGGATACTCTCCGCCGCCGCCGCCGGTACCCGTTGAACTCACGTCATATTTCTCTACCAGCTTCTGCTTGCTGTCATAGGTATGCTGTACGTTGCTGAGGAAGCGCCAGGTGACCTCCATGGCCACTTTTTTCTGACCGTAGTTCTGCAGACCTTCCACCGCTACCCACTGCAGCGGGGCCCAGCCGTTTGGCGCGTCCCATTGCTGGCCGCTATTGACCGTGGTGGTGGTGAGTCCGCCGGGCTTCAGCAGGCGGCTTTCCGCCGCCGCGGCGACTTTCGCGGCGCGCTCGCTGGAGGCCGCTTTGACGTACAGCGGGAACAGCGCCGCGGCGGTCAGCTGATTCCGGACTTTATGGCTCTTCAGATCGTAATCGGCATACCAGCCTTCTTTATCGTTCCACAGATATTTTTCCAGCGCTTTCTGGCGGGCGTTCGCTAACGCATCGTACTGCCCGGCTTTGGCGCTGTCGCCAGCGGCCTTACTGGCGCGGGCGATGGTTTTCTCCATGTGGAACATCAGCGCATTGAGATCGACCGGAATGATGCTGGTGGTGCGGATAGTCCCCAATTGCTGCGGATTATCCATCCAGCGAGAACTGAAGTCCCATCCAGAGGCCGCGGCGGAACGTAGGTCGCGATAGATTTCGGTGGCCGGGCGGTTAGGATTGTTTTTGGCGGTGGTAACATCGTCCAGCCAGGATTCCGGGCGAGGCGTATCGTTATCATCCCAGTAGCGGTTAAGCAGCGCGCCATCTTCCAGACGCACCACGCGTTTATTGGCGTTGCCGGGCGTCAGCGCCTCGGCGCCTTCCATCCAGTAGCGATACTCTTTTTCCATCTGCGGCAGCCAGGTCTTTAGCGCCCGATCGCCATCGTGGCTGGCCAGCAGCTCAACCATAAAGGAGAAGAACGGCGGCTGCGAACGGCTCAGATAGTAGCTGCGGTTGCCGTTTGGAATATGGCCCCAACGGTCTATTTCGGCAGCGAAGTTGGCCACCATGTCTTCCACTTTATCCCAGTGCCCGCTTTCGGCGAGGCCCAGCATGGTGAAATAACTATCCCAGTAATAAACCTCGCGGAAGCGTCCACCGGGTACCACATAAGGTTTCGGCAGCGGCAGCAGCGAATCCCATTTTTCTACCTCGACGGTGCTGCGGGTTAATACCGGCCATAGCCCATCGATGTGTTGACGCAATGTTTGCCCTTTCGGCGGCACGTATTGATCGTTATCACGCGGCAGGGTGAAGTTGATCTCGACGAAATGGCGCAGATCGAAGCTGGCCTGGCTTTTTTGCATCCGATAGTCGGCAAGGATCATTAGCGGATCGCTATTCGGTACCGCATCGGCGAAGGTTTTTTGGTCAGCGAAGAGTTTCGCGCTCTGCACGTCGTTAAATAGCGGGCCTAAAAGTTCATCAGGCGATTGCGGCACCGGGGCGGGGTTTTCATCAGCCTGAACGGCAAATGTCGCCAGGCTTAACATTGCGCCTCCCAGCGCCAGTTGAATGAGGTATGTCAGGGTTTGCGGGCGACGTAGAACCGATCTCGTCATCGATAATTCTCCATTTTGCGTTTTGCTGACTTCGCGCCACTGCGAACGGCCATCAGAAAACCTTAGCCGAATATCGGCCGCTTCGCGTGTTGGAGTTAACATTTTGGCCGAAAACAGAGTATTTACCTGGTGAAGTATTGTCCCGGCGTTTTGCCGGTCTGGGTACGGAAGAAGTAGATAAAGGCGCTATCGCTGGCAAACTCCAGCGCCTGGGCGACATCCGTGATGCGCTGGCCGCAAGACAGCAATTCTACAGCTTTCATTAGCCGCCACTGTTGGCGCCATTGTTGATATGACATGCCGGTTTCGCGCTGAAACAGGCGGCTGATGGTCTTTTCTCCGGCGCCGCATTGCGCAGCCAGTTGCTGAAGTAGCGGTGGTTGCGCATTGCCGTTGAGATGACGCAGGCGTTTATCCTGCGGCAGCGTTAGCATCATCGGTTCCTGTTTTGCCGCGCCGATTTCCGCCACGCAGAGCGCCGCCAGATGCCGGGCCGGGCTCTGTCGCCAGTCGGTATCCCACGGGCTGGCGCTAATGCGTTCGAGCAACTCGCGCAGCAGCGGCGTAACGTTGAGAATCGCAGGCTGACGGGGCAGCTGCGGGTATGAGGTAGTGGCGAACCACACCGAACGGTAATCAACGATGTGCTGCATTTCGGCGCGGTGGGTGACGCCTGCGGGGATCCACGCCGCGCGGGTCGGCGGCAACATACACAATAGCGCGCCATCGTTTAACGTCAGCCGGATACAACCCTGACGGGTAAATAGCATCTGCCCCATTTGATGATGATGCAGACCATCGTCATGATCGCCGTTAAGGGTCGCTTGCACGCCAATCAGCGGCGTATTGAGCGTATCAGGGTCAAAGGATGCATCCGCGCTGAGCCATGCCATGATGTCTGATTCTCGATGTTAAAAGTCATTATATTTATAATCGCCGATTATGCCGCTCCCTACAATGGCGCCTCTGATAAGGGAGGTGGATATGTTAAGTCATTCGGCGATGGCGCTGGTTACCGCACTACTCATGTTTCCGCAAATCGCGGAAACCATCTATAGCCCGGCGCTGACTGATATCAGCGCACATTTTTCCGTTAGCGCCGCCGATGCGGCGCAGACGCTGGCGGTCTATTTCATCGGCTTTGCCATCGGCGTGCTGTTCTGGGGCTGGTTCAGCGACCGGCGTGGACGGCGGCCGGCGTTATTGCTCGGTCTGGCGGTGTATACCGCAGGCTGTATGCTGGCGCTGGCGGCGCCAAATTTTAGCGTGCTGCTGGCGGCTCGCATCGTAGCGGCTTTCGGCGCGGCTATCGGGTCGGTGGTTGGGCAAACGGTATTGCGCGATGCGTTTGATGGCCGGCAGTTGGCGGCCATCTTTTCCTTCGTCGGCATGGCGCTGGCTATCAGCCCGGCCATTGGCGTTTATCTTGGCGGCGTGCTGGCGGGGGAGTGGGGAATGTATGGCGTCTTCGGGGCGTTGGCGCTGCTGGCGGCGGCATTATTGCTGCTGTGCGCAGTGGTAATGCCGGAAACCCGGCCGCCGCGAACAGGGGATCAGACGCTCTGGCCGTTAATGCTGCGCATGCTGGCGGATGCGAAAATCCGTTTAGCGGTAGTGTTAGTTGCGGCATTGAATATCGGTTTGTTCAGCTATTACAGCCAGGGACCTTTCCTTTTTGCCCGGCAGGGACTGGATGTGCAGGCTTTTGGCTATAGCGGTATGGCGCTGGCGGCAGGGGCGTTAGCCGGCGCGCAGGGGAATCGTCTGTTGCTACGACGTGGAGCCGCTCAACGGCACATTTTTATCTGTGCCGGTCTGCTGTTACTGCTCTCCAGCGCAGGCGTCGGCCTGTTAACGCATTCATTGTTCTTTTTACTGCCGATGATGGGGGTGGCGGCGGCATATGCCATGGCGATCCCCGTGGTGTTGGGTACGGCGCTTAGCGACTACGCCGAATGTCGTGGTAGCGCCGGCGCGCTTTTTGGCCTGGCCTATTATTTGATTATCGGCTTGGGGCTGGCATTTGTGGGGTGGGGGGAATCGTTGGGTATCACGCTGGCAATCTGCGCGGTGGTTAGCGCGCTAACCGGTTGGCGTTATCTGCGGCACATGCTTGATGAGTTTTCCTGATTTGTGATGATTAGCACAAATCACTATTTAGTAGCTTTGTTGGTAGATGAAAAATCGACATTGATTTTAATCAAGGAATTACCTGCTATAAAATAGCCAAAAAATGAAGTTAAAATAATGTTTAAAATGATAAATTATTGTTTGTTTTTGTTTTCAATTAAATTAATGAAACATATCTTTACATACAAATAACGTGAAAAATTGTGACCTCATCCCGTAATGAATCGAAATAAATACAGTTTTCTCATTTTATTTGATTGTTTACACCTGAGGTTTAATCAGAAAATAATGTGAAATACCTCATTTTATTGCTTGAAAATTACCCTTTTCCTGCTCATTTTTAGCTTAAAAATTAACCTTTTTTATCCCCATAAATATTTTTTATCCCCTCATATTTCTTTGACTAAAATCATGCTTAATTTCATGTTTTTGCTTTTATGTTATTGATTTTAATTGTTTTATTTTGTTTTATGGATAAGGTTGATTATAGGTGGAAGGGCTTTGTGAGTAGTCTCACACAACCAGCGGATCATCATTTGATACACTTCCCGCCGTCAACAAAGTCATTAACGTGGATAACCAATATGAATACTATTCCGCTCCCTAAAACTCAGCACCTGGTTGTATTCCAGGAGGTGATCAGAAGTGGTTCGATTGGTTCAGCAGCGAAAGAATTAGGATTAACTCAACCTGCAGTCAGTAAAACAATTAATGATATTGAAGACTATTTCGGCACTGAGCTCATTGTCCGTAAAAATACCGGTGTTACGTTGACTGAAGCCGGACAGGTGCTGTTGAGCTGGTCGGAATCGATTACCCGCGAAATGAAAAATATGGTTAACGAAATGCACAGTATGACCTGCAGCACCGTCGTTGACGTCTCTTTCGGTTTCCCGTCGCTGATCGGCTTCACTTTTATGTCGGACATGATCCATAAATTCAAAAAGTTATTTCCAAAAGCACAGGTCTCGATGTACGAAGCGCAGCTTTCTTCGTTCCTGCCGGCGATCCGCGATGGCCGTCTCGATTTCGCCATCGGCACGCTGAGCGATGAAATGAAGCTGCACGATCTACATGTCGAACCGCTATTTGAATCAGAGTTCGTGCTGGTGGCCAGCAAATCGCGAACGCGTAGCGGCAGTGCCACGCTGGCATCGTTACAACACGAACAGTGGGTATTGCCGCAAACCAATATGGGTTACTACAGTGAACTCCTCGCCACGCTTCAACGCAGCGGCATCAACAATGAAAACATCGTTAAAACAGACTCTGTCGTTACTATTTATAATCTTGTTCTCAATGCTGATTTCCTGACGGTTATTCCTTGTGATATGACCGCACCATTTGGCTCTAATCAATTTATTACTATTCCTGTCGAGGACGCGTTACCCGTAGCGCATTATGCTGCGGTATGGTCGAAGAATTATCGCATAAAAAGCGCGGCCTCGGCGTTAGTCGAATTAGCGAAAGAATATTCAGCCCATAGCGGTTGCCGACGACGACAATTAATCAGTGTGGATTGATTGTCTATTTATATTAATCGAAACTCAAGCTGCGATTTATTTATCAATCGCTGCCCATTAACGCTATTTTTTTTTAATTCCAGGTTAAGAGGTTCTCATGCATATTACATACGATCTTCCGGTTGCTATTGAAGATATCCTCGAAGCGAAGAAAAGATTGGCAGGTAAAATATATAAAACGGGGATGCCGCGTTCGAATTATTTCAGCGAACGATGCAAAGGCGAAATCTTCCTTAAGTTTGAAAATATGCAGCGCACCGGTTCTTTTAAAATTCGCGGCGCGTTTAATAAACTCAGCTCGCTGACCGATGCTGAAAAGCGCAAAGGCGTGGTGGCGTGTTCCGCCGGTAACCATGCGCAGGGCGTTTCACTCTCCTGCGCTATGCTCGGCATTGACGGCAAAGTGGTAATGCCGAAGGGCGCGCCAAAATCAAAAGTGGCCGCCACCTGCGACTATTCGGCGGAAGTGGTGCTACATGGCGATAATTTTAACGACACCATCGCCAAAGTCAGTGAAATTGTCGAAATGGAAGGGCGTATATTTATTCCTCCCTACGATGACCCGAAAGTGATAGCCGGCCAGGGGACGATTGGTCTGGAGATCATGGAGGATTTATATGATGTCGATAACGTTATTGTGCCGATTGGCGGCGGCGGTTTAATTGCCGGCATCGCGGTGGCGATTAAATCGATTAACCCGACTATTCGTATTATTGGCGTGCAGTCGGAAAATGTTCACGGCATGGCCGCCTCGTATTACGCCGGAGAAATTACCAATCATCGCACTAATGCCACCCTGGCTGACGGTTGCGACGTTTCTCGTCCAGGGAATATTACCTATCAAATCGTGCGTGAATTAGTGGACGATATTGTGCTGGTCAGCGAAGACGAAATTCGCAACAGTATGGTCGCACTTATTCAACGCAATAAAGTCATTACCGAAGGGGCCGGGGCGTTAGCCTGTGCCGCATTATTAAGCGGTAAACTGGACAGCTATATTCAAAACCGAAAAACCGTCAGCATTATTTCCGGCGGCAATATCGACCTGTCTCGCGTATCGCAAATTACTGGTTTAGTTGACGCTTAATCTTTTTGATGAGGAAAGGATATGAGTACTACAGATAGCATTGTATCCAGCCAGACAAAAGAGTCGTCCTGGCGCAAATCGGACACCACCTGGACCCTGGGCTTATTCGGCACCGCCATTGGCGCCGGGGTATTATTCTTCCCGATCCGCGCCGGTTTCGGCGGCCTGATCCCCATCTTACTGATGTTAGTGCTGGCCTACCCGATCGCCTTCTATTGCCATCGGGCGCTGGCCCGGCTGTGCCTTTCCGGCTCAAATCCTTCCGGCAATATCACTGAAACGGTAGAGGAGCACTTTGGTAAAACCGGCGGGGTGGTGATTACTTTCCTTTATTTCTTCGCGATTTGCCCGCTACTGTGGATTTACGGCGTGACGATCACCAATACCTTTATGACCTTCTGGGAAAACCAGCTGCAGCTGCCGGCGCTGAACCGCGGTTTTGTCGCGCTGTTCCTGCTGCTGCTGATGGCGTTTGTCATCTGGTTCGGTAAAGATCTGATGGTGAAGGTAATGAGCTATCTGGTATGGCCGTTTATCGCCAGCCTGGTGCTGATTTCGCTGTCGCTGATCCCTTACTGGAACTCCGCGGTTATCGATCAGGTGAATTTAAGCGAGATCTCGCTGACCGGCCACGATGGTATTCTGGTGACCGTCTGGCTGGGTATTTCGATTATGGTGTTCTCGTTTAACTTCTCGCCAATTGTCTCTTCATTCGTGGTCTCCAAGCGCGAAGAGTATGAAAAAGACTTTGGTCGCGAGTTCACCGAGCGCAAATGTTCACAGATTATCTCTCGCGCCAGCATGCTGATGGTGGCCGTGGTAATGTTCTTCGCCTTCAGCTGCCTGTTTACCCTGTCGCCGCAGAATATGGCGGATGCCAAAGCGCAGAATATCCCGGTTCTCTCTTACCTGGCGAACCACTTCGCCTCGCTGTCCGGCACCAAATCCACCTTTGCTACGGTGCTTGAATATGGCGCGTCAATCATCGCGCTGGTGGCGATTTTCAAATCCTTCTTCGGCCACTATCTCGGCACCCTGGAAGGCCTGAACGGTCTGGTGCTGAAGTTTGGCTACAAAGGCGATAAAACCCGAGTTTCCAGCGGCAAGCTCAACACCATCAGCATGATTTTTATCATGGGCTCAACGTGGATCGTCGCTTACGCCAACCCCAACATTCTCGACCTGATTGAAGCGATGGGCGCGCCGATTATTGCCTCGCTGCTGTGCCTGCTGCCGATGTACGCCATCCGTAAAGCGCCATCGTTGGCGAAATATCGCGGCCGCCTGGACAACGTTTTCGTCACGGTAATCGGTCTGCTGACCATTCTGAACATCGTTTACAAACTGTTTTAATTAAGCTCAGGACGAGCGGAGTGATGACATGAATGAATATCCGGTAGTACTGGTCATTAACTGCGGCTCGTCTTCAATTAAATTTTCAGTACTGGATGCCGCCAGCTGTGAAGTATTAATGGCTGGTATTGCAGATGGCATTAATTCTGAAAATGCGTTCCTGTCAATAAATGGGGGAGAGCCGGCTAAGCTGGCTCACCGCAGTTATGAAGGTGCATTGAAGGCGATCGCATTTGAATTAGAAAAACGCGATTTAATGGATAGCGTGGCGTTAATTGGCCACCGTATCGCGCACGGCGGCAGCATATTTACCGAATCGGCGATCATTACCGATGAAGTTATCGACAATATTCGCCAGGTGTCGCCGCTGGCACCGCTGCATAATTACGCCAATCTCAGCGGTATTGAATCAGCGCAGCAGTTATTCCCGGGCGTACAGCAGGTGGCGGTCTTTGATACCAGTTTTCATCAGACGCTGGCGCCAGAGGCATTTCTCTACGGCCTGCCGTGGGACTATTACCAGCGATTGGGCGTGCGTCGCTACGGCTTCCACGGCACTTCGCACCGTTATGTGTCTCAGCGCGCGCTAGCGCTGCTTGATTTACCCGAGCAGGATAGCGGGCTGGTCATTGCCCATCTTGGCAACGGCGCCTCGATTTGCGCGGTACGCAACGGCCGCAGCGTAGACACCTCGATGGGCATGACGCCGCTGGAAGGCCTGATGATGGGCACCCGCAGCGGGGATGTCGATTTTGGCGCGATGGCGTGGATTGCCGGCGAAACTAACCAGACGCTCAGCGATCTGGAGCGCGTGGTGAATAAGGAGTCCGGCCTGCTGGGGATATCCGGATTGTCATCCGACCTGCGGGTGCTGGAAAAAGCCTGGCATGAGGGGCATGAACGCGCGCGGTTGGCGATTAAAACCTTCGTGCATCGTATTGCCCGCCACATTGCCGGCCATGCCGCCTCGCTACGCCGCCTTGACGCGATTATTTTTACCGGCGGTATCGGCGAAAATTCGGTATTAATCCGCCAACTGGTGATTGAGCATTTAGCGGTATTCGGCGTCAGCCTGAATGATGCGCTAAATAAACAACCCAACTCCGCCGGTGAACGCATTATTTCTTCCCGCGAGGCACGCGTGATATCTGCAGTCATCCCCACTAATGAAGAGAAGATGATTGCGCTCGATGCTATTCATTTAGGCAAAATTAACACATCCCTGGAATTTGCTTAATTACGTTGTGGTCCTGTAGAGAGATTATTTTCATGAAGGTAAATATCGATACCAGCGATATGCTGTACGCCGAAGCATGGCACGGATTTAACGGTACGGACTGGAAAGAAGAAATTAATGTCCGTGATTTTATTCAGCACAACTATACACCATATACCGGGGATGAATCGTTCCTTGCGGAGGCGACGCCGGCGACGACCGCGCTGTGGGAAAAAGTGATGGCCGGCATTCGCGTAGAGAACGCTACCCACGCGCCGGTTGATTTTGATACCAATATCGCCACCACCATTACCGCCCATGATGCCGGCTATATTGAGCAAGCGTTGGAGAAAATTGTCGGTCTGCAAACGGATAAACCGCTCAAGCGCGCGCTGCATCCGTTTGGCGGCATTAACATGATTAAAAGCTCGTTTGATGCCTATGGCCGGGAAATGGATAGTCAGTTTGAATATCTGTTTAGCGAGCTGCGTAAAACCCACAATCAGGGGGTGTTTGACGCCTATTCGCCGGATATGCTGCGCTGCCGTAAATCCGGCGTGTTGACCGGGCTGCCGGACGGCTATGGCCGCGGGCGTATCATTGGCGACTACCGCCGGGTGGCGCTATACGGCATCCGCTATCTGGTGCGTGAACGTGAGCTGCAGTTTGCCGATCTGCAGGCAACGCTCGAGCGCGGGCAGGATCTGGAAGCCACTATTCGTCTGCGTGAAGAGCTGGCGGAGCACCGCCGCGCGCTGCTGCAAATGCAGGAGATGGCGGCGAAATACGGCTGCGATATCTCCCGCCCGGCGCGCAACGCCCAGGAAGCTGTACAGTGGTTATACTTCGCCTATCTGGCGGCGGTGAAATCGCAAAACGGCGGCGCGATGTCGCTGGGGCGTACCGCCTCTTTCCTCGATATCTATATCGAACGCGACTTCCACGCCGGGATCCTCAATGAACAACAGGCGCAGGAGCTGATCGACCACTTCATTATGAAGATCCGCATGGTGCGTTTCCTGCGTACGCCGGAATTCGATACGCTGTTCTCCGGCGATCCCATCTGGGCAACCGAGGTGATTGGCGGGATGGGGCTGGATGGCCGCACGCTGGTGACTAAAAACTCCTTCCGCTATCTGCATACGCTGCACACCATGGGCCCGGCGCCGGAACCCAACCTTACCGTATTGTGGTCGGAAGCGCTGCCGATTGCCTTTAAGAAATACGCCGCCCAGGTCTCGATCGTCACCTCCTCGTTGCAGTATGAAAACGATGACCTGATGCGCGCCGATTTCAACAGTGATGATTACGCCATTGCCTGCTGCGTCAGCCCGATGGTTATCGGCAAACAGATGCAGTTCTTCGGCGCTCGCGCCAACCTCGCCAAAACGCTGCTGTACGCAATCAACGGCGGGGTGGATGAGAAACTCAAAATCCAGGTCGGGCCGAAAACCGCGCCGCTGATGGACGACGTGCTGGATTACGACAAAGTGATGGCCAGCCTCGATCATTTCATGGATTGGCTGGCGGTGCAGTACATCAGCGCGCTGAACATCATTCATTACATGCACGATAAATACAGTTATGAAGCCTCGCTGATGGCGCTGCACGACCGCGACGTATACCGCACCATGGCCTGCGGGATTGCCGGGTTGTCGGTGGCGGCGGATTCGCTTTCGGCTATTAAGCACGCGAAGGTGAAACCCATCCGCGACGACAGCGGCCTGGCGATCGATTTTGAGATTGAAGGCGATTATCCGCAGTACGGCAATAACGATCAGCGCGTCGATAGTATTGCCTGCGATCTCGTTGAACGCTTTATGAAGAAAATTAAGGTGTTGCCGACGTACCGTAACGCGGTGCCCACGCAGTCGATTCTGACGATTACCTCAAACGTGGTGTACGGCCAGAAAACCGGTAATACCCCGGATGGCCGCCGCGCCGGTACGCCGTTTGCGCCGGGAGCAAACCCGATGCATGGCCGCGATCGCAAAGGGGCTGTCGCTTCGTTGACTTCCGTGGCGAAGTTGCCGTTTACCTACGCGAAGGATGGAATCTCTTATACCTTCTCGATCGTCCCGGCGGCGTTAGGCAAAGAGGCGAGCGTCCGACAAACCAACCTCGTCGGTCTGCTTGACGGTTACTTCCACCACGAAGAGCGGATCGAGGGCGGCCAGCATCTGAACGTCAACGTGATGAACCGCGAAATGTTGCTGGATGCCATTGCTCATCCGGAAAATTATCCGAACCTGACCATCCGCGTCTCTGGCTATGCGGTGCGCTTTAATGCGCTGACCCACGAACAGCAGCAGGATGTCATTTCGCGAACCTTCACCCAGGCGCTGTAACGCAACGGGGCGACGATCATGGTCGCCCCATTTTTTATCATCGGTGTGAAACCTGGTCTTCACTGCACGGTAAACCGAGGTGTAGATATGATTAGCGCTTTCGATATTTTCAAAATTGGTATTGGCCCTTCGAGTTCCCATACGGTGGGGCCGATGAATGCAGGAAAAAGTTTTATCACTGAGCTGGGGAGCAGCGGCGACCTGACGCAGACTTCGCGCATTGTCGTCGATCTGTACGGTTCGCTATCGCTGACCGGCAAAGGGCATGCGACCGATGTCGCCATCATCATGGGGCTGGCGGGCAATAGTCCGCAGGATGTCGATATTGACGCCATCCCGGGATTTATTCAGCGGGTGACAGAGAGCGGCCGTCTGCCGGTGGCGAAGGGGAGTCGGCAGGTCGATTTCCCGCTGCCGGAGAGCATCGTATTTCATGATAGCGCGCTGGCCCGCCATGAGAACGGTATGCGTATCAGCGCCTGGGATCATCAGCAGCCGCTACTCAGCAAAACCTATTACTCAATTGGCGGCGGGTTTATCGTTGAGGAAGCGCGTTTTGGCCAGACTCACGATGTCGCAACGCCGGTCCCCTTTGATTTCCGCTCCGCCCATCAACTGCTTCAGCTGTGCGAGCATAATGGTCTTTCCATCTCTGGCCTGATGATGCAAAACGAACTGGCGCTGCGCGATAAGGGGCAAATCGAGGCTGGTTTCGCCGCCATTTACGCGGTGATGCGTAACGGTATTGAGCGGGGAATGAATACCGAGGGCGTGCTGCCGGGGCCGCTCAACGTGCCGCGCCGGGCGGCGGCGCTGCGCCGACAGCTGGTGGCCAGCGACAGCCTCTCCCGCGATCCGATGAACGTCATCGACTGGATCAATATGTTCGCGCTGGCGGTGAGCGAAGAGAATGCCGCCGGTGGCCGGGTCGTCACTGCGCCTACCAATGGCGCATGCGGGATTATCCCCGCGGTTCTGGCCTATTACGACAAGTTTCGCCGTCCGGTCAATGCCAACTCGATTGCTCGCTATCTGCTGGCTGCGGCGGCTATCGGTTCACTGTATAAGATGAATGCCTCTATATCTGGCGCAGAAGTTGGCTGCCAGGGAGAAATTGGCGTGGCCTGTTCCATGGCGGCGGCGGGGCTGACGGAACTCCTTGGCGGCAGCCCGGCGCAGGTATGCAACGCCGCGGAGATTGCGATGGAACATAACCTCGGTCTGACCTGCGACCCGGTGGCCGGGCAGGTGCAAATCCCCTGCATCGAACGCAATGCTATCAATGCGGTGAAGGCGGTTAACGCCGCGCGGATGGCGCTCCGCCGAACCAGCGAGCCGCGGGTCTGTCTCGACAACGTCATTGAGACGATGTATGAAACCGGCAAAGACATGAACGATAAATATCGTGAAACTTCGCGCGGCGGGCTGGCGATAAAAGTAATTTGCGACTGACGAATCAGAAAGGAGTGGGCTGGCGCGCCGCTATCGCTTCACCGCTGACCGGATGGTGAAAATGCAGTTCGCTGGCGTGGAGCATCAGGCGTGAGGCCTGATGTGCCGCCAGCCCTCCGTAGAGATCGCAGCCGAGAATCGGATAGCCGAGATGCTGGCAGTGGATGCGTAGCTGATGGGTGCGTCCGGTTTCCGGTTGCAATCGTACGCGAGTTACCGCCAGCGAACCACTGGCTGTTGGCAACCATTCCCGTGATAGCACCTGATAGCGCGAGCGCGCCGGTTTACCGTTACGCGCGCTAATCGCCATCCGTGGAAACAGCGCCGGATCTTTGGCAATCGGCGCGTCTATCACCCCTTCATCTTCCTCTGGATGCCCACACAACAGAGCGTGATAAACCTTGCTTACCGCCCGCTGGCTGAACTGCTGACACAGCGCGGCGTTGATCGTTTTGTTACGCGCCACCACCATCAGCCCGGACGTCCCGAAATCGAGCCGATGCACCAGCGTGCACCCCGGAAAATCCTGCACCAGGCGATGATGGACTGAATCCAGGTTCTGCGGGTTCTTCCCCGACAGGCTGAGCAGACCGCTGGGTTTGTCGATCAACAACAAGTGTTCGTCCTTGTAGAGGATGTTAATCTGCGCGGAACAAGGTGGGGCGATAAAGGTATCTATTACGGTAGGCATGGGCAGGCGCTGCTTAAGGGTGAGGGCGGATGATAGCGAAATTACCGGCCACAGGCGAATGAATTTGATGGCTATCAAAGGAGATTGGATCGGCTAACAATTCGGATTGCGCTCACGGGTATTATTAGATATTCAACTTGCAGCGTAAATATTTCGCGGCAAATGAAAAGGATTATTCATGATATTGCTAATTAAGGATGGTATTTATTCTTGCGTTAAATGGTTACTATTATTAATTAGCCTTACCGCAGGATTATCCGCTGCGGCAAGCGAAAATATGCCGGATAATTTTTATCGCGTCACGCCTGAGTTGTATCGTTCGGCGCAACCCAATCGACTGCAGATGCAGAGCCTGGAGCGTATAGGAATACGCTCAGTGTTAAATTTGCGCCAGTGGCACAGCGATGCTCACGAAGCGCAGGGCACGGGGCTTATTTTGTATAGGGTGCCGATGAACGCGGCTGCGATTAACGACGATGATGTGGTGATTGCGCTGAGCTTTTTACATCGTGCGGTAAAACCGGCGCTGGTACACTGCTGGCACGGCAGCGATCGTACCGGGATGATTGTCGCGCTCTACCAACTGCTGTTTAGCCGTGCGACAAAGTCAGAAGTGCTGGCGGAACTGCACCGCCCGGAATATGGCTATCACCAACAGTATTATCCCGACATTGCCCGCTATATTGAGTCGATCGATGTAGAACAATTGCGAGCACGGGTTCTGAGTTTATCAGCGGGAGTTTATTAACTAATCCTAATTTATAATATACGAAAAATCATTATAATGAAAATGAGGGCTATACAACTAAACCACAGTGCTATAAAACGGCTGAATGTATTGATTCTTTTGTAGAAAAGCCAAATGAATACAGCGGCAAAGCTACCGCCTACTAAACTATAGAAAAACCATATAATTATTATTAAGTTGCCGAGTAGGTACATGTTATTCCCTGTGATTTTATTATGAAGAATGGTTTTCGCCAATATACCAACTGCGATATATAATGCATTGATATAGTAAAATCACCGCGCTAATAAGAATGAAACACAGCAATAATAATTGCTGTGTAATTTTTACATCCCTTTTATGAATTTACTGAATATTTAAATTGTTATTTTTATAGTGTGGGTATTTTACTCGAATCGTTAGTAAAAAATCCACAGGCGCGGAATTGCAGTTGGTAGGCGAACGTGGTACAACAATTGTTATGTTATAACATAGCTTATGAATCATATGAACGAACCTGCGATCCTGCACGTTGACGGGATAAGTCTTAACGCCCGGCGTGGTACAACGATACTTGATGATATCCAGTTCACGCTCCATACCGGCGAAAAGCTGGCGGTCATTGGCCCCAACGGCAGTGGTAAATCAAGCCTGCTGCGGACGATCATTGGCGACGCTCGCCCGGATAAAGGAACGCTGTACTGGCAGGGGTGTCCACTACGGCAACTGTCGCCTCAAGCGCGTGCGCGGAATATTGCTTTCCTGTCACAAAACGATACCCCTGATTTGCGCCTGACGGTGGAAGAGTATGTTCAATTGGGGCGTTTACCGTATCGTGAATCACCCTCCTCGGCACAGGGACGGCGCATCGTGGATAGCGTGATTAGCGATACGGGGCTGCAGCCTTTACGCCATCGCCCGCTGGGCAACCTCTCCGGCGGTCAGCGCCAGCGCGCCGCGCTCGCCCGCGCGCTGGCGCAATCACCCGCATTACTCCTGCTGGATGAACCGACCAATCACCTTGATCCGCTGGCGAGAAGCGAGTTGCTTACCCTGGTAAAGCGCACAGAAGTTGCGGTGATTGCGGTGTTACACGATCTTGCCGCGGCTGAAGCCTTTGCCGACCGAATGCTGGTTATCCACCACGGCAAGCAGATGATTTGCGACGTACCCGAGGCTGCGCTGCACCCCAACGTAAGCTATCCGGTTTTTGGCATGACCAGTTTTCGCGTGGCGCATCCCGTTAGCGGTAAAGCGCTACGCATTTTTGAAGTTCCTCATCGCGCTTAATGACCTCGAGTAAATATGAACAGACTTTTAACTATCTTATGGCTGCTGTTAAGTAGCCCGTTAGCGTTAGCTAATCCCTTTCCCGTTACCGTGGACAGCTGCGGTAAGCCCATCACCTTTAATCAACCCCCGCAGCGTGCGGTGATTAACGATCTTAATATGGCGGAAATGGCCTTTGCGCTCGATCTCCAGGAGCGTATTGTGGGGCTAACCGGCATCACCGGCTGGTACAAACTTACGCCACATTTCAAAGCAGCGATGGGGACCATCCCCGAGCTGGCGCCTAAATACCCGTCGCTGGAAACGCTGCTGGCGGTTCGGCCGGACTTTTTCTTCGCCGGCTGGAACTACGGCATGAAAATCGGCGGTGATGTGACGCCGCAGACGCTGGCGCCATATGGGATTAACACGCTGGTACTCAGTGAAAGCTGCGTCCAGGCCGGCGGGCGCGGGAAGAAAGCCGATATGGGCTTGCTGTACAACGATGAACTCAAGTTGGGCAAGATTTTTGGCAAGCAACAACAGGCCGAAGCGCTGGTGGAAGGGTGGAAGCGTCGCCTGGCGAATCTGCCAGCCAGGGCAGCGGATATGCAGCCGCAGCGGGTCTTCGTCTATGACTCCGGCGAAGATAAACCTTTTACCAGCGGCAAGTACGGGATGCCGACGGCCATTATCGAGGCGGCCGGGGGACGCAACGTGATGGATACTCTGGACGCGAACTGGACCACGACGACGTGGGAGGCGGTGGCGGCCAGCGAACCACAGGTGATTATTCTGCTCGATTACCAAACCGGCACGGGAACCGAGGCGCTGCAGCACGTGCTGGAATCTCATCCACTGATGAAATTGACGCCCGCCGTCCGGCAGCAGCGTTATCTTAAGCTACAGTATGCTGAATTGACTCCGGGCCCGGCGAATATTGCGGCGGTTGAGAAGCTGGCGCATCTCTTATATGCCACGGACGTGAAATGAAGCCGTCAGTGCAACGTTTTCTTCTGTGGACGGCGCTGGCATCCGTGGTTTTATGCGGCTTGATGATTTCGAGCCTGCGGTTGGGGAGTGTGGAACTCTCATGGCAACAAGTGATATCAGCGTTAGGGATATCATCCGCTCCCGTTCCCGAAATTTTGAAAACTATCGTCATTGACTTACGTCTACCACGGAGCCTGCTGGCGGCGTTGACCGGCGCAGGACTGGCGATCGCCGGCTTGCTGTTACAGACCACGACACGTAACGAACTGGCCGATCCATTTTTGTTTGGTCTCTCTTCAGGCGCTTCCGCCGGCGCGGTGCTGGTGATTACCCGCTTCGGCGATGTACTGGGGGCGTTTACGCTGCCGGTCTCGGCCTTCGTCGGCGGGATATTATCCGCGCTGGCGGTGATGATATTGTTTCGCGTCAATCAGCTAAGGCGAGCGGAACAGTTAATTATCTGCGGCCTGGCGGTGTCGTTTCTTTTCAGCGCGCTGACCAGCTATCTGGTCTTTTCCGGCGACCAGCGAGCGGCCGGTTCGTTGCTATTCTGGTCGTTGGGCGGTCTGGGACTGGCGCGATGGGACAACTTGTTCATTCCATTATTGAGCCTGGGGTTGTTGAGCGGATTTACCCTGCGTCGCTGGCGGGCGCTGGATGCACTGCTGGCGGGGGAGCAGACGGCCTGCTCGCTGGGCGTCGATGTGCAGCGTTTGAGAAGCGAAACCTTTCTCTGCTGCGCGTTGGCTACCGCTTTACTGGTCTCTTTAACCGGGGTCATTGGTTTTGTCGGCCTGATGGTGCCTTATCTGGCGCGTCGGGTCGTTGGCGTCAGGCACCGGCTGGCCGTACCAATGTGCGGTCTGCTGGGCGCGATATTGCTCATTGGCGGCGATATACTTAGTCGAAGTCTGATAGCGAATCAAGAATTACCGATTGGTATTATTACTGCCGGGCTTGGCGGCGCGTTTATTGTTAGCCTGCTAATGCGGGCAACACGATAAGCCGAGCCACGGGAAAATAGCGGTTGACCCATTATTGCGCGCAAATAATGGGTTCTATTATTTAAATGAATGTGACTCGCCGATTATAAAGGTACTCTCCGTCGTTGAAGGGGGAACTTTTCTGGATAGAGCGCTTTTGGACGAGGTGGTTTTTTTTAAATGATTCGCCAAAAATATAATTGGACAGAAATTTTTTTCAGGCCACGATTGTTGCGGCATGGCGGTAAGTAATGATTTATATCAATGAAACAGACATCATTGGCGCATGACCCGTTAGTTGGTAAGTTCCTGGTTTAATTCCCTGCTCAAAACACATGAGGCCACGCGATATATTGAGATATTGCAATTGTTGGTTATTTTATTCGCTATTCCCGTGATGAATATTCTTGATATCAATCTAAATATAGTTCATTAATTCGGGTGGTTAACGGTAACCAGTGATTCATTCTGATGTGGTTCAGATATATAAGGGGTGTAATGAACAGCGCTTGCCCAGGTGAGCGACTCAATACCCGTATTCCTTCACTGTTGTCACTGCATATCGAAATTGAACAGAGGGCCGTCAAACTGACGCTTAAATCCCTGGCCGTTAGTCGTTCCGGTAATATTAAAGCCCACCCAATATTCGTTCAAGAAAAAATAAATACCAATAACAATAATTCAAGTTTTTCTGTTTCTGAGTGCCGTTTGCCAGTGAGTTAGCAAGGTGAAATTAAATTTGCAGTTTAAGAACACCTTATTAGAGAAGCGAGAGTAACGCACAGGAGGTGCGATGAAGACATTACGACCACTGTGGGGCAGGGGTCAGATGATCTCCCCACAACATTTTCAACAACAGGTGAACCAGGCGGCCTGGCAAAGCGAATGTATCGCCCGTCTGGGAGTGATGAATCCCTGGGGCGTCATCCGCGTCGAATTTGACGCCGCTCTGCTAAAGCAAGGGACACTGAAAGCCAGCCACCTGTACGTACGCTTTCCTGATGGAACGCTAATTGACAGTGATAATGCTGATGCGCTGCCTGAAGCCATGGTATTGCCGCAAGCGGACTGCCATGAATTAACGGTGGTGCTGGCGTTGCCCCATGAGCATGGCAACGGCGGCAACTGCTTGCAGGTGGAGCAACGTGCAGAGCGTCCGGTACGTTGGCGCCAGACCTGGCGAGAAGTGCGCAACAGATATGGCGAAGACAGTCGACAAATTGCGGTGATGCTTGCGCAACTGACGCTGCGCGCTGCGGATGACGATAACGGCGATTATCAAACCGTCGCCCTCGCCAGGCTACGTCGCGACAGTCAGGAGTGCTGGTCGCTGGATGAGGACTTTATCCCACCGCTACTGAAAGTGTTAGCCAGCCGCTGGCTGCACGAACAGACGGAACAACTGACGAATCAGCTGCGCACGCGCCTGCAACGTCTGATGGCCATGCGCCGGGAGAGCAACGCCAGGATGGCGGATTTTGCGGTGGCGGATGTATCACTGTTCTGGTTGCTGAACGCGCTCAACAGCGCGGAGCCGGTGTTGAGCCATTTTCTGCGTCATCCCCAGGTACATCCGGAACGGCTGTATGAAGCGCTGGCCAGCCTGGCGGGCAGCTTGCTGACTTTCTCCCTTGACCACACCACGGCGGATATCCCGCCCTATCGCCATCAGGCGCTGACCGAAGTCTTTCCACCGCTATTCAAATTACTCGGCGTACTGCTCGAAGCCAGCCTGCCATCCCGGGTTGTGGCGATTGAAATGACGCACGATGACCGGCGTAAGCGCTGGCATGCCCGCCTGCACGATCCAAGGTTGCGCGAAGAAGCCGATTTTTATCTCTCGGTGCGTTCCGCGCTGCCTGCGTCGCAACTGCTGGAGCAATTTCCGCAACAGTGTAAAACCGGCAGCCCCGATGAGGTTGACCGGGTGGTCAACGGTTCGCAGCCGGGCATTCCGCTGAAAGCCATGAGCCATGTTCCCGCCGCTATTCCGCTGCGCCTTGAGAATCAGTATTTCACCCTTGATATGACTCATCCGGCAGCGCAGGCGATGCTGGCGGAAGGGAGTTGCGTCTTTTACGTGCCCGGCCTGCTGGGCGATCCTGAACTCGAACTGTATGCGGTGCTGCGCTCATGACCCAGGATATCAATATTGATGCTCTGCTGGCGGATAGCTGGCTAACGGTGACGGAACTGCGTCTTGGCGCCAAACTGGCCGAGGGGGAGGGGAAACTTCTTTGGCAGCGTTGTGTAGATAACATTGAACAGGTGATGGCGCAGCTGGTCGCCGCTGATGTCAGCGAGACGAACCGCCAGCACATCCTCTATGCGTGGTGCGCGCTGCTGGATGAAACCGCGAAAGGCCGCAAAGAGGAAGATGACGCCTGTATCGCCTGGTACGACCGGCCGCTTGAGGTCAAATATTTTGGCGGCATGGAAGCCGGAGATGCGCTCTATGAGCGTATACGCCAGACGTTGCGCGAACCGGCGCCGGATATAGCTGTACTGACCTGTTTTCATCGGGTACTGGCGCTGGGCTTTAAGGGGCGCTATAGCCTCAATGATCCGGCGCGCGCAGCGCTTGTCAGCGCGCTTGGCGAGCGCGTACCGCTGTTTGCGTGCGACCCGCATCTGCCGATACTGGCCTCCCTCTCCGGGCGCCGAGGCATGGCTGACTGGCTGCGCCGTTGGCCGGTTTGTCTTGGATTGTCGCTGGCGGCGGTAGCCGCGTTGTGGTTGGGATTAAACTACTGGCTGGATACCCTGGTGGCGGCGTTGCGACTGGGAGGCGGACAATGAGCGCGCGCTATCAGCGCCTGCTATGGCTGTGGGGCGGGCTGCTGGCGGTGTTGATGATCCTGCTGTTTCTGCCGTTATCCACCGGCGGCCGGGTGCTGGCTGTTGGGTTGATGGCGGCAGGCGTAGCGGCCGGGCTGGTCTACGTCGGGCGCCAACAACGTGAGCGACCTGCGGATGCCGACTGGCTGGTTGAGCTACCGTCGGCGCCGTATCGACAGCCGGTTGTGCTGGTCTGCGGCGACACGGCGGACTGGCCGGGAGAAGGGGCGGTTTACCGTACGGCGCAGGGTTGCTGGCTGAGAGTCGCCACCGCCGCGTTGCAGCAGACGGCGCGTTATTTGCAGCGTGAGCGGCCGGCGCTCATCGCCCAGCTGGCGGTGATGTACTGCGTGCAGCCGCAACAACATGATGATGACGCGGCGCTGACGGCCCGGTTTCGCGAGCTACGCTGGCAGCTTGCTCAGGTGCGGCGTGATACCCGTCGGGCGATACCGTTACTGCTGAACAGCACCCTGTTCGGCGCATCGCTGGAACCGTTATGGCAGACAGCGCGTGCCGAAGAGACGATGCAGATGTGGCTGCCTGACGGCGTGCCGTTCAGCAGCGCAAGCTGGCTGATGCAGGCTGATGGCGCTCATCGCCTGGCGGCGCTGGTGAGGATGAATGCGTTTGCCCGCTTTACGCAGCAGATAGCGTTGAGCGTACTGACGGCGGCCACCGACGATGTTCCCCCGATCGCTCCGGCGGTCGTACTGTATCATTTCACGCCAGCCGGGGCGCCTGCCGTGGCGGATAATCTATGGCAGCGTTGGCTGTCTGAGCATACTTCCCTCAACTCACTACCGGGCTGGTTGCCGAAAATTGCTGCCGATGCGCGGAAACTGCCGGATTTTATTTTGCCGATACTGCCGCAGGGCGGCGGCATTACGCCGAAAAGCCGTGCTCTGCGGCGGGCATTCTGTCTGTTCTCCCTCGCGGCTCTGATTGCGCTGTGCTGCAGCGCATGGAATAACCATCAACTCCTCCAGCGGGTTGGTTTTGATGTTCAGCGTTATGAACGGACGGCGATGGACGACCATGCAGCAAAAGCCCGCGCCGTACAGATTTTACGCCAGGATGCGGCGCAATTGGACGCCTTCGCGCGTGACGGCGCGCCGCTGGCGCTCAGCCTTGGGCTCTATCGCGGCGAGCGTCTGCGCCAGCCGTTACTGGAAGCGATTCGCTCCTACGTCCCCCCGCCTCCGCCGAAAGCGGTAGAAAAAATCGTGCCGAAAATTATCCGCCTCGACAGCATGTCTCTTTTCGATACCGGCAAGTGGACGCTGAAACCGGGCTCCACAAAGCTGCTGGTGAACTCGCTGGTGGGGATAAAGGCCAGGCCAGGTTGGCTTATCGTCATCGCCGGGCATACCGACAGCGTGGGTGATGATAAATCCAACCAGACACTCTCTCTGAAGCGTGCCGAATCGGTGCGCAACTGGATGCGCGACACCGGTGACGTGCCGGAAAGTTGTTTTGCGGTACAGGGCTATGGCGAAAGCCGTCCTGTCTCCGGCAACGAGACGCAACAAGGCCGGGCGCTCAACCGCCGGGTTGAAATTAGCCTGGTGCCGCAGGCTGATGCCTGCCGTGTTGCGACAACCTCCGCTTCATCCCCGGCGGATGGCGCTTTCTAAACCGACCATCTCATGACGCTCTGCGCGGACAGGTTTTCCTGTCCGTCGTTTTTGTTGCCGGGTACCGGGGTCAACACAACCTGCCCAACCTTGTGCGCTTTTGGGCTCCTTATCAACAGGAAACAGCGACGGGCGGTAGCGTGGCTGAAAGCGATGGAAGGGAGATAAAGAGAATGGCGTTTGATACAGGAAAATAAACCATGAATGACATAAAGCCTTTGTTTTTCAACCACAGTCATCATCTTTTACAGGTGCATGGTTGTCACTCCTTGCTGGACGTTCTGTGCTTCGAAGGCGAGGAAAACTTAAGCGAGCCTTTCCGCTATACCATTGAATTTACCAGCAGCGATCGTGCCATCACCCCGCAGCAGATGTTGCTGAAAAATGCCTCGTTGACCTTGCAGGCGCCGGTTGACCAGGGATTTGGCATTAAGATCCAGCAACCGGTGCGCGTTGTGCAGGGAGTGATCACCGCTTTTGAACGGCTTTCCACCTCAAAAGAGGAAACGCGCTACGCCTTGACGTTACAGCCGCGTCTGGCGCTACTGTCGAAGAGCCATCAGAATCGGATTTATCAGGACATGTCGGCGCCGCAGATTGTGGAGCACATCCTCAGAACCCGTCACCAGATGCGCGGTGAAGATTTTGTCTTTCAACTGGCGCATGAATATCCGCGGCGTGAACAGGTGATGCAGTACGGTGAGGACGATCTGACTTTTATCTCCCGCCTGTTGGGCGAGGTGGGGATCTGGTTTCGTTTTATCGCCGATACCCGGCTCAATATTGATGTAGCGGAGTTCTACGACGACCAGCAACACTACGAGGCGGGGCTGGTATTGCCCTCGGTCGCCCCCTCCGGGCAGCATGACGGCGGGAGCGAATCGGTGTGGGATTTACAAAGCCGACACCGCGTGGTTGAGCGTTCGGTCTTCACCCGTGACTACAACTATCGTAACGCGCCGGAGGATATGAATCTCAATGTCAATGTCAGCCGGGGCGATAGTACCACCTACGGTGAAGCCTATCACTGGGCGGACAACTACCTGACGCCAGGTAATCGCTATCAGCATACTCCGGACCCGGAGAGCGGGGCCTTTTATGCCCGTATTCGCCATGAGCGCTATCTCAACCAGCAGACGCGGCTGAACGGAGAAACAAACTGTGCGGCGTTGTCTCCCGGACAGCAGCTAAAAGTGAGCGGCGGCGAGGAGGTGACGGACCTCTGGCGCCAGGGTGTGGCGATCGCTGCGATTCACTGTCGCGCCCGCCGCGACCGCAGCTTCGAAGTGACATTTCAGGCCATTCCCAGTGTTGAGACCTACTGCTTTCGCCCGGCAATCATCAGCAAACCCAAGATGGCCGGGACGTTACCGGCGCGCGTCACCAGCACCAAAATCAACGATCTCTACGGCCATATCGATCGCGACGGACGTTATCGGGTGAACTTATTGTTCGACCGCGATCGCTGGCAGCCGGGCGAGGAAAGCCTGTGGGTGCGCCAGTCGCGCCCTTACGCCGGTGAAACTTTTGGCCTGCATCTGCCGTTGTTAGCGGGCACCGAAGTGGCGATCGCTTTTGAGCAGGGCGATCCCGATAGGCCCTATATTGCCGGCGCCCTGCACGATTCCACGCACCAGGACCACGTGACGCTTTACAACTACAAGCGCAACGTGCTGCGCACGCCGGCGAATAACAAGATTCGCCTTGATGATACACGGGGCAAAGAGCACGTTAAGGTCAGCACCGAATATGGCGGCAAGAGCCAACTCAATCTCGGCCACCTGGTGGATCATCAGAACACGCCGCGCGGTGAGGGATTTGAGTTACGCACCGACAGCTACGGCGCGATCCGCGGCGGGAAGGGAATATTTATTACCGCCGATGAACAGCTGAAAGCGATGGGCGCGACCGTGGAAATGGATCCCGCGAGTCAATTGCTCGGCAGTGCCGTTGTTCAGCTCAACGACTGGCAGGAGATAGCCCGCACCCACTACAACACCCCGCCGGATGTCAGCACGTTAAAGCAGTTCGTCGGCAGAGCCGTCAACCTCGCGAGCCCCGTCCTGCTAATGAGCGCGCCGAAAGGCATCGGCATCGTGACGGCGGAAACGACGCTGCTACAGAGTGGTAAAGGGTTGTACCTGCAAAGCGCCAGCGATATTGCGCTGGCCAGCGGCAATCGGCTTTCGGTGAATACCAAAAACGCTATCTCGCTGCTGTCCCACCGCGAAGGGATGCGTATGGTATCAGTGAAAGGTCCGCTGGCGATAGAGTCGCACGGCGATACCCTGGCGCTCACTTCACTGAAGGATGTTACCGTTCAATCAACGCAGGGACATCTGCAGCTTACCGCCAAAAATGGCATCACCCTGGGCTGCGGCGGCGGCTACATTCGCCTGACGCCGCAGGGAGAAATCCATCTTCACAGCCCCGGTCTGCTCAGTTTTAAAGGCACGCATAAGATGCAGGGGCCGGCCGGCGAGACGTTTCCGCTTCCCGATCTTCCCACATCGATATGTAAAGACTGCCTGATTCATGCGCAAGAACTGGCTCAGACCTTTGTTCCGCGTGCCGCCTGACAATCGCCCATTGATATAACTTACCCGGAGGAACAGACCTTGAAACCCATTATTCGG
Organism: Klebsiella sp. 141240; assembly: GCF_050600805.1. Taxonomy (NCBI): domain Bacteria; kingdom Pseudomonadati; phylum Pseudomonadota; class Gammaproteobacteria; order Enterobacterales; family Enterobacteriaceae; genus Klebsiella; species Klebsiella sp. 141240. Next base: position 173,148 of record NZ_JAQIRK010000005.1, on the reverse strand, counting down.
CAGGGTGATACCTTGCGTGAGCATGGCGGTACGGTGATCGGCGGCCATTATCTCTGTTTTGGTAAAGGCATCGCCTGCAAAGGCGACCAGGTGAGCTGCAATGAACATGGCCTGACGGTCATAGCCGAAGGAAGCTCGCTGTATGAAGTGGATGGTTCTCCGGTGGCTCTTGACGGGCATCGTTGCGCCTGCGGCTGTACGCTGGTGAGCTCACGCCCTGATTGCGACGTCGCGTTATGAGACAGCTCACCGACTATCTGCCTTATAAAACTGCCACGCCGCCCCGCAACGGACGGTGGTTATCCGTCGGCGCGGGGCTGACGCTGATTAGCGGTGGAGGCGCGGCGTTAATGCCTGGCGAAGCGCGTGGCGGGGCGTTAATTGCCGTCGCGATCGTTAGCGCCGTGCTTTTGGTCTTCATCATCTGGATGCTGCGTCTGCTTTATTACCGCCTGTCGGTCCACTATACCCAGTACTACCAGCAGTTGATCGATTTTGATCATCAAACGTGGTGGGCCCGGCATCAATATAGCGTTGGGCTGGTGGAAACGGTGCTGCTGGGGCCGGTGGGGTGTGAACCCGAGCACTGGCATGCGCTGCTGAAGCGAGAACATCAGACGCCAAAAGAGAAACTGGAGGCCGGTGCGCGGGCGCTGCGGCTGATTCACTCGGATATCGTTGATATCGACCTGCGCGAACAGCAGCTGGCCAGGATGCTGGCGCAACAATGGCTGGCGCAGCGAGGCGACCATCAATTTCCCTGCCTGAGCGGCTGTTACTGGCAGGGCAGCGAACCGGCATGGCAAGAATTTTGCGCCGAGCTGCGCAAGCGCTATCCCACCGCTCAGTTGCCGCATATGGCTGAACCCTGGCAGGGCGAGGCCTGCTTATCGGAGATTACCGCACGAATGAATGCGGCCGGCGACGGATGTTTCATTCTGGTGGCAGGGTGCCAGTCGGTAGCGGCGACGGCGGATTCCGCAAGACCGGCGGGTGAATCTGCCGTGCTGTGGTTACTGGCCCGGGAGGGGGAGGCGCGACTGACCCGCGGCGAGGTTTATGAAGGCGCTGCGGTGGAAAATATCCAGCAGGTCTGTCAGCGGGCGATGCAGCAAAGCGGGGCCGAACGTCCGCCCGATCCCTGTATCGCATTCACACAGCCGCAAATCCCGGAACTGGCGCAAAGCGGCTGGAACAGCAACCAGCTGCTGCAGGATGAAAACTGGGGGGAGGCGGGGCCGATGGAGCAGCTCATCACGATTACGCTGGCGGCGATATTTGCCTGTCGCTTTCATCAGTCTTGCGGCTGGATCGCCCGCGACCCGCGTCATCCTCTCTCACTGGGCATCGTCACCGCAGCCGTGCCGGCACCGCAACCTCAAGATAAGAAGGAATGAACATGTCGTTAATGAATCAGGAATGGACTAGCAAGCTGGAACAATTTGCCCGAAAACTCGCGCTGCGCGACGTCTATCTCATTGCCGATCAAGGTGTTTTAAGCAATCCGTTGTTGGATGGCTTAAATAGACTTTCTCCTCCGGTGCAGTGGTTCTCGCTCTATCAGGGGCAACCGGAAGAGCCGCTGCTGGAGATGGCGCCTTTATTGATGCGGCTGGAGCTAGCTTGCTGGCAGCATCGTCAATGGATCGCCGATCTGATCGCCGCATTTTCCTACAAGCCGTGTCTGCTGATCTTCCTCTCACCGCTAAGTTTTTCAACGCTCGCCGCTCATCTGCGCAATCTGGCCGACGGCGCATGGGAAGACCGTTCTGGCCTGGTGCGTTATTACGATACCCGTATGTTCCCGTTGCTGATGCAGCATGTGCTCACTGAAGAACAAAAAGCATGGTTTTTAGAACCGGTTTATCTCTGGAGCTACCGCGATAGAGACAACAAGATCTGCTGGCTGGAAGGCGAATGTTCGCCAGTTCAGGCAGCGATCCCGGAGGCGATCAAGATTAATTTCAGCGATGAGCAAATGATGAAACTGGATGTCGCTATCGATGCCCAGCGATTTACGGTTTCTGAAAAATTCAGCACCTTTTTTGCCACCCAGGAGGACAAATTTAACACTCTTTGGCAGCTCGGCTGGCAGGCGCATCAGCAGAATTTTGTCGGCGATTTAGCGTCCTGGTTTGAAAGCCACTTTAAGGAATAAAACATCCTCCCTTTTGATCATCAATAGGTGATGATCAGTTCTGTAAGGACACATCAATGATAAAGCATACCCGTATTTTGCCCGGCGGGCTGGCGGTGCTGACCACCGGTTTTCTCTGCCTGCTGACGGCCTGCCGGCGAGCAGAACGCAGGCCGAAGGCAACTATGCCAGACAGTATCTGGAGGGATATGTCGGGGAGTCTGAACATCAATCGGACAAAAAAACGGAGCCGGGCTGTCCCGCCAGCCTGCATATCAGCCTGTTCTTTGACGGTACCTGCTGTAATGAAAAGGGGGCCGATGAGGTGTATGGCTCGTGTAACCCGCCGCTGACCAATATTGGCCGATTTTATCATTTGGAAAACCGGTATTGATGTCTGTAGCAGCCAAATTTATTTGACCGCTACAAATATCATTATCAGTTATATATGGAGGCTCATATATTGGCATAAATACAATCCTTTAATTACGTTATTTATTAATAAGTCACCACTTTATATTTGTAAGGACACATCAATGATAAAGCATATCCGTATTTTACCCGGCGGACTGGCGGTGCTGGCCGCCGTTTTGCTCTGCCTGCTGACGGCCTGCCGCGACCACAGTCGCGACGGGATGAGCGGCGCCGATTTAAACCTCTACAATCACGGTCCGGATGCCATCGTTTCGGTGCAGGTGAATGGCTACGGCGGGCCAGGCGCTAACTCCTACGGCGGCGGCGGCGGCTTCTGCTGTGTGATGGTGCCTGATGTCTGGCGCCCGGGCCTGACGGCAAAAATTACCTGGACCTCCGATCCCAATTACTGGATGAAATCCAGTGAGATGCCGGATGATTATGAAACTCACTATCAGCGCCATGGGCCGATTATTGTACCTATTGAACGTTGGGAAAAGGGGCAGGCCTGTGGCTTTGATGTGCATATTTTCCCCTGCGATAAAGTGCGGATAGTGCGTTCCTGCATCCCGCCGGGACAGCCGGGCTACCCGGTACCCCAGTCGCCCCCTGACTGGGAGCAACGAGCGGATAAGATCATTTTCAAACATATTAAGGAGGAAGTTGTATGTCCGACACCGCAGACTCCACGCTGAGTGCCCTGAAGGCGCTTATTGCCGCCTTTCAGACCGGCGCCACTCCGGTTACGGTTAAAGCCTCCACCGCAGAAGCCGCCAGTTTACCGCCGAAATTTCCCGGGCCGGATGATAAAAAGGGAGAAAAGCCTGCCGATAACTCTACACAGCAGAAAACCGAATACAACGAGCGCGGCCGTCTGCCGGCGAGCAGAACGCAGACCGAAGGCAACTACGCCAGTCAGTACCTGGAGGGGTATGTTAAAGGGTCAGAACATCCCTCGGACAAAAAAATGGAACCGGGCTGCCCGGCCAGCCTTCATATCAGCCTGTTCTTCGACGGTACCTGCTGTAATAAAGAGGGGGCTGATGAGGTGTACGGGTCACGTAACCCGCCGCTGACCAATATCGGCCGGCTTTATCATTTGGAAAACCGGTATTGATGTCTGTAGCGGCCAATTTTATTTGACCACTACAAATATCATTATCAGTTATATATGGGGGTTCATCTATTAGCATAAATACAAGCATTTAATGACGTCATTTATTAATAAGCCATCACTTTAAATTTGTAAGGACACATCAATGATAAAGCATATCCGTATTTTGCCCGGCGGACTGGCGGTGCTGGCCGCCGTTTTTCTCTGCCTGCTGACGGCCTGTCGCGATCACAGTCGCGACGGGATGAGCGGCGCCGACATAACGTTGTTAAACCATGGTCCGGATGCCATCGTTTCGGTGCAGGTGAACGGCTACGGGGGACCAAGGGCCAATTCCTACGGCGGCGGCGGCGGCTTCTGCTGCGTGATGGTACCTGATGTCTGGCGCCCGGGGCTGACGGCAAAAATCACCTGGACTTCCGACCCTAACTCCTGGATGAAGTCCAGTGAGATGCCGGACGACTATGAAACTCACTATCAAAAACATGGGCCGATTACCGTACCTATAGAGCGCTGGGAGAAGGGGCAGGCCTGCGGTTTTCATGTGCATATTTTCCCCTGCGATAAGGTGCGGATAGTGCGTTCCTGTGTGCTCCCGGGGGGGCCGGTTCAGCCAGGTCAACCTGAATATCCAGTCCCTCAGTCTCCCCCTGACTGGAGGGAAAGGGCACACAAAATACTTATCGAACATATCAAGGAGGAAGTTGTATGTCCGACACCGCAGACTCCACGCTGAATGCCCTGAAGGCGCTTATTGCGGCCTTCCAGACCGGCGCCACTCCGGTCACGGTTAAAGCCTCCACCGCGGAAGCTGCCAGCTTACCGCCGAAGTTTCCCGGGCTGGATGATAAAAAGGGAGAAAAGCCTGCCGATAACTCTGTGCAGCAGAAAACCGAATACAACGAGCGCGGGCGCCTGCCGGCGAGCAGAACGCAGACCGAAGGCAACTACGCCAGGCAGTACCTGGAGGGGTATGTTAAAGAGTCAGAACATCCCTCGGACAAAAAAACGGAACCGGGCTGCCCGGCCAGCCTGCATATCAGCCTGTTCTTCGACGGTACCTGCTGTACTAAAGAGGGGGCTGATGAGATATACGGCTCGCGTAACCCGCCGTTGACCAATATCGGCCGGCTTTATCATTTGGAAAACAGGTATTGATGTCTGTAGCGGCCCATTTTATTTGACCGCTACAAATATCATTATCAGTTATATATGGGGGTTCATCTATTAGCATAAATACAAGCATTTAATGACGTCATTTATTAATAAGCCATCACTTTAAATTTGTAAGGACACATCAATGATAAAGCATATCCGTATTTTGCCCGGCGGACTGGTGGTGCTGGCCGCCGTTTTGCTCTGCCTGCTGACGGCCTGTCGCTATCACAGTCGCGACGGCATGAGCGCTGCTGATATAGCCGTTATAAACCACGGCCCGGACGCTATCGTTTCGGTGGAGATCAACGGTTATGGGGGGCCAAGGGCGAACTCCTACGGGGGGGGGCGGCGGCTTCTGCTGTGTGATGGTGCCAGATGTCTGGCGGCCGGGCCTGACGGCAAAAATCACCTGGACCTCCGATCCTAACTCCTGGATGAAATCGAGTGAGATGCCCGATGATTATGAGACTCACTATCAGAAACATGGGCCGATTATCGTCCCTATCGAACGCTGGGAGGAGGATCAGGCTTGCGGTTTTCATGTGCATATTTTCCCCTGCGATAAGGTGCGGATAGTCCGTTCCTGCATACCACCGGGGCAACCGGGATATCCGGTACCCCAATCGCCACCAGACTGGAAGGAAAGAGCCAAAAATATACTTTATAAACATATCAAGGAGGAGATCGTATGTCCGACAACGCAGACTCCACGCTGAATGCCCTGAAGGCGCTCATTGCCGCCTTTCAGACCGGCGCCACTCCGGTTACGGTTAAAGCCTCCACCGCGGAAGCCGCCAGTTTACCGCCGAAGTTTCCCGGGTCGGATGACAAAAAGCCCGCGGATAACTCCACGCAGCAGAAAACCGAATACAACGAGCGCGGCCGCCTGCCAGCGAGCAGAACGCAGACCGAAGGTAACTACGCCAGGCAGTACCTGGAGGGATATGTCGGGGAGTCCGATCATCAATCGGACAAAAAAACGGAGCCAGGCTGCCCGCCAGCCTGCATACACAATTCGCTGCTGACTAATATTGCCGGCTCTGGCCTATGAGAAACCGGTATTGATATTTGCAGCGGCCCATTTTATTTGACCGCTACAAATATCATTATCAGTTATATATGGGGGGTTCATCTATTAGCATAAATACAAGCATTTAATTACGTCATTTATTAATAAGTCATCACTTTATATTTGTAAGGACACATCAATGATAAAGCATATGCGTATTTTGCCCGGCGGGCTGGCGGTGCTGGCCGCCGTTTTTCTCTGCCTGCTGACAGCCTGTCGCGACCACAGTCGTGACGGCATGAGCGGCGCTGATTTAAATCTCTATAACCACGGTCCGGACGCCATCGTTTCGGTGCAGGTGAACGGCTACGGCGGGCCTGGGGCCAATTCCTACGGCGGCGGCGGCTTCTGCTGCGTGATGGTGCCAGATGTCTGGCGCCCGGGATTAACGGCAAAAATCACCTGGACCTCCGATCCTAACGCTTGGATAGACCCGAAGCACATCCCTGATGATCATGCGAGTCATTACCAGCGGCATGGGCCGATTACCGTGCCCATTGAACGCTGGGAAAAAGGTCAGGGATGTGGCTTTGATGTACATATTTTCCCCTGCGATAAGGTGCGGATAGTCCGTTCCTGCATACCACCTGGACAGCCGGGATATCCGGTACCCCAGTCGCCGACAGACTGGAAGCAAAGAGCTCAGAAAATACTTATCAAACATATTAAGGAAGAAGTTGTATGTCCGACGCCTCAGACTCTCCGCTGAATGCCCTGAAGGCGCTTATTGCGGCTTTTCAGACCGGCGCCACCCCGGTCGCTGTTAAAACCTCCACCGCAGAAGCGGCCAGTTTACCGCCAAAGTTTCCCGGGTTGGATGATGAAAAAGGGAAAACGTCAGCGGATAACTCCACGCAGCAGAAAACCGAATACAACGAGCGCGGCCGTCTGCCGGCGAGCAGAACGCAGACCGAAGGCAACTACGCCAGGCAATACCTGGAGGGATATATCGGGGAGTCCGATCATCAATCGGATAAAAAAACGGAACCGGGCTGCCCCGCCAGCCTGCATATCAGCCTGTTCTTTGACGGTACCTGCTGTAATGAAGAAGGGGCTGATGAAGTGTACGGCTCCCGCAATCCGCCGCTGACCAATATTGGCCGCCTCTACCATGCGGCAAACTGGAAAGAGCAGGATGAAACTGCGGAAAACGACGGCTACTTCAGTTACTACTTCCCTGGCTGTGGGGCGCGATTTCCGGAGATTGGCGAGAACGAATACTCGCTGGACGGCGAGCTGTTTGCCAATGGCGGCGAAGACCGTATCAACCAGGCGTTGCTTAAAACCTACAGCAGCATTTGCTATGCGGTGAAAAAGGAAAGGATAGAAGACAGCGAGCTGAGCAGATATCGGCAAAGTATGGCCACCGTCTGGCCCTTCTCGCGGCTGACCCAGAAGTTCAACCGTAAAAGCGCGATCGATGAATTCTGCAACGATCATCTGGGCTGCGTGGTGAACCAGTGGCCGCGGCAGCCGACACGATTGTATATCCAGCGCTCGCAGCGGCGCATTGCCAAAATCAAGCTGTTCGTCTACGGCTACTGCCGGGGGGCCGCCACCGCCCGCGCCTTCGCCCGTGGGCTGGAGTCGCTGCTCGATGACGCTAAAATGCCGCTTGATGCGACAAATATACTGCCGGCGGGGACAGTGGTTCCGGCCGGCCCGACCCTGCTGAGTATCCCCATCAGTATCGAGTTTATGGGGCTGCTGGATACGGTCTCCGCGGTTGGCGTGCCGCATATCCTGCCGTCGGCCACCGGGCATCTGGGGTGGGCGGCCAACAGCCTGCGGCTACCGACCACCAAAGGCTTCTTAAAAAGCTGCTACCACTTTGTCGCCGGCCACGAGCAGCACGGCGACCTGCCGCTGAACTCCATTCGCGGTCCGGACGGTAAATACCCGGCCGGGGCGGTGGAGGTGGTCTATCCCGGGATGCATGCCGATGTTGGGGGCGACTGTAAACCCACGGAACTCGGCAAAGTGCAGACCGATGCCGCCAGCCTGCTGTCAAAGGTTGTGCTGCACGATATGTATGCCGCCGCCTTTGATGCCGGGGCGCCGCTGAGCGTGCCTCCTGAGGTATTACCCGGCGGCGCCAAAGAGAAAACTTATCGAATGATGTCTGTTTATGTATTGGAGCAATTCAAAATCTCCGCCCAGGCCATCGCCCTGTTTAACGCCTGGCAGCAGGCCGGGGCGCAGCAGGCGGGGGCGAAGACCGAAACGCCGGCCGTCAACGAGGCGGAGGTGGTGGCCATCGCCGTGGCCCAGGGCCGGGATCCGGTTGCCGCGCTGAAGGCGGCTCACGACAAGGCGGATAGCGATAAGGCGAAAGCCGCCGCCGCGAAGCCGCCGGAGAACGGCCCGCTGGGCAAACTGCCGGATCCGGTGTATGTGCCGCTGAAGGCCAAAGCGCTGGAGGTGATGTTGGCGGACCAGCTGAGCTGGATCACCGCCTGGCGCACCGAGCGCTTTGCCAGCCCGCAATATGCCGATAAGTATTATCAGCGTAAGCCTTTTTATCAGCAGGCGCTGAATGAATCGTCCGGCGCGCTGCCGTCGGCGGCGGCGCCCGCGGAAAGCGAAGGGCCGCGTGAAGTGCCGTTTATCGATAAGGATCGGCTGGACCGCGCGGCGTGGGGCTATGACTTTGCCCATACCGGTATCGTGGCGCTGCTGGCTCAGGTGCTGCTGGATGTGATCCCCACCACGCAGACCAACCAGCTTGGCGGTCCGCTGGTGGCGGCGCAGGAGTCAGAATATATCCAGATCAAGAAAAGCGGCGATGCCCGGCGGGCGGCGCTGATGGGCTCGCCGACGATGCTGGATTTTTACGATAACTACGTGCATGACACGCTGGCTAAATATAATCACGACCCGCTGCACTCCTCGTTTTCCCACGGTTATTTTGCGTCGCGGACGATTTACGATAACGATGATGATACGTGGGATTCGGTGAAACAATTTGGCCAGCGGATAAAAGCGATTATAGATATTAATGTTGGCGATATATCAGTGCAGGCGCGAACGGATATGAAAATACAGCTGAAGATATTTATAGCGGCCAATTTTATTTGACCGCTACAAATATCATTATCAGTTATATATGGGGGGCATCTATTAGCATAAATACAATCCTTTAATTACGTCATTTATTAATAAGCCATCACTTTAAATTTGTAAGGACACATCAATGATAAAGCATATCCGTATTTTGCCCGGCGGGCTGGCGGTGCTGGCCGCCGTTTTGCTCTGCCTGCTGACGGCCTGCCGCGACCACAGTCGCGACGGGATGAGCGGCGCTGACATCACTCTTTTAAACCACGGCCCGGACGACATTGTTTCGGTGCAGGTGAACGGTTACGGGGGCCCCAGGGCTAATCCCTACGGCGGCGGCGGCGGCTTCTGTTGCGTGATGGTGCCAGATGTCTGGCGCCCGGGACTGACGGCAAAAATCACCTGGACTTCAGATCCTAATGCCTGGATGAAATCGAGTGAGATGCCCGATGATTATGAAACAAACTATCAGCGGCATGGACCGATTACCGTACCCATTGAGCGCTGGGAAGAGGAGCAGGCCTGCGGTTTTCATGTGCATATTTTCCCCTGCGATAAGGTGCGGATAGTCCGTTCCTGCATCCCGCCGGGACAGCCGGGGTATCCGGTTCCCCAGTCTCCTCCTGACTGGCAGATTAGGGCTCAGAAAATACTTATCAAACATATCAAGGAGGAGATCGTATGTCCGACGCCGCAGACTCCACGCTGAATGCCCTGAAGGCGCTTATTGCGGCTTTTCAGACCGGCGCCACTCCGGTCACGGTTAAAACCTCCACCGCGGAAGCGGCCAGCTTACCGCCGAAGTTTCCAGGGCCGGATGATAAAAAGGGGAAAGCGCCAGCGGATGAATCCACGCAGCAGAAAACCGAATACAACGAGCGTGGGCGCCTGCCGGCGAACAGAACGCAGACCGAAGGCAACTATGCCAGGCAGTACCTGGAGGGATATATCGGGGAGTCCGATCATCAATCGGACAAAAAAACGACGGAACCGGGCTGCCCGGCCAGTCTGCATATCAGCCTGTTCTTCGACGGTACCTGTTGCAATAAAGAAGGTGCTGATGAAGTGTATGGCTCGCGTAATCCGCCGCTGACCAATATTGGCCGCCTTTACCATGCGGCCAATTGGACGGATCAGAGCTTTTCAGCTGATAACGATGGTTTCTTTTGTTACTACTTTCCCGGCTGCGGGGCGCGCTTTCCTGAGATTGGCGAAGAGCACTACTCCCTGGACGGCGAGCTGTTTGCCAATGGCGGCGAAGACCGTATCAACCAGGCGCTGCTTAAAACCTACAGCAGCATCTGCTATGCGGTGAACAAAACCGCGATCAAAGACAGCGAACTGACCAGATACCGGAACAGTATGGCCACCGTCTGGCCCTTCTCGCGGCTGACCCAGAAGTTCAACCGTAAAAGCGCGCTTGACAAATTCTGCGACGACCATCTGGGTGCCGTGGTCAATCAGTGGCCGCGGCAGCCAACGCGGCTGCATATCCAGCGCTCGCAGCGGCGCATCGCCAAAATCAAGCTCTTTGTCTACGGCTACTGCCGGGGGGCCGCCACCGCCCGCGCCTTCGCCCGCGGGCTGGAGTCGCTGCTCGATGACGCTAAAATGCCGCTCGATGCGACAAATATGCTGCCGGCGGGGACGGTGGTACCCGCCGGCCCGACCCTGATGGGCATTCCCATTAGTATCGAGTTTATGGGGCTGCTGGATACGGTCTCCGCGGTTGGCGTGCCGCATATCCTGCCGTCGGCCACCGGGCATCTGGGCTGGGCGGCCAACAGCCTGCGGCTGCCGACCACCAAAGGCTTCTTAAAAAGCTGCTACCATTTTGTCGCCGGCCACGAGCAGCACGGCGACCTGCCGCTGGACTCCATTCGCGGTCCGGATGGTAAATATCCGGCGGGAGCGGTGGAGGTGATCTACCCCGGGATGCATGCCGATGTCGGCGGCGACTGTAAACCCACGGAACTCGGCAAAGTGCAGACCGACGCCCGCAGCCTGCTGTCAAAGATTGTGCTGCACGATATGTATGCCGCCGCCTTCGATGCCGGGGCGCCGCTGAGCGTGCCTGAGGAGGTGTTGCCCGGAGGGGCTAAAAATAAGACCTATCGGATAATGACGAATGCCGTTATAAAACAATTCAAAATCTCCGCCCAGGCCATCGCCCTGTTTAACGCCTGGCAGCAGGCCGGGGCGCAGCAGGCGGGAGCGAAGACCGAAACGCCGGCCGTCAACGAGGCGGAGGTGGTGGCCATCGCCGTGGCTCAGGGGCGGGATCCGGTCGCCGCGCTGAAGGCGGCTCACGACAAGGCGGATAGCGATAAGGCGAAAGCCGCCGCCGCCGCGAAGCCGCCGGAGAACGGCCCGCTGGGCAAACTGCCGGATCCGGTGTATGTGCCGCTGAAGGCTAAAGCGCTGGAGGTGATGCTGGCGGACCAGCTGAGCTGGATCACCGCCTGGCGCACCGAGCGCTTCGCCAGCCCGCAATACGCCGATAAGTATTATCAGCGTAAGCCTTTTTATCTGCAGGCGCTGAATGAGCAGGCCAGCGCGCTGCCGTCGGCGGCGGCGCCCGCGGAAAGCGAAGGGCCGCGGGAAGTGCCGTTTATCGATAAGGATCGGCTGGACCGCGCGGCGTGGGGCTATGACTTTGCCCATACCGGTATCGTGGCGCTGCTGGCTCAGGTGTTGCTGGATGTGATCCCCACCACGCAGACCAACCAGCTCGGCGGTCCGCTGGTGGCGGCGCAGGAGTCGGAATATATCCAGATCAAGAAAAGCGGCGATGCCCGGCGGGCGGCGCTGATGGGCTCGCCGACGATGCTGGATTTTTACGATAACTACGTGCATGACACGCTGGCTAAATATAATCACGACCCGCTGCACTCCTCGTTTTCCCACGGTTATTTTGCGTCGCGGACGATTTACGATAACGATGACGATACGTGGGATTCGGTGAAACAATTTGGCCAGCGGGTAAAAGCGATTATAGATATTAATGTTGGCGATATATTAGTGCAGGCGCGAACGGATATGAAAGATCTGAATACGGTATCGGGCGTGCTGGGTAAAATATATCGCGATATAAAAAGCGAGGCTTTTAAAATACTGCTGCCTTAATTCGTTATCGCCATATTCATTATATCCGCTAAGTATCCTTAATAACGCTATACGGGCGTGATGATGCACGCCCGTGGCTAAGGGAATCATCAATTTTATGTTCAAGGAAAAAAATGCCGCGGTAATGACCGTAGCGGCTACCGCGACCCTGTGTCTTGCCGTCTGGACAATTGTGGTCCTGCTGAGCGGTCTGGGATGGTGGAACTGGCACGCCAACCGCACGCTGCAGTGGACGGCGATCCGCGAGATATTGACCGTCTGTGGCCTGATCTGGGCGTATGGTCTCTGTCTCTGGATATTGGGCTTTATTGCTTTCCACCTGTTTATCAGGCAAAAAGCCGATGGGCAACAGCGTCAGACGCGGACTTTTATTAGCCAGCAGACAAAACCGGCGCAGCCGTTTGCGTCCTTAAAGCACTCTCTTCGTCGCCGCTACGGCCGATTGTGGCGCAATAAGGTCCGCCTGCTGTGGGTCGCTGGCGAGGCGGCGCAGATTGCCGGCATCGCTCCCGGCCTTGCGCAACAGCAATGGCTGGAGGGCCGCGGTACGGTGCTAATTCACGGTGGTAGCCTGTCGGCGACGGTGGATAACGAGCGGCTCAGCGCTCTGCGTCGGCTGCGCGGCCGCCGGCCGCTGGATGGTATCGTGCTGGCGCTGAACAACACTCAGGCCACCGCCGCGAATCTGGACGAGTATTTGCGTACGCTGGAGCAGGTTGCGCAGGTCCTGCGCTACCAGCCGCCGGTCTATCTGTGGCAACTCCGCGACAGCGACTGGCCGCAGGATACGCGCATTACCCAGACGCTGGGGGCGTTGTTCCCGCCGCGAGCCGTCCCGCAGGATGTTGAACGGCAGCTTCGCGCCATTCTGCCCGCCATGCTGGCGCAGGGTACTCAGCAGTTGTGCGCTGATTCGTCCCACGATTACCTGCTGCGTGTCGCTAAATGGCTGAAGGAGGGCGGTATCAGCGGCTGGAAGACGCTACTGACGCCGTGGCTTACCGGGCATCTGCAACAGATCCCGCTCCGCGGTCTGCTGTTCAGCCCCGCGTTAAAGGCGGAAGAGGCGGTGGACAATGGGCTCTATCCCCACCGTTGGCCGGCCCCGGCCGCCTGGCAGGGGATCATCGCAGACTGCGGCCGCGCGCGCGGCGTGCCGGTGGGGGTGGCGTGGCGCCGCTCCCTCGGCGTCGGCCTGCTGGCGCTGATTGCCCTGTGGGCGGCGGGAAGCCTGCTCTCTTTTATCGTCAACCGCCAGCAAATTGTCAGCGCCACCCAGCGGGTACAGCTGCTGCGGCAGCCCGTCGTTAACGACCAACAGCTGATCGATTTGCAGATGCTGCGCAACGATATCGGCCGTCTACAGAATCGGCTCGCCAACGGCGCGCCCTGGTATCAGCGCTTTGGTCTTAATCATAATGCGCCGCTTTCTGCCGTGCTGCTGCCGTGGTATGGGCGGGCTAACCAGCGTCTGATCCGCGACGCGGCGGCGCAGGCGCTGACCCGGCAACTGAACGTGTTGGTCAACCTGCCGCCGCGCAGCCCGCAGCGGGCGCAGCTGGCGAAAGCGGGTTATGACCAGTTAAAGGCCTATCTGATGATGGCGCGTCCGGACAAAGCCGATGCGGCGTTTTACCGCCAGACAATGACCGCCGCGCAGCAGACGCGTCAGGGAGTCGCCCCGGCGCTATGGCAGAGTATCGCCCCTGATTTATGGGCCTTCTATATGCGTAACTTGCCGTCGCAGCCGACGTGGAAAATCACCCCGGATGCCGCACTGGTGACGCAAGCGCGTCAGGTGCTGCTGGCGCAAATCGGGCGGCGCAACGCCGAAAGCACGCTTTACGAGAACATGCTGCTGCAGGTGCGCCGTAATTATGCCGACATGATGCTGGAAGATATGACGCCGCAGACCAATGCCAGCCGGTTGTTTACCACGGAAGAGGTGGTTCCGGGGATGTTTACCCGCCAGGCGTGGGAGGGCGGCGTCCGCGAGGCGATCGATAAGGCGGTGGCGGCCAGGCGCGATGAGATTGACTGGGTGCTGAGCGATAGCCGCCAGACCGTCAGCGGCGATGTCTCCCCGGCGGCGTTGAAACAGCGGCTGACCGATCGCTATTTCACCGATTTCACCGGGGCGTGGCTGGGTTTCCTCAATAGCCTTCGCTTAAATCCGGCGCGCAATATTGCCGATGTTACCGATCAGCTCACGTTGGCGGGCGACGTTCGTCAGTCGCCGCTGATTGCGTTGATGAATACCCTTGCCTGGCAGGGGCAGACCGGGCAGCAGCGTGAGGGCGTGGCGGATTCGCTGGTGAAGTCGGCAAAAAATCTACTCGATAAGGACCAGCAGCCGTTTATCGACCAGCAGGCCGGCGGCGTGCGCGGCCCGCTGGATAGCACCTTTGGGCCGCTGCTGGCGCTGATGGGCAAAAATCCCTCTCAGAGCGTGGTCGCCGCAGACAGCACCCTCAGTTTACAGACCTGGTTGACGCGCTTGACCCGCGTACGCCTGCGGCTCCAGCAGGTGGCAAACGCCCCCGACCCGCAGGCGATGATGCAGCAGCTGGCGCAGACCGTGTTTCAGGGTAAAAGCGTCGATCTGACCGACACCCAGGAGTACGGCAGCCTGGTGGCGGCCAGCCTCGGCGAAGAGTGGAGCGGTTTCGGCCAGACCATGTTCGTCCAGCCGCTGACGCAGGCCTGGGAAACGGTGCTGCAGCCATCGGCGGCCAGCCTGAACGAGGCGTGGCAGCGTTCTGTGGTCGCTAACTGGCATTCGGCTTTCGACGGCCGCTATCCGTTTGCCGCGGGCAAAAACGATGTCTCGCTACCGATGCTGGCGGCATTCATCCGTCGCGATAGCGGGCGGATCGACCAGTTTCTCGCCCGACAGTTGGGCGGCGTGCTCAACCGGGAGGGCAGCCGCTGGGTGGCCGATAGCACGCACAGTCAGGGGCTGACGTTTAACCCGGCCTTCCTGAAGGCGATTAATCAACTGAGTTCCTTGTCCGACATCCTGTTTACCGACGGCAGCCAGGGAATGGGATTTGAACTACAGGGGGTGGCGACGCCGGGCATTGTTGAAACGCAGCTCACCCTCGACGGCCAGAATCTGCACTACTTTAACCAGCTTGCCGAATGGAAAAGCTTCCGCTGGCCGGGGACTATCAACAAACCCGGCGCGATGCTGAGCTGGAGCTCAACGGCGGCGGGCGCCCGGCTATTGGCGAACGACAGCGGCCCGTGGGGCACGCTGCGTATGCTGGAGAGAATGAAGCGCCAGCAGATCGGCGATGGGCTGTTTCGCCTGACGGTCAATACGCCGGATAACCGGCAACTGCAGTGGCTGCTGCGTACCGAACTCGGCGATGGCCCGTTGGCGTTGCTGAAATTGCGAAACTTCACGGTGCCGACACAGATTTTCATCGTGGAGGCTCCCCGTGCGGAACCGTTTGCTGACGGTGACGTAGAGGAATAAGGGCCGACACTCACGCTGCAAGCGCTGCTTTACAAGCGGCGAGTTTTCCAATTCTGACATTTGAGATATTCCATGGACGATTTAACTCTGCGTTATTTTGACGCTGAAATGCGCTACCTGCGCGAAGCTGGCGAGGAGTTTGCCCGCGCCCATCCCGATCGCGCCGCGGCGTTAAACCTCGATAAAGCCGGCGCCCGCGATCCCTATGTTGAGCGCCTGTTCGAAGGTTTTGCTTTCCTGATGGGGCGGCTGCGCGAAAAGCTCGACGACGACCTGCCGGAGCTGACCGGCGGGCTGGTGAGTATGATTTGGCCGCATTATCTCCGTACTATTCCGTCATTGGCGATGGTGGAATTCAGCGTCGACTGGCGGGAGATGAAAGAGCCGCAGCGGCTGAAGAAGGGAACGGAAGTGATCTCCCGGCCCATCGGCGAGACGGGCACCCGCTGCCGTTACACCACGACCCAGCCGCTAACCTTACAGCCGCTCGCGCTCTCCCGCGCCAACGTCAGGACGCTGGCAGATGGCCGCCAGGCGATTTGTCTGCGTTTTGACTGTAGCGCGCTGGTGGACTGGCGGGCGCTCGACCTGAGCCGTATTCCGTTGTATCTGAACGCCGATGCGCCGTTGGCCTGCGTGCTGCATGAAGCGCTGACGCTGAATGTGGCGCACATCGGCATACGTCTGGCGGGGGAGGCCGATAGCAGGCCGCTGGCGGCCCATTTTGCCGTCTGCGGGTTTGGCAGCGATGAGGCGCTGCTGCCTCAAAGCGGCGGGTTCAGCGGCTACCAGTTGCTGCTGGAGTATTTCAGCTTTCGTGAAAAGTTTATGTCGGTCGCGCTGTGCGGGCTGGAGAATATGACGTTTCCTGATGCGCCGGGATGGTTTGAGATCGAGGTCGTGCTGGATAAACCGTGGCCGCAGGAATACGCGTTGTCAGAGAAACATCTGCGCTTACACTGCAGCCCGGTTATTAACCTGTTTCCGCTGGAGTCGGACCCGCTGCATCTGGATTCACTACAAAGTGAGTATCTGCTGCGCCCCATGCGCGTCCAGGATGGGCACACCGAAATCTATTCGGTGGAGTCCGTCACCTCTTCCCGCCTTTCCGGCACCCAGGCGTATGTGCCGTTTACCAGTTTTCGCCACAAAGGCGGCATGTTGCGCCATGATGCGCCGGAATATTATTACCACACGCGCGTTAAACGTGGCCCGTCCGGGCTGCATGATACCTGGCTGACGCTGGGCGGCGAGGCGTTTGACCAGCATCGCGTGCCGCAGAATGAAACCCTGTCATTGAGCCTGATCGGCACCAACGGCCAGCTGCCGCGGCGGGCGCTGCAAAGCACGCTGCTGGACACGGTGGTCAAATCCACGACGTCGCGACTCCAGGTGCGCAATCTCAGCGCGCCGACGTTGCCGTGTTATCCACCGGATCGCGACCGTTTTCACTGGCGGGTGCTGAGCCATCTCGGCAGCAGCTTCCTGTGGATGATGGATAACGCCGAGGTGTTGCGCGGCGCGCTGGCGTTGTATGACTGGACGGACAACGAAATGAACCGCCGTCGCCTGCAGGCGATCGTCGACGTGAGCCACTGTGAGGTGGAGCGTTTTGCCGAGGGGCATTTTCTACGCGGCGTGCAGATAGAGGTGACGCTCGACGGTAACGGCTTCGCCGGGCACGGCGACATCTGCCTGTTTGGCGAGATGCTCAACCGCTTCTTTGCCCTGTACACCGATATCCACCTGTTTAATCGTCTGATTTTGATACTGCAACCTACCGGAGAGCGTCTCGAATGGCAGGAGAACCACAAACGCCGCATTCCCGGCTGAGCCCGCGGCTTGAGCGGGATATTCAGCGCATCAACTTTTACCGTTTCTGCCAGCTACTGGAAAAATCGCGACCTGGCGCGCCGGCATTAGGCAGCACGCTGAACCCGGCGGATGATCCGATACGCTTTCGTCCGCATCCGGGGATGGGTTTTCCGGTCAGCGAACTCAAAGCGGTGGAGTATGATGAGGCGCATCCCGACGCGCCGCCGACGCTGCGCACCACCTTTATGGGGCTATACGGTGTCGATTCACCGTTGCCTACCGCCTGGCTGGATGATATTGCGCAGCAAAGAGAAGGGCATGAGGCGCAGGAAGCATTTCTCGATATTTTTAACCACCGCATTCTGAGCCAGTTTTATCGCATCTGGCGCAAATACTCGTATCCGGCAACCTTTGAAGACGGCGGTTGCGACCGTACTTCGCAGAGCCTGCTGGGGCTGATCGGGCTGGGCATTCCCGGTACCGCTCAGCATATTGCCGCGCCGGTATCTCGCTTTCTGGCATTACTCAGCGTGATGCGCCTGCCCGCGCGTACCGAAGAGGGAATTCAGGCGCTGGTACGCTTGTTGGCGCCCCATACGCGGGCGGAAGCGTCGCCGCACTGCCCACGGACGGTGTACCCGGCGCAGCCGCTGGGTTTTTACGGCGATAACGATTTCCTGCTTGATGGCTACACGGTGCTGGGCGATGAAACGACCGAGATTGCCAGCCAGTTGCTGATCGCGCTGTATACCGATGATATCGCCGAGGCCGCAGGCTGGATGCCGGAAGGGCAAATCTATGCGGACTTTTTGGTTCTGCTGCGGGTTTATCTCGGCTGGCGCTATAAGGCCAAAATCACCTTAACGCTTCCCACGCCGCTGTTACCCGCGCCGGTACTTGGCGAAACGCCGTTTATGCTCGGCATCACCGGCGTTCTGGGCATGGAGGGGGACGCGGTTCCGCCGGATTTACCGGCCACGTTTACCACGGAACTGGGCGGCTACCGCGGCATGCCGCTTGCACCATTATCACAAGGAAACCAACGTGTTGCATATCACTTCGCTTAAACTATCCGCACTGATTCTTCTACCGTTCATGCTGGCGGGTTGCGGGCTAACACAGAAAATCAGCGACGGCGCTTCGTCCGCCGTAAAGTCAGTATTTTATCGCCAGGTGAAAACGCTGCGTTTGGATTTTAGCGCGCGCAATGCGTTAAACACCGATAACCGCGAGGATAACAGCGCCTCCCAGCCGGTGATGGTACGGGTCTATGTGCTGAAAGATCGCAAGACTTTCGATAAGACGGTTTACCAGCAGCTGGCGGCGGAGGGGGAGGAGATATTAAAAGACGACCAACTGGCCAGCCGCAGCCTGGTGCTCAAACCGGGAACGGAGATGAGTCTCACCATGCCGCTGGATGAACAGGCGCAGTATGTTGCCGTGGTGGCGCTGTTCCGGGCGCCGGATCTGACGAAAAACGACTGGAAGCTGGTGCTTGCCCGTGAGGATCTTGACCCGGACCGCGCGCGCGTCATTGAGGCCAGCCATCATCAACTTGTTCTGCAACCGCGGAAGGACAAGTGAGAAACGCGCTGCGCAATTTTATATTCAATAAATAACCTGACGGACGCCATGATGGCCAAACCTGATTTTATTTAAGGTTTGGCCTGTCGGGGAATCATTTAACCGTGGGCAGATCGCTATATCGGGTAGTGTATCGCGGGGAGAGCATTTCCCGCTTCATCTGCCACGGTTGCTGGATACCCTGGCCGGCGAAGTAAAGCGTTCCACGTCCGTCCTCAGCATTCAGGCGGTCCAGCACCTCCATCAGTTTTTGGCTATTTTTTCGCGGCGCATTTTCGTCAAACAGATTAAGTTGCGCGACGCCCTGGCTATAAAAATCGCCCAGCATCACCCCGGCTTTCTGGAACCGGCAGCCACTTTGCCAGATGGCATCCAGACAACGCGTCGCGGCGGCGATAATATCCCTGCTGTCCTGCGTTGGGGTAAGCAGGGCCACCGAGGCATTATTGGCGTAATACCGTTCGTCAGGCGCGAAGGGCGACGTTTTTACAAAGACGGAGATAAACCGGCAGTATTGATGTTCCTGACGAAGTTTCTCTGCAGCCCGGGAGGCGTAACTACAGATGGCCTGGCGCATTTCTTCGTACTCGGTGATGCGATGGCCGAACGAACGGGAACAGATAATCTCTTGCTTTACCGGGACAAACTCTTCCAGCTCGAGGCAGGGCTCGCCGCGTAATTCACGGACGGTTCTTTCCAGTACGACATTAAAGTGTTTTCTGATGAATCGGATATCCGTGTCAGCCAGCTGCAATACCGTCCGGATCCCCATCGTTTCAAGCCTCTTCGCGATGCGTCGACCCACTCCCCAAACCTCTTCCACCGGTAGCGCCGCCATCAATTTTCTTTGCCGCTCCGCATTCGACAGGTCAACCACGCCTCCTGTCTGCTGTTGCCAGCGTTTTGCCGCATGATTCGCCAGTTTAGCCAGCGTTTTTGTCTGGGCTATTCCGACGCCCACCGTCAGGTGCGTGCGTTGCCGCACCGTGGCTCTGAGCTCATGTCCAAACTCGGTAAGAACGCGGCAGTTACGAACACCGGTAAGATCGCAAAAAACTTCATCAATGGAGTATTTTTCACAGCGAGGCGACATCTCTTCAAGCGTTGTCATTACCCGGTTGGACATATCGGCGTAGAGTTCATAGTTGCTACTGAAGCAAACCACGCCATAATGCCTGAAGATATCTTTTTGTTTAAAGTACGGTTCACCCATTTTCACAAACGGTTTGGCTTCCGCAGAACGTGAAATCACACAACCGTCATTATTGGACAAAACAACCACCGGGCGGCCGCGTAAGTCCGGGCGAAAGACGGTTTCACAGGAAGCATAGAACGAGTTCACATCACACAGGGCAAACACGATCAGCCCGCCGATTTCACGATGTAGGTCACCACGCCAAAAATTTCCAGACACTCTTCACTGCCTGGCATAATCGGCTGGTAGGCGGGATTATCAGGTTTGAGCATGACAACAGGATGTAACTGGAGGCGCTTAACCGTGAATTCTCCATCCACTGCGGCAATAACGATGCTGCCATGGACAGCCTTGCGGGAGCTATCCACCACCAGTAAATCACCATCGCCAATGCCAGCGCCAATCATTGAGTCACCGCTTGATTTCACAAAGTAGGTGGCGCCTGGATGCTGAATCAGCAGTTCATTCAGGTCGATACGCCGTTCAACATAATCCTGCGCGGGGCTAGGAAAACCGCAGGGAACAAGATCGCTGAACAGAGGTAATGCCACGATCTGGCGTAGCTCGGTTAGTGTGAAAAACTGCATGATGATCACCGATTATCTTTACTGTATTTATATACAGTATTGTAGATCGATGGCAGAGATCAAGAGGGTCGTACCTTATCAAAACTTGCGCCAGCGCCCGGCAGGCGGGGGGGTTATGCCTGAAGCCGATTGATAAACAATAGATTATCTCATCGCTAATATTAGCGACTGGCCGTTTAGCTGGCGAAAATAGCGTGACGATTTTCTATAAAAACAATCTGAATATGACTGAGGTAAAGGATCCGATATTAACGAGGCAGGGGATGTCTGCGCGATTAACGCGCAGGGATTGCTCACCGGCCGACCGTATGCAAGAGCAGGCCGGTGAGCAAATGGCTGTGATGGCAGTTCGCAGCCGCGGTTATTTTAAAGCGTCCGGGCCGGTTTAAACATATTTCTTCGCGCCAGGAGACTATTTTCAGACTTACCTCATTACCGTTTCTAATAAGTCAAACCAGTAATTAACGCCTGTTAAGAAAGCTCCACTACTAATAATGACGGTATAAAGATGAACAAAAGCACAGAGTTGAATAATTAAGAGTATTCCTGGGTGAAATCTCGGGCAGAGAGATGACTTCTGATAAATATTCAGGATAATTTATCAATCTTAAGGAATTAGCCCCGCGACTGCCTGCACCATAAAGGAATCCATATGGTTAATCGGATATCGATCCTGTCATCTGTCGACAGCTCCTCGTTATTATTCTGGAAATTCAGCGGGCAGGAGAAACTGTCCGAACCTTTCCACTTTCAGGTCGATTTACTCAGCCAGGATTTTGCTATCGACCGTCAGGCCATGCTCGGCAAAAACATGACGGTGGCGGTTCCCGGCCAATGGGGACAGGAGCGTTATCTTTCCGGCAAAATCACCGCCGTAACCGTGCGCGCCGAAGATCTTGGCGAGACGCGCTACGCCGTCTATCAGACCACGCTGGAACCCGATTTCTGGCCGATGATGCGCGACCGCAACTTCCGTATTTTCCAGCAGCAGCGGGTGCCGGATATCGTGGCCAAACTGTTTAGCGAGCATAACGTTAAGTTTGAGGACAAACTTACGCGTAGCTACCGGCAGTGGGATTATTGTGTACAGTATGCGGAAAGCAGCTTCCATTTCATCAGCCGTTTGCTGGAGCTGGAAGGTATTAGCTATCTGTTCCGCCACGATAAAGACGGCCATACCCTGGTGCTGATGGATGACTATCAGCAGGCTGAATCCTTCCCCGGTTATGAAACTATTCCCTGGCATGCGCAGCCGGGCGGCGGCGCGGTCGGCGAAGAGGGCATCAGCCAGCTGATGGCGAGCCACGTCGTCACGCCGGGGCTTTACAGCACCGATGACTATGATTTTCGCAAGCCCCACGCCTGGATGCTGCAAACGCTGCAGAATCCGGTCTCGCCGACACCGGGCAAAATCGACGTTTACGACTGGCCGGGGCGCTTTATGGAGCACGGCGACGGCGAAGCCTACGCCCGTATTCGTCAGCAGTCCTGGCAGGCCGAACAGCAGCAAACTCAGGGTATCGCCACCGCGACTGGTATCGTCCCGGGACACACGTTTACCCTGACGCATGCGCCTAACATGGCTGATAATGCTAAATGGCTGGTGGTGGGCGCCCGCTATGATTTTGAAGAGAATCAGTATGCCTCCGGCGGCGGAAATACCGCGCAGCACCGCATCGCATTCACCGTTATTCCCGCCGCGACGCCATTTGTCCCCGCGTCAAGGACCGACTGGCCGCGCACCTACGGGCCGCAAACCGCTCGCGTGGTAGGGCCGAAAGGAGAATCGATCTGGACCGATAAATATGGCCGGATTAAGGTGAAATTCCACTGGGACCGCGAAAGCCAGGGCGATGAAAATAGCTCCTGTTGGGTGCGCGTTTCCAGCGCCTGGGCCGGCCAGGGTTACGGCGGGGTGCAGATCCCACGCGTCGGTGATGAAGTGGTGGTGGACTTTATTAACGGCGAGCCGGACCGGCCGATTGTCATTGGCCGCGTCTATAACGAAGCCAGTATGCCGCCGTGGGCGCTACCGGCGGCAGCCACGCAAATGGGCTTTATGAGCCGCTCAAAGGATGGTTCGCCGGACAATGCCAACGCCCTGCGTTTTGAAGATAAACCCGGCGAAGAGCAGCTCTGGCTGCACGCTGAGCGCAACATGGACACTGAAGTCGAAAACGACGAGACCCATGATGTCGGCAATAACCGCACCAAAACCGTCGGCAAAGACGAAACCAGCCATATCAAACAGAACCGCACCCGCACGGTGGATGGCAATGAAAGCGTTACCGTCGGCAAAGATCGCAGCAAAACCATCAATGGTAATGAAACCACCACCGTTGAGCAGAACCGTACCGAAAGCGTGAAGGGGAATGAGACCCTAAGCGTTGAGCAGAACCGCGATGAAACCATCAGCGGCAACCATACCACCACGGTGAAAAGCGACCATACCGCGACCGTCGAAGGCAAGCAGTCACTGACGGTCGTACAGGATCGCACCCGCCAGGTGCAGGGTAACGAAAGCGTCAGCGTCCAGCAGAACCGTAACGTGCAGGTCACCGGCAATCAGACGCTGGGAGTGACCGGCAATCACGATATTTCCGTGACCGGTAAGCAAACGCAGACCATCACCAGTAAGCAAGAGGTGACGATCGGCGCCGGGCGTACCCTGAGCATCACCGGCGGTGATACCCGCTTTACGCAAGGGAGCGTAACCGACAGCGCTACCGATACCGTACATATCAACGTGGGCGAAAGCGGCATTCTGATAAGCAACGGCAGCGTGGAGATTACCGCTGGCGGGTCGACGATCACCATTAACGCCGCCGGCGTGATGGTGAATGGTAAAAAGATTGAGCTCAATGCCTGACAGGGAAAGGGAATGAACGCGGCGAAGAATCCGACCGAAAAAGTAATGATCGAGCTTGAACTTAGCTGGCTGGACGCCAGCGAGCAGGCGGAGCAGATCCGCTTATTTATCTGGCGGGCGCCTGCCGGCGGCGAGTCGCTGCTTGATGGTTTTATCGCGTTGCAGCAGCACCCTGAAGGGCGCTCGCTGCCGGATCTGCTGCTGGGGCTAACCACGCCGTTTGAGACCGGCTATGGCTACAGCGACGCGCTCGGGCGCGAGTTTGTGGAACACTACGAAGCGACGCCGGATGCCGACATATGGGATGCCGAACGCTTTCTTCCGACCTATAGTCCGGCGCAGTTGCGGCAGTTGCTGCAGGATTTTGCGACGACATTTCATGACGATTTACGTTATCTGGTGTTGGTGCTGAAACCCTCCGCCGTCAGCGATGAAAAGGCGTTGAACCGCTGGTTGAACGGCTGGCTGGCGCAGGAGGCGTGCAACGCCAGACTGTTACTTATCGACACCCTTGAGCAACCGATCTGGCAGCCGTTGTATGAGGCGCATCCGCGCAGGGTACGGCTGCTGACCGATGACGTCGACAGTATGAAAGTGATGCATCAAACCGCGCGTGGACAGAGCGATCCGAATCCCGATCGCCTGCTGTTTCGCCGCTATCTGGCTGACGCCATGCTGCTGCTGGAAAAAGGCAGCGCCGCGCAGGTGGCCGCGCGCGGCGGCATGGCGCTCGGCGTCGCCCAGCGCTGCGGTTGGGCCGAGCAGCAGGCGATGATGCATAACCTGATCGCCGGCGGTTGGCTGAAAGGTAACGATCATCAACGGGCCGTCGATCACTACCGCCAGGCGCAAAACATCAGCGGCGAAATTGCCGACCCGGCGCTTAAAGGGCAATTGCGTACCCAAAGCACTTTTGGCGAGGCTGGCGCCTGGTTCGCACGAAAAGAGTATCTCCAGGCGGCGAAAGGCTATCGCCGGGCGGCGGGCGAAGCGCAAACCATTCCACACCCGGTATTTGCCGTGGAAGGCTGGCGGATGTCCGGTTTTTGTCTCAACCTCGCCGGGCACCGGGCAAAAGCGATGGAGGAGTATGCCCACGCTATCCAGGCGGCGGAGCCGATCCCACGCCAGGAGCGCGCCCAGACTACGCTGCCGCTGGCATTTCAGGATCTGCTGCGCATCCATGATAAACGACGGACCGAAGCGCTTGAGGCCTGCGCGACGCGCTGGCAAAGCGAAAAACAGCGCTTAATCCAGCAGGCGGAAGACCGCTTGCCGCGGGAACCCGCCGTCGAACAGGTAAAACGCGTGGACCGGCAGTTACAGCTACAGCTGGAAGCCGCGTTCGCGCTGATCCGCGAAGCGCGGGAAAAACTGATCCGCGGCGGCGATGACAGCTTTCGCCGCGTGATCCGCCTGGCGCGGGAGACGCTGCATCCGCACTGGAACGGCCTGCCGGAGATCGCCCACCCCTTTGATGCCCCGCCGGGTGAATGGCAAAGCCTGCCAGCCTGGGGAAATACCGATGCATCATCCACTGAAACTGCAGGGAGCAACCCGCTATGAAGACCCGGATTATTATTATTGTTGCCGTGACGCTGCTGGCAATCCTGTTTTTAAGCTTCTCGGACGGCGGTTTCGCCACCGAAGTGCGTACCTTCCTGCGCGCGCTGCTGCGCGCCATGTTCTGAGGCGCGTCTGATGCATTCCGGCGCTCACTTCGACCCGCAGCTTGGCCTGGATATCCATACTTATCCCTGGCCGCTGCCGACGCCGCATATTGGCATCGTTTTCGACGTGTTTGATTATCTGCCGCTGCTGGGGACTACCGTGCACGTCAACAGCATCAAACGCGCCAGCGCGGGGACCGGCGGTATTGCGGTACATATCCCGGTCGGCGGGGTGTGGGTGCCGCCGCTGCGCGCGCCTGGCGGCCCGCAGATGGAAGACGAGCTGTTTATGGGCAGTAAAACCGTCGCCGTCGACGGCGAGCCGTTTTCCCGCATCGGCATGCCGGTACTGAGCTGTAACATCCTCGGAATGGTGCCGCCGTTCCGCCTGAAGCGGCTGAGTAAACCAAAGCCGCTCTCGCTGACGCTGCCGCTGACGTTTAACCTCGCGATTCCCAACAATGTGATTGTCGGCGGGCCGCCAACCATCAACCTGATGGCGCTGCTGATGCGCGCCGGGTTAAGCGGGTTGGGCAAGGGGTTGAAGAAAGTTAAAAAAACGCCGCAGTGGCGGCTGTTTATGCGGCGGTTTAAAAAGCTGCGCCAGAAGCTGTTTCGCAACATGGATCCCGGCGTCCTGAAATGTCGGGTGCTACGCGCTGAACCGGTTGATATCCGCGACGGTAGCGTGAGCCTGGAGCATGAGGATTTTCTGTTACCCGGACGCCTGCCGCTGGCGTGGACGCGAAGCTACTCGTCGGCGGATCTCGATGAAGAAGGGCTGTGCGGTTACGGCTGGTCAACCCCGGCGGACACCCGCCTTGAAATACTGGCCGATGAAGGCGTCGCGGTGCTGACTCAGCCGGAAGGGATGACGCTGTTTGCGGCGTTGCCGCAGTCTGACGGCCGCGATCAGAGTATTGTCGGCCTGCCGGACGGCAGCCGCCTGTGGCGGGAAACCCGCAATGGCGAATGCTTCTGGCATGTTGAGCAGGAAGGGAGCGCGCGACTGCAGTTTCGCGGTAAGCGCGGGCCGCTGGCGATTTACCGGCTGGCGGACCGTAACGGTAACGGCTGGCAGTTCGACTGGCAGGGGCGCGAACTTGAGCGTATTCGCGAGTTCAGCACGCGCGGCATGAGCGGCAGGGAGATCCTCGTCACCTGGCAGGATGGCCGCCTGCGGGCGCTACGCCTGCGCAACGCGCTGGATGACGAGATCACGCCGCTGACCCGCTATGAATACGATAGCGATAATCAGTTGAGCGCGGAGATCGATGCGCTTTCGCATCCGCGGCGCTTCTACTATCAACAGCGCCATATGACCAGCCATGTCGACCGTAACGGCCAGGGCTTCCACTACCAGTTCAATGACGAGTGGCGGGTGGTCCACGCCTGGGGCGACGGCGGCGTATGGGATTACCATTTCGCCTGGCACGACTTGCTCAACGAAGTGGAAATCACCGATTCCAACGGCCATGTAACGTCTGTCAGCTTTGATGATAACGGCCTGCCGGTTTCGGAGATCGATCCGACCGGCGGCAATACCGTCTTCCACTACGATGATTTTGGCCGCACCGTCGAACTCATTGAGCCGGACGGCAGCACGCGTCGTTGGGAGTATGATGAACAGGGGCGAATGATCGCCGAACATCTGCCGGACGATAGCCAGATTCAGGCGGCCTACAATGAAGACGGCGATGTGCTGGCGCTGATTGATGAGAAAGGCGCCTGCTGGCGTTCGGACTATGACGAACGCGGCAACCTGCTGGCGGGAACGGACCCTACCGGCGTCACCTCGCGCTATCAGTATGATGAGTACGGGCAGCTGAGCGCGGCGGACGTGCCGGGTTCCGGGCAGAGTCGCTATCGCTATGATCGGTTTGGTTTTTTGCAGGCGCTGAGCCAGGCCGGCGCGGGAACCACTCAACTGCGGCATTCCGCGCGCGGCACGCTGCTGGAGCGTATTGACGCCGGCGGCGGCAGCAGCCGTTTCCACTGGGACAGCAAGGATCGGCTGGTGGCGATGGTCAATCCGCAGGGTGGCGAAATTAGCGTCGCTTACGACCGGGAAGATTCACCGCTTCACTTCACCGATGAAGCCGGCCAGATAACCCGTTTTCGTTATAACCGCACCGGAATGCTGGCCGCCTGCGAGACGCCGGATGGCGCAACGCTTGGCTATCAGTACGACCTGGAAGATCGCCTGCTGGCGGTGATCAACCAGAACGGTCAGCGCTGGCAGCTGGACCGCGACGCGCTGGGGCGCATCGCCGCGGAGACCGATTACTGGGGACAGGTAACCCGTTATGGCTGGGATAAAGGCAACCGGCTGATCAGCCGTGAGGATCCGCTGGGGCGGCTGGTGCGCTACGGTTACGACCGCGGCGGGCGGCTAAGCGAGCGGCGCAGCGGCGATACCCTGCAGGCGAAGTATCATTACGATCCCTGCGGGCGGATGGTGCTGTGTGAGAATCCGTGGCGGCGGCTGGCGTGGCGCTATGATGACGCCGGGCGGGTGCTGCTGGAGGAGCAGGACGGTTTTCAGCTGCATTATGGCTATAACGAGCGCGGCCTGCTGGTCTCCCGGCGCAGCGACAGCGGTCATCAGGTGCGTTACGCCATGGATGAGTATGACCGGCTGAGCCAGATCCAGCTGAATGATGATGCGCCGATCGTGCTGGGTTACGATGAGGCCGGGCGGCGGGTCAGCGAGCAGCTGTCGGCGGAGGTGACGCGTCATTTCACCTACGACCGGCTCGGCCAGCTGACGTCGCAGCAGGTGTTGCAGAATGATTTACCGCTGTTCGCTAGCGGCTTCAGCTGGGATAGGCTGGGTAACCTGACCCGGCGCAATGACAGCCTGTGGGGCAGCGATCGTTACGCTTACGATCCGGTGGGGCGCTTGACGGCCCATACCGCGCCGGACGGTACGCTGCGGCAGTTTGTGCAGGATGCGGCGGGCAGCCACCTGCAAACGCAGACCCGGGCGGTGAATGAGAGCGCCGGGGGCTGGTTCCGCGAGGGGCAGCAGCGCGGGGTGCGTTATGTATTCGATCGCGCGGGCGAGCTGCGACAGCGGCGCGATGTCCGGCATAACGGCGAGAAAGAGGATTTCAGCTGGGACGATAACCGCCAACTGGTGGCGGTGCGCAAGGGTGAGCGGCTGGTGCGTTACGGCTATGACGGGCTGGGGCGCCGGGTGTTCAAGCAGACGGCGGAAGAGACGCGCTGGTTCTACTGGCAGGGCGACGCGCTGGCGGGGGAAACGGTCACTATCACCTGCGAACCGCTGGCGGCACAGAGCATTTTTGATACCGGCAGCCGGCTGCAGCGGCAGAAAGCGCAGGAAACGCTGTTCAGCAGTATGCGCGAGTACGTGTACTATCCGGGAAGTTTTCAGCCGCTGGCGCTGCTGACGCAGGAAGCGGGCAGGAAGGAGAGCTGGCACTATCATTGTGACCCGAACGGCGCGCCGGTCCGCCTGACGTCATTACAGGGCGAGATAGTGTGGTCGGAGAAGACGGGCGTATGGGGAGAGAAAGGGGAGGTCTACGCCGATCGTATCAGCAACCCGCTGCGTTTCCAGGGACAGTATTTTGACGCTGAAACGGGGCTGCACTATAATCGACATCGTTACTATGATCCTGAAATTGCGGGATTTATTAGTCAGGATCCGATTGGATTAGCCGGCGGGCTGAATGTTTATCAGTATGCGCCGAACCCGCTGGGATGGGTGGATCCGTGGGGGCTGACTGGAAAACCGTTAAACTCACCTGATATAAGCAAGTGGCTTAATAAAGGGGGAACGGTTTGGCAAGAAGTTGAAAGCAAAGTTTGGGTATACCAAGATAGTGCTGGCAATGTTGTTCGCTATCCAGAAGGGTTTCCAGATTTTACACCATATGAAAGGCAGAGTGTTAATGTTCCAGACTTAAGGGGAGATCATAGTAAGTCACCTGGAGGAGATTTTGGTAAAGCAGATGCATTAGCGCCAAAAGGCCAGGCGAATTATGATCTTAATACGTGGCATCATCATCAAAATGGCATCACAATGCAGGAAGTGCCCAAAAATATTCATCGCCGGTTCACCCATAGAGGCGGTGTATCTAAAATAAAAAGCAACTGTCAATAATATCAGGAGTTATAGAATGCCTATTTTGACTGGATTAAGTATTGATAAACAAGATATTAGTTATCTGGAGGGACATTTCTCTGTTGCTTTTCCTGATGATTACAAAGATTTTTTAAAAAAATACAATGGATATAGAATGGTGGCACCTGACTATTGCGATCTACCATTCGACAAAGTTGATAATGATTTTATTTCATTCGATGTGCTTCTTGGTTATAAGACTAGTAATAGTAATTTTGATATAGTTGAAATTAATGAAGAGTTACTAGATGAAATATCGTTTATTGATGGTGCACTAATAATTGGCATGGATCCAAGTGACAATGGCTATGTCCTGATAACTAAAAATAATTTGGCCGGAGTTTATTACTGGGACCGGACTTGCCTACATGCTGAGGATAATAAACAAAGCTATGATATTAGTGATGATGATGATTTAAATCATCTTTATCTTATAAATAAAACCTTTTCAGATTTTTTTGGAAGTATAATGAATCTAACAGTCAATAAAGGAATGAAGTTATCTACGGGATTGTAATGATACTCTTAATTTAAGGATGTACTACTTTAATACCCTGCATGGTTAATTATCATGCAGGGTTTAATAATAAATTGGATTGCACATCTATAATGTCAAGTATTAAAAATTAATAAATGGGATCATAAGATTTAGGGAGCCTTGCTTCCTGACAGATATAAACATTCTGGAGATTTTATTGGCCCAGAAGAAAAATATCAGTATTTCCAGTAAAGGAGTATTGCACTATGAAAGAACTCGAAAATCCAAGAATTGAATCCAGAGTTAACTTCTTTGTTGAAAAAGGAAATGAGTTGCATGATGACAAAAAATATGCACAGGCGTTAGAGCAATATGAAAAAGCCTGGAGTATTTTGCCTGAACCAAAACCAGAATGGCAAGTTGCTAACTGGATTTCCGCAAATATATTCAGCGCTTATTTTGACCTTGGTGATTACAATGAGGCAAAAAAATGGGGCGAAATGACGTTGCAAACGAGAGGGTCGGAGATAGATACAGCGCCATCGATCGATCTGGGTATGGTTTGTTATGAGCTAGAACAATTTGATGAAGCTTACAAATATTTTAACGATGCTTATAGCTATGGAAAAGAGAGAGCATTTAAAGGCAGACCTAAGAAGTACCTTGAGTTTTTTTTAAATAAAAGGGCATAGTGGAAATTTTATAAAGTAATCGAAAATGAGAGAGTTTATTTTTTAGCGAGAGTAAGAACTATTTCTTTAAATGATAAGAATCCACGCTACTGTGTGGTTTTTGCAATGCGAAAGCCCTTTTACCAAATGGAATAATGTCGGGAAAAAAGATTCCAGCCGGCGGCACAGGGTATTTTTGATACTGGCAGCCGGCAGCACCGCCTGACGCCATTGCAGGGCGAGATAGTGTGGTCTGAGAAGACGGGCGTATGGGGAGAAAAAGGGGAGGTCTACGCCGATCGTATCAGCAATCCGCTGCGTTTTCAGGGCCAGTATTTTGACGCTGAACGGCTGTCTAATCTCACTTACCTCTCTCGCGGCGTCCCCTTCTTACTACTGTACATCGCTTTATCCGCACTGTTCAGCAATGTATCGGCATCTGCGGCATCGTGAGGGAAAAGCGCAATGCCGATGCTGCCGGAAATCGTAATAACATGCTCGTGGATCAAAAATGACTGAGTCAACGCATTGCTGATTTTTTCCGCCGTTTGTCGGGGGAGCGGATCGTTTGCCTTTAAACCGGGGAGCAGGGCGATAAACTCATCGCCGCCGAGGCGGGCCACCGTATCACCTTCTCGTAAAACGCTTTGTAGACGGAACGCCACTAGCCGCAGCAGTTCGTCACCCACGGCGTGGCCGTAAACGTCATTCACCGGCTTAAAGCGGTCGAGATCGATAAAGAGCAGCGCTACTTCTGTCTCATTGGCGATGGCCTGCGTAATCGCCAGTTCAAGGCGATTTACCAACAGCCTGCGGTTTGGCAATCCGGTCAGCGCGTCGAAGTTGGCGTGCAGCCAGACCACCTGCTCCCGCTGTTTACGGTCGGTGATATCGCGAATAAACGCGGAGAAAATCTGCTTGCCTGATTGTTGATGCGGCCAGATCGACAGCTCGATAGGGAACTTGCCTTTAGTACGATGCAGGGCGGTAATTTCAATAGTTCGATTAAGAATATTCGACGGCTGAGCCGCCTGAAAGCGCATTAAACCACGTGCGTGCTGCTCGCGAAACTCTTCCGGCACGATCATCTCGCCCAGGTTGTTGCCGATTGCCTCCCCTGCGGACCAGCCGAACATTCTTTCCGCAGCCTGGTTCCAGTTAATCACCACGCCGGCATGATTGATGGTAATCACCGCATCTTGTGCGGTTTCAACCAGCTGCCGATGGTTCTCCTCGCTTTCGGCCAGCGCTCGCTGCATCGACTCAATCTCGCTGATGCTTTCCTGCAGCTCACGATGCATTTCCGCAAGCGAAAGCGAGAAAAAGCGAATACGCTCCTCTACGGACATATTTTTCATTTCGGCGTACAGATCGCTGGCGCTACGTGGTGGCATAAGGCGTTCCTGATGGGTCGAAGAGAATATTCAGCCAATTTAACAATAAGTGTAGTTAAAAAAAGATCGGCTGCTGACATCTCAGCTATTTTATCTATTAAATAAAATCTATTGTAAATTTGTCCAGATTTAAATTTAACGCTTAGTTACAGATGGATCATATTTCGGAGGTAATAATCCGCACTCTTTATAAAGCGTATTAAGGACAATTTATCGTGAATACTTTCTTGCGTAACACCCTGGCCGCCGTAGTGATGACTGCGGGTCTTTCCGTCGCCGCTCAGGCCGCGACGACAGCCGAAGTGCCGCCGTTATCCCAGGACCCGGTGGTGCAACATCTCAAGCTGAGCAACGATCAGGTCAGCAAAATTCAGGCCCTGCGTCAGGAGCTGGAAACAAACCTCAAAAATATCAAAATTGGTGGTTACCAGGATGGCGCGCTGGTTGACGTAATTCAGTCCGGTAAATGGGACGATGCGAAAGTAAAACAGCAGCTAGCCGCTTTTGCGCAATTGGATCAGCAGACGCGTTATTACCGCGTGAAATATTACTTCGGCATTAATCAGGTGCTGACGGCTGAACAGCGCGAGCAGGTAAAAAAAGATCTGCAGCAGGCACTCAACTAAGCGATGTCCTAATGCTCCGCAGCCCGGCGGAGCATTGATAGTTGACTTTCCGCAATGAAAAGACAAGGGTGTCATCATGAAGAAGTTTCTCTTTATTGCGCTGGGAATGGCCGCGTTGTTTAGCCAGGCTGGCGTCGCCGGGACTAAAACGTTGGTTGATTATGGCGTCGTACAGGAAAGCCATATTATTAGCACTCCGCATCAGCGCCAGCCGCTTCGCACGCTGGCGGCAGGAACGCTGGGCGGCGTGGTCGGCCATCAGTTCGGCAACGGCAAAGGGCAGACGGCGATGACCGCCGCAGGCGCTCTGGCCGGTGCTGGCGCCTCTCGCTATCACCAGGATCGGCAGCAGGGCGCTCAGCAGGTCGAACTGTTAATCAAAACCAGTAGCGGTCAGGTGATACAGGTGCTACAGGGTTACGACGGTCGGCTTATCTTCAATAAGGGAGATAAGGTGCGCATCCTGACGTCGGGAAATGATACCCGGGTGGACAAATCGGTGTAATGCGCCAAACGGGAGCGGATACACTCCCGTTTGGGGTGACATGTTATGCCGATTTCAGCATATCAAAGCGGATAATTCGCGAGCGTCCCAGCTCTTTCGCCCGATACAATGCGGCATCTGCGGCACGTAGCAGGCTGTCGCTTTGTGCGTGTTGCGGATAGCTGGCGATACCAATAGAGACATTCACCTGGCCTATATCCGTCAGCCCGCAGCGTAGGGTCATATTTCTCACGTTGTTGTAGATTTCAGTCGCGCAGGTTTCCGCTCTGGCCTCATCGCTGCCGGAAAGCAGCACCAAAAACTCTTCGCCGCCATAGCGGAATGCCATGCCAATATCGCGAACCGCGCGCTGGATGATCGCCGCGACGTTTTTAATCACCAGATCGCCCGCCTCATGGCCGTAATTATCGTTAACCGCCTTAAAGTGATCGATATCAATCATCAGGCAGCTCAGCGGGCTGTTGTTGCGTACCGCGAGATTCATCTGCGTATGCAGCGCTTCCTCAAGATGATGGCGGTTTCGCAACCCGGTCAGAGAATCAAACAACGCTTTTTCCAGCAGAGCGTTGCGCAGACGCTGATTGGACAACGCCAGACCCAGCGCTTCCGCCATGAGTTCAAGATAGGCGCGGGAAGGGGCTGTCTCACTGGTGACATTACGGAAAGAGAGCAGGCCAATGGCTTCACCCTGCGCGATCAGTGGAACGCATAATGATTGCTCGTTGCATTCTTGCGGCAGATGATAGCAGGCGATGTCCGGTTCGCCGTTAACCGGCGGATGGCTGAGGCCTCGGCGTACTGCCCAGCAGTTATCGGGATAAAACACGGCCTCCTCGTCAGGTGGCGAAAGCCACTGCGCGACGCAGCGCATCTGCCAGGGATCGGTATCCAGAATATACAGCCGGCCAGGAACGTCAGGCGCGATATTGGGGGCGAAAAGTTCAGCGACCTTCACCACATCCTCAAATGACTCACATCCCTGCAAGCGTTGAGTCATGCGCGCCAGCAGTTCACGAACGGCCCAGTCGGCATCGCGTTGTTGTTCAAGGCGCTGGCGGGCAAGGCCATTTTCGCGAAAGATGCGGATCGCCTGCGCCATATCGCCAATTTCATCGATCTGTTTGAAGTGCGGTGGTTCGACGGCATAATCCTGCGATGCCAGACGTTGTACCACATCGCTGAGTCGTACCACAGGGGTGAGCACCCGGCGTTTGAGAATAAAGCCGAGAACAAATAAAAACATCAAGGCGGTCAGGCCAACCATCGCTTCCGAAAGCGTCCGCCAGAGGCGCGATTTTTCAGTCGCTTGCTGCATGGCGTTGTTCGTTCGGCCTTCCAGCAGCAGGCGGAAATGATCGATTTGCGTTTGCACACGCTCCAACTCCTGCTCATAAGGCTTACCGTAAACCTGCAAAATAGCCTCTTTCTCTTCGCCGTGAGCGACGCGATCGATGGCGGTCTGCTGTTCATCTTGTAATTCATCGGCAATACGCAGACCGTCGCGCAACAGCGCCAGCTCCTGCTGGCTGGCGCCAATGTCTTTTAGTTTAAGCAACCGATTTTCAATTGATTTGAGAGTTTGGATCTGCTGACGATACTGTTGCAGCGTCTCTGGTTGTTTTTCGATGACGTACAGTCGCGCGAGGTCTGAAAGCTCCCACGCGTCGCTTTCTATCTCATCGGCAAGACGAACGAACGTATCCCGTTGTTGTACTGCCTGGCGTTCAGCGCGATCGGCGCCGGAAGCCATTAGCATCGCAATACCGGATGCAATGGTCAGCCCTACGGTGATCCCGTAGGCCCAGTTAGTCATGGTCGCGATTCTCACCGAGTATTTCCTTGCAGGCAGATGAATGAGCGATTCGTATTTTTATTATAGAACCACGCCGCCAATCAGAAGATTCAAAGGCGCGGTATGCGGGTGACGAGGTGATGTAGCGCCTGGGCATGCTGGCGCAAAACAAGATACACATCGTTATCCAGAGCGCCATTTATAACATCAGCTTCGATAAGATGTAACGCCTCTTGATACGGCATTCCGAGCCGATAAGGGCGATCCTCAACGAGCGCGGTAAAGATGTCCGCAACGGCGATAATTCTGTCTGGAAGGTGTAAATAACGATGATTTAAATGAAGTGGATAGCCGCTGCCATCGAGTTTTTCATGGTGATTAGCGGCCCAATCGATGATTTCCGCCAGATCGGTGAAATCTCGTAATATTTCACCGGTCATATAGCTATGTTCGCGGATCAATAGCGCTTCGTCATCGCTAAGTTCAGCCTGTTTTTCGAGGATCGCCAGTGGAATATATATTTTGCCGATATCATGCAAATAGCCGGCAATTTCAATTTTGCGGCATACCAGCGGCGGTAAATTCATATAGACGGCGAGGGCATAAGAAATTTCGCCAACCATAATGCTGTGGCTGGCGGTGAAACTACTGTAAGTATCGACAATTTTCGCGATCAGCAAACAAATATCTTTCAGACCATCGATGTCAATAAATACGTCATTAATCGGTCCCACAATTTCCAGCAGCCGCTGAATATGTTCTGCTTGCATATGGCGCCAGAAGGTAGGGTGTTGCGCCAGTTCACACAGGGTATCGCACAGTGGCGGATCGATATCGCGATAGTCATCGACAAAGCGGGCGATGAGCGCTTTTTGTTGGTCCGGGGCAACGACGCCTTGCGTAGGAAGGAGCCGTTCAAAGCAGTCCGCAAAATAGACGATATGTTGCTCCAGATTACCTTTGCGAGTAGGGCTAAAGTGGTGATCGCCAATAATGGGGCTGATAAGAGTAAAAGTATCCAGGCCGGCAAGCATCTGTACGCCGCGGATTTGGTGTGGGTCATAAAGGTTATCTATCGCATTCAGTGAGTCAATGCGCCGCTTATCGCCCAGTACGCCGATATCATGCAGCAGCGCGGCCAGAAAAACGGTTTTTTGCTGGGGCGCTGGAAGATCCAACGCCAGTGATAATTTGTAGCTTATCAGCGCCGTGCGCTGTAAATGCAGATCCAGCCTCGGGTTGATGGCATTAATAACGCGCGTGATCAGCATTAAAGCCGACTTTAAGGCAATACGCATTTTTTTCTCCGTCCATGCAATCCGCTGTTGCCGTTAATCCTGTGGCATCCGAAAGTGCGCTCAAATGCCTCCCGGACGCGGCGCGAGTGAAGCGACGCATAACTGAGGCTTCATCCACGCTCCGTAAACAATTCATTTTAGCTCACATAGTCGCTTTCATTCTGGTAATCACATGATGAATCACTTCACAGTTTGATTCATATCTAGTTGCGGTGAGGAGTGATGGCTTTTACATCACCTTTCAGGAGACGGTAAACGCGGACTGGACAATGCCCAAATCCGCGATAATGTTTTGTCAGTCTCAATTTTGTGAGATGGCATCGGCAATGCCGCTTTATTGCCTGGAGTGCATCGAAGAGTAATCACGGGGGATGAGGTCGATATTCCTGCGAACGTGACTACTAGCTGCAACGCTATACTTTTGTCAGTATTTATCAGTAAGCATAAATAATCCTGTTCTTATTTATATTTATTAATTACTAACATTTTAATCGGCCAGCACGGTATGTGAATATTATTATCTACAGTGATTGTTTGTATTGAACGCATTTGAGGTATGTATGTTTTTTGGTCGTTACTGTTCGGGGCTTGATGCGCTGGGAGGCAGCGTCAGTAGCGGCCTGCGTGAATCCACGCTTGTAAAATCGCCAGATGGCAGTTTAAGTCCATTCCTATATCAGAAAAAATCATTAGCGCGAAAATGATTATCAGTGTGAATATGAATGAGCGGACCTCAATTCTGCTTTACAATTTGTAACATCTGTGAATCTATTATGTATTTTAGCGTTAAGTGTAATTTTTTCTTGCTGCCGTGAATTTACCAGGATTACTATTGTCTGACTTGCTGTATCGCCTAATGACGGATGAAGGGACTCGTTTTTTCCTTAAGCGTTACCCTATATTTTAATGTTTACAGGAAAAACCATGTCTTGCGCCTTTAAAAAACATCTATTGCTTCCCCGTTATTGGGTGACCTGGTTTGGCCTGGCCATTCTTTGGTTAATCGTCCAACTCCCTTATCCCGTGTTACATACGCTCGGCACCAGCGCAGGGCGGCTATCGCGTCGCTTTCTGAAACGTCGGGAACACATCGCCCGGCGTAACATTGAGCTGTGCTTCCCGGAAATGTCCAGCGCTGCCCGCGAAAAGCTGCTGGAAGAGAACTTTATGTCCCTCGGCATGGGGCTTATCGAAACGGGTATGGCGTGGTTCTGGAGCGATGAACGCGTTAAAAAATGGTTTGACGTCGAAGGCATCGCTAATCTGAACGCTGCGCTTAGCGCCGATAAAGGCGTGATGGTTGTTGGCATTCACTTTATGTCACTGGAGCTGGGTGGTCGCGCAATGGGCTTGTGTCGTCCGATGATGGCGACGTATCGCCCGCACAATAGCCCGCTTATGGAGTGGGTGCAGACTCGCGCTCGTCTGCGCTCGAATAAAGCGATGATCGACCGTCGTAATCTCTCCGGGCTGGTACATGCGTTGAAATCCGGTGAGGCGGTGTGGTTTGCGCCGGATCAGGATTACGGCCCGAAGGGCAGCGTTTTTGCGCCGTTCTTCTCGGTACCACAGGCGGCGACGACTAATGGTACTTGGGTGTTGTCGCGCCTCTCCGGTTCGAAAATGCTGAGTATCAGTATGGTGCGCAAGCTGGATCGTAAAGGCTACAGCCTGCATATCAGTGAAGTTATGAATGATTATCCCGGCGAAGATAAACAGATTGCCGCCAGCTATATCAACAAGGTCATTGAACGCGAAATTCTGCGTGCGCCGGAGCAGTACCTGTGGGTGCATCGCCGGTTCAAAACCCGCCCGCTTGGCGAAACTTCGGTATATTAGTACCACAGTTGCGCTCCACGCTTTCAAAATGACCGCAGTTGCGTTAACGTGAGCCGGATCATACTTTTTGTTGAAAGCGAAGGAGTGCAGCGTGTTCGCTGAGTTTGGTGTTTTGAATTATCTGACCTACCTGGTCGGGGCTATTTTTATCATTCTCGTACCTGGTCCCAATACCTTTTTTGTACTGAAAACCGGTATCGCGCACGGCGTTAAGAAAGGATACCTTGCCGCCGCCGGCGTGTTTATCGGCGACGCGGTTCTGATGTTCCTGGCATTTGCTGGCGTTGCGACGCTTATCAAAACGACGCCGGTGCTGTTTAATATTGTGCGCTATCTCGGCGCGATTTATCTGCTTTGGCTGGGCGCTAAAATGCTCTACTCGGTATTTAAACAGCGCGAGGGGCATGATGCCGCCGATGCTGAGCCGGGGAGCGCGATCCTCAAACGCTCGTTAACCCTGAGCCTGACCAACCCGAAAGCGATCCTTTTCTATGTCTCTTTTTTCGTCCAGTTCATTGACGTTAATGCGACATCGCCGGGCGTCGCGTTCTTTATCCTGGCGCTGACGCTGGAGATCATTAGCTTTGTCTACATGAGCTTCCTTATCCTGTCTGGCTCGTTTGTTACGCGCTATGTGAAAACCAAAAAGAAACTGGCGAAATTGGGCAACAGCCTGATCGGCCTGGTCTTTGTTGGCTTTGCCGCACGCCTTGCGACGCTGCAGTCCTGATCCCGGAATCGGTTTGCCAGCGATAATCGCTGTGTTGTAACAAAAACCCTTCAATTTTTATTGCATTGGTGTTACATATACAGCCGATTATCGCTCACAGAGAAGGGAACCCGGATGATTCTGCAAAAAATCCTCAGTAATAAAAACGGCAAGAAGTTTCTGTTGTCGATGGCGACGGTATTTGCTATTGCGCTTGCCGTCGTGGGCCGCGCAACGTTCGGTGGCGTGGTGAGCGAGTACAATATGCCGTACTCGGAGTGGACAACCTCGATGTTCTTCCTGCAAGGCGCGATGGTGATGGTTTACAGTACCGTGTTCACCGTATTATTTGCTATCCCGCTGGGCTTTCTGTTTTTAGGTTCTGACCGTCAGGACTAAAAGCAACAAGGCGAACACTAGTTCGCCTTTTGCGTGATCCCGTCTGTCACCATCCTCGATCATGATGATGATGGTGGTGGTGCCGATGATGGTAACCATCATCCACGATACATCCCGATAACAGCGTGCACAGCGCAATAATCAACGGTAACACCATCGGTTTTTTCATTACTCACTTCTCCAGTTAATGCCCGCTTTGCTGCATAAATACAGCGAAGCGGCTGATGAAATGAGTGTATCGTCCTAACTTATTGAGTAGATAAGACAACTCTGCAATAGCGGGGCGGCGGGAAAAATTGAGATTACCACCAGCCCAATTCGGTGCCGGCAATCACCACGATGGCGACGATAATCATAATGATGGTCGTCTTTTTCATGATGCCCCCCCTGGCGCCGCATAGCCGCCAACAAAAAACCAGCCCAGAAAGACCACGGCGACGATGAAAATCACCACCGGAAAAAGAATACCCAATTTCATGCTTAGTTCCTGTCTCTTAACGTTATGTTATCTATCATACTGGAAAGTTATGCTTTCTGGTCAATATCGAAAATGGTCAGCTTGCGGCGCGAGTTTTTATCGTGATACATGGCTTCATCCGCTGCGCGCAGCGCCTGCTCAACGTCCATATTTTGCGGATCGACTTCGATCACTCCAAAGCTGGCGCCAGGGTATTCTATACCGTGTCCGGCCAGACGGTAACGCCCGGTAAGCTGCTGGCGTAGGTGGGCAATAAATTCCTCCTGCTCAGATGATTCAAGCGCCGGGCCGATGATTAAAAATTCATCGCCGCCGAGGCGGCCAACGGTATCTTCGTTACGTACGTTGGCACTTAATCGTTCACCTATCTGGATGAGAAAACTGTCGCCGCAGGGGTGGCCCAGTTTATCGTTAATCGCTTTAAAATCGTCGAGGTCGATAAAAATAAGCAGGAGCCTGCGCTGCTGGGCGCGAGCTTGAGTAAACAGCGTTTTAAGATGTTTAAACAACGCGCGGCGGTTAGCCAGACCGGTCAGCTCATCGGTATAGGAGTGCATCTCCAGCGCCGCATTCGCGCTGCGCAGCTGCTGAACCAGCGTCTCTTTCTCCACGTAATGGGAGATCAGGCTGGCGAACAGGATCATTACCTGCTCACCTTCAAGATTATAGGGCTGTTTGACGCGGCTGGTGGCGCACAACGTACCATATAACGAACCATCGGCAAGATGGACAGGAATACTAAAGAACGTGGCGATCCCGAGTTCCTGCGCGGCGGTGCAGGAGCGCCAGCGTTGGCCAACCTCGTTGCAAAATATACAGTTATCATCGATTGCGCGTTTGCAGAGCGACTCGTCCCAGGGAACGGAAAAGCCTTCCGGGATCTGCATTTCGCTGCTGTTGTGGGCATACATGACTAACTGGCGCTGCGCTTCTAAATCAATCCGTGTCAGATAGGTAGACTCCATACGAGTCACCAGCTCCAGCATTTCCAGCAGTTGTCGCACCAACGTTTCGAGCGTTCGTTCGGTAGCAAGCGTCTGTGAGACGCGGGCAAGAATGAAGTCTGACATGAATGAAACGGCCCCCGGAGGTTAGCGCAGTACTGCGAGCTGGCGCAGCGAACAGCTAATAACAAACAAATTTATAACGAATGTATCACATTTAGCAGGGGGATATCTGCTATCGCGACGGTAAAAAAAAGCCCCATCGGGGGCGATGGGGCAAAACTCATTGATTATGGAATGATCTGTTCTCTGGTCAATTCGAGAACGAGCGCTACTCTAAAGGGCAAAAGTGTAGTTAAAATGGAGAAACCGTGGAGA
The DNA here is from genome assembly GCF_050600805.1 of Klebsiella sp. 141240. Taxonomy (NCBI): domain Bacteria; kingdom Pseudomonadati; phylum Pseudomonadota; class Gammaproteobacteria; order Enterobacterales; family Enterobacteriaceae; genus Klebsiella; species Klebsiella sp. 141240. The sequence continues at coordinate 132,208 of NZ_JAQIRK010000005.1, read as the reverse complement.
TTCAGGGCGAAAGGTCGCTTTGAATAAAACAGGAGTAATTATGAAGTGGATAGTAATGATGTTGCCGCTGATGCTAGCGGGCTGCGCTCAGTCGCAACAGCCTGATGCGCCGCCGCCGCCAAATTCGATCGGTATGGCCAATCCGGCCGCCGTCTATTGCGACCAGAAGGGCGGTAAGCAGGTTCCGGTCCAGACGCCTCAGGGCGTACGCACCGACTGTAAACTTCCCAGTGGCGAAACGCTTGATGAATGGGAACTGTGGCGGCGCGATCATCCGGCGAAGAAATAATTCGCCGCCGCTAAATTAAGCTCTTCAGCCACTCCGCCAGCACCAGCGCATGATTTTGTTGCGTATCTTTTGCCGCATAGAGCAGGGTTAATGGCTGCTGGTTGGCCAATTTGGCGAGCCGTAGACCTTCATCGCGATGGGTTTCCAGCTCTTCGCGGTACTGCTGGCGGAAGTGAGAGAAGTCAATCGCTTCTCCGTGCAGAGCCTTACGTAAATCGCTGGAAGGCGTCAGGCTTTTACACCATTCGTCATAATGCAAATCCTCTTTTTTTATCCCCCGTGGCCACAGGCGATCGACCAGCACGCGGTAACCGTCGCTGGCCTCTGTAGGGTCATAAACGCGTTTACATTGAATCATCATTATTCTCCCGTCGTTATGTCATTCTGGCGGCAAGACCGTGCAGCGCGCCGCTAAATAACCATTGTGTTCCGCGAATGATATCGCTAATCTGAGGTTCCTTGTGTTGCCCGATAATCCTCAGACATAAGGATCCTGCTATGAACACCCCTTTGCGCATTGCCCTTGTTGGCGATTACAACCCTGACGTGATTGCCCATAAGGCTATTCCGCTGGCTATTGATGATGCTGCCGCGGTCCTGGAACAACCGGTGAGCTATGACTGGTTAGCCACCAGCGAGATTGTCAGCGCAGATCAGCTCACCGATTATGACGCCATCTGGGTGGTTCCCGCCAGCCCGTATAAAAACGCCGATGGCGCATTCATCGCCATTCGCTACGCCCGCGAAAATAGCATTCCGTTCCTCGGCACCTGCGGCGGTTTCCAGCACGCGATTATCGAATATGCCCGTAATGTTATGGGATGGCAGGATGCGGCGCACGCCGAAACCGATAGCGAAGGGCGCATGGTCATTGCGCCATTAAGCTGTTCGCTGGTGGAAAAATCAGATGCTATCGAACTGCGCGCGAACACGCTGATCGCCCGCGCTTATGGCCGGGACAGCATTGAAGAGGGATATCATTGTAACTACGGTATTGCCGAAAGCTTTGCCCATGAACTGGAGCAGGGCGCGCTGCGGGTAACCGGGTGGGATGAGAACGGCGAGATCCGCGCCGTGGAGTTAACCACCCATCCGTTCTTCGTCGCCACGCTGTTCCAGCACGAGCGCAACGCGCTGGAAGGGCGTCCGGCGTCGCTGGTACAGGCTTTCCTGCACGCGGCCCGGCAATAAAAAATCGGCAGCCCTGGCTGCCGACTCTTGTGATTAATGAATTTCCCGCGCCCTGCCGGCAAGGGCGCCGAACAGCGCCATGACCACTGCGATGAGTGCGACGATGATTAACGGTATATGCCAGTCGCCGTAAGCATCATGGATTTTACCGATGAGCGGCGGTCCGCAGGCGGCCAGCAGATAACCAATAGTCTGCGCCATGCCGGAAAGCGCCGCGGCCTGATGCGCTGAGCTGGCGCGTAGACCAATAAACGTCAGGCCAAGGATCATGGTGGCGCCGGATCCGAAGCCAAAAATCAATGTCCAGATCACCGCCTGACCGGGCAGTAACCACAATCCCAGCGTGCTTACCACGCACATTAAGGCTACCAGAACGGCGATGCCGCGCTGATCTTTTAGCCTGTGGAGTACCAGCGGGATGGCCAGGCCTGGCGCGGCGGTTGCCAGCTGCAGCAGGCCATGTAGCGAGCCAGCCTGCGCTTCGCTATAGCCCATACTCTGCAGGATTGCGGGCAGCCAACCAACGATAACGTAATAGACCAGTGAATTAATCCCAAGGAACAGCGTGACCTGCCAGGCCAGCGCCGAACGCCAGATCCCCCGATTGTGCGCAGCGCCCGATCCGGTCATCGGCGTGGAAGCCTGACGACGGGCCTGCGGCAGCCAGAGTAATAGCGCCAGCAGTGGGAAAACCATCAGTAGCAGCAGCGCGCCGCGCCAGCCAAACCCCGCCAGCGCCAGCGGCACCACCATCGCGGAACCTGCCGCCGCCGCCGCGCCCATGGTAATGGAGTAGGCGCCGGTCATCCGGGCGACATGGCCGGAAAAATCACGCTTAATTAACCCTGGCAACAGCACGTTACCCAGCGCGATGCCGCAGCCAATGAGCGCTGTACCGATATATAGCCAGGCTGCTGAGGGGAGGGAACGTAATCCGATCCCGAGGCAAATAATCACCATCGCCAGCAGCAGGCTACGCTCAATGCCGAAACGGCGGGCGACGCCGGCCGCCAGCGGAGAGACCAGCCCGAAGGCCAGCAGCGGCAGGGTCGTGAGCAGCCCGGTTTGCGCCGTCGTCAGTTGGTATTCAGCGCGTATCGCATCCAGCAGTGGGGCGATACCGGTGAAAGTTACCCGTAGCGTGGCGGCGATAAATAAAATTCCGACAATCAGCAGCAGTTTGTTGCCGTTGGCAGAGGAAGAAACAGGACTCATAACATTCTCAGACTAATAAACAGGGTCGTAACAATAGCCTGTTTAACGGCTGTTTGAATCAAGCTAAAATGACAGATTATCGCTAATATCGGACAATTTGATGATTGGACTGGGTTTAGACGGCTATGAACCAGATAGCGGCCATGAAGCGGCGCTGGCGTTTCGCATTCAGGTGGTGGACGACGAGCAGTTTATTCCGCGTCATCAGCACCGCAAAGGTCAGCTGATCCTCGCGTTGCACGGCGCTTTAACCTGCGAAGTGGATAACGCCATGTGGATGGTGCCGCCGCTGTATGCGGTGTGGGTACCGGGTCAACTCCCGCACAGCAATCGCGCAACGCCAGGAGCGCAGGTGTGCTTTTTGTTCATTGAACCGGGGGCGGCGCCGATGCCTGAGCATTGCTGCACGTTAAAAATCTCACCGCTGGTGCGAGAGTTGATTATGACCCTTGCCGAACGCGGCAGGGAGGCGCTTGACACGTCGCCTACGCAGCGCCTGGTGCAGGTATTATTTGATGAGCTACCGCAACAACCGCAGGAACATCTGCAGCTGCCGGTTTCAGGACATCCGAAGATCCGCCGGATGGCCGACACGATGGCCCGCGATCCGGCGCACTGGCAGACGCTCTCGCAGTGGGCGGCGGCGTTCGCCATGAGCGAACGCAATCTGGCACGGCTGGTGGTGCGGGAGACCGGGCTTAGCTTTCGCCGCTGGCGGCACCAGCTGCAGCTGATCCTGGCGCTGCAGATGCTGGTGCGCGGACAGACGGTACAGCAAACCGCCCAGACGCTCGGTTATGATTCAACAACCGCCTTTATCACCATGTTTAAAAAAGGATTAGGGCAAACGCCTGGCCGCTACCACGCCAGTTTATCTAAGCCTTTCCGATAAAAAGCGAAATAATGCCGGCGGCGATAAGCGGCCCGACCGGGACACCGCGAAACAGCGCAACGCCCAGTACGGTACCCACCAGCAGCCCGGCGACCAGCTGAGGCTGCGAACCCATTAGCGCGACGCCACGTCCGCCAAGCCACGAGACGAACACGCCCACGGCAATCGCCAGCAGTGACTTCCAGTTCACAAAAGAGTGGATCAGCGTTGAGGGCGGTAGCGTTCCGCTGGCGATGGGAGCCATCACGCCGATGGTCAAAATGATGATACCGATGGTCAGCCCCTGCTTTTCAATCCAGGGAAAGAAAACATTAAGCGGCGTCACCCGCACGATGATGAGCACCAGTATTGAGATAGCGACCGTGGTGTTATGACTGATAAAGCCGAGCGCCGCCAGCCCCAGCAAGATAAACAGGGTTGTATCGAACATTCCAGAGGTCCTTGCCAAAATAAAAAAGAAACCTGCTTACTCTACGCATAATCGCGTGAATAAACAGGCTTTTAATTTATTTACTGCAAATCAGTCTACCAGCGCCGCCTGCGAATCTTGTCGCACACGGGCGATGTGCTAAATGACGCGACGGAACGCTGCCAGCTCAGGGCGGGCGATACGCAGATAATCGTCGGTATTCATAATGATCGATTTTTCCAGCAGGCCGGCATTAAAGGCTATCTCGGTAAAACGTTCGAACAGCAGCGGGTCGGCGACCAGTTTTAGCTTAGGGTGAAAGCTAAACGGCGGAATGGCGCCAAATACGCAGGCGGTAAGAGCATTGACCTCCGCCGGGCTGGCGAGCGACGCTTTACTGCCGCCAATATGCTGCGCCAGACGGGATAAATCGGCCTGCTGATCGCCGGCAAGGATAGCCAGTACGTGCTGGTTTATCCCATTACCTTTCACTTTACAGACCAGCGCTTTGGCGCCCTGTCCCAACGCGGTACCGCGGATTGCAGATACGGCTTCACATTTGCCAACGGCTTCATGTTCCATGACCCGATAGCGAGCCTGCTGCTCATCAAGGAGGCGGCATAACCGCTGGTGTATGTCGGCTGTCTCTGGCGATTGCATATTGCGATGGTTCCTCTGCTGAAAAGGGCAAGCTTAACTCCGCGCGGCGGCAATGAAAACTTATCAGCGAATGCCGGGGATTTTTTTCTGCTTTTTGTTTATATACAGGCGCGCATCGGCTGCTTTCATTGCTTCACCGAGTGAGTGTTCTGGCGCGAGATGTTCCGCTCCCCAGGAGAAATCGACGCGCTGTTGATGGTCATGAATCGCCAGATATTGCCGGATCCTCGCCGGGATATTTTCCGCTTCATCTTCCGGATAATCGATCAGAATTAGAAAGAACTCATCGCCTCCTAAGCGCACGCCATAATCGCTGCTGCGAATAGAAGCGGAAATAGCCTGCGCCAGAAGAATAATCGCTTCGTCGCCGGCGTTATGCCCCCAGGTATCGTTGATCTTTTTCAGTCCATCGCAGTCAAGGGCCATTGTAACGACGTTAACCCCTTGCGCGGTAAGTCGTTGCAGGCGTGATTCCAGCATCGGGGTAAGGATCTTACGATTATAAAGGCCGGTCATGGTATCGCTGATATTCTCTTTCGACACCGAGTTGTAGTGGCGGAAATGAACCCGCACCAGGTGCAGTAACGCGGCGGTTGAGAGTAAATAAAACAGGAAGAGTTTCCACGAGCTGAGCAGAAAATACATAATATCAAGAGATAAGGTTATCCGTAAGTTTTCTGCTACCTGATGGGTGTAATGGGCGTAATTCAACAGATGTGTTTTACTATTATGTACCTCAATGAGCGCGCCGGTATCGGAATCCTTCAAGGTAATATCCAGATAGCGCCACACCAAAGGTCGGTCGCTGGTGTATAACAAGGCCTCAATCTCTTGCGCGGTCACATCGACCATCACTACGCCTTTCAGCTTATCCTTGAAATACACTGGCGTTAAAAACGATAAAATATTCTTTCCCGTCATCGCATCAACATACACGGTCGAGATGAGCGAACGACCCTGTTCTAAACCATCAAGGCTGGCCTGGCTAATACCCAGTTTACTGTCCTGAAGAAAATTCCAGTTCTGTATCGGATTGCTTTTAATTCTGACGGGCGCATAAAAGTAGATGTATTTATTTACCAGATCTATGTAATAGCGAAAGCGTTTTTCTGATTTGAGCGTCGCAGGAACCTCTGGCTGCCAGCTATCATTTCTGGCAACCGCGCGATCGAATGCCTGGAGCGCAGGAATATCTCCACGCCATTTGCCGCAGTCGGCATGTGCGGCGCTTAGGGTGCCATGCAATTGGGGATAGGTATAGCCGGCGATATTCAAACCACTGACATCCCCGTTGTGTTGTACGCTATTACAGACCTGTTCTAACTCTGTTTGGTTTGGGGGAGTATCCAGCTTGCGCAGAAACTGAGAGATGATGAGTTGATTCTGATACTTATCATAGAGAAAGGTCGATTCTCCTTTTTCTATGATGTATCGCATATAGCCTGACATATCGCGATGGGTAGCGATTAATTCGTATACGAGAAATGAAGACGTCAACACCACGACGCCTGCGGAAATAACATGTCGCAGTAATTTATTCTGTAATTTCATGATGTTTGCATTCGTCCTACTCGTTTAGCTGATTTTATCATAGTGGATAAACTGGCTACCAGAGCGTGGGTGAACAAACGGCTGGTCAGAAAACTATGCTGACAGATAGTTCAGGAGTGGAGAATAGGGCAAGGCAGGCTGGACTAAAAAGCGGCACTCTTCATGACGCGTGTCTGAAGAGTGCGCAGGACTGGCCTAAGGCCACTCATGAGGCGGCGGAGGCAAACATTTTGCCGCTTCCGGCGAGCTGTGACATGACAGGCTGATAAACATCGATAGATTCGATATTGTCAAAAGTCACCATGTCGGATTTACAAAAAATGCATTTCGCGCCGAAGGGATTTTTTTCGCTCACATCAAAATGTGAGGTTCTGTACTGTGACCCATGGCAGCACGGGCATCGGAAATGAATATTGTTAATCATAATTTTATCCTTTTATATTATTATGTTTTTTTACATTTTGTCACTCATCCACAGATTATAAATACGTAAAGTTTCTGGTGGGCTGAGCTTCAAAACGGAAATATCTTTAATGTTACTACTAAAAATAGCATGCCTGACAAATTATGTTATCAATTTATGCCATTTTGTGGTGATTTGAATGAGATGCTTCTTATTTATCTACTCAGGTCAAAGCCGTCATCGTTATCGTAAATCAGAAGTTCGCATCAAATTTAGCCGGCGTTTAACCGTCTTACTAAGCCATTACTCTTATTAGTCATCTTCTATCCAGTTTTTTAATGTATCAAAGCATACAGGATTTGATTTGCAGAAGAATCTTAATACTATTGGAGAGACTCAGGAAAGGTGGTATCAGCGATAGCGCCTGGAGGTGTGAGTAACTGCTTGGGTAATATCTTTCTGTCTTTCAAATCGACGTAGCCATTAACGCATAGTAGAAAAAATAGTGCAACATTTATTTTAGCCATCCAGAGGCCCAATGCGTAAAGGATTAATTCGGTAATTATCTAAATGTAAATGAGCGGAGCCTGAACCTGGCTATTTATGTGTTTGTGGTACAGAAAAATCAGCCAGAATGGGTATTTATCTGGCTGATTAATGAGGCTAAGTATTGCTGGTGGTGCCTTGTTTATGGAACAGTTCACGGAACACCGGGTAAATATCTTCCTGATCGCGAATATGCTGCATAGCAAAATTCTCAAATGTTGCCTGCAGATGTTCATACTCGCGCCACAGAGTCTGGTGGGCGCGGCGGGTGATTTCGATATAGCTGTAGTAACGAACCACCGGCAGTATTTTCTTCGCCAGCAGTTCATGACACAGCGGCGAGTCGTCTGCCCAGTTATCGCCATCCGACGCCTGCGCGGCGTAAATATTCCACTGCGCCGGGTCATAGCGGGCTTTAACAACCTCATCCATCAACTTCAGGGCGCTTGAAACAATCGTGCCGCCGGTCTCCTGGGAATAGAAAAACTCATGTTCATCCACCTCTTTCGCCTGGGTGTGGTGGCGGATATAGACCACTTCAACGTTTTTATAGGTCCGGCTGAGGAACAAATACAGCAGAATGTAAAAACGTTTCGCCATGTCTTTTGTGGACTGGTCCATTGAACCAGAAACATCCATCAGGCAGAACATCACCGCCTGGCTTGAAGGCTCCGGTCGTTTCTCATAGTTTTTGTAGCGTAAATCAAACGTGTCGATAAACGGCACGCGCTCAATTTTAGCCCGCAGTTCCGCAATCTCTTTACGTAGCCGCTCCTCTTCCAGCAGCTGCGCTGGTTCGCTTTTGGCAATGGTATCGAGACAGTCTTCCAATGCCCGCAGTTCGCGCCGTTTACCGGCGGTCATCGCGGTTCGCCGCGCCAGCGAATTCTGTAATGAACGCACCACGCTGATATTGGCCGGCACGCCGTTGGCGGTAAAACCCGCACGATGGGTTTTGAACTCGTTCAACTGGCGTTGCTGGTTTTTCTTCAGGTTGGGAAGGGCCAGATCTTCAAACAGCAGGTCAAGATATTCATCTTTGGAAATCTGAAAGACGAATTCATCCTGGCCCTCGCCATCGGCGCTGGCTTGCCCCTGACCACCGCCGCCTCCACCGCCGCCGCCCTGTGGGCGTTCAATGCGGTCGTTCTGCACAAAGTGATCGTTGCCGGGATGGACGCGATTACGTAGCCCGCCGCGCCCCTGATGAAACATTGGCTCGTTAATATCGTCCGTCGGAATGGAGACGGATTCACCGCTGTCGATATCGGTCACCGAACGTTTATTGATGGCTTCGGAGATCGACTGCTTTATCTGCGCCTTGTAACGGCGCAGAAAGCGCTGACGATTGACAGCGCTTTTGTTCTTCCCGTTCAGGCGTCGGTCTATGAACCAGGTCATATGCCCTCCTGTACTGCATTTGCCAACTGTACCCTGATGTTGATTAGGGTAGATGTCTTTCATTATACGAGCCGTGGTGCTGAAACCCGGCAGCCGCGGCTACCGGGTTTGTCGCTATCAGGACGATTTACGTACCCGCAGGTACCATTCGCACAGCAGGCGCACCTGTTTACGGGTATAGCCTTTTTCCATCATGCGATCGACAAAGTCGTCGTGTTTTTTCTGCTCGTCGGTAGACGTTTTGGCATTGAACGAAATGACCGGCAACAGCTCCTCGGTATTGGAGAACATTTTCTTCTCAATAACCGTGCGCAGTTTCTCATAGCTGGTCCAGTTCGGATTACGTCCGCTGTTATTCGCTCTGGCGCGCAGCACGAAGTTGACGATTTCGTTACGGAAATCTTTCGGGTTGCTGATCCCGGCGGGTTTCTCGATTTTCTCCAGTTCCGAATTCAGCGACTCACGGTCGAACAGTTGCCCGGTATCCGGATCGCGGTACTCCTGATCCTGAATCCAGAAATCCGCATAAGTGACATATCTGTCAAAAATGTTCTGTCCATATTCGGAATAAGACTCAAGATAAGCAGTCTGGATCTCTTTACCGATAAACTCGGCGTATTTCGGGATCAGATAGCCTTTGAGGAATTCCAGATAACGTTCGGCTTGCTCCTGCGGGAACTGTTCGCGTTCGATTTGCTGTTCCAGTACGTAGAACAGATGGACCGGGTTAGCCGCCACTTCGGCATGATCGAAGTTAAACACCCTTGAGAGAATTTTAAAGGCAAAACGGGTAGAGAGACCGTTCATCCCTTCGTCAACGCCGGCGTAATCACGATACTCCTGGTAGGATTTCGCTTTCGGATCGGTATCTTTTAAGCTTTCGCCGTCATAGACGCGCATCTTCGAGTAGATGCTCGAGTTTTCCGGCTCTTTCAGGCGCGACAGGATTGAGAAGCGCGACAGCGTTTCGAGCGTTCCAGGGGCGCATGGCGCATGGGTCAGTTCACTGTTATTCAACAATTTTTCATAAATACGGATCTCTTCCGAGATGCGCAAGCAATAAGGCACTTTGACGATATAGACACGGTCAAGGAACGCCTCGTTGTTTTTGTTATTACGGAAGGTCACCCACTCGGATTCGTTGGAGTGTGCGAGGATAATACCGTTGAACGGCAGGGCGGAGATACCCTCGGTACCGTTATAGTTGCCTTCCTGGGTCGCCGTCAGCAGGGGGTGCAATACTTTAATCGGCGCTTTAAACATCTCGACGAATTCCATGATCCCCTGGTTGGCGCGGCACAGCGCGCCGGAGTAACCATAGGCATCCGGATCGTTTTGCGCATAGTGTTCCAGTTTACGGATATCCACTTTCCCCACCAGCGCCGAAATGTCCTGGTTATTTTCATCACCGGGTTCCGTTTTGGCGATGGCAATCTGTTCGAGGATTGACGGCCACACTTTCACGACGCGGAATTTAGTGATATCACCGCCGAACTCGTGCAGGCGTTTAGCCGCCCACGGCGACATTATTGTGCCGAGATAACGGTTAGGAATGCCGTATTCTTTATTGAGGATCTGCGCGTCCTCCTGCGGGTTAAACAGGCACAGCGGATGATCGTTGACCGGGCTGCGTTCGCCGTTGGCGCTCAGCACGTAGATTGGCACTCGCTGCATCAGCGATTTCAGACGTTCCGCCAGCGAGGATTTACCGCCGCCGACCGGCCCCAGCAAATACAGAATCTGTTTTTTCTCTTCCAGACCCTGCGCAGCATGTTTCAGGTAGGAAACAATCTGCTCGATGGCATCTTCCATACCATAGAACTCTTCAAACGCCGGATAGCGTGCGACAACCCGGTTTGAAAAGAGGCGGGACAGCCGCGGCTCCAGGGCCGTATCGACCATGACTGGTTCACCAATGGCCGTCAATAGCCGCTCTGCCGCGTTGGCATAAGCACTGCGATCTTGCCGGCAGATGGTAAGAAACTCCTGCAGTGTGAACTCTTCGTCCTTGGCAGCTTCATAGCGCTGGCGATAGTGATCGAATATATTCATGGCATGCCGTCCTTTCGTTTTTTAGCACAGGTTGAGAGCCGTTCATATGAATAGTAGGGGCCCCCGGAAGGAGCAGGCTGAACGACATCCTTTACTTATCAGCAACCCTCGTGCCAGGTTACAGAAGCGATTTGGATAACGTGCTCTGCGACTACACCTTCTAAATTTAAGCGTAGATGCATTTAGAAAACTTGCATGCCGCTAAAACTCAATTTCAATGACATATCAATAACTCATCCGGAAACCAGGCAATTTTTCGCATATCTTGCCAAAGCCTTTCATTAATCTGTCATGAAGTCGCAAAAGGGCGGTCATTAAGCAGTGGGAAATTGTTCGGTTTAGTGTAAGAGCAAGTAAAGCATTTGAGGCATGACCTCTACGACGTTAAACTGCACGCGCTAATTATTTGACAACAGGAATATGGATCGTGACTAAAATCAAACTTCTGGCACTGGGTGTGTTCATCGCGACGTCAGCTAGCGCAGTGCACGCTGACGGGAAGTTAACGCTGGGGGCCGGCGTGGGCGTCGTCGAGCATCCTTATAAACAATATGATGCAGATGTTTACCCAGTACCTGTCATTAGTTATGAAAGTGAAAACTTCTGGTTCCACGGTTTGGGTGGTGGCTACTACCTGTGGAATGATACCAACGACAAACTGTCCGTGACCGCTTACTGGTCGCCAATGTATTTCAAGCCGGGCGACAGCGACAATTCGCAGATGCGCAAGCTGGATCGCCGCAAATCCACCATGATGGCGGGTTTAAGCTACGTTCATAACACTCAGTACGGATTCCTGCGTACGACGCTGGCCGGCGATACGCTGGACAACAGCAACGGCATCACCTGGGATTTGGCATGGCTGTATCGTTATACCAACGGCAACCTGACCCTGACGCCGGGTATTGGCGTGGAGTGGAACAGCGACAATCAAAACGAATACTACTACGGCGTCTCGAAGCATGAGTCGAATCGTAGCGGCATGCGCAGCTACGATCCTGACAGCAGCTGGAACCCGTATCTGGAGCTGGCGGCGAACTATCGTTTCCTCGGCGACTGGAGCGTTTACGGTATTGCCCGTTACACTCGTCTGTCTGACGAAATCACCGATAGCCCGATGGTGGACAAATCCTGGAGCGGCCTGATTTCGACGGGGATCACCTACTCCTTCTGATAGTGCACTTCCACAGACTTTTTTATGCATCAAAACAGGGCGTTATGCCCTGTTTTGCTATACGGTGGTGCGGAAGTGGCGACCTCCCACGACAATTCGCGTTTATGCCGGGTGGCGGCTACGCCTTATCCGGCCTACGGGTCGCGCCCACTATCGCCTCAGTAAACACGGTGTTAAGTAGGCCGGATAAGCGAAGCGCCATCCGCTCACGCCAGACGCTTGTCGGTCTTAACGCTTCACAACGCGAATGGTCTGCGCCAGGCGAGTGGGTTTCTCTTCGCTGGCTTTCTGCGGCGCGGTAACGCAGCAGGTTTCCACGCACACGAAAGTTTTGTAGCCGTCATCCGGCATATCACCCATGCTGACGGAAAGCGCCGGGCCCGGGTTCCAGGCAACGACGTTACCGTGATGGCGATGGATCACGTCGATGTTGCGCTTCAGCACGTCATCATGAATCACGCTGCACGCTTCGGCATTCAGATAAACGCGGTCGGTACGGTCAGGGAAGGTCTGGATGCCGTCTTTCAGCACGCCTTCTTCGGCATTCAGCACTTTATCAACATAGCGGTCGCCAAGGCCGCTAACTTTCACCGCCGCGATATCGCCAACGTTGAAGTAGGTGTGCAGGGCGGATGTGGTTTCAAACTCGCCGTGGGCTTCCAGTTCGATCTCGCAGGTCTTACCCAGCTTGAAGCGCGCATACAGCGTGAAGTCGTGCGGCCAGTATTTGCGGGTTTCGTCACTGCTCTGCAGTTCGAAGGTCAGCATCACGCCGTTTTCATCTTCGTCCTGGCATTTTAGCGCCCATGGCAGGTTGCGTGCAAAACCGTGCGACGGCAGCCCCTGTTGCGCTGACGGGCCGAACCATGGCCAGCAGATGGGTACGCCGCCGCGCAGGGCGACGCCGCTTTTAAATGGGGTATTGTTGCTCAACCACAAAACTTCTTCTTCACCGGCCGGTTGCCAGGAGAGCAGGTGAGCGCCCTGCAGGGCGACGGAAGCTTTTACCTGCGGGTGGTCAACGACGATAAGTTCAAGATCGTCCAGCTTGCGGCGGGAGAATGCAGGAGAAAGTTGTTCAATCACCGGGAGAGCAAAAATTTTATTGATCATTACGCCATCCTCTTTCAGGCAAAAAAAAGAGCGACCGAAGCCGCTCTTATTGATTACTTATTCATCTCAACTTATTTGGAGATGTGAGCAATCAGGTCCAGAACTTTGTTGGAGTAACCAGTTTCGTTGTCGTACCAGGAAACCAGTTTCACGAAGTTGTCGTTCAGTGCGATACCAGCTTTAGCATCGAACACGGAAGTGCAAACTTCGCCGTTGAAATCGGTAGATACAACGTCGTCTTCGGTGTAACCCAGAACGCCTTTCATTGCGCCTTCAGAAGCCGCTTTGATTGCTTTCTTGATTTCTTCGTAGGACGCTGCTTTTTCCAGACGAACGGTCAGGTCAACAACGGATACGTTCGGAGTCGGAACGCGGAACGCCATACCGGTCAGTTTGCCGTTCAGTTCTGGCAGTACTTTACCTACCGCTTTAGCAGCGCCGGTAGAGGACGGGATGATGTTCTGAGCTGCGCCGCGGCCGCCGCGCCAGTCTTTGTGAGACGGGCCATCAACGGTTTTCTGAGTGGCGGTAGTCGCGTGAACGGTGGTCATCAGGCCTTCAACGATACCGAAGTTGTCGTTGATGACTTTAGCCAGCGGAGCCAGGCAGTTGGTGGTGCAGGATGCGTTAGAAACGATGTCCTGGCCTGCGTAAGTGTCGAAGTTAGCGCCGCGAACGAACATCGGAGTGTTGTCTTTGGACGGGCCAGTCAGAACGACTTTTTTCGCGCCAGCGGTGATGTGTTTACGAGCGGTTTCGTCGGTCAGGAAGATACCGGTTGCTTCAGCAACAACGTCAACACCAACTTCGTCCCATTTCAGGTTAGCCGGGTCACGTTCAGCGGTAACACGGATTTTTTTACCGTTAACGACCAGATGACCGTCTTTCACTTCAACGGTGCCGTCGAAACGACCGTGAGTGGAGTCATACTTCAGCATGTAAGCCATGTACTCTGCGTCTAACAGGTCGTTGATTGCAACGATCTCGATGTCAGAACGTTTCTGAGCAGCACGGAAAACAATGCGACCGATACGGCCAAAACCGTTGATACCTACTTTGATAGTCATATATTCCACCAGCTATTTGTTAGTGAATAAAAGGTTGCCTGTAAAATTACAAAAACCTTACGCAGCGTCAAGCGGAATCGTGTCAATCATTGCGACAAATCAATCCTGAGCAGACCTTTGCGCGATTGATTTGCCTCACTCTCCCTTTGAGCCCAATTCCATATGGGGACTGCGTCCGGAATTTTAAAGGTCATATAAGATAAAAATGTGATTAGCATCACAATTATCTGGCTGCCTGATGGCATCGGATAAGTTTAGAACAAAAGTACAGGTTTCATTGTTAATGTTTTGTTAGAATCGACGGGTAAAGTTGCCCTTTCAAAGCGAGAAGTAATCACATGGCTAATAAACCATCTCCTGACGAGCTCAAACAAGAATTGAGCGAGATGCAGTTTTATGTGACGCAGAATCACGGTACCGAACCGCCGTTTACCGGACGGCTGCTGCATAATAAAAAAGACGGCATCTACCACTGCCTGGTCTGCGATGCGCCGCTGTTTCACTCACAATCCAAGTATGACTCCGGCTGTGGCTGGCCGAGCTTCTATGAGCCGGTGAGCGACGACGCGATTCGTTATCTCAATGATTACTCGCACGGGATGCAGCGTACGGAAATTCGCTGCGGCAATTGCGATGCGCACCTGGGGCATGTCTTCCCGGATGGCCCGCAGCCGACCGGCGAGCGTTTTTGCGTCAATTCGGCCTCTTTAAGCTTCGCCGATGACCAAAACGGCGAACGAACTAAAGGCTAAGAAACGATTCAGCAAATTATTCCAAGACGGATGAGCAGATGATGGATATCGAGCAAATTATTGCCAGTATGACGCCGGAACTGTACCAACGTTTAGCCACCGCGGTGGAGTTAGGAAAATGGCCGGACGGCGTTGCGCTGACCCCGGAACAAAAAGAAAACAGCATGCAGCTGGTGATGTTGTGGCAGGCGCGCAACAACACGGATGCGCAGCACATGACCATCGACACCAACGGTCAGATGGTGATGAAGAGTAAACAGCAATTGAAAGAGGATTTCGGTATCGTGCCGAAGCCGATTGCAACGTTCAAACCGCAGTAACCTGCCGTACTGAGCGCCCGGCCTAGCCGGGCGGCTCTTCATGTCACCCCGGTTGCGCAGGGCTTCCGGGGCTCATGCTTTATTGCGTCTTAATGCCTAACGACTCGGCCAACTGGCGGGCAAGCTGGTTTTTATCATCAGCGCCATACTCCCAGAACATACCGCCTGCTAACCCTTTGCTCTTGATGTACTCGGCTTTGATCGCCACCGAACGAGGGTTCTCGTAGGACAGGGCGAACAGCGCTTTGCCATCGGCAGAATTTACCGATAACCACGGCACCTTCGCTTCGTCATCCCAGTGTTCAGTGAAGCGTTTCTGCGGATCGTTGAGCAGTTTGGCAACAATATCGTTGTATTTCACATAGGTATCTTTGCTCAGGTCATAACCCAGCGATTTAAACAACTCGATTTGCTGCGCCCCGAAGTAAGGTTGGGTAGCCGGGTTTTTCTGCGCATCAGGCTTACTCCAGTCAATGCCAGGCTCGACGGCACGTTTCGGGACCCGGCCATAGAAACCAATCCCGAGATTCAGCTGACTCGGTTTCAGACCCGCTGCCAGATAGTTATTCACCACAAAATCGGCGCTGTATTTATCCGCTGCGGCTACGGTCGGCCAGTGGCGGGAGTCATAGAGATTTGAGTTAAAATATTGCGTGCCATAGGCCATGTCGTAAGTCATCAGATTGATGTAGTCCAGCTGCGGGGCGACCGCTTTCACGTCGACCCAGCTTTTTGGACTTTCAACATTGGCGCCCACGGCGATGGTCACCAGTTTCTTAGTGCCGACGGCGGCACGTAGTTCTTTCAGCAACGCGGTAAAGTTATCGCGATCCGCCGGCTGGCTGGCCACCAATCCCCAGGCGCCGTTAACCGGAAACTCCCAGTCAAGGTCGATGCCATCAAGGCCATACTGGTTAATGACCTGCTGGACCGAACGGATAAACACCGCCCGGCTTTCCGGCGTGGCCGCCGCGCCGGAAAATCCACGCGCGCCCCAGCCGCCGACGGAGAGCAGAACTTTCAGATCGGGATTTTGTTGACGTAGGGCCGGCAGTTTTTGTAAATCCGCCTGTACTTTTGGCGACAGCCAGATTTGATGGAGATGGTCAGGATCTTTTAGCGCATCGTTGGTCTCGTCTTTTTCATCGTTGTAGATAAGGCCGAACGAGTAGTTAAGGTGGGTTATTTGTCGGACATCAAGCTTGTCGATATCGCCGCCGGGGCCTGCGGTGACGTCGCCGCCGCCGTTAAAGTAGCCGACCGACATATAAGATTGCGCGGAAACGACAGAGGCGCAGAGCAGGGGGAATGCTGCCAGCAAGGGCAAAAGTTTCATCGGAGTTCCTCTTTGACAATAATAAATAAGCACACGCCACGGAAATGGCGTGGCGAAAAAACAGCCTGCCCACAGTATCAGCCCTTATCCGGGGAAACTGCGAGACAGCTCAATTTATCGAGGTCAACGAGGCGGTAAATACCGCCCGGCGTGAGGTGCGCCGGGCGTGAGGTCAGGGCTGAGTTTCCAGCCAGTCATCGAGGGTGTAGAGCGTGGCTCCGGCGGCGACCATTTCCATAAAGGCAACGGCGCTGTCCTGCGGCTGCAGGTTGACGCCGCGACAGCCGTCGGTGATAACGTTAACGGTGTAGCCCAAATCCAGCGCATCGAGCACGGTAAATTTAACGCAGTAATCCGTCGCGAGGCCGAGAATGTTCAGCTCCGTCACGCCGTGCGCGCGCAGCCAGCCATCCAGTTCGGTTTTCTGCCGGTGACCGTTGTCGAAAAACGCGCTGTAGCTGTCGATTGCCGGGTTTTGCCCTTTATGAAACACGGCGTTGATGGCCTGCTGTTTCAGTAACGGGTGCAGCGCGGCGCCATCGCTATGCTGCACGCAGTGATCGGGCCAGAAAGTCTGCGGTAGGCCATCGAGCTCTCCCTGGGCATAGGGCTCGGCCTGATGCTGACTGGCAAAGCTACCATGGTTGGCCGGATGCCAGTCCTGGCTTGCGATGATGGCGTCGCCGCGCGCCAGACTCCAGTCGATCAGCTGATTTGCGATATCAATGGTGCTGTCGCCTTCGGGGACGGCGAGTGCGCCGCCGGCGCAGAAATCATTTTGCAGGTCGACCAATAGCAGTGCGCGGTGGCTCATGGCTTGCTCCTTACTCATCGGGGGTCAATTCGCCGCGCAGGTTTTGCTGCATGGCGTTTCGAATGGCCGCACCATCAAGGTTCTGACTGAGCAGATAGTGTAGCTTGGTCAGCGTCGCTTCCACGGTCATATCAAAACCGCTAATGACTCCGGCCTGCGCCAGCGCGTTGCCCGTGGCATAGCCACCCATATTCACCTTACCCGACATGCATTGCGTCAGGTTCACCACCACAATGCCGCGCTGGCTGGCTTCCGCCAGGACCTGAATAAACTCGCCGTTCTGCGGCGCATTGCCTACGCCATAGGAGCGCAGGATCAGCGCTTTCACCGGCTGACGCAGGAAATTACGCACCACATCGGCAGAAATCCCAGGATAGATAGTAACCACGCCGATAGGCTGCGGCGTAATCGGGTGGACGATCAGCTCGCCATTTCCGCGTGGCGCCGGCGGGGTACCGAGACGGCGGATATGGATGCCGGCTTCCAGCAGCGGCGCCAGGTTTGGCGAAGCAAAGGCATCAAAACCGTCTGCGTGGGCCTTGGTCGTGCGGTTACCGCGATACAGACGATTATTGAAGAACAGCGAAACTTCGTTGATGGGATAGTTGGCGGCGACGTACAGCGCATTGAGCAAGTTGATTTGCCCATCGGAACGCAGCTCGGCTAGCGGGATTTGTGACCCTGTCACAATGACCGGCTTTCCTAAGTTCTCCAGCATGAACGATAGCGCCGAAGCGGTGAAGGCCATGGTATCGGTGCCGTGCAGGATAACAAAGCCATCGTATTGGTCGTAGTGGTCGCGAATATCGTCAGCGATATGCTGCCAGTCTTCCGGCGTCATATCAGACGAATCCATCAACGGCGCATATTCATGAATAGTGAAGTCCGGCATCTCCGGGCGGTGGAACTCGGGCATCAGCGCCAGCTGGCGCTGCAGGTGGCCGGAAACGGGGATATAACCGTGATCGGAGCGCTGCATACCGATGGTCCCACCGGTGTAGGCAACGTAAATCGATTTCTTTTGCATAGCATCGCTTAGGTTGGACGTGAACAGGCGCAGTATAAAGTGGCAGGCAAAAAAATAAAGCGCTAACCCTGGGAGTTGCAGAGAAGCGCTTGAATTTAATGTCGTTGAAACGCTGCCCCACTGTGGGGGCAGACGGGGAATTAACGAATATTGGCGCAGGTCAGACAGAAGGCATAGCGGTTCTGCGGATCGTTAAATGCCGCCAGTTTATCGCTTTCCGTTTTCACAACGTCTGCTGCAGCCGCAACCGGCGCAGGCAGATATGCCTGAATCGCGGCCGGCAGAGCAGCGCGCACCGAACCGGTCAGGCTATCCATCACCATCGCGAAGAACGTTGGTTCTTCCTGGTACCAGGTGATATGCCACTGTTTCAGTTTCGCCAGTTCCGCGGCTTTCGCCACCGCGTCGTCGAAATCGCCGAGGCTATCCACCAGACCATTGGCTTTGGCGTCTTCACCGGTCCAGACGTGGCCTTGCGCGATTTGGTCAATCTTCTCCGGCGTGCTCTTACGCGCGTTAGCCACCAGGGTGATAAAGCGCTTATAGCCGTTTTCGATGCTCAGCTGTATTAACTGCTGCACTTCCGGCGGCAGCGATTTGGTGGTTGAGACATCGGCCAACGGCGAGGTGGCGACGCCATCGGTATGGACGCCAATTGAACCGAGCGTATTTTCCACCGTGTTAATCACGCCAAAGATACCGATGGAGCCGGTAAGGGTGCTCGGGTTCGCCACGATGTAATCCGCCGGGGTGGAGATCCAGTAACCGCCGGATGCCGCCATGCCGCCCATTGAGACCACCACCGGTTTACCCGCCGCTTTCGCCGCCGCCAGTTCTTCGCGGATCACTTCCGAGGCGCTGACGCTGCCGCCAGGACTGTTGACGCGCAGGACGATCGCTTTGACTTTCGGATCCAGGCGCGCGTCGCGGATTTGCGCCGCGGTGGTGTCGCCGCCGACGTTACCCGGCGTTTCTTCACCATCCATGATGGCGCCGTTCGCAAAGATAACCGCTACCGCTGAACCCTGTTCAGCAGGCGCTTTGACGTTGTAATCGTAGTAGCTGATGGCGCGATAGTTGTTATCCGCTTTGCTCCAGCCAAACTGCTTAGTGAGCGCCTTTTCCACTTCCGTCGAGGTGGCCAGCTCGTCGACCAGCTTGTTATCCAGCGCGTATTTCGCGGTATCGCCATCGACTTTACGCAGACCGTCGATCACGCCCTGCGCGCCGGGGAACAGCTGCTGCGCGGTGATCTGGCGGTTAGCGGCAATAGTGTTGAGATAGTTCTGCCACAGTTCGCCGATCCAACGGCTGTCCGCTTCACGCGCAGCCGGCGACATGTCGTCGCGAATAAACGGCTCGACGGCGGATTTGTAGGTACCGACGCGGAAAACGTGGGTCGAGACTTTCAATTTATCCAGCAGCGACTTGTAGTACAGGCCGTTGGTGGCAAAGCCGTGCAGGTCGACTTCACCCTGCGGCGAGAGCCAAATTTTATTGGCGAAGCTCGCCAGGTAGTATTGCCCCTGGGTGTAGCTGCTGCCGACGGCATATACCGGTTTACCGCTGTCGCGGAACTCGCGTAGCGCTTTACCGATGTACTGCATTGAGGGCTGATCGCCGCCGACGAAGTTTTTCAGATCCAGTACGATACCGGTGATATTACGGTCGTCTTTCGCCTGGCGAATCGTCTGTACGATATCGAACAGCGAGTTCTCCTGCAGACGATCGGAACTGGCGCCGAACAGCTGGCGGCCAATGACTCCCAGTTTGCTGCTGGCGGAAGGTTTATCAACGACCACGCCGGTGATGTTCATCAGCAGCGCGCCGCGCGCGGTATGTTCCGCGGTACTGCTGCTAAACTGCGCCCAGATGCCGACGCAAATCAGCACCAGCGCCAGGAACACCAGGTTCAGCGCGAATTGGCGAATGAAATTGAGTATTCGCCATGTCCATTTAAAAAATCCGGCAAGAAATCGCCAAAGGGTTCGCATGTATTCTCCCTAATATTTTGATGATGGGTCAGCCGCAGGGGCTGCCGCGTCTGGCTATCCTAAAGAGAGTGCCGACGCTTGTCAGCAGGAATCACCCATCGGGCTGTAACAAAATCCATGCGCATGTTAATTTTATGCAAAATGACATCACAGGAGTTACACAGATGGATGCTCTCGAACTACTGGTAAATCGCCGCAGCGCGTCGCGCCTGACCGACCCGGCTCCGGCTGGTGAACAGCTGGAAAATATCCTTCACGCGGGGATGCGCGCGCCGGATCACGGCACGTTACAGCCGTGGCGGTTCTTTATTATTGCCGATGATGGCCGCGAACGCTTTAGCCAACTGCTGGAAAAAGGGGCGATGGCCGCCGGGCAGGATGAAAAAGCCATTGAAAAAGCACGTAATGCGCCGTTCCGCGCACCGCTGATTATCGCGGTGGTCGCACGCTGTGAAGAACATCCGAAGGTACCGCTGTGGGAACAGGAAATGTCCGCAGGATGTGCGGTGATGGCGATGCAAATGGCCGCAGTGGCGCAGGGCTATAACGGTATCTGGCGTAGCGGCGCGTTAACCGAGAGTCCGGTTGTCCGCGAAGGCTTTGGCTGCCGCGAGCAGGACAAAATTGTCGGTTTCCTCTATCTCGGCACGCCGCAGTTAAAAGCATCAACCACGTTTGCGCGTCCGGATACCGCGCCGTTCGTCACGCGCTTCTGAGTCAGCGCTTGTTCCGCCGGGCGGCGTTGTTGCTTACCGGGCTACAGCGCTGTGCGATTTGGTAGCCCGGAGAAGGCGCGTCAAGCGCCGCCTCCGGGAGTTCAACGGCGATGACGTTACTTCTGCGTTTTGGCGAATTCATCTTTGGCTTTCTGCAACTGCTGCTGGAAGGCCGGGTTGGTGTGCAGGGTCGCCACTACCGCCGAGCCGACTATCCGCGCCGCATCGACGTCGCTCTGCCAATGATAGCCGCAGATAACCCGGCTTTCGCCCAGCTCATAGCCGCGCTTAAGAATTTCGTTTTGCCGCTGCGGATTGATCTCCGCCAGTACCAGCGCGGTTGCCCAACCGATAGAGGTGTGGCCGGAAGGGTAAGAGCCGTTTTTCGACAGCTTGTCCTGCTCGGTGGTGTTACAGGTTGAAACGCCGTAGAACGCAAACGGGCGAATGCGCATATATTTCTCTTTCGCGCTGCGGGTGGCCAGATCGCCGGCATCCTCAATCATATTTGTCAGCAGCTTATGTAACTGCGGCGCGTCTTTTTCGGTGATGGGCGAACCAAAGGCGCTGGAGAAGGCATTCGCCACGCCGCCGGCGCTCAGGTTGGCATCTTCAGCCGCCAGTTTACCGCGTTCAGTATTACGCAGCAGCCGTCCCTTCTCATACATCGCCTGATCGTTCAAAAATGCAATGCTGCCGACTTCCGGCGGCGGCGGCAACAGCGCCAGACTATCGATGGCCTGGGCATTTTTCAGATAATAGAGATCGGGTTTAGTGGTTGCATCGTTGCCGGCAGGGACCAGTGCGAAAGCGTTAACGGAAAACAGGCTGGCGAGGCAGAGGGCGAGAACGCGCTTTTTCATCTACATTTCCTTACGGTGTTATATGTCCAGAACAATGGTTTTGTTTTTAGTCACATTTTTGTCATCTGTAAGTAAAAGTTAAAATCACATTGAAAAAATTGTTCGGTATCGCAAAAACGCATATTTGTCTGCTTAATGAGCAACCACTCGCGATTTCGGACTGTCGCACTTATCACCTTGCCGTTTGGGCGCTACCATAGCGGGATTGCAATGACAGGAGATGTCCATGAGCGAGCAAGCTATTC
Organism: Klebsiella sp. 141240; assembly: GCF_050600805.1. Lineage (NCBI taxonomy): Bacteria > Pseudomonadati > Pseudomonadota > Gammaproteobacteria > Enterobacterales > Enterobacteriaceae > Klebsiella > Klebsiella sp. 141240. The sequence goes on along the minus strand of NZ_JAQIRK010000005.1, from coordinate 110,178 downwards.
GTTTAACGCAATACAGCCACGGAGCCGGTTGCGGTTGTAAAATTTCCCCTAAAGTGCTGGAAACCATTCTGCATAGCGAGCAGGCGAAGTTTGTCGACCCGAACCTGCTTGTCGGCAACGAAACCAGCGACGATGCGGCGGTCTACGATCTGGGTAACGGGACGTCGATCATCAGCACCACCGATTTTTTCATGCCGATCGTCGATAATCCTTTTGATTTTGGCCGTATCGCGGCGACTAACGCCATCAGCGACATTTTCGCCATGGGCGGCAAACCGATTATGGCGATTGCGATACTTGGCTGGCCAATCAACACGCTGGCGCCGGAGATTGCTCGCGAAGTGGTTGAAGGCGGGCGTTTTGCCTGCCAGCAGGCCGGGATTGCGCTGGCGGGCGGTCACTCTATCGATGCGCCGGAACCGATTTTCGGGCTCGCGGTGACCGGCGTGGTACCAACCGAACGTATCAAGAAAAACAGCACCGCGCAGGCGGGCTGCAAGCTGTATCTGACCAAACCTCTGGGTATTGGCGTGCTGACTACCGCCGAGAAGAAATCGCTGCTGAAGCCGGAACATCAGGGGCTGGCGACGGAGACCATGTGTCAGATGAACCTTGCCGGCGCCGCATTTGCCAATATCGAAGGGGTAAAAGCGATGACGGACGTCACCGGTTTCGGCCTGCTGGGGCATCTCAGCGAAGTCTGCCGCGGCGCGGGCGTTCAGGCGCAGCTAAACTACGCCGATATTCCTAAACTGCCGGGTGTTGAAGCCTATATCGCCGCCGGAGCGGTGCCGGGCGGCACCGGACGCAACTTTGCCAGCTACGGCCACTTGATGGGCGAGATGCCGGCGGCATGGCGCGATCTGCTGTGCGATCCGCAAACTTCCGGCGGCCTGCTGCTGGCGGTAACGCCGGAAGCTGAAGCCGAAGTCCAGGCCGCTGCCGCGGAATTTGGCATCAAGCTTGCCGCCATTGGCGAGCTGGTAACCGCCCGCGGCGGGCGTCCAATGATCGAGATCCGTTGATTAGATGCGGTTGTTTATTGCAGAAAAACCGAGTCTCGGTCGCGCTATCGCCGATGTGTTGCCTAAACCGCATCGTAAAGGCGATGGCTTTATTGAGTGCGGCAACGGGCAGGTGGTCACCTGGTGTATCGGTCACCTGCTGGAGCAGGCGCAGCCGGATGTTTACGACGGACGCTACGCGCGCTGGAACCTGCTCGATCTACCTATCGTTCCGGAAAAGTGGCAACTGCAACCAAAACCGTCGGTCACCAAACAGCTGAACGTCATCAAGCGCCTGCTTGGCGAGGCGCAGGAAGTGGTTCACGCGGGCGACCCGGATAGAGAAGGGCAACTGCTGGTCGATGAGGTGCTGGACTACCTGCAGCTGGCGCCGGAAAAGCGCCAGCAGGTGCAGCGTTGCCTGATTAACGACCTCAACCCACAGGCGGTTGAACGGGCGATTAACCGCCTGCGCGCGAATAGCGAGTTTGTCCCGCTGTGCGTGTCGGCGCTGGCCCGCGCTCGCGCCGACTGGCTGTACGGCATCAACATGACCCGCGCCTACACCATTCTCGGGCGTAATGCCGGCTATCAGGGGGTGTTGTCGGTTGGCCGCGTACAGACGCCGGTGTTGGGGCTGGTGGTGCGTCGCGATGAAGAGATCGAGAACTTCGTCGCCAAAGATTTCTTTGACGTCAAAGCGCATATTGTTACGCCAAAAGACGAGCGGTTTATCGCCACCTGGGTGCCAAGCGAAGCCTGCGAACCCTATCAGGATGAAGAGGGGCGTTTACTGCATCGTCCGCTGGCCGAGCATGTGGTTAAACGTATCGAAGGACAGCCGGCAATCGTGACCGGCTATAACGATAAGCGCGATTCCGAACCGGCGCCGCTACCGTTTTCGCTGTCGGCGTTACAGATCGAAGCGGCCAAACGTTTCGGCTTCAGCGCCCAGAACGTGCTGGATATCTGCCAGAAGCTGTATGAGACCCACAAACTGATTACCTATCCGCGCTCGGATAGCCGCTACCTGCCGGAGGAACATTTTGCCGGCCGCCATGCGGTATTGAATGCGATTAGCGTCCATGCGCCGGATCTGCTGCCGCAGCCGGTGATGGATCCGGAGATCCGCAACCGCTGTTGGGATGATAAAAAGGTCGATGCGCACCACGCCATTATCCCGACCGCGCGCAGCAGTCAGGTCAAACTCAACGATAACGAAGAGAAGGTATACAACCTGATCGCTCGTCAGTATCTGATGCAGTTCTGCCCGGATGCGGTATTCCGCAAGTGCCAGATTGACCTTGATATTGCTAACGGCAAATTTGTCGCTAAGGCCCGCTTCCTCGCCGAAGCGGGCTGGCGCGCGCTGCTTGGCAACAAAGAGCGCGACGAAGAGAACGATGGTACGCCGCTGCCGGTGGTCGCCAAAGGCGATGAGCTATTGTGCGAAAAAGGTGAAGTGGTGGAGCGACAGACCCAGCCGCCGCGCCACTTTACCGACGCGACGTTACTGTCGGCGATGACCGGTATTGCCCGCTTTGTGCAGGATAAAGAACTGAAAAAGATCCTCCGCGCGACCGACGGTCTGGGGACGGAAGCGACCCGCGCCGGGATTATTGAGCTGCTGTTTAAGCGCGGTTTCCTGAATAAAAAGGGGCGCTATATCCACTCATCGGATGCCGGTCGGGCGCTAATCCATTCCCTGCCGGAAATGGCCGCACGCCCGGATATGACCGCCCATTGGGAATCGGTATTGACGCAAATCAGCGAAAAACAGTGCCGCTATCAGGACTTTATGCAGCCGCTGGTGGGGACGCTGTTCCAGCTTATCGATCAGGCGCGGAGCACGCCGGTGCGCCAGTTCCGCGGGCTGGCCGCGCCAGGCGGGGCGAAAAAGTCGTTTAGTAAAGGGAAGGGCAAGCCGAAAGGGAAAAAGCCGGCGGCGGACATCGCGCCGGAAAATCCGCAATAATTTCTCCGCCCCTCGCCACTGAGGGGCTTAGCTAAAACGCCCTTCCGCCTGAGGGCGCTTAACCCGGCTGAGGGTTTTCCCGCATATCATTTCCGCCTTCTTGCTCTAAACTAGGGGCATTGATGTTAAAGAAGGGATGATGATGGTAAACGATCCAATGGACAGTATCCTCAAAATCAGATCAGTCAGCACCATGGCTGAACTGCAACGACACGTCAGAAATGTGATGTCTGCTTTTGGCTATGACCGGATCGTACTATTTTCTATTTCCCCACTACGTACTCCCTATATTGAACGCATTTACTGGATTGAAGGGCACTGGTTTGACGATGAGGTAGATGAACAAACCTACCTGCAGCGCTGTCCGGTCAACCAGCATTTTATCCATGCCTCCCGGCCATTTTTGTGGCGAAAAACCGGTAGTGACACGGCCAGCGGTGAGTATCAAATTGTCGACGTTCCCCTGAAAGGCGCGCTTCATGGCATGCAGATCCCCATTTTTGGCCACACCGGTATTGAAGGTGCGCTGAGCCTTGGCGGCATGGCCATCGACGCTTCACCGCGAGCCGAAATGCTGCTGCTGTTACTGGGCATAGAGGCATTTCATTGCGCGCGGAGATTGTTGAGCTCTGCTGAGGAAGGTAATGCAACCGTACTGACCCGCAGAGAAATCGAAGTACTTACTCTGGTAGCCAAAGGGCTTAGGCAGGGAGACATTGCCGCCGTGCTGGGGATCTCTGAACGTACGGTGGAGAATCATTTGCGCCATGCGCGCGGTCGCCTGAAGGTGGTGACCACGGCGCAGGCCGTCCAGGTGGCGATGCTGAACGGTGAAATATCGCCGCCTCACAGTGAATAATCTCTATATCCGCAGATGAAAAGGAAAAGATGATGAGCGAACAAATCAGTAAACAACCGCAGGTGGACCATGCTGAAGAGAATGCTTTTTTTCCTTCGGCCTATTCTCTCAGCCAATTTACCAGCGCGGTGTCTGACCTTAGCGGCGCTGATTATACGCGGCGCTATAATGGACGGCGTAAAGTGCTGGTTATCGCCGCCGATGAACGTTATCTGCCCACCGATAACGGCACGCTCTTTTCGACCGGTAATCATCCGGTGGAGACGCTATTGCCGATGTACCATCTGCATGCCGCAGGTTTCGATTTTGATATTGCAACGCTCTCCGGGCAAATGGTCAAGTTTGAATACTGGGCGATGCCGCGAGAAGACCAAAAGATTATGCCGTTCTTCGAGCGTTATCTGCCGCAGTTCCGCCAGCCGCTGGCGCTTTCTGACGTCTTAGCGCAACTGGATGCTGATAGCGATTATGCGGCGGTATTTATTCCCGGCGGCCACGGTGCGCTTATCGGCCTGCCGGAGAGTGAAGACGTCGCCGAAACGCTGCGCTGGGCGCTACGACACGATCGGTTTGTGATTTCGCTCTGTCACGGCCCGGCGGCGTTCCTCGCGTTACGCCATGGGGAGAATCCGTTAAACGGTTATGCCATTTGCGCGTTTCCAGATGCCGCCGATAAACAAACGCCGGATATCGGCTATATGCCCGGTCACCTGACCTGGTATTTTGGTGAAGCGTTGAAAGCAATGGGGCTTGAGATCGTAAATAGCGATATCAAAGGTCGTGTGCATCAGGACCGTAAAGTGCTAACCGGGGACAGCCCTTTTGCGGCGAATGCGCTCGGTCAGCTGGCGGCAAAAGCGTTGCTCGACGAATATGCAAAGTAACAGCAATCTGATGATGAGGGGGAGCAGTGAAGTATATCTCAATTAGTCAACCGGGCGGCCCGGAGGTTCTTCAGATTGGTGAAGGCGACATCCCTTCGGTCGGTGATAACGACGTCCTGATCCAGGTTAAAGCGGCTGGCGTCAATCGGCCGGATATCTTACAGCGACAGGGCGTATATCCGATGCCGGAAGGGGTAACGCCGATACCCGGGCTGGAAGTCGCTGGGGTGGTCGCGGCGGTAGGATCGCAGGTGACGGATTTTCATCCCGGCGATAAAGTTTGCGCCCTGACCAACGGTGGTGGCTATGCGGAGTATTGCTCGGTACCGGCAGGGCAAACGCTGCCAATACCGCCTGGGCTGAGCTTTAGCGAAGCGGCGGCGATACCTGAAACTTTCTTTACCGTGTGGGCGAACCTGTTTCAGATGGGCCGGGCGCAACCTCATGAAAGCGTCTTGATTCACGGCGGGGCCAGCGGCATCGGGACGACGGCGATCCTGTTGTGCCATGAGTTAGGTATGAAAGTCTATACCACCGTTGGGCAGGAAGAAAAAGTGGCGGCGCTGCGTCCTTATGCTACGGCCATTAATTATAAAACCGATGATTTCGCAGAGAAAATCAATCAGTTGACCGATGGTAAAGGCGTCGACGTTATTCTCGATATCGTGGGTGGACCCTATTTTAATCGTAACCTGGAACTGCTGAAGCGAGACGGGCGGCTGGTGATTATCGGCTTTATGGGCGGGCGAATCGCCCATGATGTTGATATTCAAACCTTGATGCTCAAGCGCGCGACCGTGACCGGTTCAACGATGCGCGGCAGAAGTGCGGAAGAAAAAAGGCAGATCGCTCTGGCGCTGAAGGACCACGTCTGGCCGCTGCTGTCGCAGGGTAAATGTAAGCCGCTGATTTACGCCAGCTATCCGATGGCTGAAATCGCGCAGGCGCATGCCTGCCTCGATAGCGGTAATCATCTGGGGAAAGTGGTGATTACCATGGAGTAGCGTTGATATCCCCGACGCCGGGCGTCGGGGATAAAGGCACAGATTAAATCACACCCTGCGCCAGCATGGCGTCAGCGACCTTGACGAAGCCGGCGATATTGGCGCCGCGAACGTAGTTGGTCTGTTTCTCTTCACCGCCGTATTCGACGCAGGCGTGGTGAATATCCAACATAATGTGGTGCAGACGCGCATCCACTTTCTCCGCTTTCCAGCCCATACGCGCGGCGTTTTGCGCCATTTCAAGGCCGGATGTGGCGACGCCGCCAGCGTTGGCTGCTTTGCCCGGCGCGAACAGCACGCCAGCGTCGAGGAACAGATCGGTGGCGGCAATGGTGGTGGGCATGTTGGCGCCTTCGGCAACCGCTTTAACGCCATTGGCGATCAGCATTTGCGCGGCATCGACGTCCAGTTCGTTCTGGGTCGCGCACGGCAGCGCGATATCTACCGGCACTGACCACGGCTGTTGGCCTTCGAGGTAGGTCAGACCGAATTCGCGCGCGTAGTCGGCGACGCGGCCGTGGCTACGCTCTTTAATATCGATCAGACGGGCCAGTTTCTCTTTGGTGAAGCCGGCTTCGTCTACCACCGTACCGTTGGAATCGGAGGCGGTAATGACGCGCGCGCCGAATTCCATGGCTTTCTCAATGGCGAACTGCGCCACGTTGCCGGAGCCGGAGACCGCGACGCGCATCCCTTCGAAGCCAAGACCGTGGCGCTTGAGCATCGCTTCTGTAAAGTAAACCAGACCGTAACCGGTGGCCTCGGGGCGGATGAGACTGCCGCCGAAGGAGAGACCTTTGCCGGTGAAGACGCAGGCGCTATTGTTGGAAAGCTTGCGCATCATGCCGGCCATAAAACCGACTTCGCGGCCGCCAACGCCGATATCGCCCGCCGGCACGTCGGTGTCCGGGCCGAGATGACGATATAGTTCGGTCATCAAAGCCTGGCAGAAGCGCATCACTTCGCCGTCGCTTTTACCTTTCGGGTCGAAATCGCTGCCGCCTTTACCGCCGCCCATCGGCAGCGTGGTGAGGGCGTTTTTGAAGGTCTGTTCGAAGCCCAGGAACTTAAGGATCGACAGGTTGACCGACGGGTGGAAGCGCATGCCGCCTTTGTACGGGCCAATCGCGGAGTTGAACTGCACGCGCCAGGCGCGGTTAACCTGAACCTGATTGCGATCGTCAACCCAGACGACGCGGAACTGGATGACGCGCTCCGGTTCGACCAGGCGTTCCAGCAAATTGAGCTGACGATAGCGCGGATTCTGTTCAAGGAACGGCCACAGAGTGGTCATCACTTCGCGGACGGCTTGAGCGAATTCAGTTTGATGCGGGTCGCGCTGTTGAACGCGGGCGAGAAAACTTTCCAGAGTACACGCCTGATCCATAGATGTAATTTCCCCTTACGGTTGTGGTTGCTTGTTATTTTTTATACCCGGCCTTGAAAATGCCGTTTTTCCGACTATAACACCGGAAATCGTTAGGCTGACAAGGAAAAATTGAGCGCGGAGAAAAATTTATAATTCGACAAGGGTCATAACTAAAAACGATGACCCAGGTCGGAGAGGGGGAAGAGAAACTAACCTGCCTGTTGAGCGATAAAGGCATTCAGCAGAGGAATATCCGCTGGCGCCAGATCAAATGCTAATGCTTGCGCCGGGGTACACCAACGCAGTTCGCTATGGTAACGGGCGACGGGTTCACCGCGAAATTCGGCGACCCACCAGGCATGCAGGTGGATCAAACGCCCGGAGACTTCCCGCTGATGGCTGGCGATATAGCGGGTTGGCCTCGCAACAATTGCCAGTTCCTCTTCCAGTTCGCGGGCTAACGCCTGCGGCTGGCTTTCGCCATGTTCGACTTTGCCGCCGGCGAACTCCCACAGCCCCGGTTGATCGGCGTGCGGCGGGCGCTGCGCCAGGAGAATTTTGCCGTCACGTTCAATAATGGCGGCGACGACATCAATCGTTTTTTGCATAGTTATCCTGAATCATTCAAATACCGGGCTTGCGCATAATGGCGTATTATCTCCGTCTTTCCCCTGTACCGACAACCTTTTAGCCTGATGGAGCGTCACCGTGCTTGATAGCCGCCTGCATCCCCGATTGAAGCCCGTACTGAATGCTATCGCCCGCGTGCTCGACCGTCCGGGGATCTCCCCTGACGGCCTGACGCTTTTCGGTTTTGCTATCGGCGTGCTGGCGCTGCCGTTTCTGGCGCTCGGCTGGTACGGCGCCGCGCTGGCGGCCATTGTGCTGAACCGGTTACTGGATGGCCTGGATGGCGCGCTGGCGCGGCGGCGTGGTCTCAGCGACGCCGGCGGATTTTTGGATATTTCGCTCGATTTTTTGTTTTACGCGCTGGTGCCGTTCGGTTTTATTGTTGCCGACCCGGCGCAAAATGCGCTGGCGGGCGGCTGGCTGCTGTTTGCGTTTATCGGCACCGGCAGCAGCTTCCTGGCATTTGCGACACTTGCGGCAAAGCATCAGATTGCCAATCCGGGCTATGCGCATAAATCATTTTATTATCTAGGCGGGTTGACTGAAGGAACGGAGACAATCCTGCTATTTGTGCTGTGTTGCCTGTTTCCGGCGAACTTCCCCTGGCTGGCGTGGTGTTTTGGCGCGCTATGTTGGCTGACAACCTTCACCCGTATCTGGAGCGGCTACCTGACGCTGAGGGAGGCGCAAAGCCAGAACCTCCCTCAGTAGTAGGATTATTTGCTGCTGTCCGGGCCACGTTCGCCGGTGGCTACCGGGTTTTGCGGATTACCGCTCCATTCGTACCAGCCGCCGTCGTAAACGGAGACGTTTTTCCAGCCCATCGCACGGGCGTACATGAAGGTTTCTGAGGCGCGCCAGCCAGTGCCGCAGTAAAATGAGACCTGCTGGTTGGGCAGAATGTTCCACTGTTTCCACATCGCCGCGATATCATCGGCGCTGCGCATCGTGCCGTCCGGATTATGGAAGTCTTCCATATGCGTGGAATCGCTGCCGGCATGACCCCAGCGGGCGCCAGCAATATCACCCTTCGGCTTGATGTAGCTATAGCCGCTGGTGGTGCCGATAAATTCCGGCCACGAGCGGACGCTGACCAGCGAAGCATCCTGGCGGTGTAGTAACCCGCGCGCCTGTTCGGTATCGAGCATTAACTGCGGCTGACCGGGGATCGGCGCGCCGAAATCCGGCACCGCTTTTTCTTTGGCTGGCATGCCGCGCTCGACCGGCAGATTCGCGTCGGACCAGCTTTTCCAACCGCCGTCGAGCAGGCGTACATCTTTCACCCCGGCATACAGCATGATCTGCGCGACGCGCGCGGCGGCGTAGACGTCGCGGCCGTACAGAATCACCGTGGTGTCATGGCGAATACCGTGTTTAGCCAGCATCGCTTTTAGCTGTTCATCGGACACTTTGTTCCACAGCGGCTCGCTTTCCACTTCATTGGTATCAATATAACCGGCGCCGGGAATATGATTCAGCAGATAAAACTTCGGCGCGCCCCAGGCCACTTCAAACAGTTTCCAGTCGCCCTGCGGGGCGGCGGTAACGGTTTTACCTTGCTGTAAATCGTGGATCCACTGCGGATAGACCAGCTGCTCAAAGTGCGGCAGCTTCTGCAGGCGCTCGCCCTGACTGAAAGCGTCGCTAAGGGTGCTGAGTTTGGTGAATCCGGCTTCTTTCAGGCGCGCCGCAACCCTGGCGTTATCGTCAGCGCCGCCATATAACGCGATTGGCGTATCGGCCTGCAGCCGGTGCTGAGTAGCCCATGCACGCAGTTGTTCGTCGCTCATTGAGCCAAGCCAGCTAGCAGAGAGGTTTAGCGCCTGCGGTTCATGGCCCTCTGGGCCGTTGGCGCTTTGCGGCCAACCGTTATAGAAAGCGCTGAGGCGGGTGTCTATCGCTACGCCGTGCTGCTGCTGCAGCGTTGATAAGTTCAGCGTTGGCATGGTATCAGCGGCGAAAGTAGAGGAAGCAGCAAGCCCCATGAGCAGGGCGAGTGCGGTCAATTGAGAAACACGTTTCATCGAAATGCCCGACGGTAGAAAGAGGAGGGCTCATTCTCTGCTCCTGATAAGGGAATTTCTTTGCGATAACGCAGGTTAGGCGGAATTTGCCTGCCAGGCGGCAATATTAATACAGCGTCCGCCCGGCGGAAGATCCTGACTGTCGTGAGTCACCAGCACCGCCGGGATTGCCAGCCGGTCAATTTCCGCAAACACCCACTGGCGAAAATCGGCGCGAAGTTCTGCATCCAGGCGATTAAAAGGCTCATCCAGCAGCAGCGCTTGCGGCCTTGCCAGCAGGGCGCGCAACAGGCTGACGCGCGCGCGCTGTCCGCCGGAGAGCGTGGCCGGATCGCGCGAGGCGAACCCCGGCATGCCGGCGCGCGCCAGCGCCTGTTCAACTTCAACCTGGCGCGCCGCGCCGCGGAACTCCGCAGGCAGGGCGAGCTGTAAATTGTTGCCCACGCTGAAGTGGTCAAACAGTAGCGAATCCTGAAACAGGATGCCAATGCGCCGCGCTTCGGTGGCGAGCCTGTCGCAGCGGCGTTCGTTGAGCCATAATTCACCTTCGGCGCGAAAAGTGTCGGCAAGCGCGCCGATCATCCAGGCAAAAAGGGTTGATTTACCGCTGCCGGAAGGGCCCATCAGGGTCAACACTTCGCCGGGGGCGACAGAAAAATTTACTCCACATAACAGCGGTTGGCGGTGGAGGGTTAATGTCAGATTGTGAACGGTTAGCATTAGCGTAATCCCCGGCGGCGACGGCCTATAAACCAGGCTATCAGCGCAGTAACCATAAAACAGATCGCCGGTAGCAGCAATTGCCACAGCGCTTGTGCGGCAAGCCGCGTACTGTCGCCGCCGCTGCTCAGCGCCACCGCTTCGCTGGTCAACGTCGGCGTACGTCCGCCGCCGAGCCACACGGTCGGCAGATATTGCGCGATACTCACCGAAAACCCGACCGCCAGCGCGGTAAGCAGCGGTCGCGCCATTGACGGCAGTTTGACCCACCAAAACAGGCGGCCGCGCCGCCAGCCAAGCGTACGGGCAATCAATAACAGCCGTGGATCAAGATTGCGCCACGCCGGGGAGAGGATAAACAGCATCCATGGCACGACCCATAACAGATGCCCCCATAATACCGTCATCAATTCACCGTCGAGCCAGCCCGCGAGCGCTAATTGATATTGACCATCGGCAAGCGGCAGCGTCGGGATGATTAATGGCAGCCAGAGTCCGTTATATCTGGCGGGGCCGAACTCCAGCCACAGCAGGCACAGCGCGGCCCCCAGTATCGCCGCGCCTAACGCCAGCCAGAGGCTGTTGCCGATCGCCTCAGCCGTTGGCTGCGTCCATTGTGAAATGCCAGCCAACAACAACGCGCAAACCAGACCGCAGGCGGGTACCGCCTGCGCCAGAATATGTCCCGCCGCTGCGTTGGCAGGGGGGGCGCGCTTGCCGCGTAGTGCGGGAATGCTTTGCCGCCAGCGGCGCCAGCCTACCGATGCGATGGCCGCGAAGATTAACGTGAAGGCAAGCAGCAGCAGGCTGGCCAGCGCGCCTTTCGCCTGTTGCAGCGGATCGCCCTGATTAAGCCACTGCCACGCCAGTACCGCCAGCGTTGGTGGATTTCCAGGACCGATCACCAAAGCGACATCCACCGCCGACAGACTCCAGGCGACGGTGGCCAGCAGAACAAGGCTCATCGATGGCAGCAGCGCCGGTACAATAATCCACTGCAGACATTGCCTGCGGTTGTAGCCGAGGGTTTTCATGACTACGGTTTGGGCTGCCAGCTGTTTTTCGCCCAGTACGCCATACGCCACCCACAGTAAAAAAGCGCTCTCTTTGACCGCCATTGTCAGGCCCAGACCGATACCGTAGCGATCGGCCGGTGGGCTCAAGGCGGGAAACAGACGACACAGCCAGCCGCCTTCGGCAAATAGCAGCAGGGCGGCGGTGGCGAAAGCGACATGGGGTACGGCCAGCAGCAGCGGTAATCTTCTCGCCAGGCGCTGCCAGCCGGCGGCTGGCCATAACGCGCCAATCACCGTCAGGGTGATGAACAGCGCGCCGCCCACCGCCAGTAGCGTAGAAACTAGCGTCGCGGCCAGCGCCTGCGGCAACTGCGGATCGCTAAATAGCCCCCGCCAGGCCGCGGCGTCGACGGCGGGTATCGCCATCAAAGCGGCGGCGGGAAGCAGGGGGAGGTAGATAAGCGCTATCGCTCCCCACGTCAGCGCAATTAGTGGGTACCGTAGCGGCGCAACCATTCCTGCTCCAGCGCGTCAACCCAGGCGGCGTGCGGTTCTGCCAGCATCGGCGGCGTCGCTTTCGGTTGTACGGCGTACAATGCGGCGCGCTGGGCGTCGTTGAGTTTTTCGGGATCGAGTACGCTGGGATCGCCCCAGATTTGCGGATCGGCTTTGCGTAACTGAGCCTGTGGCGACAGCAGGAAGTTGGCAACCACCTGTGCGCCAGCCGTCGCGCGGGCGTTGGCGGGGATAGCGACAAAATGCACGTTGCCGAGCATCCCTTGTTTAAAACCAAAGCTATAACTGTCTTGTGGGAGTTCGCCGCTGGCGGCTTTTTGCTGCGCATGCAGCGGATTGAAGGTCAGTGATAGTTGTAGCGTGCCTTGCGTCAGCATCGCGTCCATCCGCGCTGGCGACAGCGGAAAATCGCGGCCCTGGCGCCAGAGCAGCGGGTGTAGCCTGTCGAGATAGGCCCAAAGCGGCGCGGTCACCGCGGCGAAACTTGTCTCCTGCGGCGGCTGGCGCAGGGCCTCCGGCCGATCGGTCAACGCAACCAGCAACTGCTCAAGGAAAGCGGTGCCGGTAAAATCCGGCGGCCGCGGATAGGTGACGCTGCCTGGATGTGCTGTGGCGAAAGTCAGTAGCGCCTGTGCGCTGTCCGGTGGTTGAGCCAGCTGCGATCGGCGGGCGATAAAAGTCAGCTGCGCGCCGCCCCACGGGGATTCCGCGCCGTCGGTGGCGAGGGAGAAATCTTCCCGAACCGGTTTTCGCGTATCGACGTAGCGCCAGTTAGGCAGCTTCTCGGCCCAGTCGCTGCGCAGTAAATTCGCCTGCTTCAACGTGCGGAAATTCTCGCCATTAACCCACAATAAATCGATTGAACCGCCGCGGGAACGCCCGGCACGCGCCTCGGTCTGAATACGCTTAACCGCATCGGCGGCATCGGCGATATGTACAATACGCAGATCGACGGCGTAATCCCGTTTCACCTCGGCGCTGACCCAGTCGAGGTAGCGGTTAACCGCCGGGTCGCCGCCCCAGGCGTTGAACCACACCGTCTGGCCGCGCGCCTGCTGGCTGATGCTCTGCCAGTTCTCGTCGGCGTTGGCGAGAGTCGGGGCCAGCAGCAGTGCGGCAAGCCAAATTAAACAATAACGCAGACTGCGCATATTGACTCCTTAGGGATGAGTGTCAGAAACATCGGGCTTTGGAATTTGGCACAGGCCCTGCGCCGGGATTGCCAGCGCGGAATTAAAGCGCGCGGATAAATTTTGCAAGCCGATCAGCGCGGTTAGCTCGGTTAACGCCTGGGCATCGAACTGCTGCGCCAGCCGGGCGCGCAACGCATCATCGACGGTGGGCGGCGTCATGCTCGCCGCTTCGGCATATTCCAGCGCTAACCGTTCGCTATCACTGAATAATCCGCTGTTGCGCCAGTCGTTAACCGCCAATAGCTTTTCGCTGCCGCCGGCGCGCTGCGCCAGTTTCATACTGGTGATATCAATGCAAAATTCACAGTGACACAACTGGGCGATACGGGCGCTCACCAACGAGCGTAGCAGCGGATCGAGTGGCGAGCGCCGGCGTTCCAGATATCCGACAAACATTGAGACCAGATAAAACGCCAGCGGGATGCGCCCCCACCAGCGGATAGGGCTGAGTACCGCGCCATAATGGCGACGGTGTAGCCACGCCTGCGGGCGCAGGATCAATGGAATCGACGTTAACGGCGGTAGATTCATGGCGATTTCCTGTTGTGATGCGCAACGTATTGCGCTTTGACTATCGCGACTACGATAGCTAAAGCGAACAAAATAGATAAACCGCTGAGCAGCCAGAACCGCCCCCCCGTCAGCAGGCTTCCGGCCCACGAGTAGACGATAGTCGCCGGTAATTGGCCGACGCCGGTGGCAACCATAAAATGGCGAAAGCGGATTGAGGTTAGGCCAGCGGCATAGCTCACCGGATCGAAAGGGACGAAGGGCAGCAGGCGGCAAACCAGGATGGTGTGCTTGCCGTAGCGCCTAAAAAAGCCATCTACGCTCTGTAATACCGTCTTGCCGGTCAGTTTTTCTACCACTTCACGGCCCAGTACGCGGGCAATAAAAAAACACAGCGCCGCGCCAGCCATCGCGCTGACCCATGACAACACGCCGCCCCACAGTGCGCCGAACAGCGAAGCATTGGCGAAGGTAATTAAAAATGCCGGCAGCGGCGCGACAATCGCCTGCAGGATCATCAGCCCGAAAGAGACCAGCGCCGCCAGCGGGCCATAAGCGTGAATAAAACGCTCCAGCGCCTGCTGATCGAGAGTGGCAAACGCGCTAAGGCTATGTTGCACAAAGGAGCGTACGCCCGGTATTAACCACCAGCCGATGAACGCCGCCAGCGCCAGCAGGACGATAGCGCCGCGTGAGAGCCACAGCCGTTTTCTGTTATCCATTTTTATCGCTTACCGCGGATGTTGCGACACTAATGCGTTTATAGCGGCCATACCGCCTGGCGGCCTGGGTTAATACAAAAAGCGCCAGGCCGGCGATGCTGAGTTTGCCAATAAAGGCCAGGGTGATGCCATCGCGGGCCAGTTCGCTGGCCATAAAAGTATAAATAAACAATCCCGGTAGGGTGGCGATGGTGGAGATAAACGTAAAGGACCAGAAGGGGATCGCCGTCAGCCCATAGGCATAGTTCTGCAGATTATAAGGAAACAGCGGCACCAGCCTGGTGAAAATCAGAAAATCGCAGCCGCTGCGGGCAATGCCGCGCTCGAACGCCTGAAAAACGGCATGGTGACCGCAATAGCGCTGCAGCGCTTCGCGCCCCAGCCAGCGGGCCAGCAGGAACGACAGCGATGAGGCGATAGTCGCGGCGATAAGCGAGAGAAGCGTGCCCAACCAGGGGCCGAATATCATACCGCCGACGATGACCAACGCGCTGCCGGGCATCAGGCACAAGGCGGCGATGATAAACAGCAGGATATAAAGCGCATAGCCTGCGCTACCGCTGTGCAGAATAAGTAATTGAAGATCGTGAAGGTGGCTGAGCAGTCGCGTCAGCCCGGCGTGATGAACAAGCCATGCCAGCAGGGCAAACAGGAGTACGGCAAACAGCAGTTTATAGCGTGTTGGATAACGGCTTCTTTTGCATAGGGGTCTCCTGTCTTCGTTTTGCCCGGCAGGAAACGCCGGGTGCGCGCGACAGTATAGTAAATTGCCGTGAGCGACAATGTATACCGTTCACTTTATTGATTTTGCTCAGGATAGCGGGGCTCCGCGCCGGAGCCCCAAGAAGAATTACGGCTTAAAGGTTGCCCATACCGGCGCATGATCGGAAGGCTTTTCCATCCCGCGGATGTCGTAATCGATGCCGGTTTCGACGCAGCGCTGAGCCAGCGGCGAGCTTGCCAGCAGCAGGTCGATACGCAGACCGCGGTTGTCATCAAAACCTTTAGAGCGGTAATCGAACCATGAGAAGCGCTCATTATTATCCGGGTTGGCGTGACGCCAGGTATCCACCAGGCCCCAGCCCAGCAGACGATCCATCCATTCACGCTCTTCCGGCAGGAAGGAACACTTACCGGTGCGCAGCCAGCGTTTGCGGTTCTCTTCACCAATGCCGATATCAAGATCGGTAGGGCTAATATTCATATCGCCCATGATAAGCACCGGATTTTCTTTGTTCAGCTCGGTATCGAGGTAGTTCTGCAGATTCTGATAAAACGCCGCTTTCGCCGGGAACTTGATCTCGTGGTCGCGGCTCTCTCCTTGCGGGAAATAGCCGTTAATTACCGTGACATTGCCAAACGGTGAGGGGATTTCCGCCATGATGATGCGGCGTTGCGCATCTTCGCCGTCGCCCGGGAAGCCGCGACGCACGGCTATCGGAGTCTCTTTGGTCAGCAGCGCGACGCCGTAATGGCCTTTTTGCCCATGGTAAAAGACGTTGTAGCCCAGCTTCGCCACCTCTTCGAGAGGAAACATATCGTCGTGTACTTTGGTTTCCTGGAGGCCGATAACATCGGGCTGATGTTTATCGACGATGGCGGCCAGTTGATGGGGGCGGGCACGCAGGCCGTTGATATTAAAAGAGATGAATTTCATAGTCGCTGCCACTGTGCAAGGTGAATAGTGCAAGGATGTTAGCAGAATTTCATCATGGTGGCTGCCGGCAGGTGGTTAATTCTGCCGATTACTGCGGTTGGCGAGCGAATCGCACAAATTATGCACCGCTTTGGCGCATGTCGCGCCAAAAAAGCGCAGATATCTACGATAAATTTCGTAGAGGATCACAATTACAGAATTATATCTTATCGCTGCATAACTTCTCGTCGTTTTCCTCTATCCATCGCCGTTTATTTGATGATTATTCACTAAATATGCATTTTTATTGAATAATTAGTGTCTGTAACTCATTGATATCACGTGATTGAGCTCAATTTATGCATTTTTGCCTCTGGCTGGCACGATGCGTGCAATCTACATTTACAGCGTAATAACTCATAAATTTTAACATTGTGCTTACTTTTAATTTACCGGAAGAGGTCGATATGTCTCAGTCAATTACGCGTAGCAATTTTGATCAATGGATGATGCCGGTATATGCGCCGGCGGCTTTTATTCCGGTACGCGGCGAAGGTTCACGGTTGTGGGATCAGCAGGGGAAAGAGTATATCGATTTTGCCGGCGGTATCGCGGTGAATGCGCTGGGACACGCTAACCCACAGTTAGTAAAAGCGCTGACCGAGCAGGCGGGAAAATTCTGGCATACCGGTAACGGCTACACCAACGAACCGGCGCTACGCCTTGCCAAACAGCTTATCGACTCCACCTTTGCCGACCGCGTTTTCTTCTGTAACTCCGGCGCCGAAGCCAACGAAGCGGCGCTGAAACTGGCGCGTAAATACGCCCACGATCATTACGGCAGCCACAAAAGCGGCATTGTCGCGTTCAAAAACGCCTTCCACGGGCGCACATTGTTCACCGTGTCCGCTGGCGGCCAGCCTTCCTATTCGCAGGATTTTGCGCCGTTGCCGCCGCAGATCCAACATGCTACCTATAACGACCTCGACTCGGCGCGCGCGATGATTAATGACGACACCTGCGCGGTGATCGTCGAGCCGATGCAGGGCGAGGGCGGCGTGGTGCCGGCGAAAGCGGAATTTTTGCGCGGCCTGCGCGAACTGTGCGACCAGCACAACGCGCTACTGATTTTTGATGAGGTACAAACCGGCGTCGGGCGTACCGGCGAATTGTATGCCTATATGCACTACGGGGTGACGCCGGACGTCCTGTCGACGGCGAAAGCGCTGGGCGGCGGCTTCCCGATCGGCGCGCTGTTGGCGACGGAGAAATGCGCCAGCGTGATGACCGTCGGCACCCATGGCACGACCTACGGCGGCAACCCACTCGCCACCGCTGTTGCCGGGGAGCTGCTGTCTATCGTCAATACCCCAGCGCTTTTGAACGGCGTTAAACAGCGTCACCAGTGGTTTAGCGAACGCCTGAGCGCGATTAACGCCAAATACGGCCTGTTCAAGGAAATTCGCGGATTGGGGCTGCTGATTGGTTGTGTACTGAACGACGAATATGCCGGGAAAGCTAAAGCCATTAGTACCCAGGCGGCGGAAGATGGGCTGATGGTACTGATTGCCGGGGCAAACGTCGTTCGCTTCGCTCCGGCCCTTAACGTGAGCGAGGAAGAGGTGAACACCGGTCTCGATCGCTTTGAGCTGGCTTGCCGTCACTTCCTTGCGGGAGTTTCATCATGATGGTGATCCGACCGGTTGAAAAAGCCGATTTGCCGGGGCTAATGGCCCTTGCGGGGGAAACCGGCGGCGGCCTGACGTCGCTGCCGGCGGACGAACCCACGCTGGCTGCCCGCATTGAACGCTCCCAGCGCACCTGGCGCGGCGAACTGCCGAAAAGCGAGCAGGGCTATGTCTTTGTGCTGGAAGATAGCGTCAGCGGCGCGGTCGTTGGGATCTGCGCGATTGAAGTCGCCGTTGGCCTCAACGATCCCTGGTACAACTATCGGGTCGGCACGCAGGTACATGCATCAAAAGAGCTCAACGTTTATCACGCGCTGCCAACGCTGTTCCTTAGCAACGATCACACCGGCTGTAGCGAACTCTGCACGCTGTTTCTCGATCCGGCATGGCGTAAAGAGGGCAATGGCTACCTGTTGTCGAAATCGCGACTGCTGTTTATGGCCGGTTTCCGCGACCACTTTAATGACAAAGTGGTTGCCGAGATGCGCGGCGTGATTGATGAGCATGGCTATTCTCCGTTCTGGGAAAGCCTCGGCAAGCGCTTCTTCGCGATTGAATTTTCCCGCGCCGATTATCTCTCCGGCACCGGTAAAAAAGCGTTTATTGCCGCATTAATGCCAAAACATCCGTTATATATCGACTTTCTTTCCGATGAAGCGCGGGCGGTCATCGGCCAGGTTCATCCGCAAACGGCGCCTGCGCGTGCGGTACTGGAAAAAGAAGGTTTCCGTTTTAACAACTACATCGACATTTTTGACGGCGGCCCGACGCTGGAGTGCGAAATCGACCGGGTGCGGGCGATACGCAAAAGCCGCCTGCTGACGGTGGAAGAAGGGCAGCCTGCGCCGGGAGAGTGGCCGCAGTGTCTGGTCACCAACGAGCAGTATCAGCAGTTCCGCGCCATTTTGGTCCATGCCGATCCGGATAGCGAAACGTTGCAGCTGAGCGCGCGTGAGCTGGATACGCTGAAATGCCACCCAGGCGACCGCGTACGGATGGTCCGCCTGATCCCGGAGGAGAAAACATCATGAGTTTATGGATTAACGGCGAATGGCAAAGCGGGCGCGGCCTGCAGCGCAGTAAATATAACCCGGTCAACCAGGCGCTGCTGTGGCAGGGGAATGACGCCGACGCCGGGCAGGTCGCACAGGTGGTTAGCGCCGCGCGTCAGGCTTTCCCCGCCTGGGCTTGCCTGCCATTTAGCGCGCGTCAGGCGATCGTCGAGAAGTTTGCGGCGCTGCTTGAAGAGAACAAAAGCCAGCTGACGGCGATTATTGCCGCCGAGACCGGTAAACCGCGCTGGGAGGCGGCCACGGAAATTACCGCCATGATAAATAAGGTGGCAATCTCAGTGCGCGCCTATCATAGCCGCACCGGCGAAAGCGAGACGGCGATGGCCGACGGCGCCGCCACGCTGCGCCACCGTCCCCACGGGGTACTGGCGGTGTTCGGGCCGTATAACTTCCCGGGCCATTTACCTAACGGACATATCGTGCCGGCGCTACTCGCCGGTAATACTGTCGTCTTTAAGCCCAGCGAGCTTACGCCGCAAAGCGGCGAAGCGGTGGTGAAGCTATGGGCGGAGGCGGGCTTACCCGCTGGGGTCTTGAATCTACTGCAGGGCGCTCGGGAGATCGGCGAGGCGCTGAGCGGGCAGGCGGATATCGATGGACTGTTGTTCACCGGCAGCTCCGCGACCGGCTTCCAACTGCATCGCCAACTGGCCGGGCAGCCGCAAAAAATCCTCGCTCTCGAAATGGGCGGCAACAACCCGCTGATTGTTGACGAACCGCAGGATATTGACGCTGCGGTCCACCTGACCATCCAGTCGGCATTTATCACCGCCGGGCAGCGTTGTACCTGCGCGCGCCGCCTGTTGGTAAAGCGCGGCGCGACGGGCGATGCGTTTTTGCAGCGTTTAGTGACGGTGTCACAACGTCTTATTCCCGGCGAGTGGGATGCGCAGCCGCAGCCGTTCCTGGGCGGACTGGTATCGCCGCAGGCCGCGCAAAAGGTGCATCAGGCCTGGCTTGGGCATGTGGCGAGCGGCGGACAGACGTTACTTGAGCCGCGTCTGTTGCGCGACGGTACCTCGCTGCTGACGCCGGGGATCATCGACATGAGCAACGTGCAGCAGGTGGCGGATGAAGAAGTTTTTGGCCCGCTGTTGTGCGTGTGGCGCTATGACGATTTCACGCAAGCGATCGCGATGGCTAACGCCACCCGGTTCGGTCTCTCCTGCGGATTGATTTCTGCCGAGCGCGACAAATTTGAGCGCCTGTTGCTGGAGGCCCGCGCCGGGATCGTCAACTGGAACAAGCCGCTCACCGGCGCCGCCAGTACCGCGCCGTTTGGCGGAACCGGCGCTTCGGGAAATCATCGTCCAGGCGCCTGGTACGCCGCCGATTATTGCGCCTGGCCGATGGCCAGCCTGGAATCTGCCGAACTGACGCTACCGGAGACGCTCAGTCCGGGTCTGGATTTTTCATCGCAGGCAAGCTGATTAAGGCACGCGAGGCCAGACTGTCGGCCTCGCGTGCTTTCCTCGATCCGTTTCAGTAATAGAGGAGGCGTCGTGGACGACTTTCTGGCATTAACTCTGGCGGGGCGCTGGCCGCATCAATTTCATGGCGAAACCGCCCATTTTCGTTGGCACTGGATCGATTGCGGCATCCTGCTGTTGACCCCGCATGCGCGCTGCGAACGTTCACTGGTGCTTTCGTGCGGTATTCACGGCAATGAAACCGCGCCGGTGGAGATGGTTAACGCTTTGCTTCAGCAGTTATTTAGTGGCGAACTGCCGCTGCGCTGGCGTGTGCTGGTGATATTCGGCAACCCGCCGGCGCTGCGGCAAAATAAACGCTATCTCGAAAGCGATATGAACCGCATGTTCGGCGAGCGATGGCGCAAATTCGCCCCCGGTGGTGAAACGGTGCGGGCGCGGCAGTTGGAAGGCGCTGTGACGCGTTTCTTTAGCGATAGCCATGGCGTGCGCTGGCATCTGGATATGCATACCGCTATTCGCGGCTCGCTGCATCCGCGCTTTGGCGTATTGCCGGCACGCGAGGAGCCGTGGAGTGAAGATTTTCTCAGCTGGCTTGGCGCGGCCGGGTTGGAGGCGCTGGTGTTTCATCAACAACCGGCGGGAACCTTTACCCACTTTAGTTGCGAACGTTTTGCCGCGCTGGCCTGTACGCTGGAGTTGGGCAAAGCGCTGCCTTTTGGCGACAACGATTTAACCCAGTTTTCAGCGACGCAGCGGGCGTTAAGCAGGGTGTTGGTGGGCGATTTAGCCGTGGAAGAAGAGACTGCGCCGCTGCGCTACCGGGTCGTACAGCAGATCACGCGCCACAGCGACCAGTTCCGGTTGCATATGTCAGGGGAAACGCTCAATTTTACGCCGTTCAGCGCCGGGACGCTGCTGGCGGAGGATGGCGAAACGCGCTATGTCGTCGAAAAGGCGCAAGAGTACGTGCTGTTTCCCAACCCCGGCGTGGCGCCAGGGCTACGGGCTGGGCTGATGCTGGAACGGTTGTAATTCCCTTTCTTAACTATTCACAGCCGTTGTTGTTCGCGGTTGTGAATATCGAGTGAAATATCGCTGTACGCCGATCTTATTTATTTGTGCCATTGATATGGTTTGCGGATTATTCCTGGTTAAATGCTTTGTTTTTAATCTCTACTGTTTTATAATCTTCACAGTTTCCTTATAAAACAGCTTGTTATTTATTTTTTGTTGCATATCCCTCCTCATTTTCCTTATTTTCTCCACAATTGGTGAGAAAATGTTTTTTACACTTTCATTGTTTTACGCTTGCACTGACTAATTGACGATAAAGCGCGTAAAGTTAATCTCGTCAACACGGCAATGCGCCGTCAGAATAACTGATAGTAAGGACATAACCATGAAGAAGATTACTGCTCTGTTTGTTGCCTCTACTCTGGCTCTGGGTGCTGCTAACCTGGCTCACGCGGCCGATACTACCGCTACCACCCAAACCGACAGCAAACCGATGATGCACCATAAAGGTATGCCGGGTCATCACGATATGATGTTCAAAGACCTGAACCTGACCGATGCGCAAAAACAGCAGGTTCGCGACATCATGAAAAGCCAGCGCCAGAACATGAAACGTCCGTCCCTTGACGAACGTCGCGCCATGCACGACCTGATCGCCAGCGATACTTTCGACAAAGCGAAAGCCAGCGCGCAGATTGATAAAATGGAAGCGCAGCATAAAGAGATGATGCTTTCCCGTATGGAAACCCAGAACAAGATTTACAACATCCTGACGCCAGAACAGAAAAAACAGTTCAATGCGAATTTTGAGAAGCATCTGACAGAACGTAAAGCGCCGGAAGGTAAAATGCCTGCACCTGCTGAGTAATCAGCGCCAAGAATGAAGACCGCCGGTCTTGCCCAATCATTGCCATTAAGGCTTTGGGCAGGGCCGGCGGTTTTTTACGTTTAATCCCGTTGCGTTCAGCCTGCTCGTCTGTTTCTGCGAGTGCTCGCCATTATCGGAATACATCTATAAAGATACGGTTTATCTCCACTGTTGATGCACGCTAATATCCCCTTTTGAAGAATATTTGTATTTCATATCAATGGATTATATATATTAATGTAAGGGTGGGGTTGCTGAATGGTATCTGCTGGGAGTCAACCGGTTTTAATTGAGTGGAATGTTTTGGCGTTAATCGCCCTCATCTCTTTTTATTTTTATCGCCGGCAAAAGGGAACCAGGCGACGGCTTGCTACAGAGCCCAAGGAGCTTCGGGCGGTGGTACCAGGCTTGCTATTAGTCGTGCATCCGGAGTGATGTCATGACGAAATTACTCCTTAAGTTATCGCAACTACTTACTGTCCTATTGTTTTTAATGAATTATATGGCTTTCGCCGCCGATGGTATTGGTGATGTAAAAATGCCGCGACAGTTCTCAACCACAGCAATACCTTCTTTTGAGCATATCCTTTCATATGACGTTCTGGCCAGCTTTAACCCCGATGGAAGCATGGAAGTCCAGGAGAATATAAGCGTTTTAGCTATGCGTGGAAGGGTCCGCCAGGGCATTTTCCGAACGTTGCCTAATGTTTGGCAGCGACGTGATGGTAGAATATTCCGTGCCAACTATACGGTAATGTCAGTATTACGAAACGGCGTTCCAGAGCTTTTTCAGCTTGATCAACAACCGCAAGCAGTGATTGTGCGTATTGGCAGTCCTGGACATATCCTCAGGTCCGGTATCTATCATTATCAAATACGCTATAAAGTGAGTAATCATTTCAGCCGTTCTCATGGCATCGATGAGCTTTACTGGAATGTCACCGGGAGCAGCTGGCCCTGGCCTATCAGTAGGGCCAGCTTTCGTCTGCAGCTTCCGAACGCAAGTGAAAATCTGAACGCGCAAGCAAAAGATCGCCGGTTACACTCAATAGAAGCGTTTACCGTAATGGCCGGGGCGAAGCGACCTGTTGCGACAGTATTACCAGACGGCAGTGTCCGCACTATACGTCCTATGGCAAAAGGTGAGGGGCTAACGGTTGTTTATAGCTGGCCGCAAGCGGTACTGGCTAACGCTCCCCCGCCGAAGGCCGTTGTGCCATTAGTACATTTGTTGATACCTACGCCCGAAACCCTGGTGATATGGCTGCCATTATTACTAATGATTGGCTATTACTATTGCTGGTGGCAAAAAAATGTCATTCAAACCGGCTTAAAGATGCCGTCTATTATCTCGCTTGATCATGTACCAAATGGTATGACTCCGGGCTATCTGCGTTTCCTTATCCGCCGTGACTATGATGATATTGCTTTCAGTAGCGATGTGCTTGGATTAGTAACTAAGAGGGCGGTCGCATTGGCAAGTGGAAAACGGGATGCTCTGAGGGAGGCCGGTGTAATACAACGGCTCTCGCTATTAACCACCGCAGGAAATAGTCGTTTAGATCGTGCTGACAAAGTGCTCGTTAGTCAGATTTTTAGTGGAAAGCGCAAAAGTCTTTCTCTTCGTACAGGGCATCAGCCCTCACTACACAAAGCTCGTCGCAATCAGGAAAAATATTATGATGCACAGCGTGAGAGGCTTTTTCGTAAGTGGGGGCTGCCGCTCAGGCATTGTATTTACCTGGCGCTTTTGATGCCTGCGTTTTGTGCTATTTGGGTGGATTACCGCATTGCGTTTATCACTATTCCCGTGCTTTTCTTCTGGCTGGTTGGTGGGGCTATTTGGTTTTTCCTGTTGAGATTTTTATGTCATCGCCGTGACATGTGGAAGTTTTGGGGACCGGTTCCCCTTGTCTTAGGATTAATTTTTGGGTCCTTAACGACGTGGGGAGGCTACGCTCTCATGTTTATGCAACCGATTAACCGGCTTCCGGCTGGATACATTGGCGGTATGGCGATGGCGTTTGCATTTCTCGTCTATGTCAGTTGGCGAACACCGCGCTATACCCAGCGCGCCTTGAATGAACTCGCCGTTGCTAAAGGTGTGAAACTGTATCTGGAGTCAGCACAAAAAGAAAACTTCCATTATCGATACCCGCCAGCGCAAATGATGTCGCATTTCGAAACGCTGTTGCCCGTGGCGGTAGCGCTCGGCGTGGGTAAAGAATGGATGGGAGCGTTTACGGACTACCTAAGAAACCACGGTATGACCTCTCAATTATTCGCTGGCATCGAGTGGAAAGACATAACTCAATTTTGCGACTGCTGCCAGGCGTGCTCAATGGCTGCAGCTAAACCTGATTCGGGAGCTGTTTCACAGGATTTGCCTGATAGCAGTTATAGCTCCAGCGATAGTGGTTCTTCAGAGAGTAGCTCTGGGGGAGATGACGGTGGAGGCGGTGGCTGGTAGTAAAGTTATGGTCTGATAATTTGCGCCAGAATCAGGCGCAAATTATCTCTTTAAAATAAATGCAGCTGATACTCACCGCTGAGCAAAGGCTTACAAAGGATCTTGTAGCCATCGTGATCGAAACCGGCTGGCAGTGTGGTGAGTTCAGCGGCCTGCGTCAGTGAATCCACCGCGCCCAGCCACAGCCAGTTATGAATGATGTGATACTGAACCATATCCGGACCGCGCTCTTCCAGCGCCACCGGGCCTGCCCACGGCCAGCATACCAGCTGAAGCTTACTCATCTGCGCCAGCAGCCGCTGATTATGCTCTTCGACGCGCTCTCTACCGCAGCAGGCGCCGGCGCAGCGCCCCAGCGCGGAACGAAAACAGGCGCGCCCGCGACTCAGCGGCTCCAGCCCCAGAATGCCATAACACAGACGGTGCTCATCGGCGATGCTCTGCAGCGCCTGGAAGGCCGCGCGGCGGTTAGCGAACAGGCCGTAGAGGTGCTGTTGATGGGAGAAATCGACTTCTCGCGCATACACAATTTGCGGTTTACCCGCCTCCAGCAGCCAGGAGCAGAGCTGCTTATTACGCCGCAGTCGTTTATTAAACAGCGGCTGCTGTTCTTTAATTAACCGCGCTTCAAGTAACAGCGCGCCTAATTCTCCGGCGGTGCGTTGCCAGCTGATGCGCCGCGCCTGCCGCAGCATGGAGGCTTCGTCAGCGGTACGCAAGTGCGACAGCACCCGGCTGCGGATATTCACGCTCTTACCGATATAAAGCGGCAATGTTTCGCTTTCACCATGAAACTGATATACCCCCGGCAGCTTTGGCAAGGCCTCCAGCCATGGGCGCAAATGTTCGGGATACTCATAGATTGCCGCCGCCTCAAATTCCAGACGCGGGGCTGATTGCTTTCTGGCCACAACAACTCCTGATACTGTTTATGTATCCAGTATAGCAGGCGAATTTTGCGGCGAAAAGGACAAAAAATAACCCCGGCGCTGGCCGGGGTGTTGGGGAATAGTTACTTCTTCCAGAAATCGTCGAAAACGGTAATTGGTGGGCGGCGCTTATGCTCGGTTTTCAGATACCAGCCTTCGATGGTTTTGGCGATGTTCTCGTCCAGGGTTTTGCCTTCCAGATAGTCATCAATGTTTTCGTAGGTCACGCCTAGCGCGACTTCATCCGGCAGAGAAGGGCGGTCATCTTCGAGATCGGCGGTCGGCTGCTTCATATAAAGGTGCTCAGGACAGCCCAACTGCGCCAATAGCTGTTTGCCCTGACGTTTATTGAGGCGGAAGATAGGGTTAATATCGGTTCCGCCATCGCCGTATTTCGTAAAGAAGCCGGTGATCGCTTCTGCGGCATGATCAGTTCCCACGACCACGCCTTTGGTCATGCCGGCGATACTGTATTGCGCTTTCATTCGCTCACGGGCTTTCTCGTTGCCGCGAACAAAATCGCTCAGCTCAATACCCGCTTCTCGCAACGCCTGCTCGCTGGCCAGCACCGCGCCTTTGATATTGACGGTCAGCACGCGGTCAGGTTGGATAAATTCGATGGCATCCTGGCAATCCTGCTCATCGGCCTGGACGCCATAGGGCAGGCGCACGGCGATAAATTGCAGGCTCCGATCGCCGCTTTCAGCGCGCAGCTCATCGATCGCCATCTGACAGAGTTTGCCGGTAAGGGTCGAATCCTGACCGCCGCTAATCCCGAGCACCAGTGATTTAATGAACGGATAGGTCTGCAGATAGGATTTCAGGAAATCCACGCTGCGGCGAATTTCGCCTTCGACATCAATCTGCGGCTTCGCGCCCAGCGCCTGAATAATTTGTTGTTGAAGCGTCATTACGCCCTCCGGAAAGTGAGCCTGTATGGCAACCAGCATGGTCTAAAACTACCTCTTTGCTGCTGAAACGACAAGGCTGGTACCGCTGACTGACGGAAAAGAAGGCAGCCAATGACATAGTCTTTACTTATGGTGTGTCAGGAAGTCCGTAGAGGAGTTCGTTCCGTCGCTGTTTTTTTGCACATATCTGGTTACCAGAAAAGTTCTGAATTTACATGAATTCGACGTTTGGCTTGAAAAATAACGCTTTTTATTCCAGGCTTAAAACACGCCGATTACATAATGAGGACGGAATATGAACAAAAAATTAGCAGGATTGATGGGCGCAGCGGCAGTATTAACCATGCTGGCAGGGTGTACGGCCTATGACCGCACCAAAGACCAGTTCACACAGCCAGTTGTTAAGGATGTCAAAAAAGGCATGACCCGCAGCCAGGTTATGCAGATTGCCGGTAAACCGTCGTCTGAAGTCACCATGATCCACGCGCGCGGAACCTGCCAGACTTATATCCTGGGTCAACGGGATGGTAAAATTGAAACCTACTTTGTCGCGCTGGACGAAACCGGTCACGTGATGAACTCTGGCTACCAGACCTGCGCCGAGTACGACACCGATCCACGTAACAGCAAATAACTACGCGTCATAAGCTGAGAGCTACGAAAGCCCGACCATTGGTCGGGCTTTTTTATGGCGGCTAATGCTTATTTAATTGCGCGAATTATTTGGGGGAAATGTGAGGGTAGTCAAAACGCGAGGTCAATGAGAGACAATTCTGTTCAACAGGGAATTATCCTGCCGCCAAATGTTGCCGTATACTCAATGCATAAACAAAACTAACCGAAAGTTACCAGTCTTACCGGCTCTCAGCCAGCGCTGAAGCCCTGGTCCTACACATTGAGGAAGCGTTCATGGAAAAGAAACATATCTATCTGTTCTGCTCGGCTGGCATGTCCACTTCATTACTGGTCTCCAAAATGCGCGCCCAAGCGGAAAAGTATGAGGTCCCGGTTATTATTGAAGCGTATCCTGAAACGCTGGCCGGCGAAAAAGGTCCGGAAGCGGATGTCGTATTATTAGGGCCACAAATTGCTTATATGTTGCCGGAAATTCAACGGCTACTGCCGAACAAACCGGTAGAGGTAATTGATTCGATTCTGTACGGTAAAGTTGATGGCTTAGGTGTATTGAAAGCGGCCGTCGCGGCCATTAAGAAAGCTGCTGCACAATAATTTTATTTTTTAAACTCGCGATATTCTGGCGTCTGGTAGTTAATTAATACTAGCCGCCACGATATTCAACAGTTTATTTTCCCGTCAAAGAGTAATTTCATACATCATCGCCGTAATATTTTATTGCGGCTTTTAAGGGTATTTACTATGAGTAAAGTGATCGATTCGCTTGAAAAGGTACTCCTTCCTTTTGCAGTTAAAATAGGAAAGCAACCGCACATTAATGCGATTAAAAACGGCTTTATTAAATTAATGCCGCTGACCCTCGCCGGGGCCATGTTCGTATTAATCAACAACGTTTTTCTGAGCTTTGGTGAAGGTTCTTTCTTTTATTCAATGGGGATTCGTCTGGATGCCTCCACCATTGAAACCTTAAACGGCTTTAAAGCCATCGGCGGTAATGTCTACAACGGTACATTGGGCATTATGTCGCTGATGGCGCCGTTCTTTATCGGCGCCGCGCTGGCCGAGGAGCGTAAAGTCGACCCCATGGCAGCAGGTCTGCTGGCGGTTGCCGCCTTTATGACCGTCACGCCTTATAGCGTGGGTGAAGCCTACGCCGTCGGCGCCAACTGGCTCGGCGGGCAGAACATCATCTCCGGGATGATTATCGGCCTGGTGGTCGCGGAACTGTTCACCTTTGTTATTCGCCGTAACTGGGTCATCAAACTGCCGGATAGCGTACCGTCATCGGTATCACGTTCCTTCTCGGCGCTGATCCCGGGCTTCCTGATTTTGTCAGTCTTCGGCATTATTTCGTGGATTCTGTCAAACTACGGCAGCAACTTCCATCAGATCATCATGGACTCCATCTCCACGCCGCTGGCGGCGATGGGCAGCGTCGTTGGCTGGGCGTACGTTATCTTTAACTCCCTGCTGTGGTTCTTCGGGGTGCACGGCTCGCTGGCGCTGACCGCGCTGGATAACGGTATTATGACGCCGTGGGCACTGGAAAACATCGCGCTGTATAACCAGTATGGTTCTGTCGACGCGGCCATCGAAGCCGGCAAACAGTTCCACTTCTGGGCGAAACCGATGCTCGACTCCTACATCCTGCTGGGTGGTTCCGGTGCGACGCTGGGTCTGATTATCGCCATCTTCATCGCTTCTCGCCGCGCCGATCATCGTCAGGTCGCTAAGCTGGCGCTGCCGTCAGGCATCTTCCAGATTAACGAACCGATTCTGTTCGGTCTGCCGATCATCATGAACCCGGTTATGTTCATCCCGTTCGTGCTGGTACAACCGATTCTGGCCGCGATTACGCTGGCCGCTTACAGCCTCGGCATTATCCCACCGGTGACCAACCTGGCGCCTTGGACGATGCCAACCGGTTTGGGCGCTTTCTTTAACAGTAACGGTAGCGTTGCTGCCCTGCTGGTCGCGCTCTTCAACCTTTGTGTCGCTACTGCCGTGTACCTGCCGTTCGTCATCCTGTCGAACAAAGCGCAGAGCACCATCGAGCAGGAAGAGAGCGAAGAAGATATTGCTAACGCACTGAAATTCTGATGTCGAGCGGTACGGGTTCACCCCGTACCGCCTGAGAAACGAGGGAAATATTATGTTTGATCTGGATAACATCGACGCGGTAGAAACCCCGGAAAATGACCTCGAAGAGGTGGTGATGGGGCTGATTATCAACTCCGGGCAGGCGCGTAGCCTGGCTTATGCGGCGCTGAAGCAGGCAAAGCAGGGGGATTTCGCCGCCGCGAAATCGATGATGGAGCAATCGCGGATGGCGCTGAGCGAAGCGCATCGCGTCCAGACCCAGCTGATTGAAAGCGATGAAGGCGAGGGCAAGATGAAGGTAAGTCTGGTGCTGGTTCATGCGCAGGATCATCTGATGACCTCAATGCTGGCCCGTGAACTGGTGGCCGAATTGATCGAGCTGCATGAGAAGGTACAATAGGCTATCCGAACGATGAGGCAGCCGAAAATGATGACCACCGAGATCAGTACCGCCAGGGAACAACAGCTCTTCAACGGGAAAAACTTTCATGTGGTCATCTATAACAAAACGGAGAGCGTGAGCGGGCTTCACCAGCATGATTACTACGAATTCACTATCGTTTTAACCGGGCGCTATTATCAGGAAATTAATGGCAAACGGGTGTTGCTGGAGCGCGGGGACTTTGTCTTTATCCCAATGGGGTCGCACCATCAGAGCTTTTACGAGTTTGGTGCGACGCGCATTCTTAACGTTGGCATCAGCAGACGCTTCTTTGAGAAACATTATCTGCCGCTGCTGCCGTTCGGTCTGGTCGCCTCTCAGGTCTATGCGGTGCAAAGCGCCTTTCTCAGTTATATCGAGTCGGTTATTGCTTCACTGAATTTTCGCGAGACTGAATTTGACGAGTTTATTGAACTGGTCTCGTTTTACACCATTAACCGCTTACGTCATTATCGTGAAGAGCCCGTTGAAGATGTGATTCCTCACTGGCTGAAAAATACCGTAGAGGATATGCACGATAAAAATAAATTTGGCGAAAGCGCGCTGGAAAATATGGTGCAATTGTCCGGGAAAACGCAAGAATATTTAACCCGGGCGACCCAGCGCTATTATGGTAAGACGCCGATGCAGATCATTAATGATATTCGCATCAATTTCGCGAAAAAACAGCTGGAAATCACCAACTATTCGGTCACTGATATTGCGTATGAATCAGGATATAGCAGCCCAAGTCTGTTTATTAAAACTTTCAAGAAGCTGACCTCATTCACGCCAAGCAGTTATCGTAAACAGCTGACCAATATTAATTAACTCGCAGCGGTATTTACCGCGCGGTTTATTCATTCAAGTTAACTGTCCGCATTTATGCGGAGAGCGGTCTACGTCTACGCGTAGCGCCTAAGGGAGAAAGATATGAGCCAGAAATTAAAAGTCGTGACTATCGGCGGCGGTAGCAGCTATACCCCGGAATTACTGGAAGGTTTTCTCAAACGCTATCATGAGCTGCCGGTAACGGAACTGTGGCTGGTGGACGTGGAAGAAGGGCAGGAGAAGCTCGATATCATCCATGCGCTGTGCCAGCGGATGGTAGAAAAAGCCGGCGTGCCGATGAAAGTCTACAAAACGCTGGATCGCCGCGCGGCGCTGGAAGGGGCGGATTTCGTCACCACGCAGCTGCGCGTTGGCCAGCTGAAAGCGCGTGAAAAAGATGAACGTATCCCGCTAAGCCACGGCTATCTGGGCCAGGAAACCAACGGTGCGGGCGGTCTGTTTAAAGGTCTGCGTACCATCCCGGTGATTTTCGATATCGTCAAAGATGTGCAGGAAATTTGCCCCGACGCGTGGATCATTAACTTTACCAACCCGGCGGGTATGGTCACCGAGGCGGTTTACCGCCACACCAACTTCAAGCGCTTTATCGGCGTGTGCAACATTCCAATTGGTATGAAGATGTTTATTACCGATGTGCTGCAACTGAATCCGAGCGATGAGCTGAATATCGATCTGTTCGGTCTTAACCACCTGGTATTTGTTCGCGATGTACTGGTCAATGGCGTGTCGCGCTTCGATGAACTGCTGGACGGTGTGGCTTCAGGCCGCCTGACCGCGAACTCGGTGAAAAATATCTTCGATCTGCCGTTTAGCGAAGGATTGATTCGCTCACTGCGCCTGATCCCATGCTCGTATCTGCTTTATTACTTCAAGCCGAAAGAGATGCTGGCGATTGAGATGGGTGAGTACTACAAAGGCGGCGCGCGCGCTCAGGTGGTGCAGAAGGTTGAAAAGCAGCTGTTCGAACTTTACAAAAATCCGGATCTGAACATTAAGCCGAAGGAGCTTGAGCAGCGTGGCGGCGCTTACTACTCTGATGCCGCCTGCGAGGTGATTAACGCCATCTACAATGATAAGCAGGCCGAGCACTATGTGAATATTCCGCACCATGGCCATGTTGATAATATTCCGGCCGACTGGGCGGTAGAAATGACCTGTACGCTGGGCCGCGACGGCGCGAAACCCACGCCGCGAATCACGCATTTTGATGAAAAAGTGCTGGGACTGATTTATACCATCAAAGGCTTTGAAGTGGCGGCCAGCCAGGCGGCAATGAGCGGCGAGCTCAATGATGTGCTGCTGGCGCTCAATTTAAGCCCGCTGATTCATTCGGATCGCGATGCCGAGCAGCTGGCGCGGGAGATGATCCTCGCCCATGAGAAGTGGCTGCCGAATTTTGCAGCGACTATCGAAAAACTGAAACAGTAATGGGAGCGGCCGATGGAACGCGTATTGATCGTTAACGCCGATGATTATGGCCTGAGCAAAGGGCAGAATTACGGCATTATCGAAGCCTGCAAGAATGGACTGGTGACGTCGACTACGGCGTTGGTCAACGGCGCGGCTATCGGCCACGCCGCCCAATTAAGCCGCAGCCTGCCCGAGCTGGCGGTGGGCATGCACTTTGTGTTGACGCTGGGCGAGCCATTATCGGTGATGCCGGGGTTAACCCGCGACGGGCGGTTGGGCAAATGGATTTGGCAGATGGCGGAAGAGGACAGCCTACCGCTGGATGAGATCGCCCACGAACTGGAGTGTCAGTACCGGCGTTTTATCGAACTGTTTGGTTGCGAACCAACGCATATCGACAGTCACCACCATGTGCATATGATTGCGCAGATCTACCCCATCGTCGCCGCCTTTGCGCGCGAAAAGGGCGTCGCTTTGCGTATCGATCGTCAGGTGGCGGCGCTGAATGGCCTCGACCAGGATGCGGCGCGCAGTAGCGATGGCTTCAGCAGTGAATTTTACGGTGAAGCGGTTTCACAAGCGCTGTTCCTGCAAACGCTGGATGCATCGCTCGAACGGCAAGAAAACTCGCTGGAAGTGATGTGTCATCCGGCATTTGTCGATAACACCATTATGGGCAGCGCTTACTGCTATCCGCGGCTGACCGAACTGGACGTGCTGACGTCCGGCGAACTGAAATACGCGATCGCGGAACGCGGCTACCGGCTCGGAAACTATCGCGACGTATAAAGAGAGGAAAGCCCGGCAGCCATGAACTGCCGGGCTTTTTACTATGCGGGTATGGCCGCAACTTTACTGCTTCTGGACCAGACGCGATGCGCGGCCAGTAGCGTCAGCAGCTTATCGACGCTAAGCGTATTAATCGCGTCACATTCGATAACCCCTTCTTCACCCGCAGCGGGCACCTGTAGCAGCGAACTAAACTGCCGCGCATCGCCCGCCAGTAAAATGGGCTTCAGATGCTTATAGGCTTCCAGCAGGTAGTAGCGAGCATCGCCGTTATCGCTGATGCTGCTCAGGTCGCCGCCGGGAACAATAACCGCATCAACCGTCAACGATGGCGAGCCGGCGAAGGTTCCGGCGATCGGTAGCTGCGATCCATCATCGGCGCTGACTTCGCCCATACGCGAATAGAGCAGTTTGCTGTGGACGCCTCTGGCCTGCAGCGCCTGCAACAGGTTGAGTACATCCTGCGCGCAGGTCTTCTCATTGAGTAATACCGCGACAATTCGCCCTTTTACATCGCCATCGCCATCGGCGTAAAGACTGAGGGTAGGATCTTTCTCCACGCCGTTCACCGGCGCTGGTGGAGCAATATTCCGCTGCTCATCGCTGAGTTCGATACCGAGATTGTTGGCTACCGCTTCCGCCAGCCCGATATCAATATGCGCCAGATGATCGACTACCCGCTCGCGGATCCAGACTCTCACCACTTTGCTCAGCTCAAAACTAAAGCCGCCGATAATGTGCTGTTGCTCGATCGGCGTCTGGCTGAGCCAGAACAGGCGAGGTTGGGCGTAGTATTCGCCGAAGGAGGGACTACGGTTACGGATTTTCTCGCCATCAACGCGTTCCGCCAGCGATTCAAAGCCGCCGCGTTTCGGCGCCGGCGGCGTTTCGCGAGGCCAGTTATCGTTGATAGAGTTAGGCTCATAGTTTGCCGGATTGGTATCAATCTCCATTCGGTGCATGCCGTCACGCTGGAAATTATGATACGGGCAGGTGGGGCGGTTAATTGGAATTTCGTGGAAATTTGGCCCGCCGAGGCGGCTAATTTGCGTATCGGTATAGGAGAAAAGTCGCCCTTGCAGCAGCGGGTCGTTACTAAAATCGATACCCGGCACAATATGACCAGGATGGAATGCCGCCTGCTCGTTCTCAGCGAAGAAGTTGTCGGGGTTACGGTTAAGCACCATTTTGCCGACTCGTTGTACGGGTACCAGCGCTTCCGGAATGAGCTTGGTCGGATCCAGCAGATCGAAGTCGAAATCGAACTCGTTTTCCTCCGGAATTAACTGCAAGCCGAGCTCAAACTCCGGATAATCGCCTGCTTCAATGGCTTCCCATAAATCGCGGCGATGGAAGTCCGGATCGCGGCCGGTCAATTTCTGCGCCTCATCCCACACCAGCGATGCTTTACCGGCCACCGGTTTCCAGTGGAAGCGCACAAAGGTGGCTTTGCCTTCGGCGTTGATCAGGCGGAAGGTATGAATGCCGAAACCTTCCATCGTACGATAACTGCGCGGTAAGCCGCGGTCTGACATGGCCCACATCACGTTATGCAGCGTTTCCGGCTGTAGCGAAACATAATCCCAGAAGGTGTCATGAGCGCTTTGTCCCTGTGGGATTGCCCAGTGCGGTTCAGGTTTCACCGCATGGACAAAGTCGGGAAATTTAATCGCATCCTGGATAAAGAAAATTGGCGTGTTGTTGCCCACCAGATCGAAAATGCCCTCTTCGGTATAGAATTTGGTGGCGAAGCCGCGGATATCGCGCACGGTATCGGCTGAACCCGCGCCGCCCTGAACGGTAGAGAAGCGGACAAAAACGGGGGTGATTTTTTCCGGTGCGGACAGAAAATCGGCTTTGGTAATCTCTTTCAGGCTTTTGTAAGGCTGGAAATAGCCGTGTGCGGCGGAACCGCGAGCATGAACGATACGCTCGGGAATGCGTTCATGGTCAAAATGGGTAATTTTCTCACGTAAGATAAAATCTTCCAGCAACGTTGGCCCGCGGTTGCCGGCGCGCAACGAGTTTTGATCGTCGGCGATGCGTACCCCCTGATTGGTGGTCAGCGGAAAGTTTTCACCACCTTTACGCTGCGGCTCGAGGGTATCTAATTTTATGCTGTGGGTATCCGGCGCTTTCAGGCTACCCGGCGCCGTCGGTTCCTCCCCGGGCGCGGTTGGCTGGGGAGTAGGGCGCCACTCGCGATCTTCTGGCGCCAGTGAATCGAGGCCCGGTTTTGCTTCATCGCTATCGTGTACCGGAGCCTGTCGGCTGTGTGGGTCGTGGTGCTTTTCTGACATCTGCTCGTCTCCTGCTTTCATTGCTAAAAGTGGTCGTTGCTAAACCAAAACCCTTCTAACTATAGAACATTGTGCTGAGGATGCCGCTCTTAAAGGAATGGAGTTATCCTAAAATGCGCATCGTGCCAGGAGGGGCGACGAAAAGGGGGGCGATCGGCTATGATAGGGGTTTATGTTCCCGCTTTGCTTAGTGAATCCATCTGTTATGAAAACATTGCGCCAACAAAATCGCCCTGTCATTAGCTACGTGCCGCGCGTCGAGCCTGCGCCGCCGGATCATGCCGTTAAAATGGACCATTTTCGCGATGTCTGGATATTGCGGGGCAAGTATGTCGCCTTTGTACTGATGGGCGAGCGTTTCCGCCGTTCTCCGGCGTTCACCGTGCCGGAATCGGCGCAGCGTTGGGCTAATCAGATACGCCAGGATGGTGAAATAGAGGCTTGAGCTTGTAGGCAAAAAAAAGCCGCTGAATTTCAGCGGCTTTTTTGTGGCTGTTAACGTTAGCGATGCGCCAGCTCGGCGTCTTCTTCGCTACCGAGGATAGCTTTATCCGTCTGGCGTAGCCACTGGCTGGTCAGCGTGCCGGCGGTCATTGAGCCGTTAACGTTAAGGGCGGTACGGCCCATATCAATCAGCGGCTCGACGGAAATCAACAGTGCGACCAATGTGACCGGCAGACCCATCGCCGGCAGCACGATCAATGCCGCGAAGGTGGCGCCGCCGCCAACGCCGGCTACGCCCGCGGAGCTCACGGTGACGATACCCACGAGGGTGGCAATCCACATTGGATCCAACGGGTTGATGCCAACCGTCGGGGCTACCATTACCGCCAGCATTGCCGGATAGATACCGGCGCAGCCGTTCTGACCAATCGTCGCGCCGAATGAGGCGGAGAAGCTGGCAATAGATTCTGGTACACCCAGACGGCGCGTCTGCGCTTCCACGTTCAGCGGAATAGAAGCCGCGCTGGAACGGCTGGTGAAGGCGAAGGTAATCACCGGCCAGACTTTACGGAAATACTTCAGCGGACTGACGCCATTGACGGCTAACAGCAGACCGTGCACCACAAACATGATGCCCAACGCGATGTAAGAAGCCACGACGAAACCGCCGAGCTTGATGATGTCGTGCAGGTTGGAGCCGGCAACCACTTTGGTCATCAGCGCCAGCACGCCGTATGGGGTCAGCTGCATCACCAGACGCACCAGCTTCATCACCCAGCCCTGCAGCGTGTCGATGGCGGTCAGAACGCGTTGACCTTTCTCCACATCGTCTTTCAGCAGCTTCAGCGCCGCAACGCCAAGGAACGCCGAGAAGATAACGATGCTGATGATAGAAGTCGGGTTCGCGCCGGTCAGATCGGCAAACGGGTTCTTCGGCACAAACGACAGGATCAGCTGCGGAACGCTCAGATCTGATACTTTACCGACATAGTTGCTCTGGATGGCGTTCAGACGGGCGGTTTCCGCGCTGCCCTGCACCAGGCCTTCAGCGGTGAGGCCAAACAGGTTGGTCACCAGTACGCCGACCAGCGCGGCGATAAGGGTGGTGAACAACAGCGTACCGATGCTCAGGAAACTGATTTTACCCAGCTGTGAGGCATTGTGCAGGCGCGCCACCGCGCTCAGAATAGAGGCGAAGACCAGCGGCATAACGATCATCTGCAGCAGTTGCACATAGCCGTTACCGACGATATTGAACCACTGAATAGAATCTTTCAGAACCTGGCTGTCGGAGCCGTAAACCAGCTGCAGGCCGAGACCAAAGATAACGCCGATAACGAGACCGACCAGTACTTTTTTAGCGAGGCTCCACTGTTTGTGGCGGGTTTGAGCCAGCGCAAACAGTAAAACCGCGAACACGACAACGTTCGCTATTAATGGAAAATTCATCCCCGTTCTCCTGATATCTTGTTACCTGGGTTGGTCTGAAACCAACTCTTATGGCGCCAAGAGTAGCAGAAGGCCTTATTGCTTTCTTATACTCAAATGGAATGGGTTATAACCAAAAAATCATTTAGCGTATTTATCGTTCAGCCTGATGGCTAATAAAGCGATTAAAGGTTATTTGCAGCGAATTAATCATATTTGATGACCAGCGCACGGCGCTATTTTCGGCCATGCTCTGCGGCATCCAGACGGCGTAAATGAACAGCGCCATGCACAGCGCGCGTTCTAATTGATTGCCTTTGCGCGGCGCGAGGATCGGTAGGCGGAACCGCCAGCGGCAGGGCCACAACAGCGGTACGCCGGCCGGGGTGAGCATATCGGCGAGTATATGACTGAGGTAGCCGAGCACTAAACCCTGCAGCGCATCGGCCGGGATAATCCAGCTATCAGGCACTTTAAGATAGAACAGCGCCAGCGCGCCGAATACCGCCAGCAGGCTGTGGGTAAAACCGCGATGGCCGAAGGCGCGGGCTACCGGTTTTGAGACCCAGCTTAAACGCTGCCCGAGGAAAGATTTCGGATGATCGATATCGGGCAGCAGGCAGGTCAGCACGGCGGAAGGAACGATATGCCACCAGTCCCCCTGCGCCAGCACGGGGGTTAATTCTGCATTTTTTGCAAATACCGCACAGGCGATAGAAAAGAAGAGGTGGCCTTCCGCCGTCATGATAAAAACCCTAAACTGTCAATTCATACAGTATAGGGTTTTTATACAGTATACGGAAGAGGTGACGGTGTAACTCTTTGTCACAAGGTTGACATATTTTGACGACACCCATGCCTGCGCACGTCGCTTAGCCGCGCAGGTCCGCTACCGTCAGCTGCTGCAGAGACGCCAGTTTCACATCGGCCAGTACGAAGCGCGGATCGCGGCTGTTTTCTACTTCCGGAACGACAATCGAACGCATACGCGCCGCTTTGCTGGCAATCATACCGTTAACTGAATCCTCCAGCGCCACGCAGGCCATCGGCGCGACGCCAAGCTTAGCGGCGCAATCGAGATAGACCTGGGGGTGCGGTTTACTGTATGGCAGGTGCTCGGCGGAAGCCAGCGCGTCAAACTGGTCGCGCAGTTCAAACATCTCCAGCACTTTTTCCAGCATATGCAGCGGCGACGCGGAAGCGAGGCCGATTTTTAGTCCTTCGGCCTTACACAATGCCACGGCTTCACGCACGCCGGGCAGCAGCGGCCGTGACTCCTCGACCAGCTGAATGGCCCTGCGGATAATGCTGGCGGTAACCTCAGCGCGATCCGGGCCTCGCCAGGGCTGTTGAGCAAACCACAAATCAACCACCAGGTCGATGCGCAGCCCCAGCAGGTCCGGCAATTCATCACGGCGGCTAATATCCACTCCGAGGCTGTCCAGTACCTCCAGCTCTGCGCGGTCCCATAGCGGCTCTGAATCGATAAGCAGGCCATCCATATCGAAAATAGCGGCAAGAATCTGGCGCTTCGCTGACATAAGTTCCTCTCCATTGGCGTAAGTAGATAACGAAATTGTCCATATGGTATATCATACCGCGCTTAAGCAGGCGAAATTCGCTGACGAAGATAGACTTATACCTGACTCTATGTCGGCATGAAGAGTCTGGCGTTTTAAACAAGGGGAACTCATGACGTATCAACAAGCTGGACGCATTGCGGTCATTAAACGCATTTTGGGATGGGTCATCTTCATTCCAGCCGTGCTGTCTACGCTGATTTCCGTACTGAAATTTATGTACGAGCATAGCGAAAAGAAACCGGGTATTGATGCGGTGATGATGGACTTCGCCCACCTGATGATTGAGATGGTGCGTTTTAATACGCCGTTCCTGAATTTCTTCTGGTACAACTCGCCGCTGCCGGAGTTCAAACATGCGTTGAACATCGGTTTCTGGATTATCTACGCGCTGGTGTTTGTCGGCATGGCGTTGCAGGCTTCCGGCGCGCGAATGGCCCGCCAGGCGAAGTTTCTACGCGAAGGTGTGGAAGATCAGTTGATTCTGGAACAGGCTAAAGGAGCGGAAGGCCTTTCTCGTGAACAGCTTGCCGAACGTATTGTCGTACCGCGTCATACGATCCTGAAGCAGTATTTCACGCTGTACGTACTGCCGATTGTGGTGATTGTGATTGGTTATATTTTCTTCTCGCTCTTGGGTTTCCTTTAAGCAGAAGAGCTGCCCGGCGAACCGGGCAATTTCCTACTCGGCAGGCAGCGCTCGCGGCTTGCCTTCATTGTCTACCGCCACATAAATAAACAGGGCTTCCGTCGCCTTGTAGCGCTGGCCCAGTGGTTCCGTCGATACTTTTTTCACCCATACCTCAATATTAATGGTGATTGAGGTGTTGCCGCGTTTTACGCAGCGGGCATAGCAGCACACGACATCGCCAACGGCGACCGGGCGTAAAAAAGTCATACCATCAACACGGACGGTCACAACACGGCCGCGGGCAATCTCTTTGGCCATAATCGCGCCGCCGATAT
Organism: Klebsiella sp. 141240; assembly: GCF_050600805.1. Classification (NCBI taxonomy): domain Bacteria; kingdom Pseudomonadati; phylum Pseudomonadota; class Gammaproteobacteria; order Enterobacterales; family Enterobacteriaceae; genus Klebsiella; species Klebsiella sp. 141240. Next base: position 70,804 of record NZ_JAQIRK010000005.1, on the reverse strand, counting down.
CCATCTGCGACATCAGCCAGCCGCCAAAAATATCGCCGTTCGCGTTGGTATCCGCCGGCATGGCCAGGGTGCGTAAAACCAATTCGCCCTTCGGGGCGAGATCTGTTGTTGTCATTCTATACTCTGTACTAGTCAAAGAAGATCAGGCGCGATGCTACTATGAAAACGGCGCAGAGAGAATAGGGGAATACGCCCGTCGGTACGGTTAAAACGGGGTTTTGGTTAAGGCCGGGTTGCGAGTTGATAACAGAAGGCGGCACGCGCCGGCTAGCGCGTACCGGTGAGCGGTATTAGTGCTTATCGTCCTGTGGCATGTGGCGGTAGATATAAACGCCGCTCAACAGGGTAAAGACCAGGGTCAATGCCGTTAAACCGAAGACTTTGAAGTTGACCCAGATATTCTGCGGCAGCCAGAACGCGATGTAGATATTGGCCAGCCCGCAGAGAATGAAGAACAGCGCCCAGGCCAGATTCAGCCGTGACCACACCTGCTGCGGCAGCGTCAGCTCTTTACCAAGCATGCGTTGGATCAGCGGCTTTTTCATTACCCACTGGCTGAACAGCAGGGCGCCGGCAAACAGGGCGTAGATGACGGTCACTTTCCACTTAATAAATTCATCGTTGTGGAAGAAGATTGTCAGCCCGCCGAATACGGCGACCAGCACAAAAGTGATCAACGCCATCTTTTCAACTTTACGATAGCGCACCCAGCTATAAATGAGGACTACCGCGGTGGCGACGATCAGCGCGGTGGTTGCGGCGTAGATATCGTAAATCTTATAAAAAGCGAAGAAGACAACCAGCGGTAAAAAATCGAGAAACTGCTTCATACATCAATTCCGTCGTTCAGGAAGGGCCGGAATGCCCGGCCCTGATTAAAGTTAGTTGCGAATAAGCATATACAAGCGGAACAAATAGATCAGCAACAGCGCAGAGAACAGATTGCTGATGGTATTAATGACCACGGCGGCAACGTTGGGCGACAGCGTTGCAAAGCTTGAAGCAAGCAGCAGTAGCGCCGTTTTTGCCAGCAGCCAGCCGAGTACCGCTGGCGCCACCAGGCGCATGTTCGCCCACGCCAGACGCATACTGCCGCGCATTGCGCTAAAGATGCCGATTTTATCCTGCACCAGCATCACCGGCGCGAATGCCAGGACAATCGCCAGCAGCACGCCCGGCACCAGCACCAGCATCATCCCCATCTGTACCACGAAGGTGGTGAACAGAATAAGCAGCAACAGCTTCGGCAGAACCGGCGCCGCCGCGCCGATTGCCCGCAGCGCGCTGACGCGATGCCCGGCGGAGATTAGCTGAATCAGCAACAGTACGCCGCCGACGAGGATGGCATTCCCCACCAGGCCCGAGAAGGTTGAGGCTGCCGACGCGCGCAGCAGGATCTGCTGCTGTTCCGGCGTCATGTTTTGCACCAGCTCAAACAAGCCGGCGCTGCCCGCCAGGTTATCGCCCTCGCTGAGGATCGATAACTGCTCGTCGCTGGGCGAAAAGGCATGGCCAATGACTACCGTGATGAACGCGCATAACAACGCAATCAGCAGAATAGTAACGAACTGATTACGAAAAAAATTCCCCGTGTCACGGTAGACGGACTTCGCCGTGATAGACATGCATTCTCCTTGAGTCTTGCAGGTGTTTTAACTAGCCGGGGATTGTACCGCAAAACGTGGTTGGGTAGCAGTCTCTGCCGAGGTCACGGTAGGTATATCTTTGTAAAGAGTTCCCAGCGGCGGCAGGCCGTAGCGGGCACGGGCGCGATCGCATGCTTCGTTGAGTTCGCCGCCTTCGCCTGACATGGCAAACTCGCGGCAGGGGGAAGGCCGCTGGTGATAGATGGAGCAGTGCACCGATTCGCCGATTTCACCGCTTAAGGCGGTACAGCGGCTTTGCCGCTGATTGGTACCGCTCATGCAGCGCAGAAAAGGGGTAAGGGGTTCGGTGAGCTGCGTAGGTACCACGCCGCCGGCGTCGTCGGCTTCAGCCCAGTAGAAGGAGACTCGAAAATACGCACAACAGGCACCGCACGTCATGCACGGGTTGATTTCACTCATAATTACACCTGAAAAAAACGCATCAACACAAATTGTCGGCAATTAAATTAGCTATCCGCACGATCGGCGACAAGAGGGGCAAGCAAAAATTTTTCTCATGGGTAAAAATTGATGTAAAGACGAATCAGTACGTTACTAACTGCTGCAAAAATTAATCTGGATCAATAAATGTTAAATCTAATGGCCTGGTGTGATCTAAAACAGATCAAAGCTAACTCATTGTAGGTATATTTGCAGCCGCTGATAAAAACCATAATGGGGACATGGATATGAAGAAAATAGCAGCGGCGGCATTGATCTTAGGTACGCTTTCTGGTGGTAGCGCCTGGGCGCATGAAGCGGGGGAATTTTTTATTCGCGCGGGCTCGGCGACGGTTCGCCCCACTGAGGGTTCTGACAACGTGCTGGGTAGCCTCGGCGGTTTTAACGTCAGTAATAACACCCAGTTAGGTTTAACCTTTACCTATATGGCGACCGACAATATCGGTATCGAACTGCTGGCGGCAACGCCGTTCCGCCACAAGGTCGGTACCGGGCCGACCGGCACTATCGCCACCGTACACCAGTTGCCGCCGACGCTGATGGCGCAGTGGTACTTTGGCGATGCGCAAAGCAAAGTGCGCCCGTATATCGGCGCCGGTATTAACTATACGACCTTCTTTAACAATGATTTCAACGATACCGGTAAGGACGCCGGGCTTTCCGACCTGAGTCTGAAGGATTCATGGGGCGCGGCAGGACAGGTTGGTCTGGATTATCTGATTGACCGCAACTGGCTGCTGAACATGTCGGTCTGGTACATGGATATCGACACCGATGTGAAATTCAAAGCCAACGGCGTTGACCAGAAAGTCAGTACCCGTCTGGATCCGTGGGTGTTTATGTTCTCTGCTGGTTATCGCTTCTAATGCTTTATAAAACTGGCCGCCTGCGGCCAGTTTTATCCTCTTCAGACCAGCCGATGGGCGTGCAGTTTGGCGCTTTCCATAATGCTATCCATTATCACCTGCACGCGATGCGGCAACACGCCGCGCTGACGATAAATCAACCACGCCTGCATATTCACGCCGCGTTCCCGTGGCAGACATGGCTGTAACGTACCGGCCTCTAATTCCGCCGCGACAGAGTAAAAAGGGGCATATACGATGCCCAGTCCCTGTTTAGCAAGCTCGATTGCCGGCAAAATGTTATCGCATACGCTGGAACCGTTGACCTCTACCTGAATACTCTCACCCGCGGCGTTATAGCAATGCCAACTGTTGCGGATCCCGCCCAACGTACGCAAAGTGATACAGCGGTGCTGCGCAAGCTCATCAACATCGTGCAGAGGCGACTGCGCAATATAATCCGCGCAGGCAAACAGCCCCATGCGAAAGCGGGTGAGAGGCCTTGCGATCAGGCTTTCGTCCTGCGGTTGGAAAAAGCTAATCAGCAGATCGCAATCGCTATCGAAAAGCGTCCCGTGTTTCTGTTCGCGCTCGTCGGGATTGCGGGTGAGAAGATTGACGGTTAATTCCGGCGCCGAGCGCAGCACCGGCGGCAAAAGGTATCGGGCAAGGAAAGCCTGAATGCCGATTGGCGCGCCGAGCGTCACCATGCCGTTAAGGCTGCGTTTCCAGGTACCGGACATATCAAGCAGGTCATTATGCTTATCCAGCAGGATGTCCGCCCGGCGCAGGAACTGCTCGCCAAACTCGCTCAGAATTAACGCTCGAGGGTGGCGGATAAAGATTTCCAGCCCCAGGCGCCGTTCCAGCGCGTTCAGCGCCCGCGACACGTTCGACTGCGGCATGTCCAGTAGCTGGGCGGCTTTGCTAACGCTTGCCGTTTCGGCAATCATGCGGACGATACGGAGTTCGTCAATACGCAGGTCTTTTTCTTTCATGAGATGGCTTCTTTCGGTTTGCTATATCAAAAATGATATATATCTTTGCTGTCATTGTCATATGACTTCTGGTCAGTCGCTGGGTATTATTTGCGAAGATTATTTGTTACAGCCGAAAATACAGAGAAATAATCGATGAAAATAACAAGAATGGCTGCGTTATCTGCGATGTTGCTGCTGGCGGCGTGCGCTACCAGCGTAACCGAAGAAGAAAAAAAGATTGAATATGACGATATTATCAAAGGGCTATCGGTCTCGGGAGAAGAGATTTTATATCGGAAAGATAAAAGTACTGATTTTTACCGTTATCAATATTTGGTCTATCAGTCGGCAAACTATCATTCTCGACTAGGCCCCAATATTAAATCGAGTGGTGTTGCTAATTATAAAACAGCGTAGTCGGCACTGTTTTACCGTTTTTATTGTCAGGAACCATTATGTTTCTTAATTACTTTGCCTTAGGCGTATTAATAGCCGTGTTTTTGATTTTATTTTACGGCATTATTATTATTCATGATATTCCCTATTTATTGGCCAAAAAACGTCAGCATCCGCATCAGGATGCGATACATGTTGCCGGCTGGGTGAGCCTGTTCACCCTGCATGCGATTTGGCCGCTGTTGTGGATCTGGGCCACGCTGTATCGCCCTGAGCGCGGGTGGGGAATGGCGCATAAAGTCGAAGATAACGCCGAAATGCATCAGCGAATCAGGCAACTCGAAAGCGAGCTAAAGCGTCTGCAGGAGCAACAGATAACTGTAACGACAAACTCGTCAAATAACCGCTGAGGCCAGTGTATGGATTTACTCATTATTCTTAGTTATGTGGCGTTGGCCTATGGCGTATTTAAAATTTTTCGTATCCCGGTAAATAAATGGACGGTACCCACGGCGGTCCTTGGCGGCGTGTTTATTGTCGGCGCGCTAATTCTGACTATGAATTATAATCACCCGTACACCGACCGGGCGCAAAAAATAGCTCTGTCGATCCCGATTGTGCCGCAGGTGTCGGGGGCCATCGTAGAAGTTACCGATAAAACGAATGTGTTATTACGCAAAGGCGAGGTGCTGTTTCGCCTTGATGATAGCCGTTATCGCGCGCGGCTGAATAAACTGGAGGCGGATCTCAGTGCCGCCGAAGCGGATATCAGAACCCGGAAAGCGGCATTAAGTGAATCTGCCGCTAACGTTCAACGGATGACGGCGGAATATGAACGTTCCCGGCAGGATTATCAGCGCTATGCAAAAGGCGCGGCGATGCCGGTAAATCCTTTTTCCGAGCAGGATGTGAATCACGCCGAGCAGCAATATCAGGCGCAATCTGCGGCCCTGCGGGCGGCTAAAGCCCAGTATCAACAGGAGTTAGAAAGACTTTCTGCGCGTTTCAATGGCGAGGATGCGCAAATCGCCAGCCTGAAATCGCAGATTGCCGAAGCGCGTTATGACCTTGAACAGACGGTTTTCCGCGCGCCCAGCGATGGTTATGTCACCCAGGTGCTGGCGCGACCGGGAACCACGGCAGTTCGTCTGCCCTTCAAACCGGTGATGATTTTTATTCCGCAGCAGAAACGGCAGGTGGTGGCGGTATTTCGCCAGAACGCTATCCTGCGCCTGGAGCAGGGCGACGAGGCAGAGGTGGTGTTCAATGGTCTACCGGGGCAGGTGTATGCCGGCAAGGTCACAAAGGTATTGCCAACCATTCCCGATGGCAGCTACCAGGCCAGCGGCGCATTACAGGGTTTAAGCGCCACGCCCGGTCGGGAAGGGGTGTATGTAATGATTGACCTGGCGGCGAGCCGCGATCTTGCCCATTTACCGGATGGGGTCAGTGCCCAGGCGGCGGTGTATACCGACCATTTTGCCCACGTGTCGGTGATGCGTAAGGTGCTGTTACGGATGACCAGCTGGCTGCATTATCTGTATCTCGACCATTAAATGCCGAAGTTGACCCAAAAAAAAGCCCGCGATAAACGCGGGCAAAAATACTGGAAGCAATGTGAGCAATGTCGTACCGAATACCTGAGTTGTTCACTCAACTATTCGGTAATGAGAAAGATAATATTTCTCATTTAAGATATCAACCCCAGAGTTTGTGCGGAGGCACATTTTTTTAATCAAGAGTGAAAACCGTACGTTTCTGGCTGTTATCACGCGGCCAGGCCGCAGCGACATCGCGGAGCGGCAGCGGCGTGGTGGAGATGGTAAAATGACCGGGCACTGCAGCCTGCAGCATCTCCCCGGTTGCCGCCAGCAGTTGCGACATGGTCAGGCTGCCGATGCCGCTGCCCATGAGCTGTAGCGGCGCGGCGCGCAGAACCGCGCCGTTTAACGCGATATCCGCCCCTGCAAGGGAACCTACCTGCACATAGCGTACCGGCTTATCGCCGGGGGTATATTTCGCCAACGCAGGCAGCAGCAACTCTGCGCTGCGGCCCCACAAATAATCCACGATCACATCAACTTGCCCGGCGCTGGCGGCGGCGAATTGTGCGCTAAGCGTCTGCTCATCGGCGGTTAAATCAATACACTCATCGGCTGCGAGGGCGGTCAGCGTCTGCGTATTGCGCCCTGTAGCAATGATTTTTTTCGCACCGAGGTAGCGGGCAATTTGCACCGCCAGCTGTCCGGCGCTGCCGGTGGCGCCGTTAATCAGTACCGTTTCGCCGGCCTGAAACTGCGCCCGCTTAACAAGCGCAGCCCAGGCAGACATGCCCGGATTGGCCATTGCCGCGGCGCTGATGTCGTCAAGCTCATCCGGCAGCGCCAGGCAATTCTGCAGCGCGACCGGCGCGCGTTGCGCCATACTGCCGAACGGTGCGCTGGGGAAAGCAAAATAGACGCGCTGGCCGTCAGGGGTCATACCGACGCCATCGATACCGACGACAAACGGCAGAGTACCGTCAAAACTATAATGATGTCCCGATGCCCGGCCCTTAACCACGTGGCTAATGGCGGCGGCGCGAACGTCAATCAATAACTGTCCGACTGCAGGCTGCGGTTCGCTAAAATCGGCCCATACCGGGCCTTCGTTAAGATCAAATACCACGGCTGCTTTCATAACATTATCTCCTGAAGATAATTATGTGTAATATGCACATATCGTTCAGGAGCACTATACGCGGTTAACTAATATATGCAAGATGCACATAATAATTACGACATCACCGACTTTCACGGCGCGCTGCTGGATATCATCAGCGTGATGAATCAACCTCTGCGCGATGAGCAGATATTACAGGCGGCAGGGGTGCAGCTTGAACAGATGCTGTTTCCGCTACTGGTGGCGGTAGGGCGCTATGGCCCGGTGGGGGTAGTTGAGCTGGCGGATCATTTAGGCCGCGATTACACCACCGTCAGTCGGCAGGTGAAAAAGCTGGAGGCTCAGGGGCTTGCCTGCAAGCAGGCCAATGCCAAAGACCGGCGGATTAGCGAGGTGACGCTCAGCGAAAAGGGGCAGCGGATGATCGACGCTATTGCCGTTGCGCGGCGGCGGTTAATGAATCAGGTGCTGGATGGATGGTCTGAAGACGAGGTGTCGGCGCTGTTTCGCCTAACGCGAAAATACGCCAACAGCCTGCAGCAGAAATAGCCGCCCGGGGTGAGGCCGGGCGACGAAGGGTCAGATGGTTTTGGTCGCCGCTTTCAGACCGTGCACGAAGGTTTTTAGCTCTTCGAGCATTTTTTGCGGCTGCTCGAGGTTGCGCTCGATAATCTTGACGATGGCCGAGCCGGATATTGCCCCGGCGGCGCCGGCGTCAATGGCGGCGGAAACCTGCTCCGGCGCCGAGATACCAAAGCCCTGCAGAGGCGGCGCGGCGTTATATTCCGCTAGTTTTTCAATCAGATGATGCAGCGGCAGCGCGGCGCGGTTTTCCGCGCCTGTCACGCCAGCGCGTGATAGCAGGTAGGTATAGCCGCGGCCATAGGAGGCAATCTGGCGCAGTAAATCGTCATCGGCATTTGGCGGGCAGATGAAAATCGGCGCAATGTTATGGCGCAGCGCTGCCTGGCGGAACGGGGCGGACTCTTCGACCGGCACGTCGGCGACCAGCACGGAATCGACGCCAACACGCGCGCATTCGGCGTAGAACTCATCAATCCCCGGGCTGAACACCAGGTTCGCGTACATCAAAAGGCCGATTGGAATGGTCGGATGCTTGTGGCGGATCGCCGCCAGCATCTCGAAGCACTGCGCCGGGGTGACGCCGGCGGCAAAAGCGCGTAATGTCGCGCCCTGAATCGTCGGGCCGTCGGCCAGCGGGTCGGAGAAGGGGATCCCCAATTCCAGCGCATCGGCGCCGGCTTCAATCAGCGCATCGATGATTTTTAGCGACTGCTCCGGCCCCGGATCGCCAAGGGTGACGAAGGGAACAAAGGCGCCTTCCTGGCGGTTTTTTAACTGTGCAAATAGCGTCTCGTAACGTTCCATCAGATTTCCCCTCGCGCTTTCAAAATGTCGTGTACGGTGAAGATGTCTTTATCGCCGCGGCCGGACAGGTTAACCACCAGCAGCTGCTCTTTATCCGGGTTCTCGCGCATCATCTTCAGCGCGTGCGCCAGAGCGTGGGACGATTCCAGCGCCGGGATAATGCCTTCATGGCGTGAGAGCGCTTTAAAGGCATCCAGCGCTTCGTTGTCGGTAATTGACACATACTCGGCGCGCCCGGTGCTGTTAAGGAACGCATGCTGCGGACCCACTGACGGGAAATCCAGCCCGGCGGAAATAGAATAAGATTCTTCGATCTGCCCGTCGGAAGTTTGCATCATCGGCGACTTCATGCCGAAGTAAATGCCGACGCGACCGTGCTTCAGCGGCGCGCCGTGCTCGCCGGTTTCGATACCGTGGCCGGCAGGCTCGACGCCAATCAGGCCAACGCGGGATTCATCAATGAAATCAGCGAACATGCCGATGGCGTTAGAACCACCGCCAACGCAGGCGATCACCGCGTCCGGCAGGCGTCCTTCTTTCTCGAGGATCTGCGCTTTGGTTTCTTCGCCGATCATGCGCTGGAATTCACGCACGATAGTCGGGAATGGGTGCGGGCCAGCGGCGGTGCCGAGCATGTAGTGCGCCTTCTCGTAGCTGCCGGACCAGTCGCGCAGCGCTTCGTTACAGGCATCTTTCAGGGTGGCGGAACCGCTGTGCACTGGAATGACCTCCGCACCCATCAGGCGCATGCGGAAGACGTTCGGCGACTGACGCTCGACGTCTTTGGCGCCCATATAGATGCGGCATTTCAGACCGAGCAGGGCGCTGGCCAGCGCCGAGGCGACGCCGTGTTGGCCGGCACCGGTTTCGGCGATAATTTCCGTTTTGCCCATACGTTTGGCCAGTAGCGCCTGGCCCAGCACCTGGTTGGTTTTGTGCGCGCCGCCGTGGAGCAGATCTTCACGCTTGAGGTACAGCGTGGTGCGGGTGCCTTCGGTCAGATTGCGGCATTTGGTCAGCGCCGTCGGGCGGCCCGCGTAGTTTTTCAGCAGGTCGGTGAATTCAGCCTGAAACTCAGGATCTTTTTGCGCGCTGACGAAAGCTTCTTCCAGCTGGCGCAGGGCGGGCATCAGGATCTGCGGAACGTACATACCGCCGAATTCGCCGAAATACGGGTTCAGTAAAGTGCTCATTATTGCATTGCTCCTTAATATGCGCGCAGCGTCTGGAAAACGGCAGCCACCAGGCTTGCCTCTTTGATTCCCGGCTGCGACTCTACGCCTGAGTTGAAATCGAGTCCGGCACAGCCGCTTTTCGCGGCTTCTACGCAGTTATCGGCGCTGAGGCCGCCTGCCAGCATCACGTTACGCAGGTCCTGGCCCTGCAGCAGCGACCAGTCGAAGCGTTGACCGCTACCGCCCTGACCGTTGTCAAAGACATATCTGTCCACATGATTGAGGTTACGCGGCGGCAGCGTTTCGCCGACGCTCAGCGCCTTCCAGATTTGGATCTGCTCCGGCAGCGCCGCGCGCAGGGCATCAATCCAGGCCTGATCTTCGCTCCCATGAAGCTGGACCGCGGCGAGTTTCAATTTGGTCGCACGGGTGACGATCTCTTCAATGGCTGCATCGCGGAATACGCCAACGTAGCTGAGCGGCGCGGCGGCCATTACCGCCTGTGCCTGCTGGTCGTCAACGGCGCGCGGCGAACTGGCGACGAAAATCAAGCCGCCGTAGATAGCGCCCGCCTCCCAGGCGACTTGCGCATCCTGCGGACGAGTCAGGCCGCAGACCTTGTTCTCACCTAACAGCACGCGCTTCACCGCAGCGCTGAGGTCCGGTTGCTCCATTAGCGCCGAGCCAATCAGGAAGCCGTTGGCAAAGTGGCTCAGTTCACGGACTTCGCCATAGGTATGGATTCCGGATTCGCTTATCACGGTGACATCCGGGCCGAGACGCGGCGCCAGTTGACGCGTGCGGTTCAGATCAATCGACATATCGCGCAGATCGCGGTTGTTAATGCCGACGACTTTGGCCTTCAGCGCAATCGCGCGTTCCAGCTCCTCTTCGTTGCTGACTTCTGTCAGAACGCCCATATTGAGGCTGTGGGCGACGGCGGCGAGCTGGCGATATTGATCGTCATCGAGCACCGAGAGCATCAGCAGGCAGGCATCAGCCTGATAGTAACGCGCGAGGTAAATCTGGTAAGGATCGATAGTGAAGTCTTTACACAGAATCGGCTGCGGCGCGACTTTGCTGACGATCGGCAGAAAATCAAAGCTGCCCTGAAAATATTTTTCATCGCACAGTACCGAAATTGCCGAGGCGTAGTGCTTATAAACCCCGGCGATGGTTGCCGGGTCGAAATCTTCACGAATCAGTCCCTTCGACGGCGACGCCTTTTTGCACTCGAGAATAAAAGCGGTGCGGGCGCCGGCCAGCGCATCGTAAAAATGGCGTTCGGACGGCACGATGTCATTCTGAAAACTGGCTAACGGTTGTTGTTGTTTGCGGGCTTCTACCCAAATCGCTTTGTCGGCAACGATTTTTGCTAAAACGGTCTGCATTATTTACCCTCTTGCCGCTAATGCGGTCACTCTGTCATAGGCCGCTCCGCTGTGCAGCACATCCAGTACCTGCCGGGCGTTGGCTTTCAGGTCTTCATGCCCGTGTAAACGCATCAACATGGCGACGTTGGCGGCGACGGCGGCTTCGTGAGCGGCTTCACCTTTACCTTGTAGCAAGCGCGTGAGAATGTCACGGTTTTCTTCCGGCGTGCCGCCAGCCAGTTGATCCTGATGATAAGGCGTCAGACCGAAGTCGGCGGCGGTCAGCTGATAGCTCTGGATTTCGCCGTTATTGAGTTCGGCGACCACGGTCGGCGCATGCAACGAGACTTCGTCCATGCCGCCGCTGTGTACCACGGCGGCGCGTTGATAGCCGAGTACCCGTAAGGTTTCGGCAATCGGCAACACCAGTTCCGGGCTATAGACGCCAATCAACGCCAGCGGCGGGTGCGCAGGGTTGATAAGCGGCCCCAATACGTTAAACAGGGTGCGCGTTTTCAACTGTTGGCGGACCGGCATCGCATGGCGGAAACCGGTGTGGTACTTCGGCGCAAACAGGAAGCAGACGCCCAGTTCATCCAGCGCGGCGCGCGATTTATCGGCATTCATATCCAGGTTGATGCCAAACGCGGCCAGCAGGTCGGACGAGCCCGATTTACTGGAGACGCTGCGGTTGCCGTGTTTCGCCACCTTTAAACCGCAGGCGGCGGCGACAAAGGCGCTGGCGGTTGAAATATTAATGCTGTTGCTGCCATCGCCGCCGGTGCCGACAATATCGGCAAACTGATAATCCGGGCGCGGGAACGGCGCGGCGTTTTCCAGCAACGCGGTAGCGGCGCCGGCAATTTCCTGCGGTTGCTCGCCGCGCACTTTCATGCTTACCAGCGCGGCGGCCAGTTGTTCTGGCTTCACTTCGCCGCGCACGACGGCGGAAAACAGCACGTGGCTCTCCTGCTGGCTCAGCGTCTCTGCCTGGTACAATTTTTCCAGAATCGGTTGTACGACATTGGTCTGTTCCAGTTTCTGCAGCGCCCATGCCAGCGTTTGCTCCAGCAGCAGCGCCCCCTGGGTAGTCAGAATCGACTCCGGATGGAACTGGAAGCCGCAGACGCGATCGGCGTCATGGCGAACCGCCATCACCATACCGTTGAAATTGGCGTTAATGGTGAGCCCGGCCGGAATATTGCTGCCGACCAGTGAATGGTAGCGGGCCACCGGCAGCGGGTTGGCAAGACCGGCGAACATCGCCTGGCCGTCATGCTCAATGCTGGAAGCTTTGCCGTGAAGGATTTCGCCCGCCTGGCCGACATAGCCGCCGTAGGCTTCCACGATGGCCTGGTGGCCGAGGCAGATACCGATAATCGGTAACTTGCCGCGCAGGCGGGTCAGCAGCTCCGGCATGCAACCGGCTTCGCTTGGGGTACCCGGCCCCGGAGAGAGCATCAGCACCGGATTATCCATAGTGCCGATACGTTCAATCAGCGATTGCGCCGGAACGGTATTACGATAAATGACCACGTTGTGGCCGTTAGCCCGCAGCTGGTCGGCGAGGTTATAGGTAAAGGAGTCGATATTATCGAGCAGCAGGATGTCGGCCATTAGAAAGTCTCCTTCGCGTGATGGGCCTGAGCAATGGCGCGCAGCACGGCGCGAGCTTTATTACGGGTTTCATCCGCCTCGGATTGCGGAACGGAATCGAGCACGATACCGGCGCCCGCCTGCACGGTGGCAATGCCGTCCTCTACGTAGGCTGAGCGGATCACGATGCAGGTATCGAGGTCGCCGTGGGCGGTAAAGTAGCCGACCGCGCCGCCGTAGCTACCACGACGCTTGCCTTCCGCGGCGGCGATCAGCTGCATGGCGCGAACTTTCGGCGCGCCGCTAAGGGTGCCCATATTCATGCAGGCGCGATAGGCGTGCAGGACGTCGAGGTCGCGGCGCAGTTCGCCAACCACGCGGGAAACCAGGTGCATCACAAAGGAGTAGCGATCGACTTTGGTCAAATCCGCCACGTAGCGGCTACCCGGGGTACAGATGCGGGCGAGATCGTTACGGGCCAGGTCGACCAGCATCAGATGTTCAGAGAGCTCTTTGTGGTCGGTACGCATCTCCAGTTCAATACGGCTATCGAGGTCGCGATCCAGCGAACCGTCGGCGCGGCGGCCGCGCGGACGGGTGCCGGCAATGGGGTAGATCTCAATCTGGCGGCTGACGGCGTCGTATTTGAGCGAGCTTTCCGGCGAGGCGCCGAACAGCGTGAAATCGTTATCCTGCATAAAGAACATATACGGGCTGGGATTGCTCTTTTTCAGCACATCGTACGAGGCCAGCGGCGACGGGCAAGGGAGGGAGAAGCGGCGCGACGGCACAACCTGGAAAATTTCGCCCGCGCGAATGGCGCGCTGCATTTTGCGCACCACGGCGCCGTACTCTTCATCGCTCTGATCGACGTCGCAGCGCATTTCGGCAACCGTTGTCACCGGCAGCGGCGCGGGCGGCTCATTTAACTGCTGGCGAAGCTGGGCGATACGTTGCAGAAGACGCTGTTTCTCATTCTCCAGCGGCGTGAACAGGCTCGCCTGAATGCGGGTGTTTTTGGTCTGATGGTCGATGACCAGCAGCGTCTCCGCCAGGTAGAAACAGTAATCCGGGCAGGCGGTATCGGCGTTAAGCGGTGGTAAATCTTCAAAACCGGCCACCAGGTCGTAAGCGAACAGGCCGCCGAAGAACATCGCTTCGCGCTCGGCCTGCGGGACGCTGACCAAATCCTGTAACAGACGAAACGCATCGAACACCGATAACGAACACAGGCGAGCGTCTTCATCCAGCAGGGCGCTAACCGGTGGGAAGGTGAGTACCCGGCTGTTCGGCTGGCGCAGATTCTCAATGCCGGACGGCAATGCGTTATCCAGTAGTTCAAGCAGCGCGGCGCCGTTCGCTGACAGCGCCTGGACAGTGACGGTATTGCCAAGTGCGGTAATACGCAGGGCGCTATCCACCAGCAGCAGGCTTTTTAAATCGTCTTTACTATCGATGTCGGCCGATTCCAGCAGCAAGGTTGCCGGGCGCGCGCCGCATAATTGATGGAATAACGCCGTCGGGTTTTCGCGATAGATAGCGTCGCTGGTGAGAAGCTCGAGCGCTGGTTTTGATGTTTGCATTATCATTCTCGCCTGTTCTGTTCATTATTTTGTTCAAAAAAAAGCCCGCTCAGTGGCGGGCCCGGTATCTGTTTGCTGAGTGCAAAACGCGATCACGCCGCCCGATTCCAGGAACGACGCCACCAGCTATGAAGAGTAATAATTTGCGTTTTCATCAGAGATACCCGTTGTGTGAACTTGTGTACTAGTTAACTAGTCCATGAAAATAAAGTCAACCCTTGTTTGCAGATTTTCTTTCTCAGTCGTTATCATAATGCGCTTATTTCAGTTCAGGTCCACCAGGAGCCATTTTGAGCGACACTAATTACGCGGTCATTTATGACCTGCACAGCCATACCGTCGCCTCCGATGGGCGATTGACTCCAGAAGAGCTGGTACATCGCGCGCATGAGATGCGGGTGGGGACGCTGGCAATCACCGATCACGATAGCGTGGCGGCCATTCCGGCAGCGCGTGCCGAAATTGCGCGGGCTGAACTGCCGCTCACGCTTATCACCGGGGTAGAAATTTCCACCCTGTGGGAAAATCACGAAATTCATATCGTCGGACTGAATATTGATATCAACCATCCGGCGATAACGCAACTGCTCTGCGAACAGAAAGCGCGGCGCAACCAGCGCGGGCAGATGATTGCCGAACGGTTGGAGAAAGCGCGTATCCCCGGCGCCTGGGAAGGGGCGTTAAAGCTCGCCGATGGCGGCGCGGTTACCCGCGGCCATTTTGCCCGCTTTTTAGTTGAAGCCGGCTTTGCGAGCAATATTGCCGATGTATTCAAAAAATATCTCGCCCGCGGGAAAACCGGATACGTTCCGCCGCAGTGGTGTACAATAAAACAAGCGATTGATGTCATTCATCATTCTGGCGGCAAAGCGGTGATCGCCCATCCGGGGCGTTACGATCTTTCCGCCAAATGGTTGAAACGGCTGTTGGCCCATTTTAGCGAGCAGGGCGGCGACGCGATGGAGGTCGCCCAATGTCAGCAGGCGCCGCATGAGCGCGCGCAGCTGGCGGGCTACGCGAAACAGTTTGGTTTGATGGCGTCGCAGGGTTCGGATTTCCACCAGCCCTGTCCGTGGATCGAACTGGGGCGCAAACTTTGGCTACCCGCTGGCGTAGAAGGGATCTGGCGCAGTTGGGAAGTGGCCGCTGAACAAATTGAGAGGGAAGTATGAGCCAGTTTTTCTATATCCACCCCGATAACCCGCAGGCGCGGTTGATTAATCAGGCGGTGGAAATCGTACGTAAGGGCGGGGTTATCGTTTATCCAACGGACTCTGGTTATGCTCTGGGGTGCAAAATTGAAGATAAAGGGGCGATGGAGCGGATCTGCCGTATTCGTCAGTTGCCGGATGGCCACAATTTCACCCTGATGTGCCGCGATCTCTCCGAGTTGTCGACCTATGCGTTTGTCGATAACGTGGCGTTTCGTCTGATCAAAAACAATACCCCGGGCAACTACACGTTTATTCTTAAAGGAACGAAAGAGGTGCCGCGCCGCCTGTTGCAAGAAAAGCGTAAAACCATTGGTATGCGCGTGCCGGCAAATCCTATCGCCCAGATGCTGCTGGAAACGCTTGGCGAGCCGATGCTCTCGACATCCTTGATGCTGCCGGGTAATGAATTCACGGAGTCCGACCCGGAAGAGATTAAAGACCGTCTTGAGAAGGTGGTCGATCTGATTATTCACGGCGGTTATCTCGGCCAGCAGCCGACGACGGTTATCGACCTGACCGAAGACGCGCCGGTGGTGCTGCGTGAAGGCGTTGGTGATATTAAACCCTTCCTGTGATGTTTCTCGCGGGCGGCGTTTCATGCGTCGCCCGCGGCTTAAATTTATTTTAAAATTCTTTCCGCATTGAGTCGCTCCTTTCTTCTTTATATTATTAGTCCGCTTACGATATCACTCACTGATATTGCTTCCAGAAAGAAATTCAACATTATGTATAAGCTGACTATTTAACCCTCCGACGTGTTTAAGAGGAAGAAAGTACTGTTGATTTTTTTTATGTTTTCCAGTGTTGCCGTTACCTTATATCTGGCGGGTAAAGTCATACATTAAGCCCTGGTGGTATTCAGTGATAATAATCTTATAATAGTGATTAAATACCGTTAATATATGCCAAAGCTGACCTCAAATACCTATCCCATCACCCTGGTAAAAAGCGTACTGGTTGTTTCGCTGCTGGCGTTAATGCTGATTGTTGTCAGCCTGACCAGCCTGTTTAACTATCAGTCGCGTCAGGTCAGTAGTGCCATTGATAAAAAAATCATTGGTTCTCAGTATACGTCTATTCAGCTTAAACTTGAGGATGCTGTCGATCGCCCACGACAAATAACGAATCTATTTTTACAATATATTCAGGGCGAAAGTAACAACATCGATAAGGATACTTTAGTTCCTGAAATGGTGTATTTGACGGCGAGCGCGTTTAAAACCATGCCCGCCTTCCAGAGCCTGTCGTGGTTTGCGGAAAATGGCTCCAGTATTGCTGTTATTCGCGATAATCATAGTAATCAAATTTATTTACAGCGAACCCAGCGCGATAATCATCACTCCCTGGTTAAATACAGCGGGTTAAGCCCGCAGACCAATATTGTCAACGTCAATAACGCGTTTAATGTTGCTGATTTACCGCAGTTTCGCCGCGCTCGCCAGCAAACGCACGGGTTCTGGCAACGCTCTCTCTTTACCGGCAGTTTGATCATGAGCTGGAACCAGCCAGTGTACGATAAACAAGGCCGCTTCGTCGGGGCGATCGCCAGCGGCGCCACACCTGCAGATATGACCGCTTATTTACAGAGTCTCCTGCCGGATAAAAGCTATGCTCTTCTACTTATCGATGACAACAATCGCATTGTCGCGCGTTCCGGCAACCAATATAAATGGCAGCAGGATCGCCAACTGATAGCAAAGCTTACCTCGGCGCAGCCGTCGCCGACGTCATTTTCCTTGCGTACTGAGGACGAGTCTTTGTTGGCGACCGCCTTTAGCGTGCAGGACCGCCAACATCTGCTGAACTGGAAGGCGGTACTTATCGCACCACAGCATGGGGAAATGGCGGAAATGAATAAACAGCGTCTACTTGTGACCTTCGCCACGACACTGTTTATTTTTATTCTGATGTTGATTCTGTTGATGATTATTTCTCATTTCACCGGCGCCTTAAAAGACGTTACAGATAAAGTGCATCTGGGGTTAATGCCGTGGAAGAAACCAACTAAACGAGTATTTCCGGAAATAGCCTCGTTGGATGCAGCATTGAGCAACCTATTTGCAATTATTCCAGACACTTTCGAATCTAAACGCCGGAAACTGGAAGAAGATAGCGAAACCGGTTTTTTAACCCGTAGCGGTTTACTGCATTGTGAGTCGCTGTACCGTCATCGCAATATGCTGGCGATGGTATACGTTAACAACTACAACTCGGTTAAGAATGTGCTCGGTACGACTCAGGCCCGACAGTTTATTCACCAGTTTACTTTACGCATTCGCAAAATATTGCCTGAAGGGGCACTATGTTGTCGTGATCGAGAAGACTTGTTCATTATCGCTTTTGATGGCATGTATGCCGAAAAGGATGTCGACTGGTACAGCGCGCTACTTGCTTCTGTTTTTCGTATGTCTGCTTCTGATATGTCAGGCGAATCGCATATATTTACTGGCCATATTGGCATGTTGATTGAATCATTAACCCCAGAGAACATCGGCGAATGTCTGATGAATGTTAGTCTGGCTTTACAGCATGCCCAGATGCAGCGTAGCGGTACGAGTAAACTTTTCACGGCCGCCATGCGTGAAGAGGAAGTGAATAATCTGCGTCTGCATCAGGCGTTATGCGACGATCTCCATTCGGAAGGTTTCCATCTCGTTTTGCAGCCGATCGTTTCATTTGAATCGCAGCGGCCTTGTAAAGAAGGTGAATGCCTGATCCGCTGGCAATCAAATGTGTCGGGTTTCGTGCCGCCCGACAAATTTATCGCCCTTGCCGAGCACACCGGCATGATTGTGCCGTTAGGGAAATGGATAATTGAAACCGCCTGTCGTGAACTTGCCGCGTTTATCACGCGCGGCGCGCCGCGTGATTTTAAACTGCACGTCAATATCTCGGCAATTCAGCTTCAGCAACCTGATTTTGCTCAGCATCTGCTGGAGTCAATTCACGCTAATGATTTGATGAACCGCAATATTTGTCTCGAAATCACCGAAAGCGTTTTGCTACATGACACGTGGCGGATTGTCGAAATACTGGCTTATTTACGCCGCCTCGGCGTTTGCGTCGCGATTGACGATTTTGGTTCCGGTTATTCCAGCCTCTCGTATCTGCATTCACTGCCGTTTGACTGTCTGAAGATTGACCGCGGGTTTGTTAGCAATGTGCTAGACGATAAAAAAAGCGAAGCGGTTATTGCCTCGGTGTTAATGCTGGCGCGAAGTTTTTCCGTGCCGCTGGTGGCCGAAGGCGTTGAAACGCGCGAAATGGCGGAAAAACTGCAGGAGATGGGCTGTGATTTGGCCCAGGGATATCATTATTCCCGGCCGAAAACGTTTGATAGTTTTGACGTCGCCAATGGGTTTTTCGTTGTTGAACCGGAATGATGACAAAGACGAGCGGCGATAATAACGATGCAAATATTAAAAAAACAGCTTTCGGTCAACAGTTACCCGTTCACCCTAACTCAGGCCATCATATTTACCTTAGCCACGACAATTCTCGTCGTGCTGCTGACGACATATGCTTTTCTCTACTACGAAGGTTATGCTTTTTTTGATGAGGTGAGTGAGGATATTCTGCGAGCGAAAAGAGTCAATATCGAGGAAGTCATCCACGATTATATTGATGTTCCCGCGCAATCGAACGCGATACTGGTTCATGCGATCGGACGTCAATCCAGTACTGCGATCCCGGTTCGCAGCCTGATCGGCGAAATGGTCAATACCACCAATAACGTCTTCAGCAACAAACATTATCTCAATCTGGTCGGATTTGGCGCAGTAAATGGCGATTTTATTCAAGTGGCGCGCGGCCAGGCCGAGTCGAATGATTATCTTGCGGTAAAAGATGCGCAAACAGGTCACCATCTGACGGCGTATAGCCACCTGACGGTGAACTCATTGGTAAAATCGGTGCTAGCGGATTATCAAACAACGCAGCGCGAATGGTATGCGGCGGTTGCCAAAGACCAGAGCTCGCACTGGACAAAACCCTTTCGCGATTATGAATATGAAAATGAAATTGGCGTTGCGTTCAGCTCGCCGGCATTCAATCGCCAGGGACAGTTTGTTGGCGTCGTCGCCAGCGAGTTGCACCTCAACGAACTAAATAAAAGCCTGGAAAAATTTAAACCCCATCCGGAAAGTATTCTGCTGATTGTTAATGAAAAAAATGAGCTCATTTCTTCATCAGTGCCATCATTGACGCGAAATATGCTGGCTGGGGGAAAACACTCACGGTTGAATCTACAAACGCTTGAAAACACTCATTTACCGGTTGTTGTGGCAGCCAGTCACACCTTAAAAACGCATAACCGCACGGGATTGCAGTTTTTTAGCTCCGGCAAAGAAGAATATTATGTTGATGCTTTCCCAATCACCGACCGTGATGACATACTGCACTGGACGGGGATTGTGATTAGCCCAGCGAGAATGATTACCCGTACCATCGTTAAATATATAGCTATCACCATGAGCATGCTGTTTGTCATTTTTACACTTGGTCTGCTGGTGGTTTTCTGTGGCCTGGCGAAGGTGGTAAAACCGCTGCGGGATATTGTCCGTAAAGCGGATCAGCTTGCGACGCACCGCTGGACGCCGCCAGATAATAAGCGTCATTTCCCGGAAATAGCCTCTCTGGAAACCACATTTATGGCGCTATCGCATAAGCTGGCGGAAAGTTTCGACGCCCAACGGCGCGAAATAGAAGAGGATAGAACCACCGGATTATTCTCGCGGACGGGGTTACTGCGTCAGACATCGCTATATCAAGGTAGAAACCTGCTCGCGCTGCTGCATATCAGTAATATGAACGCTATTATCAATTCCTTAAGTACGGAGTATGGTGAAAAATTCATTAGCGATTATATTCTTCGCCTGCGTAATTTACTGCCGACGAATACGCTGATCGCCCGCGATACAGTAGATAAGCTTATCGTGGTTTTTCCAGGACAAACTCAGCCAAAAGAGCATCAGCGCTACAGAGAACTGCTCTCCTCACTATTTATCGACGTCAATAATGAAGCGTCTCCTACGGCAAGCAAATACGTTTATACCGGCAATATTGGCCTGGTGACGACTGAGATCCACGCAGAGAATATTGAACAAACGTTGCGTGAGGCATGGATTGCATTACGCCATGCACAGAAACAGGGAAACGGCGTCGCGACGTTTTTCAGCGGCGAGATGCATGAGGCTGAGCTTTATAATATCCAACTCCATGAGCATCTTCATGATGCGATCCAGCAACATGAATTTCATCTGATGCTACAGCCAATTGTGGATTTGCAGGATCAAAGCGCTTTTCAGGAAGGAGAATGTTTGCTTCGCTGGCGCTCCGAAACGGTAGGCGAAATTCCTCCCCAGCGTTTCATCCCACTGGCGGAAGAGAGTGGGCTGATAATCCCGCTGGGGCGCTGGGTTATTGAAGAGGCCTGTCGGGAACTGTCCGCTATGATTCTCCGCGGGGCGCCGGCGAACTTTATTCTGCATATCAACGTATCGGCGATTCAACTCCTGCAACAGGATTTTGCCTGGCATTTAATGGATGTTATCTATCGTAATGGGCTGGTCACGGGCAATATTTGTCTTGAGATAACCGAACGGCTATTGATGAACGATGCTACCAGAATGAGCAGAATGATTGCTTATTTACGTCGCCATGGTATTGCCGTCGCGCTGGATGATTTTGGCGTCAATTTATCCAGCCTCTCTTATTTACATACGCTGCCCTTTGATAGCATCAAAATTGATCGCCGTTTGATCTGTCAATTCACCGATGATGACAAAGCGGAATCGGTGATTGCATCGCTGATTGTGCTGGCACAGGGTTTTAAGGTGCCCGTCGTTGCTGAGGGTATTGAAGATGAGGAGATAAAAGAGCAGTTACGCGACCTCGGTTGCCAGAAAGCGCAAGGATACCTGTTTAGTCATCCGGCGCCATTTGCCCACTTTCCCCTCAAGGCAAGTTCATTGACGGCGAGCGATAATCCATAGACAGAGAAATGTATCGCAGTGAAGCATTCATTTTGAAGTTAGTGTAGTATGTTCGCCCACGCAGGCGCGCGCGCTGTTTAACAGTGCTGACGAACGGCGCCTTAAAATGTGTAAAGTATTTATATAACAACAGGTTGGTGGTTTTAATGGCCTGTTGTCGCCAAAGCATATCAGACGCCTGGGAAGGCGACACCTAAAGGAAGCTCTATGAGCGAGAAATTACAGAAAGTGCTGGCTCGTGCTGGCCATGGCTCCCGCCGTGAAATTGAAACTATCATCGAAGCTGGCCGCGTCAGCGTGGATGGTAAGGTCGCAACCCTCGGCGATCGCGTAGAAATCGTGCCTGGTTTGAAAATTCGTATCGACGGCCATCTTATTTCGGTAAAAGAATCTGCCGAGCAGATTTGCCGCGTATTGGCCTATTACAAGCCAGAAGGCGAACTCTGCACCCGTAACGATCCGGAAGGGCGCCCGACGGTATTTGACCGTCTGCCGAAACTGCGCGGCGCGCGCTGGATTGCGGTGGGTCGCCTTGATGTGAACACCTGCGGCCTGCTGCTGTTTACCACCGATGGTGAACTGGCGAACCGTTTGATGCACCCGAGCCGCGAAGTCGAGCGTGAATACGCCGTTCGCGTTTTCGGCCAGGTTGATGAAGACAAGCTGCGCCAACTGGCGCGTGGCGTACAGTTAGAAGATGGCCCTGCAGCGTTTAAAACGATTAAGTTCACCGGCGGTGAAGGGATCAACCAATGGTATAACGTCACCTTGACCGAAGGGCGCAACCGCGAAGTGCGTCGCCTGTGGGAAGCCGTCGGCGTTCAGGTCAGCCGTCTTATTCGCGTACGCTACGGCGATATTCTGCTGCCGAAAGGCCTGCCGCGCGGCGGCTGGACGGAACTGGATCTGGCGCAAACCAACTATCTGCGTGAACTTGTGGAGCTGCCGGCGGAAACCGAAAGCAAAGTGGCGGTGGAGAAAGATCGCCGTCGCATGAAAGCGAATCAGATTCGGCGTGCCGTCAAGCGTCATAGCCAGACCAGCGGCAATCCGCGTCAGGGTAATAACGGCAACCGCCGTTCCAGCACTCGCAACAAGACCAACGGCTAATGCTGTACGTTCCGGCGGTTCCCGCCGGAACGCTCCTCTTTTTCCCTTCGCTTGTGACATTTTTCACACTTTTGCATAAAGACAAGAAACAGGAATTACGCAGACAAATAACGCAAAGTGATGTTATTAGCGTCGCCATATACTGTCGGCACTGATTACAAAAACAGGTAGCCCGCAATGAGTACAACAACAAAGTTATCGGCAAGCTATGTGGTCATCGGCGTAAAAGAAAAGATAGGCTATGGCTTAGGTGATTTCGCCTCTAATTTATCGTTCGGTTTTGTCTCGTTATTCTTACTGTTTTTTTATACAAATATTTATGGCATCAGCGCGGTACAGGCGAGCCTGATCTTTGTGATCGCCCGGGTGATTGATGCAATATTTAATATTTTGATTGGTTTTGCAATTGATAAGACGCAGAGTAAATATGGCAAGCTGCGTCCCTGGCTATTATATGGTGCGGTACCGTTAGGTTTTTTAACCGTGTTGTGTTTTGTGCCATTTGGCGGGGAAGCTAAATTTTATTTCGCGCTGGCTTCCTATACCATTTATTGCCTGGCATATACGGCGGTTAACACGCCTTATTCAGCATTGACCAACCGCCTGACGCAGCATGAAGCCTCGCGCTCGTCGCTGTCCGTGTACCGCTTTGTGTTGGCGATTGTCGGGTATCTGATTGTTTCCACAACCGCCGACTGGCTGATTTCGCCCTTTAACGACAAACAGATGGGCTATGTCTTTGCCGTTTCCTGCTTTGCGCTGTTAGCGACTTTTATGTTTCTTGCCTGTTTTGCCATGACCAAAGAACGAGTTGGCGAAGAGGATGAAATGAATGCGCCGACGCTTCGTGAAATGTTCCGTGCGGTATTAGGCAATGCTCCACTGATGCATCTGTCATTATTTACCGTATTTTTCTATATCGCCTATACCGTCTGGATGGCGATCGCCATTTACTTTATTAAATACATTATCGGCAGCGAAGGGTTTACCGCAACTTTCTTCATGATTCAATCAGGTGCTTATATCGTTGGAACCATCATTTCCGAGAAAGTGATTGCGCTGATAGGAAAAAAGAAAATGGCGCTTCTGGCGTTGTTAATTGGCGTGCTGGGGGTGCTGATGCAATATTTCATCGCTGGTAATAACCTGTGGCTGATAATGAGCGGTGTATGTCTTTACAGCATCACATTAGGTATGGGCTTTGTCGCCATGTGGTCGATGATTGCCGACACTGTCGAATATGCTGAATGGCATCACGGCGTACGCTCTGAAGGCGCAATCTACGGTTTCTTTAACTTTATCACCAAAATTGCGATGGCTATTGGCGGCGGTTGCGCGGGCTGGATGCTGGATCTCTATCACTATGATGCGGGTAATGTGACCAGCGATGCGATTAATGGCATCAATATTCTGATGACGCTCTTCCCCGGCGCGATGTTCGCTATCAGCGCCATCTTCGTAGCCTGCTACTCGTTGGATGAAAATACCTATCGCGATATCGTGCAAAAAATCAGCCTGCGTAAGCAAAACGCGCTTTAACCTCAAGGAGTCAGAGAGATGAATAACGATTTTAGTACCCTTATTGCCGCCATGTCGGTAGAGGAAAAAGTGGCGCTGCTGACCGGCAGTGGCCTGTGGCGTACGGCATCGTTGCCGCAGCATGGTATCCCCGATATCGTGATGACCGATGGTACCTATGGCGTGCGCTATAGCAGTGCGCAAATAGATGGCAATGAAAAGTGGAGCATGGATGACTTCATCTCGGTGATATCTCAAACCGCCGACCAGGCCAGCGCCGACGAGCCTGTCGCCAAGGGCGGCAGCGAAGCGTTGTTCAGCGCCTCGCTGCCGGCCACCTGTTTTCCGAATGGCTCCAGTCTGGCCTGTAGCTGGGATGTTGAACTGGTACGGGAGATGGGCGAAGCGCTGGGTCGCGAATGCCAACAGATGGGGGTGGGTATTCTATTGGGGCCGGGAATTAACATTCGGCGCACCCCGCTGGCTGGACGCGGCTATGAATACTATTCAGAGGACCCGGTCGTTAGTGGGGATATCGCCGCGGCGCTGATTAACGGCTTACAGGCCGAAGGCGTCGGCGCCAGCCTTAAACATTTTGCCGCCAATAACTCCGAGTATCGGCGTACCGAAATGGATTCGATTATTGAGGAGCGGGCGCTGCGTGAAATCTATCTCGCCGGATTTCAACGAGCGATCGCCAAATCCCAGCCCTGGACGGTGATGTCTTCTTATAACCGTCTTAATGGCGTTCAAACATCGCAGGATCCGTTCTTACTGACCCAGGTATTGCGTGAGGAATGGGGGTATGACGGTCTGGTGATGTCCGACTGGTACGGTATTAAAGATCGCCCGGCATCGCTGCTTGCCGGCAATGACCTGGCGATGCCGGAAACCAGGCGGGACAAACAAACCCTACTGGCGGCAATCTCTTGCGGCGAGGTTCCAATGCCGGTGGTAGACCGGGCTTGTTTGCGGATGCTTGAACTGGTCGATAAAGTGCAACGACATCGCCGGCCGCACACGCGCGCTGACTTTGCCGCACACCATGCGTTATCGCAGCGTTTAGCGGCAGAATCCATCGTATTGCTGAAAAATGAACACAACCTGCTGCCGCTGAAGCCACACAAAACGCCGCGCATCGCGGTGATCGGTAAGCCCGCTCAGGAGCCGGTGATACAGGGCTCAGGTTGCGCCACCACGGTTCCCTATTTACTTGACCGTCCGCTGGATGAAATTTTCGATCTTGCCGGGGATGACTTTAAGGTCTCGTGGGCGCCGGGCGCGCCAGACGACAGTCAAAGCGATGAGCAGGCTCTGGCGCAGGCGCGCGATGTCGCCGCTGCCGCCGACGTAGCAGTGGTTTTTGTCAGCACGGCGGTCGGTGAGGATGGCGAGAATGGCGATCGCCAGGATCTGAATATTCTGCCCGCGCATGAACGGCTGATCCGCGAGGTCGCTGCGGTACAGCCAAACGTGGTGGTGGTGCTGGCCAACAGCGACGCGGTGGTGATGCCATGGCTTGGCGAATGCCGGGCGCTGCTGGAAACCTTCTTCGCTGGACAGGGGATGGGGCGAGCCGTTGCTGAAATTCTGTTCGGTAAATGCAACCCCTGCGGTAAGCTGACCGTAACGGTGCCAAATACGCTCGAAGAGACGCCCGCCTGGCTACAGTATCCGGGGGAAAACCTGCGCCATCATTATGGCGAGGGATTATTTGTCGGCTATCGCTATTACGATAAACGCTGTCTTTCGCCGCGTTTCCCGTTTGGCTTTGGCCTGAGCTATACCCAATTCCGCTATGCCAATCTTTCGCTCTCCGCCTCGCGGCTTGCCGAAGGCGAAACCCTGCATGTAGCGTTTGATTTAACGAATATCGGCGACTGTGAGGGCAAGGAGATTGTACAATTGTACGTTGCGGCCCCGGAGGGAGAACTGATCCGCGAGGTTCGCGCGCTGAAAGCCTTTAGCAAAGTGTCGTTGCTGGCGGGAGAAACGCGTCGTGTCGCGCTCGCGCTGCCCGTCGCTGATTTAGCTTGCTATCATCCGGGGCTGGCGGATTGGCTGGTGACGCCAGGGCAGTGGCAAATCTACGTGGGCGCCTCGTCACGCGATCTTCCATTAACGGCAAGCGTTGAGATTGATTGCCCTGCGCGCTACGTACCGCTGCGCGACGACAATTCTCTCCAACAGCTTATTCAACAGCCGGAAGCCTTTGCCCGCGTGGTGGCGCTGATTTCGGCGAAAAGCGGCGTAGCGCCAGACCAGGTACGTGAAAAGCTTATCCGCCTGGCGCCGGATCTGTTCTGTGGTTTGCTCATTGCATTGACTGAATTCCTGGCGCTGGATATCGACCGCGATGAACTCAATGCCGTGCTGGCGGATCATCAATAACAAAAGTTCAGGAGGTAACCCGTGTTCCCGTTTTCAGTGACGCATCCTCGTCAGGTAACGCAAAGCGGGCAGCCGGCGACCGGTAGCGGTTATGAGCTGATCGCCTTCGACGCTGAGAAACTCAACGTTTTTGCCGCTGAGGTGCGCTACTGCGAACCTCACTGGCACCCGGCGCCGGAGCTTATCACCGTCCTGCATGGCGGTTTTACGCTGGCCGTCGGCCAGCGGGAGTGGCTACTACGCGAGGGCGATATGTTGTATATCAACGCGGAGGAAGTGCATTCACTCAGCGCGGAGATGGCCGGTAGCCAACTGGTCACCGTGCAGTTTTCGCCGGGTCTGTTTGATGAAATGCATCCCTCTCCGCGGCTGGAATGGTGCACCGCCGGGCGTGTTGCGCAGAATGCGGATTGGCAGGTGCGCCAGCGGCTCACGGCGCTGCTGCAACAGCTAGTCGATAACCGTACGCCATTCCAGCGTATCGCAGCGATATATTTGCTGCTTGATGCATTGGTGACGGCAGGCGAGCCGCAGGAGCGGGAGGAGAGTTCGCTACGCGAAGAGTCGATGATTAAAAAAGGCATCGATTATATTAATCTGCATTACGACCGGCCACTGACGTTAAGCGAAGTGGCCGAGCACAGCGGGATGAGCTATTCGTGGTTTTCCCGGCTGTTTAAGCGGGTGAGTCGTTACAACTTTAAAGAGTATCTGACCCTGGTACGGCTGAATAAGGCTCGTAATCTACTACGCGATACGCGCACGCCGATCACCGAAATCAGCCATAGCTGCGGTTTTCAGGAGCACAAATACCTGATAGCCGCCTTTAACAAATACTGCGGACTGACGCCGACCGAATACCGCAAACGCTTTGTTTCGCGGCAAAACGTCCTCGACCAGCAACTGGCGCTCGGCGAGGACTGTTTGTGTCTGCCGCTCAATAGCCAGCTCCTGGCCCGACTGGCGCTTAGTAATCAATCCCCATCTGCGCTTTAACCCCGGCGTCAAAGGCGTGTTTTACCGGGCGTAGCTCGCTGACGGTGTCGGCTATCTCAATGATCTCGCGGTGGCAGCCGCGGCCGGTAATCATCACCGTTTGATGCGCTGGACGGTTGCGCAGCGCCGTCAGCACCTCTTCCAGCGGCAGATAATCATAGGCCACCATGTAGGTAAGTTCATCCAGCAGCACCAGATCCAGGCTGTCGTCGGCCAGCATTCGGCGCCCGTGCTGCCAGACATCGAGGCAGGCGGCGGTATCGCTGTCGCGATTTTGCGTATCCCAGGTAAAGCCGGTGGCCATGACCTGAAACTCCACGCCGTGCGGCTCCAGCAAATTGCGCTCGCCGTTAGGCCAGGTACCTTTGATAAACTGCACCACGCCGGCTTTTTTGCCGTGTCCAACCGCGCGGGTGACGGTACCGAAGGCGGCAGTCGTTTTGCCTTTGCCGTTACCGGTAAAGACCATGATTAGCCCGCGTTCTTGCTGGGCGGCGGCGACCCGCGCATCGACTTTGTCTTTTACCCGCTGCTGGCGCTCGCGGTAGCGTTGATCGCTCATTGGGAGATCCCTGGTTTACGCCCCGGCTGGGCATCAAAGGTCATACCGGTTTTACGCCGGCTATCGTCGCCCATCAACCATAAATAGACCGGCATGATATCGGCGGGGGTTTTCAGCTTTTGCGGATCTTCGGTCGGGAAGGCGCTGGCGCGCATTTTGGTACGCGTCCCGCCAGGATTGATACAATTTACCCGCAGATGACGGCTTTGGTACTCTTCGGCCAGAACCTGCATCATCCCTTCGGTGGCGAATTTAGAGGCCGCGTAGGCGCCCCAGTTGGCGCGGCCCTGGCGGCCAACGCTGGAAGAGGTAAACACCAGCGAGCCGGAATCGGACTTGAGTAATAAAGGAAGAAGCGCCTGGGTGAGCATAAACGTGCCGTTAACGTTTACCTGCATCACCTGCTGCCATACCTCAGGATCCTGCTGATCCATCGGACATACGTCGCCGAGCAGGCCCGCGTTGTGCAGTACGCCGTCAAGGCGCGGGTAGTGAATGGCGATTTTCTGCGCCAGCTGCTGGCACTCCTGCGGCGTGCATGTCAACAGGTCGAGAGTGAACCAGCGCGCGGCAATGCCGCCGGCCTGTTCAATTTCTTGCGCGACGGCGCGCAGCTTTTCTTCATTACGGCCGACCAGTACTACGCTTGCGCTGTAGCGCGCATAGGTGAGGGCGGCTTCGCGGCCGATGCCGTCGCTGGCGCCGGTGACCAGAATGATACGGTCTTTAAGTAGGTGATATTGCGGTTGATAATGCACGGCGACTCCTCTGCTGGCCTGCGTACGGCCACATCTTATTCGGTATCTTACTTTTGCGCTTTATGCCTTAAACGATTGATGATTGCAATCAGTCAAAGGGAAAGTCTTCGCAGAATTAATATCTTGCAACGATTTCATTGCGACAAAAAAAACGGGAATGCGCCTCGCAGCGCACGGAAAGCGCAGAGACTTGATGATAAAGGCTGATGTACACTGTGCGTCAACGTCAGTGCTTTACACAAGGTGAAAACGTGGAATTACTTGCTCAATACGGCTTATTTTTAGCCAAGGCTGCGACTATCGTCGTCGCCATTGCGGTTATCGCCGCCATAATCGTTAATCTGACTCAGCGTAAGAAGCAGCGCGGCGAGCTGCGGGTAACGAATCTTAGCGAGCAATATAAGGAGATGAAAGAAGAGCTGGCGGTGGCGCTGCTGGATGGCCCGCAGCAAAAACTCTGGCATAAAGCGCAGAAGAAAAAACATAAGCAGGAAGCCAAAGAGGCCAAAGCGCGGGCAAAATTGGGCACCGCGGAACCCAGCGGCAAGGCGCGTATCTGGGTGCTGGATTTTAAAGGCAGCATGGATGCCCACGAGGTAAGCGGTCTGCGCGAAGAAATCACGGCGGTGCTGGCTTCGGCGAAGGCGCGTGACCAGGTGGTGGTGCGTCTGGAAAGCCCCGGCGGCGTGGTTCACGGTTATGGTCTGGCAGCTTCGCAGCTGCAGCGCTTACGTGATAAACAGATCCCGCTGACGGTTGCGGTCGATAAGGTCGCTGCCAGCGGCGGCTATATGATGGCCTGTGTGGCGAACAAAATCGTCTGTGCGCCGTTTGCTATTCTTGGCTCGATTGGCGTAGTGGCGCAGATCCCCAACATCAATCGCTTCCTGAAAAACAAAGATATCGATATTGAACTCCATACCGCCGGGCAATATAAACGCACGTTAACCATGTTGGGCGAAAATACCGAGGAAGGTCGGCAGAAATTCCGCGAAGATCTCAATGAAACCCATCAGCTTTTTAAAGATTTCGTGCATCAGATGCGCCCGTCGCTGGATATCGAAAAGGTAGCGACCGGCGAGCACTGGTACGGCGTGCAGGCGTTGGAAAAAGGGCTGGCGGATGCGGTACAAACCAGCGATGAACTCCTGTTGAGCATGATGGATAACCACGAAGTCATTAGCGTGCGTTATCAGCAGCGTAAGAAGTTGCTCGACCGCGTTACCGGTAGCGCGGCGGAAAGCGCTGACCGTCTATTGTTGCGCTGGTGGCAGCGTGGACAAAAACCGTTAATGTAATATGTAATTAAAACAACGCGAGGCTGATACCTCGCGTTGCTGTTTCTGGCTGGCTTAAGCCGAGAGCCGGTCCATCAATGACTGGCGATTAATCGACCAGGTGATACTTATCTGACAACTCATGAGCGAGATACTTGAACATGTTGAATACGGCAGTGCTCTTCGCCGTCGGTAAACCTTGTTCATCAAGATAAAACTCGCCGCTGAACACCAAAACCCCGTTACGCTGAACGACGTTGGTGGCTTCAATTCCGGCTAACGTATCTTCATGATCGCGAATGAGTTGGTTGGCAATTTCAAGTAACGCCTGGCGTTCGATGGGTTGGGTTGTACCTTGCATAACGGACTCCTGTAGTTCTTCGCGGGTAGTCTACGCCGCGAGAGGGCAACGGGCAAATTTTCCATTGATTGTACAGGGGTAATTGTAACCGGCTAAGAAACATCACTTTACTGGCGGAGTTGGCTTTTGCATGCTAATAAAGTTGCGTAACGAATTTTATCAGGTACAGTGTGACGCTTTCAGCGATCTGGCAACAGATTTGCTTGACATTCGGCCAAAAATTCTTCGTGCTATGCAACCTGGCTCGCAAAAGCCAGCAAACTCAGCTATCTGGTTTTATGGATGTGAAACTGGGCGTGCAGAGGGTTGATATCCATCGACGTGGCCGCAACATATCAGGCACGTCGCTAGTGGATGGTGAATCAATGTGCGATGTATTCCTGGATGAATTAAATTAGGTAAAGGTGAATATGGGTAAAGCTCTCGTTATCGTTGAGTCCCCGGCAAAAGCCAAAACGATCAATAAGTATCTGGGTAATGACTACGTGGTGAAATCCAGCGTCGGTCATATCCGCGATTTGCCGACCAGTGGCTCAGCTTCCAAAAAGAGCGCCGACTCTACCTCCACCAAAGGGGCTAAAAAGCCTAAAAAGGATGAACGTGGCGCTCTGGTCAACCGCATGGGCGTGGACCCATGGCATGACTGGAATGCGCATTATGAAGTACTTCCGGGTAAAGAAAAGGTAGTTTCAGAACTCAAACAGTTGGCGGAAAAAGCCGACCACATCTATCTCGCAACCGACCTTGACCGCGAAGGGGAAGCCATTGCCTGGCACCTGCGGGAAGTTATCGGTGGTGATGAGCAACGTTACAGCCGCGTGGTGTTCAACGAAATCACCAAAAACGCGATTCGCCAGGCCTTTGAGAAGCCGGGCGAGCTGAATATCGATCGTGTTAATGCCCAGCAGGCGCGCCGCTTTATGGACCGCGTGGTGGGGTATATGGTTTCTCCACTGCTGTGGAAAAAAATTGCGCGCGGTCTGTCCGCTGGCCGCGTGCAGTCTGTCGCAGTCCGTCTGGTCGTTGAACGCGAACGCGAAATTAAAGCCTTCGTTCCGGAAGAGTTCTGGGAGATCGACGCCAGTACTACCACGCCGGGCGGCGATGCATTACCGCTGCAGGTAACTCACAAGAATGACAAGCCGTTCCGTCCGGTTAACCGCGACGAAACCATGGCTGCCGTCGCGCTGCTGGAAAAAGCGCGATATAGCGTGCTGGAGCGCGAAGATAAGCCGACCAGCAGCAAGCCGGGCGCGCCATTTATCACCTCCACGCTGCAGCAGGCCGCCAGTACCCGTCTTGGCTTCGGCGTGAAGAAAACCATGATGATGGCCCAGCGTTTGTATGAAGCCGGCCATATTACCTACATGCGTACCGACTCTACCAACCTGAGTCAGGATGCGCTGAACATGGTTCGCGGCTATATCGGCGACAACTTTGGCAAAAAATATCTGCCTGAAAGCGCTAATCAGTACGCCAGCAAAGAAAATTCACAGGAAGCGCACGAAGCGATACGTCCTTCTGACGTGAACGTGATGGCGGAATCGCTGAAAGACATGGAAGCCGATGCGCAGAAATTATACCAACTGATTTGGCGTCAGTTCGTCGCCTGTCAGATGACGCCGGCAAAATACGACTCAACCACCCTGACGGTACAGGCTGGAGAGTTCAAACTGAAAGCCCGCGGTCGTACGCTGCGCTTTGACGGCTGGACGAAAGTGATGCCAGCGCTGCGTAAAGGCGATGAAGACCGTACGTTACCGGTGGTCAATCAGGGCGACAGCCTGAGCCTGGTGGAACTGACCCCAGCGCAGCACTTCACCAAACCGCCTGCGCGTTTCAGCGAAGCCTCGCTGGTGAAAGAGCTGGAAAAACGCGGCATCGGTCGTCCGTCCACTTATGCGTCGATCATTTCGACCATTCAGGACCGCGGCTATGTACGCGCCGAGAACCGTCGCTTTTACGCTGAAAAGATGGGCGAAATCGTCACCGATCGTCTGGAAGAGAACTTCCGCGATCTGATGAACTACGATTTTACCGCACAGATGGAAGACCGCCTCGATCAGGTGGCTAATCATCAGGCCGAGTGGAAACAGGTACTGGATAACTTCTTCGGCGATTTCACCTCCCAGCTACAAACGGCTGAGAAGGATCCTGAAGAGGGCGGCATGCAGCCGAACCCAATGGTGCTGACCAGCATCGACTGTCCGACCTGCGGGCGTAAAATGGGCATTCGTACTGCCAGCACCGGGGTATTCCTCGGTTGCTCTGGCTACGCGCTGTCGCCGAAAGAACGTTGCAAAACCACTATCAACCTGGTACCGGAAAACGAAGTTCTCAACGTGCTGGAAGGCGATGATGCCGAAACCAACGCGCTGCGCGCTAAACGTCGCTGTCAGAAATGCGGCACCGCGATGGACAGCTACCTTATCGATCCGAAGCGTAAACTGCATGTCTGCGGCAACAACCCGACCTGCGATGGCTACGAGATTGAAGAGGGCGAGTTCCGTATCAAAGGTTATGACGGCCCTATCGTGGAGTGTGAGAAATGCGGCTCTGAAATGCACCTGAAAATGGGGCGTTTTGGTAAGTACATGGCTTGCACCAACGACGAATGTAAAAATACGCGTAAGATCCTGCGTAATGGCGAAGTGGCTCCGCCGAAGGAAGATCCGGTGCCTTTACCGGAACTGCCATGCGAGAAGTCCGACGCTTACTTCGTCCTGCGCGATGGCGCGGCGGGCGTTTTCCTGGCGGCAAACACCTTCCCGAAATCACGTGAGACGCGTGCGCCATTAGTGGAAGAGTTGTACCGCTTCCGCGATCGTCTGCCTGAAAAGCTGCGCTATCTGGCCGATGCGCCGCAGCAGGATCCGGAAGGCAATAAAACGCTGGTACGCTTTAGTCGTAAGACCAAGCAACAGTACGTCTCCTCCGAGAAAGAGGGTAAAGCGACCGGCTGGTCCGCCTTCTTTATCGACGGTAAATGGACTGAAGCGAAAAAGTAACCTTCTCAATGGGCCGCAATGCGGCCCATTTTCTCTCCTGTTTTCCTCGTATTACCGCCTCGTGGCTCCCACGTTATAACCGACTTATTATTTTTTGTTAGCATCTATACACTGTAGATATAAATGATATAGTGGTTATAGCGAATCACTTTTTTATTATCAAATCGTCTTATACATCATCGTTTCAGGACGCATTGTGGCGCTGGTTCGGCGCGCCGCAGGGAATGTCTGGCGTTTTGCCGCCGGCAGGCAGCAGTCTGAACATAATGGGTATTAAGCGGATTCATTTGACGCGTTTACGGATATCAGCCATGAAACTACAGCAACTCCGCTACATCGTTGAGGTTGTTAACCATAACCTGAATGTCTCCTCTACCGCCGAAGGCTTGTATACTTCGCAGCCTGGCATCAGCAAGCAGGTGCGCATGCTGGAAGATGAGTTGGGAATTCAGATATTTGCCCGCAGCGGTAAGCATTTAACTCAGGTCACTCCAGCCGGGCAGGAAATTATTCGCATCGCGCGCGAAGTGCTGTCCAAAGTTGAGGCTATTAAATCCGTGGCAGGGGAGCACACCTGGCCGGATAAAGGCTCATTGTACGTTGCCACCACCCACACGCAGGCGCGTTATGCGCTGCCTGGGGTGATTAAGGGCTTTATTGAGCGTTATCCTCGGGTTTCTTTGCATATGCATCAGGGATCGCCGACGCAGATTGCAGAAGCGGTTTCTAAGGGCAATGCTGACTTTGCGATTGCTACCGAAGCGCTGCATCTGTACGACGATTTGGTGATGCTGCCGTGCTACCACTGGAACCGTTCCATTGTGGTGACCCCGGATCACCCGCTCGCTTCAAAAGGTTCGGTGACCATTGAAGAGCTCGCGCAGTACCCGCTGGTGACTTATACCTTCGGCTTCACCGGGCGTTCCGAGCTGGATACCGCGTTTAATCGCGCCGGGCTCACTCCGCGTATCGTCTTCACGGCGACTGATGCCGATGTTATCAAAACCTATGTGCGTTTAGGGCTTGGCGTTGGGGTCATTGCCAGCATGGCGGTCGATCCGGTGTCCGATCCGGACCTGGTAAAACTTGATGCCAATGGTATTTTCAGCCATAGCA
Organism: Klebsiella sp. 141240; assembly: GCF_050600805.1. NCBI lineage: Bacteria > Pseudomonadati > Pseudomonadota > Gammaproteobacteria > Enterobacterales > Enterobacteriaceae > Klebsiella > Klebsiella sp. 141240. The sequence goes on along the minus strand of NZ_JAQIRK010000005.1, from coordinate 36,394 downwards.
CCACCAAGATAGGCTTCCGCCGAAGCACTTTCCTCAGAAGTTATATGTATGATTTTATTCAGCGTTTTGCGCCACATCTGACGCGGGATGTGGTAGATACGGCCGTGGCGCTACGTTCGAATGAGGATATAGAGGCGATGTTCAAAGATATTAAACTGCCGGAAAAATAATCGTATCGATAAATGGCATTTCCTCTGGGGAGTGCCATTTTCTATTATGGACCTTATCAGAACTTATAAACCTCGTTGTAATCACATTTCTGCGGATTTTACTTCATCCCTTTTCCATTATACCCGCTGCGATCAAAATAACGGTTAAAAGCCTTTTAGCTGTTCCTGAATTAGCTGGATCTATTTTATATATCTTATTAAGATTTATCTGTACCTGATGATTTTAGCAATTGGTGGTGATGAAATGATAAACAATATCGATTATGCAAAGCTCGCGATGTCGTACGAACGTCATAAAGCGGAAATCGATCCAACGCTGCGCAGTCAGGTTTGGGGCTCGCTACTGATGGGGCTTAGCGCTTTCTGGTGCATCGTTGCATTATTCATCTGGATTATTAGCTAAAGCAGTTTATCAGAGAAGGTTATATTTCACTTTTGTGACAAAAGGAGGTTGGTAAAATTAGCACCCGGAATTGTGGAACACGGTGGAAGAAATTATTTTCCGACTTATCAGCTTTAAATGTTAATCCATCCTGAGCTAATCATTGCATATCGGTGATTAGCTCTTTTTCTATTCCCGCTTAGTGAACAGGTTTGGAACTTACTCACCCTCATCAAATATATCCGTGCTGTAATACTATTCTCGTCAAAATTTCTGAACTGTACGGTTTTGTCAATTTTAGCAATTTGAGTTGTTATCAAAGTGTTATGCCAAGTTTGTGTTATCTTTAATAAAGACCCTGAGGAGTTCAGGGCATGTATCCCTGTGATAAAGGAGGAGCTATGTCGTCAACACTACGAGCAGCCAGTAAGGATACGCTACAGGTCAAAGACAAAACCTACCATTACTACAGCCTGGCGCTGGCCGCTAAACACCTGGGCGATCTCACCCGACTGCCCAAATCTCTCAAAGTTCTGCTTGAAAACCTCCTGCGCTGGCAGGACGGCGACTCGGTGACGGAACAAGACATTCAGGCGCTGGCCGGTTGGCTGGCGACAGCGCACGCCGACCGCGAAATTGCCTACCGACCGGCACGCGTGCTGATGCAGGATTTCACCGGGGTACCGGCGGTGGTGGATTTAGCCGCTATGCGCGAAGCGGTAAAACGCCTGGGCGGCGATACCGCGAAGGTGAACCCGCTCTCTCCGGTTGACCTGGTCATCGACCACTCGGTGACGGTAGACCGTTTTGGTAATGAAAACGCTTTTGAAGACAACGTGCGTCTTGAAATGGAACGGAACCACGAGCGTTATGCATTCCTGCGCTGGGGGCAGCAGGCCTTCAGCCGCTTTAGCGTCGTGCCGCCGGGAACCGGGATCTGCCACCAGGTAAACCTTGAATATCTTGGCCGTGCCGTCTGGAGCGAACTGCAGAATGGCGAATGGGTGGCTTACCCGGATACGCTGGTGGGTACCGATTCGCACACCACCATGATCAACGGTCTCGGCGTATTAGGGTGGGGCGTCGGCGGGATTGAAGCGGAAGCCGCGATGCTTGGTCAGCCGGTATCCATGCTCATTCCCGATGTCGTTGGTTTCAAACTGACCGGGAAACTACGTGAAGGGATCACCGCGACCGATCTGGTACTGACAGTGACCCAGATGCTGCGCAAACATGGTGTGGTTGGCAAGTTCGTAGAATTCTACGGCGACGGCCTTGACTCGTTACCGCTGGCCGACCGGGCGACCATTGCTAATATGTCGCCGGAATATGGCGCGACCTGCGGATTCTTCCCGATCGATGCGGTGACTCTCAGCTATATGCGCCTCAGCGGACGCAGCGAAGAGCAGGTGGCGTTGGTTGAAGCGTATGCCAAAGCGCAGGGCATGTGGCGCCAGACGGGCGATGAACCGGTCTTTACCAGCACCCTGGCGCTGGATATGGGGACGGTTGAGGCCAGCCTCGCCGGGCCGAAACGGCCGCAGGACCGCGTCGCGTTGGGCGATGTGCCGAAAGCGTTTGCCGCCAGCAACGAACTGGAAGTGAATCAAACGCAAAAATCGCGTCAACCGGTTGATTACACTCTCGATGGGCAACGCTATTCGCTGCCGGAAGGCGCGGTGGCGATTGCGGCAATCACCTCCTGCACCAACACCTCCAACCCAAGCGTGTTGATGGCCGCCGGCCTGCTGGCGAAGAACGCGGTTGAGCGCGGCCTTAAACCGCAGCCGTGGGTGAAAGCCTCGCTGGCGCCGGGTTCGAAAGTGGTTTCCGATTATCTGGCGCATGCGGGGTTGACGCCTTATCTTGATGAGTTGGGCTTTAACCTCGTCGGCTACGGTTGTACAACCTGTATCGGTAACTCCGGGCCGCTGCCGGAACCTATCGAAGAGGCAATCAAAAAAGGTGACCTGACCGTCGGCGCAGTGCTCTCCGGCAACCGTAACTTCGAAGGTCGTATCCATCCGCTGGTGAAAACCAACTGGCTGGCGTCGCCTCCGCTGGTCGTAGCCTATGCGCTGGCCGGCAATATGAACATCGATCTGACCCGCGAACCGCTTGGGGTTGGTAAAGACGGTAAGCCGGTGTTCCTGAAGGATATCTGGCCGAGCGGCGAGGAGATTGCTCGCGCTGTGCAGCAGGTTTCTACCGAGATGTTCCGTAAAGAGTATGCCGAAGTCTTTGAAGGTACCGAGGAGTGGAAAGCGATTCAGGTTGAGCGTTCCGATACCTATCGCTGGCAGGATGACTCTACCTATATTCGCCTGTCGCCATTCTTTGATGAGATGGGGGTTGAGCCGAAACCGGTGGAAGATATTCATGGCGCGCGGATCCTGGCGATGCTTGGTGATTCCGTCACCACCGACCATATTTCCCCGGCAGGAAGCATCAAGGCTGACAGCCCGGCAGGACGCTACTTGCAGGAGCACGGCGTGGCGCGCGGCGATTTCAACTCTTATGGTTCGCGACGCGGTAACCATGAAGTCATGATGCGCGGCACCTTTGCTAATATTCGTATCCGTAACGAAATGGTGCCGGGTGTAGAAGGGGGGATGACGCGTCATTTGCCGGACACGCAGCCTATCGCCATCTACGATGCGGCTATGCTGTACAAAGCCGAAGGTACGCCTCTGGCGGTAATCGCCGGTAAAGAATATGGCTCAGGCTCCAGCCGCGACTGGGCGGCAAAAGGGCCGCGTCTGTTGGGCGTGCGGGTGGTCATTGCCGAGTCCTTCGAACGTATTCACCGCTCCAACCTTATCGGCATGGGGATATTACCGCTGGAGTTTCCACAAGGCGTGACGCGTAAAACGCTACAGTTGACCGGCGAAGAGCGGATTGATATCAGCAACCTGCAGGCGCTGCATCCCGCGGCACAGGTTCCAGTCACGATTACCCGCGCCGATGGACAGCAGGAGGTCATTCAGTGTCGCTGTCGTATCGATACCGCGACTGAGCTGACTTACTATCAGAACGACGGCATTCTGCATTATGTGATTCGTAATATGCTGTAAAAGAAAGGGCCAGCGAATGCTGGCCCTGATTCATTCTGGAACTGAATTATTTATTCAGCAGATGCCCCATCTTGGCAGCCTTGGTATCGAGATAGTGTTCGTTTTTCGGGTTACGCCCGACGATGAGCGGCACGCGTTCGACGATATTGATCCCCGCCTCGGTCAGAATTTCGACTTTCTTCGGGTTGTTAGTCAACAGGCGAACCTGCTCGACGCCGAGCAGCTTGAACATGTCGGCGCACAGCGTAAAGTCGCGCTCATCGGCGGCAAAACCAAGCTGGTGGTTGGCTTCGACGGTATCGTAGCCTTGATCCTGTAGCGCGTAGGCGCGAATTTTATTCAGTAAACCGATATTTCGGCCTTCCTGACGATGATAAAGCAGGATCCCGCGTCCTTCTTCAGCGATGTGCGACAGCGCCGCTTCCAGCTGAAAACCGCAATCACAACGCAGACTAAAAAGGGCATCGCCCGTCAGACATTCTGAGTGTACGCGAGCCAGTACCGGGGCTTGCCCCGAAATATCGCCATACACCAGCGCGACATGATCCTGCCCGGTTGCCAGTTCTTCAAAGCCCACCATCAGGAAATCGCCCCAGGGGGTTGGCAGTTTGGCTTCTGCCACACGTTTAAGCTGCATGTGATTCTCCAGATTCTGACAGCACCTGAATGTGCTTTCTGTTTACTACTATTTTGCCACAACGCCGCGACGTTCTCCTAATTACCAACAACCGCCTGCGCGGAAAGCGCACAAACGATCTACTTTCCGTTATGATATTCAGAAGGAAAGAGAAGGAGATACGATGCTGTTAATTGCCAAAAGGACCGCCATCGGGGCGGCGCTATTGCTTGTTATGCCCGTTATGGTCTGGCTCTCCGGCTGGCAGTGGCAGCCAGGTCAAGCCCCGGCCATGTTGAAAATGTGGTACTGGGTGACTGAAACGGTAACCCAGCCGTGGGGAATCATTACCCACGTAGCGCTATTTGGCTGGTTTTTGTGGTGTTTACGTTTTCGTCTGCGCGAAGCGCTGGTGCTGTTTCTCATTCTCGGCGCTGCTATCCTGGCAGGACAGGGGCTAAAATCCTGGATCAAAGAACGGGTGCAGGAACCACGGCCGTTTGTGATTTGGTTAGAAAGAACCCAGCAGGTTCCGGTGGCGCAATTCTATGAGTTAAAACGTAAAGAACGCGCTAAACTGGTGCATGAGCAATTGGCTGAACAACAGACAATACCGGGGTTCTTACGTAAACACTGGCAAAAAGAGACCGGTTTTGCCTTTCCGTCCGGCCATACCATGTTTGCCGCCAGCTGGGCGCTGCTTGGCGTCGGGCTGTTGTGGCCGCGTCGGCGCTGGGTGACTATCGGTGTGCTGTTAGGATGGGCGACGGCGGTCATGGGCAGCCGCCTGGCGTTGGGCATGCACTGGCCGCAGGATCTTATCGTGGCGACCAGCCTTTCGTGGCTGCTGGTTACCGCGGCGACCTGGCTCACGCAGCGTTTTTGCGGCCCGTTAACCCCGCCTGTCGAAGAGACGACGGATATCAAAAAACGCGCAACCTGACGCTGTTTATGTTGATTTTCGCGACACCCGGCCGCATATCATGACGGGTGTCATGCTTTTCCATTTCACCACTGCGGTGAAAATGATACTTTATAGGGCTTGAACGCGTTTTACTCGCGCAACCCACAGAACGGGAAGTCATGTGAAATATTTACTTATTTTCTTACTGGTGTTAGCTATCTTCGTCATCTCTGTGACGCTGGGTGCGCAAAATGACCAACTGGTCACGTTCAACTATTTGCTCGCGCAGGGTGAATTCCGCATCTCCACGTTGCTGGCGGTGTTATTTGCTGCCGGGTTTGCGATTGGCTGGCTGATTTGCGGCCTGTTCTGGTTACGGGTACGAGTATCGCTGGCCCGCGCCGAGCGTAAAATTAAACGCCTGGAGCAGCAGATCGCGCCAGTGACCGTAGCGCCTGCTGATGCCGGCGTCCCTGCGGTCAAGGAATAACCGTCTATGCTGGAGTTGTTGTTTCTGCTTCTTCCCGTTGCCGCAGCCTATGGATGGTATATGGGGCGCAGGAGCGCACAACAGTCCAAACAGGACGATGCAAATCGCCTGTCGCGCGATTATGTCGCTGGGGTCAACTTCCTGCTGAGCAACCAGCAGGATAAAGCCGTGGATCTGTTCCTTGATATGTTGAAAGAGGACACCGGCACCGTTGAAGCCCACCTGACGCTTGGCAACCTGTTTCGTTCTCGCGGCGAAGTTGACCGCGCTATCCGCATTCACCAAAGCCTGATGGAGAGCGCCTCGCTCACCTACGACCAACGCCTGCTCGCCGTCCAGCAGTTGGGCCGTGATTATATGGCCGCGGGCCTGTACGATCGCGCGGAAGATATGTTCAAGCAGTTGGTAGATGAAACCGACTTCCGCCTGGGCGCGCTACAACAACTGCTGCAAATTTACCAGTTAACCAGCGATTGGCAGTCCGCTATTGAAGTCGCCGAACGGCTGGTAAAATTGGGCAAAGAAAAGCATCGCAGCGATATCGCCAACTTCTGGTGTGAGCTGGCGCTGCAGCAGATGGCCAGTAACGATCTCGATAAAGCAATGACGCTGCTGAAAAAAGGCGCGTCAGCGGACCGCAACAGCGCCCGCGTCTCGATTATGATGGGGCGCGTGTGGATGGAAAAAGGCGACTACGCGAAAGCGGTAGAAAGCCTGGAACGGGTGATTGGCCAGGATAAAGAACTGGTTGGTGAAACCCTGGAAATGCTGCAAACCTGTTATCAGCAGTTGGGTAAGCATGAGGAGTGGGAAGCGTTCCTGCGCCGCTGTGTAGAAGAGAACACCGGGGCGACCGCGGAACTTATGCTGGCGCAAATTATCGAGCAGCAGGAAGGCGCCGAGGCCGCGCAGAGCTATGTGACTCGCCAGTTGGAACGCCACCCGACGATGCGCGTGTTCCACAAACTGATGGACTACCATCTTAATGAGGCGGAAGAAGGGCGCGCGAAGGCGAGCCTGGGGGTTCTGCGCAATATGGTTGGCGAGCAGGTGCGGAGCAAACCGCGTTACCGCTGCCAGAAGTGCGGTTTTACTTCTCACACCCTGTACTGGCACTGCCCGTCCTGCCGTTCTTGGGCGACTATCAAGCCGATTCGCGGCCTTGATGGCCAGTAACTTCTAAAAAAAACCTGACTTTAGTTACAACATACTTGCCTGGGTTTTAGCGTATCCATTTCTGCAGCCGCGTGCCCGCTTTTGTCTGTAGACGGGCAAAACCAGCCTGTCATTTTCCCCACTTCGCAGGTAGAATGCTGCCCGTTTACCTTTTTTGCGCCCTGGCGGCGCTCATCCACAATTAAGGTCCGGTCATGACGTCTACTGCTAGCTCTTCTCCTCGCGTTATCACATCCTCTCCCGTCGTTGTTGCGCTTGATTATGATAACCGTGACAAGGCGTTGGCCTTTGTTGATCGAATCGATCCGCGCGACTGCCGGTTAAAGGTAGGTAAGGAGATGTTCACGCTGCTGGGGCCGCAATTTGTTCGCGACCTGCATCAGCGCGGCTTTGAAGTGTTCCTCGACCTGAAATTCCACGATATCCCGAACACCACCGCACGCGCGGTCGCCGCAGCCGCGGAGCTTGGCGTATGGATGGTGAACGTTCACGCCTCCGGCGGCGCGCGCATGATGACGGCTGCCCGCGAGGCGTTGTTACCGTTCGGAAAAGAGGCGCCGCTACTGATTGCGGTCACCGTATTGACCAGCATGGAAGCCAGCGATTTGCAAGACCTTGGCATCACGCTTTCACCTGCCGATCATGCTGCTAAACTGGCGGCGCTAACCAAACGCTGTGGTCTCGATGGCGTAGTCTGTTCCGCGCAGGAGGCCGTCCGCTTTAAACAAGAGTTAGGACAAGAATTTAAGTTAGTTACCCCGGGGATCCGCCCCACAGGCAGCGATGCGGGCGACCAACGCCGGATTATGACTCCGGAACAGGCGCAGCAGGCGGGGGTTGATTACATGGTGATCGGCCGGCCGGTCACCCAGTCTGCCGATCCGGCTGCAACGCTTGCGGCTATCAACGCGTCGCTGAAATTGGAGGCGTAATGAGCGATTCTAACAGCCGCCTGGTTTACTCTACCGATAGCGGGCGTATTGAAGAGCCGAAAGCGGCGCTGCAACGTGCGAAAGGCGATGGTATCGTGCGCATTCAACGCCAGACCAGCGGGCGCAAAGGGAAGGGCGTCTGCTTGATTACCGGCATCGATCTCGATGACGATGCGCTGGCGAAGCTGGCCGCGGAGCTGAAAAAGAAATGCGGCTGCGGCGGTTCACTGAAAGATGGAGTGATTGAAATTCAGGGTGATAAACGCGACTTGCTGAAATCACTGCTGGAAGCTAAAGGGATGAAAGTAAAATTAGCGGGTGGCTAAGATAATTTCTACGAAATAAACAACAAGGCCACGGTAAATACCGTGGCCTTAATTATTGGTAGATGCGTGAGTCAGTAACTACGAAATTATTATTAATTTAATACGCGGGGTGGTTATTTACCAACCTGGTGGCCAATGATGCCGCCAACCGCTGCGCCGCCCAGGGTACCCAGGGTGCTGCCGTCGGTTAATACCGCGCCGCCCAGTGCGCCAGCGCCTGCGCCGATTGCGGTATTACGGTCGCGTTTAGACCAGTTGGAACAAGCGCTCAGGGACATTACTACAGTAACCGCCAGTACGGCCGCAGCCATTTTTTTGCTCATTGAAGTCATCATTTTATTCTCCTGAATAATCTATTCATGGATACACCTTCCTTTAAGCATAGCAACTGGCTATGACTTAAGGGTTATTCCATGAAACTTAAGTTGCGCAGGTGTTGCTCTAATCACGCAGGTGATAGTCACTTCCTGTTATATCGCTAATAATAATTCTACTTATTTTAAAATTTAACGTCAGGTAAAAAATCTTAATTGCGGGTCAGAATACTCTCAGACGCAGAAAGGCTGCCAACGCCATTCTACGGGCGCTGGCGGAAGCGATCAGGCGGGGTCGACTATATCGAGCGTTAAACCGCTCCCGGAGAGCTGCCGGCGGATAGTTTCGCTCAGGTTGTTGTCGGTTATGACGCGATTGAAACGGGCAATCGGGCCCAGTGGATAAGGATGCACGACGCTGAACTTCGAACTGTCGCTGAGTACGATAGCCTCGCACTGCTTTTCCAGCACCGCGTTGACCACATCGGCGCGCATCATGTCGCGGCCGGTAAAGCCGGTTTCGGTCTGCCAGCCGTCAACGCCGATAAACGCCTTGCTGAAGTGCACCTGCTGGATGCATTGACGGGTTAATGGGCCCACCATGCTTTCACTGCGCTTCTGATAAATACCGCCCAGCAGGATGACCTCGCCCGGCGTTTCCTTGAGTAAATGTGCGATATAGCTGCTAACGGTGATGATAGTGATATCACCGCGTTCCGCCAACGTGCGGGCCAGAAGGGCGTTTGAGCTGCCATTTTCGATGAACACCGTTTCTCCGGCTGCCACCAGCGACGCGGCGCGCGCGGCGAGTTCACGCTTAATGGCAAAGTTGGTCATCATCCGGGTTTCGACGTCTTCACTATCCAGTGGTACCGCAAAGCCGTGGGTACGGCGCAGGTAGCTTTGTTTTTCCAGCGAATTCAGATCCTGACGAATAGTGACTTCGGAGACACCGGTCATCCTGGCCAGATCGGCAACGCTCATGCGGCCTTTATCAATGACCATTTGTAAAATACTTTGTTGTCGGGCGTTCATAGCTACATCACAGTTAGAGGTCTATACGGCGCCCAGCAGGCTTTACGGCGTGCTGGGGGACAGGAATCAATCAGATTTCCCACGGCGCTTTTGATTGCCCTGAATCCTTCTCTGGCTCGTCGTGAGACAATGCCTGCAGTTCGGCTTTGAGGATCTCCAGATTATGGATCGCCGAGTGATAATCTCCGGCAACCAGAATATCCAGCACGGTATCGATACGTTGGGCGAGCAGGCGGGCATTCAGATCAGACATAGCATTATCCTGGTTACAAAAATGAATGAAATCAATGATGCAAAAAACGGTTGCAAAAGAGAAGCGAAAAAAACGCACATCCTTGCGCAGCTGGCGATATTCACTCAAAACGAGAAATGCATGGCCCCTGGGCAGGGGCCATAAAAGCGTTACGCCGCCGGACGGGCGATGACGCTGCGGGTTTCCATACGAACTTCAGCGATAGTCACGTCGATAACATCGGTGACTTTATAAACCACTTCACCTTTAATCTGTACGGTTCCGTTCTCCTGGCTGCAGACCAGTTCATCGCGCACCGCGTGCAGGAAAGGTGCCGGAATAAAGGCGACAGCGCCGTTATCGACCAGGCGCACGCGCATGCCGCCGCGGCTGACATCAATGATTTCTGCCGCGTAGCGGGTATCGGTTCCGGCTTTATCGTTGAGGAAGCGAGCATACAGCCAATCTGCGACGTCACGTTCCGCCATACGGTTCAGACGACGACGTTCCGCCATCTGCACGGTGATATCATCCTGCGGGCGACCAATGGTCTCGCCTTTAATGATGGCCTTTAACAGACGGTGGTTGATCATATCGCCGTATTTACGGATTGGCGAAGTCCAGGTGGCGTAAGCTTCCAGGCCAAGGCCGAAGTGCGGGCCCGGCTCGGTACTGATCTCCGCGAACGACTGGAAGCGACGGATGCGGCTATCGAGGAAACCTGAAGGCTGAGCATCCAGTTCGCGGCGCAGTTTACAGAAGCCGTCCAGTGTCAGGACTTCCAGCGGATCGACGTGTACATCGTGCGTTTTCAGCAGCGCGGCCAGCTGCTCGGTGTTAGCTGGGTCGAAACCGGTATGCACGTTATAGACGCCAAAGCCCAGGTTATCGCGAAGCACGCGTGCCGCGCAGATATTAGCGGCAATCATTGACTCTTCAACAATGCGGTTGGCGATGCGGCGCGGTTCGGCAACGATATCCAGCACTTCACCTTTCTCACCCAACACGAAGCGATAATCAGGGCGGTCTTTGAACACCAGGGCGTGGGTTTGACGCCATTCGCTGCGGCGTTGGCAGACTTCCTGCAGCAGTTTGATTTGCTGCGCGATAGCGTCATCGGCAGGCTGCCAGGCGCCGATATTTTCCAGCCAGTTGGAGACGTCGTCATAAGCCAGTTTGGCTTTTGATTCGATGGTCGCGGCGAAGAATTCGATATTATCTTCAATGGCGCCGTCGGCTGCCAGGGTCATGCGGCAGGCGAGCACCGGGCGCACTTCGTTGGCGCGCAGCGAGCACAAATCGTCAGACAGTTCGCGCGGCAGCATCGGGATATTAAAGCCCGGCAGATAGTTGGTGAAGGCGCGAATTTTCGCCGCGTTGTCCAGTTTGCTGCCCTCGGCAATCCACGCTGTCGGATCGGCGATAGCGACGGTCAGCAGAAGTTTACTGTCGTCGGCGCGCTCTACAAACAGCGCGTCGTCCATATCTTCGGTGCTGGCGCTGTCGATGGTTACAAACTCAAGCGCCGTCAAATCGCGACGTTCCAGTCCTTCATCGAGCATCTCGGTGGCAACGCCATTCGGCGCTTCTTTTTCCAGGTTATGACGCGCCAGCGTCACCCACCACGGCACGAAATGATCGTCGCTAAAGGTGATGAATTGCGTTAATTCGGCATAGAAACCGCGGTCGCCTTTCAGCGGATGGCGACGCATTTCAGCCACCGCCCAGTCACCCTGTTTGAAATCGTGTTCTACGCCACGCGCGGCGCGGCAAGGGATGGCGTCTTTCAGCAGCGGATGATCAGGAACAATAGACAGACGATCGTCTTTTTTCTGCACTTTACCGACAAAACGGGTCAGGAAAGGCTCAACCAGCTCTTCCGGCTCGGCGCTTTCACGTTCTTTTTCCGTATGGACCACAGCGATAATACGATCGCCATGCATCACTTTTTTCATTTGCGGCGGCGGAATGAAGTAGCTTTTCTGCGAGTCGACTTCGAGGAAGCCAAAACCTTTTTCCGTACCTTTAACGACCCCTTCAACGCGCGGGGTCTGGGAATGCAATTGCTGTTTAAGCTGCGCTAGCAGCGGGTTGTCCTGAAACATAATTAGGTTTTTTCGTGGCTAAAAGAGCGGCTGACATTTTTACGCGAATATGCCTGCCTCAGCAAGCGCTGTTTCAGCATTTTACGTCGCTTGACGTACCTCGCCGAGGGCGACTTTAAGCCGATTCAGCCAGCCGCAAAGGCCGCACCACGCCAGCAGATCGATAGCTTCAACGCGGGAAAGCCCATATTCAGTGAGGGGAGTTAGCTGCGCGGCGCTAAAACGGTCCGGCGCACGAGTCAATAGCTGCGCCGCCTGCAGGAAAACGTGTTCCAAAGAATGGCTTTGCGCCCAGTGCTGAATCATTCGTTCATCGCCGCGCAATGCCTGCAACAATCCGTTGTCAACTGTCCAGCGCGCGGCCCAGGCGTTAAAACAGCTGACGCTGCCGTTGATTCGCGCCGCCAGCAATGCCGCCATTGCGCTTAAGGGCTGCGCAGAGTTATCCAGTTGATTCAGCAGTTGATGCAGCAGTGCTAACGCGCCTTCATCCGTTGCCAGAAGGGGGGCGAGAGGCTGCAGGCCGGGATGACGGTGCCATGCGGCGAGCCTGGCTTGCCTGTCATCATTGGCGTAACGCAGGTCGGCATCATCGATATCCAGTGACCACTCTCCGGTAACATCAGTAAAGCGTTCTGCCGGGGCATCATCCTGCTGCGGCATACCTGGAAGCCAGCGTACCGGCTGGCCGAGCGCGGCCTGAAACGCGGCCACCGCGCGGGCCTGAAAACCCACGAAGCCAATAATTTGGTTAATTAACACAATATCGCGGCTGGTCAGTCCTACCTCATCAAGCTGACGGCGGGAGACCTCGTTGATAACAGAAGGGGAACTGGCTAACTGGCGGGCGTACTGGGTTATCTGCGCCAGCCGGTGATTACTCTCTCGTGAAGAGTCTGGGCCCGGTAACGGCGCCAGACGCGCGGCGTAGTGGTTACACAAGCGCTGTACGCCGTAGACCTGAGCGACGGTCAGGGCCGTGCTGAGACGGTCGTAGGCATTAAAGGTTTGTAATCGGGTGACCGTGACGCTGTCCGGGAAAAGTACCTTTGCCAACTGACGCGCGGGCGCCAGCCAGCCTTCATGAGGGTGGCTAAGATCGGCTGCGAGTGGCAGATCGAGCAAAAAACGGTCATCAACGTCAGCGGCCTCCGGGACCAGAGGAAGAACCTCGACCGGGCTATTGGTTGACTGGGTCTCGTGATACCAGTGGTTTTTGCCATACACGCGGCGTTGCTCCATGGGCGTTCCTTGTTCGGTAGGTGGCGAACCGCCGTTTCGCGGTACCTCTTTGCACAACTATCCTGGCGTAACCCTGAAGCAGGAGAAAATATTGATACGTACTAATAAATAGCGGATTGGAATAACAGAAGAGAAGCGTAAGCAGAGAAGGGAGAGAGATCCTCCTCACCGGGGTGAGGAGGATAAGGAACTTATTTCAGTTCCAGTTCGTTCATCGCAGCGATGCTGAAACCGCCGTCAACGTGAACGACTTCACCGGAGATGCCCGCAGACAGGTTAGAGCACAGGAAGGCCGCGCTGTTGCCGACGTCTTCGATGGTGACGGTGCGACGGATCGGGGTGACCGCTTCGCAGTGCGCCAGCATTTTACGGAAATCTTTGATACCGGATGCCGCCAGGGTGCGGATCGGACCCGCAGAAATGGCGTTAACACGAATACCTTCCGGACCCATCGCGTTCGCCATATAGCGGACGTTGGCTTCCAGAGACGCTTTTGCCAGACCCATAACGTTATAGTTCGGGATCGCGCGCTCAGCGCCCAGATAGGAAAGGGTCAGCAGCGCGGAGTCCGGGTTCAGCATTGAGCGGCAGGCTTTTGCCATCGCCACGAAGCTGTAGGCGCTGATGTCGTGGGCGATTTTGAAACCTTCGCGGGTGACGGCATTAACATAGTCGCCATCTAACTGGTCAGCTGGCGCATAACCGATAGAGTGCACGAAACCATCAAATTTCGGCCATACTTTTTCAAGTTCAGTGAACAGCGCGGTGATGCTTTCGTCTTCAGCCACGTCGCACGGCAGCACAATGTTAGAACCCAACGCAGCAGCAAACTCTTCTACGCGGCCTTTCAGTTTTTCGTTCTGATAGGTGAATGCCAGTTCAGCCCCTTCACGGTGCATTGCTTGCGCAATACCGTAGGCGATGGACAGTTTACTGGCCACGCCAGTGATCAGAATGCGCTTACCGGAAAGAAAACCCATAGCTTTAATCCTTATCGTTATTGCTTATTTTTACTCTAACAATCAAACGGTTAACGTTGTTATTTCAAAATAACTCAAATTTAGCCAGGAATTATATCCCACTGAAGACCCCTTGTGTCACGATTTTTTGTGCCGCCTATCGCAACGCAGCGCGTAAGGACAAATGCGCTCACTCCAGTATATCACCGGATAATCACTACGTTTTACCGTGAGATCACGACGCGTTACCGATATTTCTGCGGTTAACGGCGCACGATCGTGGTGAGTAACAGTAGGGCGTCTGTCGTGAGCGGCGCGAGTTCGCCCGGCGCTTGCTGATGCCAGAAAATACCCGATTGCGCTTCACATTGCCGTTCACCAAGTTGCCAGCGACCCTGCAATACCCACGCGACGCCTTCGTCGCCGGGAGTCTGTACATCGTTCACGACCCGTACCTCGGCGGCGGCGCGACTGCGCTGGGTCATGATATTAAAGTCGAGACCGCGCTCGCGGATCCCTTCGCTACGCAGCGGCCACTCGCCGGCAAAAGCCCAGGGTTGCCACAACGCTAAAGGGTGATCGATAGCTTCGCCTTTCAGACGCAGCGGCTGCCCGGTCAGTAGGGTAATGACACGATCGACGCCGGGAAAGCAGGAAAACGGACCATCATTTTGTAGGGTGGCAATGCTGGCTCGCCACAAAAAAGGGGCATCAGGAGAAGGTACACAGACTATCTCACGGGTCTCGCCAGCGCCATTTTTCCAGGGTGTGACGGGCAGAGTGGATAGTTGGACGGGAACGATCATGAGCGGTACACCTCGGCTAAGCGCTGCCTGCGCAGGCGTTAATCAACGTTATTGTTATGGTTTTGTTACTTTTTGCAATACAAAGAATTTACATATTCATCACAAAAATAGGATGCGTGCGGTGCGGGCAGTTGTCAATGCTTGTATATACAGGATCGGTCAGGTGGGGAGTCAATGAAATAATAATAGCGAGGTACCTATGTCTTCTTTTTCGTCTACAGACGGGCAACCAAAAAGTAATGAGGCAGGATTAAAGGAAACGCGGTCGATTGATTACATTCCCGAACGCGAGAGGCATGGGCATCCGTTTAGCCAGTTTACTCTGTGGTTTGGCGGCAACCTGCAAATTACCGCTATTGTCACCGGCGCTTTAGCCGTGGTGCTGGGCGGCGACGTGGTGTGGTCGCTGATAGGCCTTCTTCTTGGGCAGGTGTTGGGGGCGGCGGTGATGTCGCTGCATGCCCTGCAGGGACCACGGCTGGGTTTGCCGCAGATGATAATCAGCCGCGCCCAGTTTGGCGTCTTTGGCGCGGTAGTGCCGCTGGTACTGGTCTGCGTCATGTATGTTGGCTTCTCCGCCAGCGGTACCGTACTGGCCGGGCAGGCGATGGCAAAACTGTTAAGTATCAGCAACGTTGCCGGCATGCTGCTATTCAGCGCGATTATTATTGTTATTGCGGTACTGGGTTATAAGGTGATTCATAAGCTGGGTAAACTGGCGAGCATTATCGGCATTCTGGCTTTTGTCTATATGTTCGTTACGCTACTGATGTCGGCGGATCTCACGGCCCTGGCGCAAAATAACCATTTCTCCCTGCCGATGTTCCTGCTGGCCGTGTCGCTGTCATCGTCGTGGCAAATCGCGTTCTGCCCGTATGTGTCCGACTATTCGCGCTACCTGCCACGCAATGTATCGGCAACGAAAACGTTCTGCTCGGTATTTTTCGGTACCGTATTAGGAACCCAGACATCCATGACGCTAGGGGTATTTACCGCCGCGATTGCCGGCAGCGCTTTCCCCGGTCATGAAGTGAGTTATCTGGTGGGATTGGGTAAAAGCCAGGTGATGGCGATGGTCATCTACTTTGCTATTTGCTTTGGCAAAATCACCTTCACGACGCTTAACGCCTACGGCAGTTTTATGTCTCTGACCACCATTGTTTCCGGTTTCCGTCGCCAGACGGCATTGTCGCAGAAATGCCGTGTCGCTTTCGTCGTCCTGATGGTCGCGGCTTCGTGTATTATCGCGCTGCTCAGTGAGCCAGCTTTCTTAAAACACTTCACCCATTTCCTGTTATTCCTGCTGGCTTTTTTCGTTCCCTGGAGCGCCATCAGCCTGACCGATTACTACATTATCTCTAAAGGCGCGGTCGATATTCCGGCGCTTAGCGACCCGCATCAGCGCTATGGTTTCTGGAATCTGTATGCCATTACCATTTATATCATTGGCGTGCTTATTCAACTGCCGTTTATTGAGAACCCGCTGTTCCATGGTTCGCTGACGTGGATATTCGCCGGCAATGATGTGTCATGGATTATCGGCTGGGTAGGTACAGGATGGTTGTATTTTGCGCTGCGCCGCTTTGACCGCCGACCATTACCGGCGCAGAACGTGTTCCCGCAGTCATAAAGGGCAGGGGCGGCTATTATGCCGCCCCTGAAGGAAAGTTAACGCTATTTGCCATCTTTTCGCCAGGCGTCGGCAGTCAGCGCTTCGCCAAAATGGCCGGCGATCAGCCGCTTGGTCAGATCATGCAGAGGTGAGGCCAGTACATCAGCAGTGCTTCCGCGCTCAACCACTTCGCCCTCATGCATCACCAGCACCTGATCGCTGATGTGCTTCATCATCCCCAGATGCTGAGTTACGTAGATGTAGGATATTCCCTGTTTTTCCTGTAGTTCCAGCATCAGGTTGATTAGCTGCGAGCGCATTGACATATCCAACGAGGCCAGCGCCTCATCGCAGATAATCACTTTCGGACGCAGGATCAAGGCACGAGCAAGACCCAGGCGTTGTTTTTGCCCCGGCGCCAGCATATGCGGATAGTAGCTGACGTGGTCAGGTAGCAGACCCACCATGCGCATCGTCTCGATAATCTGCTTTTCCCGGGCTTCTGGTTCAAGATCGGTATTGAGGCGCAGCGGGAAATCGAGGATCTGCGAAATACGCTGACGCGGGTTAAGCGAGGTCGAGGGATCCTGAAAAATCATACGAATACGCTGGCTGCGGAATGAGTAGTCGCCAAACTCCAGCGGATGGTCGTCAATCAACAGTTCACCGGTGGTTGGCTCAACCATCCCGGCCAGCATTTTGGCCAGCGTTGATTTACCGGAGCCGTTTTCACCAATAATTGCCAGCGTCTGACGCTCGCGCAGGGTAAAGCTCAGCGGCTTCACCGCCTCTACCGTCTGACGGTGGAACCAGCCGGTACGATAGCGAAAGGTCTTACTCAGATTGCGAACTTCCAGCAATGTTTCGACCATTTCACTCTTTCTCCATGTTCAGCGGGAAATGACAGGCGTACAGATGATTACGCGCGCCGGTCAAACGCGGCGTGACGATACACTCGCGTTGCGCATAGGGACAGCGCGGCCCCAGCCGACAGCCGATCGGCAGTTGTTCCAACAGCGGAATGGCGCCGGGCAGGGTATTCAGCCTGCTTTTATGCGGCATTGAGCTGCCGAAGTCCGGGATCGCGCGAATCAGCGCCTGCGTGTAGGGGTGATGAGGAATGGTCACCAGCTCTTCGCTCGGCGCGGTTTCCACCGTCTGCCCGCAATACATGACGTTAATTTTATCCGCCCATTTGCTGAGCATTTGCATATCGTGACTGATCAGCAAAATAGTGGTGTTGTTGTTCTGGTTGAGCCGGGTCAGCAGGCGAATAATCTGCGCCTGAGTAGTCGGTTCCATGGCATTAGTGGGTTCATCAGCAATCAGCAAGCGCGGCTGGTTGGCAAGCGCGATGGCGATCATGACCTTCTGACATTCGCCGTCGGTCAGCTCGTAGGGGAAGCTGCGCATAATATCTTTGTGATCTTTAATTCCCACCCGGTGCAGCAGTTCAATAGCGCGGCGCTTACGCCAGCCAAAGCGTTGCCACCAGTGGCCTTTAAAGGTCCAGCCGGGGATATTTTGCATCAACTGCAGCCCAATACGCTCGGAAGGATCAAGACAGGATTGCGGCTCCTGGAAGATCATCGATACGTTGTGGCCAATCAGTTTTCGGCGCTCGCGGTTAGAGAGGCGCAGCAGATCGATATCATCAAAACGCATACGGTCGGCGGTGACCCGCCAGTTATCTTTGGTGACGCCGCAAATCGCCTTGGCGATTAAGCTTTTGCCGGAACCTGATTCACCGACAAGACCACGGACTTCACCTTCAGCCAGCGTCAGGCTGACCCTATCGACGGCCTTTACCCAGCCCTCGTTGGTTTTAAACTCAATGGTGAGATTACGAATATCCAGTAACGGCATTATTGAACCCCGGCAATAATTGCGCGGCGAATACCGTCGCCCAGCAGATTGATGAGCAGTACGCTTATCATTATGGCCGCTCCCGGTAGCATGACCGTCCAGGGGGCGACGTAAATCAGCTCCAGCGCGTCGCCGAGCATGGCGCCCCATTCCGGAGAGGGTAGCTGAGCGCCGAGGTCGAGAAAACCGAGCGCGGCAATGTCGAGGATCGCCATCGACAGCGCGCGGGTAATTTCGGTGACCAGCCCGGCGGTAATATTAGGCAGAACCGCAAACCAGAGAATATTGAGCGTGGAAGCGCCGTCGAGGCGGGCGGCAATCACGTACTCTTTTTCCAGTTCATCGTGCACCATGCTGTAGACCGAACGCACCATGCGCGGCAGCAGCGCCAGCCAGACGGCAAACATCGCATGGCTCAGATGCGGCCCGGCAAAAGCGACGACGATAATCGCCAGCAGCAGCGACGGAATCGATAGCAGGGTGTCGAGAATATGGTTCATTACCGCTGAACGTAAACCATGGGTGGAACCAGCAATCACGCCAAGCACCAGGCCGAACAGCGCGGCGCCGAGCGTGACCACAAAGGCACCGCCGACGGTCGGCGCCGCGCCGCTGAGTAGTCGACTTAGCACATCGCGACCAAGATCGTCGGTGCCGAGGAAGAACGACACTTCGCCGTAGCGCGACCATGAAGGCGGCAGCAGCTGGTAGCCGAGGAACTGCTGATCGATGCCATAAGGCGCGAACCAGCCGCCGAATACGCATAGCAGCACCAGTGCGCCGCAGCCGTATAAACCAATCATCGCGGTGGTATCGCCGTAGAATTTACGCCATACGGTGCGCAATGCGCCGGGCGGGCGCTTTTCGAGATAGACGCTATCGTAGGGCATATGAATCCGTTTTAAGTTTGTTAGTCATGCTTAATTTCTTTTCAAGAATCCCGCTATTATCAACGCCTTGCCAGTATGTAACGCTTTATTTTTGTGTGTTCTTCATAGATTTGAAGGTTATCAATTTACGCATAATGTGTACACTGATGTGTATATCTTCTTCCGGAGTGTACACATTGCTTACCGACACAAAATTAAGAAAAGCTCTTGGCAAAAAAAGAGACCAAATCGAGGTCATTTCAGACGCACATGGTCTGAATGTCAGGTTGTCTACATCCGGCAGTATAACATTCTTTTACCGCTACAGATGGAACGGGAAAGCCGCTCAACTAACGATTGGTGATTATCCAACCACCTCATTAGCTCATGCGCGAGAACGTAGGCAGCAGTTCAGGGCTTGGCTAGCGGAAGGGCTTGATCCTAGACGGCAAGTAGTACTCGAGAAACAGAAAAAAGTAGAAGCGCTTACAGTGAAAGAAGCATTCGATTACTGGGAGAAGTACTACTGCATCCCTGAAGGTCTGGTAAAAATCAAAGTTAACCGCCGCGACTTCAATAATCATATAGCCCCAGTGCTCGGAAATATGATTGTAGATCAGACAACTAAAGCTCACTGGCTAAATCTTTTTGACGGTATGGGGCGAAGAGTGGTTACAGGGCAAATGCTCGGTTTGATGCAGCGCACATTTCGTTTCTGTTCCAACCGTGGGGTAATTAACGTGAACCCTATTGAAAGCCTTAGACGATCAGATGTAGGGCTCACAGCAGCTGTAAAAGATCGCAGGTTAAGTGATGATGAAATCATTACAGTTTGGAATGCCCTGCCTGAGATGAAATATAGGCAGCAATTGATAATGAAGTTTCTCATTATGACTGGCTGTCGAAGTACAGAGATCAGAACAGCAAAATGGGAATGGTTTGATTTCAAGGAACAAACATGGACTATCCCGGCAAGTGACTATAAAACTGGGAAGTCGGTGAGAAGGGCGCTTCCTGAGGCTGTAATACAGATGATGGTAGCTGAAAAAGAAACATCAGTTTCAAAACATGTTGTGACGTTGTCACGATACAGGGGGCCAGAAGATGACAGGCCGCCACTTCAACCAAACGTGGCTCTGTTCTCTGCGCAGATAATTGCAAAAACAGGGATGAAACCTTGGTCGCTTCATGATTTGAGAAGAACAGTGGCGACGCGCCTTTCTGAATTAGGTGCGCCACCACATGTTGTGGAAAAACTACTAGGGCATCATATGTCTGGAGTCATGGCGCGGTATAACCTCCACGATTATTTGGATGATCAGCGTCATTGGCTTGCTGTTTGGCAACGTCATCTTGAGAAGTTGATTGGCCAGCCTCTGGTTTGATACCCATGTTGTCTTCCCAAGCAAGAAGGTCTGACAAACGCCATCTTTTAGGACTGCCATTTATTTTTGGCTTCGGAAACGGCTGAGAAAAGTACGATGGCATCCGGGATGGTGTGCTCCAGAAATACAGTGTGCTGCGCGAAATTTTGTATCTGGACAGAATGTCACTGGTTATCAATATTTCATCTTGGAAATGAGATGCGTTATTCATAAAAGCCCCTTAGTTACATTGTCCAGGAAGATGCTGCAGCCTACGGGCGCAGCTCATGGCCGTCGCCACATAACTGCATTTTCTGTTTACAACTTCTACAGTGATCTTTGAGCCTTGAACCACCACCGTATAAGTTCTCTTCGTTTTCTGTCGCCCGTAGGCGCCATAAAGCTCAACATGTTTTGCCAGTGCGGCATCACAAGCCTGGCGGCCCAGCGGTGATTGCTTGCTTCGGTTTATCAGTCGCATATCCACCTCACACAAATACATCAACTGGATCGCCAGCTGCGCGCGCGTTGTCGTTCGCCTCCCGACGGAGGCCGAGAACATAGCCAACGGGATCCCAACTGGACAGAATTGCATTGAGCTCTTTCTGGCTGTGCCAGGTTGTCAGGCGTTTTTTAAGCTCGGTGGCGCAGGCGCGCAAGTTCTCCCGAGTAGGGCCGGCCATCTTCATGCACAAGCACAAAGTCAGAAGCAGATCCGAATATTCGTCGGCGGCCGCGCGCAATGCCGCAGGGTCGATGCTGGCTTCCAGCTCAGGTAATCGATGTTTAAGACTCATGCTGCACCGCCTTTGACGCGGGAGATGGTGTTATCAGCCTTCTGCACTTCCGGATGCTCGTCATAATCCGGAAGATAGCGGCGAGCGACAGCAGCTAGGGAAACCAGCGCCGCCAGAAGCTCGTCGCGCTGCCCGGCGACTTTCGCATGCTCAAGCGCTGCGTTTTCCAGCAGGGCCTTGTGCTTCTTGTAAGCCTCATATGCGTGCCAGGACTGGCCTTTGCTCACGCTGGTGGTAATGTCCGCTACCTGTTCAGGCGTCAGCGTGGTCAGTGGTTGCGCAGGGTAAATCAGAACCTGCCCGGCGTCCCAGTCGAATCCAGCCTGAATTGACTCTACTTCAACGGATGGCGACGCGCCGATGCTGCCAGGCGAGAGTATGAAGATGGTGATCTCCGGGTCGCGACGCTGCGTAGTTGGGTTTGACCAGATGCGGGCTACCAGCTCAGTGAATTTGGAGAATTTCATTCCGCGCTCAGTCATTCCAGGCCTCCAGTTCGTTCTCTATTTCGTCGTCGATTTCGTCGTTGGTGGCTTCTTCATTCAGGTAGTCGCGCGCTTCTTTGAGATAATGCTCTCGACGCCCGTCGTACCATGCTGAGAACTCTGGCGACCAGCAATTCCTGTCACCCACATGAGCGAAAAAATCGTGCATTGCGTTGTTGTAGGCCAAGTTTTCAACCATGCAATACGCCGTAGTCAGTGCCGCCTCACGGATGTAACCGCGGAGATCGCGCTTGTGCCAGTAGGGGCTATATTTCGAATCGCAGCGCCCTTTGAATTCAACTTTCCAGCGGCGTATGCATCGTGCGTTAAGTGATTTGCTCATATCGTTATCGGGAGGGCTAACCCTCCCGCCTCCCTTAGCCCAGGTATTCCGGTTTCATGTCGTCCAGGGTGATACGGAACTGGTCATACAGTTCATCACCGAGGTGGCGGCGCGATGAGGTCAGGGTGCCTTCTGCCTTCGCGAATAACGCTTCGGCTTCCGGATCCCCTGGGTTAGGAAGTGAATTTATGGCAGCCTCAACCTTGTTCTTCGCATCAACAAGGTAGTAGCGCTTCACCGCCTTATTCTTCAGCTCGGTATAAAGAGCAGTACCCAGCAGAGCTTTCTGTGATTCGATGTCTGCGCGAATGGCTTTGGCCTGATCCACTGAGTCAGCTGTATCAATTCGGTCGCGGAGTCCATCGGCAACTGCGTCGACGTTAGATGCAGACTCTTGCGTGCTGGTGGAAGCGCCAACGGAGTTTGTTATCTCATTCAGCGTGACTTTTTCTGTTTGCGCTGGGTTGATAACCTTTTCTTCGCGTTCGTCAATTTCGTCGGCGGTATATACCCCGAGGATTACATCTGGACAATACAGCCTCGCCCAACGTTTAACGGCAAGATAGGCCAACTGCTGGCGTGGGTCGCTCGCCCACAGTGTAGAATTGCGTACTTGTGCCTGAGAAAGCATCAGCACAAGCTCACGAGGTTCTGATTCTCCTTTGAGCGTTGCCCAGGCGCGGACGCCCACGCCAGCTTCATCTTTCAAATCCCAGCCCGGCGCGATGTAGTCGTTACCTTTGCCGCTGGTTTTTTTAATGAAGCGGCCAACGATATTTTCCCATGCACCAAACCATTCAAAATGGATCCGGTCTTTGGTTGGGGCCATGGTGTTAATTACCGCATTCACCAGTTGTGCCTCATAGCCAAGCACACCTGAGTTACCCACGATGAAGGTTTTCTGTGCCACTGCAAACGGATCCATACCCCAACGCGCTGCTTGCATCACTACAGCCATGCACGCATCTGGTTTACCGCGGTAATGTTCAGGGACGAAATTTCCACTGTTGGCCATTACTTCAGAAAGCGTGCGCAGGCGGTTGAACAATTCACCATTCGTCAGAATAGAAACGTTGTCGATCTTCTGGGTCTGGTTTTCAGTAGTTGCGACTAAATTGGACATTGTTATTCCCCTTATGCCTGTACGCGCAGCGCTTCGAGACGGCGCACATCAAAATCGTTAAGTTCTTCGGCGTAGTCTTCAGTGATTGGCGCCGGCCATTCGCCAGTGTCGAAACCGTTCGCGATGGCGCGCATTGCTTTGCGGTATTCCAGCATGCCGAGTTCCAGTAGTTCTTCTGATGCCTCGATAATGGCGATCCAGTGGTAGTTCTCGTCTTTGTTGACGAAAATCCAGAAGAACTGATCCAGAGCCGCGGTTTCGCAGTACATGGCTGCGCTGAGGTGGTAATCGCGCTCAATGATTTCCCTGTGCAACTTCGCGCGCAGCCCTTCCTGCTTGATGTTCCACATGCTGATGGTCTTCAGGTCCGCACCAATGCGCAGGCCGCTCATGTCTATCTCAAGGTCAGGGCGTACGCGAACTTCCAGCCCGGTTTCCTCATCAATACCGAAATAGCTCACCTCAACGGCGCGGCTCGGATGCTGGAGCAGCTTGCCGGCGGTGGGGTGATTCAAAAGTGCTTTCTGAATGTCCAGCGCAGTGCTCATCTGCTGGCGGGTAACCAGTATTTTTCCTTCCGGGTTTTCGCGCCATGCATCCAGCAGTTCGTCGGCAAACACGGCATCCGGTTTAACCGATTTCACAGCCTGAATCAGATCCGCTTTAGTGCCTGATACTTTCAGCGGCTGCGCCTTCTGGGCCTCCTGAGCTACCATGTCAGGGTTGATAATCGCCAGTTGTTCTAACAGGGCATCCCGGCTGCCGCTGGTTCTCACTAGGGCGGGCAGAGTGGCGTTATATTCTTTGATGCATGCCTTCATTTTGGCCGCGGTAACTTTCTGACCATCTTCGACGCGCTGAAATTCAGCGGGTAAGGCCATGTAGTTTTCACCTGTTTGGGTAACGTCATCACCCAAAGGAACCGGTTGAGGCAGTGTGGCGTTGTGTGCCTCCAGCAACGCCTTGATGTTGTCAGCACTCAACAGCGACGGAAGCCCGGCGTTGTACTCGTCGATAAACGCGCGGATCGTCGCAGTCGTGGTGAAGGCGCCTTCAGGGATTTCCGGCTCGATGCTGAATTCTTTTTCCAGCTGTTCAGGCTGCAGCGCCAGCGCATGCACCAAATTGCCCATATCCAGAACAGGAGATCGCGTTTTTTCAATGACTTTCGAGACGTGACGCTTTTCGAAATACATCAGAGATATACGGGCATCTTTAACCTGAGTAGAACTGATGCCGTTCGCCGCGTGGTAAATCTCGTTCGGAACACTTTCATATCGACCGGGCTCGAAGAATTCAGGCCATTTTGTTGCTTCAGGCTCTGGCTCATGCTCTTCTTCTGCAGTTGCTGATTGCTGGTCCTTCAATACTGCCGCGGTAAGGTCAGGGCAGCGCTCAGCAAGAATGTCGCGCATGTTCACGGCATCTGCTTGCGGAGCAGTTGCATCAGTGCCTTCGCTTGCTGATACCGCATTATCATTTTCGTCTTCGACTGGCTGAGCCGTTTCCATCTGCACATCGCTAGTGGTTTCCCCGGAATTAGCTGGATGTAATTTTTCTTCTGCAGCGCGCTGGCGCGCCTGGTCCACAATAGAAAGTGCTGAAGCTGGTGCTGGCTGGCTATCCATCAGACCATCAATCGAAAAAACACCATTGCCCATGTTTGAAACTACAGGCTGTTTGGGTTTAGTCAGGTCTTCCGTTACCCAGTTCGGTGCATCCGGATCGCTTACCCCTTCGATATATTCACCGCGCTCAGCTGCGAGAATCTTATCCACGGCAGACCGTTCTTTTTGGGCTTCCTCCACCAGTTGAGCGCCAACAACCTGATATTCGGTTGAGAGGTTTTCCAGCTCCGGTTTGTTTTCCTCGCCATCAATAGCTTTCTTCACGGTGTTAAGAACAACGGCGGCAGATGAGACATGCCCTGCTTTCTCAAGCGTTTCAGCAGAGGGCGTTTCATGCTTATGCTCTGTCAGGTTCGCATTGATATAGGTCTGCAGACTTACCGGGAAATGATGAATATCGCTGGTGGCGTCACGAATGAGGGCAAAAATGGCAGCGCGTGAATAATCCAGGATGCCTGCGGTTTTACGCAGCGCAGCAGACCATTCTTTGAATGGGCTTTCTTTTTTCTGGACGATTTCTTTAGCCCGGCGATGAATGGATGCCGGGAAATTGTAGATATCGAAATCCATCGGCATTGTGGCCAGCGCAATCTCAACATCAAGCGTATCTAGCGTATGTGTGTAGTCAGGATTGCGATCGGTTTTATTACCGCCGCCAGCATTCGTTCCTGCATCAGTTTTCATAACCGAAGAAATGCAGTTACCGGCAGCCCATTCCCTGGTGAGAATGCCGCGGTCGATCGCGTTCGTGGCGAACCACAGTTTTGCAAACTGGATACGTTTACCGAGCTCATGCCGTTTCCCTTCCGGGAAGACTTTTTTATTGGCGCTGGTGAATTTCCAGAGCGCCGGCATATCGTATTTTTTGATTTCAGGGATATTCTCGGCGGCCAGAATCAGATCCTGGACGGCTGCGTTATCAGTGTCCATTTCAAGAACTGACAGCTCCTGCCGGTGAGGCATGCTGATATGATAAACGTGACGTTCTTCGGCCATGTACTGCGCCAGCAGCTGAGCGCGAAAGGGGAGTTCTGCCACGTTAAATAGCGCGCTCGAATCGTCCTGGTATTCATCGCTACCGAAAGTTTCCACGGTCTCACCTTGTGCCGCGTCACCAGTAGTATTGGCATCAACCAGCTCGCCACTAACGGGCTCAGCAGATACTCCGGCATCATCGATGTGATGATCCGCAGGCGCCTGACCTGGCTTCAGAGCCCAGGTGCGGCCATCGTTGCCGAGCTGGTAGCGTTCGCACCATGAGTAATCGAGAACACCTTCCGCCGGCAGGTCATTGAATACCGGGAAATCGGTACGAATTGGTTTTTGATAGTCTTTGCCGCGGCCTGTTTCGATCCCAGCGTCTTCCAGATCGACGTCGAGCTGCAGTAGGGCGCGAGCTTCTGATTTATTAGTGCGCCAGATTACGGCATCAGCTTTACCCGATTTTTGAGTCGCTTTTATCAGATAAAAATATTCCATGTGATAGCCTCTATTTTGGATGTAGAATCCCCCGGGCCATTGGTAGCGCCCATTCAGGGTGGTCATTGGTTATTGGTAATTTCCGGTGGAACTTTGGTCGGTGTCACCGGACGTACAGCCCGCTTCGGCGGGTTTACGTTAGCTCTCGTGCGCCATCTGGTCGTAAGAGGCGCAGCGTTCAGAGCAGTACTCTTTTTCTTTCCGTGCGAGCTGGTTTCCCTGGAGATATAACAGGGTGCTTACTACTGGTTTTCCCTCGATTGCTTTACGGCAGTAACCGCATTTCTTCTGCATTCCTCCCCCTACATTTGCACCGTGAACCCGGCTGGATGCTCGTCCAGTACACCTTTCAGCGGATAACATTCAGCTTTCACGTGTTGCTCTTCTGCAGCTGCCTTGCAGTCATTCTCAGTGTCGTAAACCCCGAGCAGGACATCCTGATTACCGCCCGTCAGCATGCTGACGGTGAGAACCAGGGCAAACATCGTGCTCATGAAGGGTCTCCTTTTTGCGCGAGCATGTAGCACACCCGGCGGATGAAAGCTGACAGCGGACTTAAACGAACAGCCTGCTGACGAGCGGGTTTGCGTGCGAAATCAATCATAGAAATAACTCCCTCAGTGCGCTGATAAGCGCTATCCAGATGAAGAGTCCAATTACTGCCGAAATGACCAGGGCTCTGATGCCGCGCTTGCTCATTTCAACCTCTGCCTTGTCGCCGGCCAGCGGAACGTTTAAACCTACTGCGCGTTGATCTCTCCACCTCATCCGGTGTTTCGTATGCCGCCGGCAGCTACTTCGTGGGCTCCATGCCTGGGTGGTTTTTTTCGATGGAATAATTAAACACAATGTTTACTCAGTAGTCAACTAAATGAGTTGTTTTAAGTAAACAAAAAGTTTACACGCAATTGATTTAAGAGGTGGGTTGACTGTTTTTAATGCTGTTATTGGTTTAAAAATCATCAGCCAGAATGGTTGTGGAGCGAGATGAGTTGGATAGAGTTCGAGCTTTCATCGCTGACAGGATTGGATGTACTCAACTGCGCACCTTAGACAACGTCATTCCAAGGGAGCGCCAAAGGATGTATAGGAAAGGGAATCAGAGGGGATGGTATACTTATATTGGCTACGCCTGTGGTGAATCCATGTTCTGCTTGTAGTCATGAACGGTTGTTACATGATTGCTAGTAAAAAGCACGGCTTAAAGAGGAAGAATGATCGCAACGATGTTGAGGTTTACAACATTTGCATTAAAATACATGAAGCATAATTCTATGAATAATATGGGTTTTACAATTACAAGACTTTTATAATGTCCAATATATTGAATAGGTAATCTGCAAAGCTAGAGGTGTGCACACGGTTTCTCTCACCATAGAGAAACCATTCCGCCACCATGCGGAAGGCGAAAGGCCCCGAACAAAACTACTATTCGGGGATTTTATTCAGAGAGGTTTCTTAATATCACCATTTATAAGCAAATCGTAGGCTAAGAACAATTTCCTATAAACAGTCTTTAAGTTTTCATTATCACATGATATAAATTGTAAAAATATATCTTCTTTTACATAGACAGATAATTCACGCACATCTATGTGTCTAATATTTTTTATAACGACAACTGGTTCTTTTCGCTTGCTAAATCCTGCGTTTTTTATCTCTGTAATTGTGGTAAAGATTCGTTCTGCATTTGCTTTATCTAATGTTATAGAGTTAATTATATTATCCAAGTTACCATGACGCTCGATTCTTTGATTAAGTCGAGTTAATGCTTTTTGCTGCAAATTTAAATCACGGAAGTTGCAACTGGATATAATCTTTGAAAACGGTAATCTTATTGTATTTTTTGCATCAATGATAAACTCAATTGCTAACTTGTTGGATATTTCATTTTTCTCAAACAAATAGTCCTCTAGATAATTAAGTTCTTTTATTTGAGTGAAAACGTATTTTTTATCACCTAAAGCTACAACCAGGTTTTTTCCCTGTTTAACGCTTTCTTCAAGTTTATCTAAGTCTGATGGAGATACTAGTAATGTGTCGAGATTGCCTTTTTCGCCTTCATTAACAATAAGTGTCTTAATTGCTCTCTGATATCGTAAAACATCATAAGGAGATAATCCTTCATCAACAGTGCTTATCTCATCATAAATCTGTTTGTAATTGTCTGTTTCAACAGAGGTGTAAGTAACCTGAAGTTGCTGATCAGTGATTTGCTTTATGATTACTTGCTCTTCATTTGATTTGTGTTGAATAAGAATTATTCTTTCAGCTGATTTCCTTCCATCTTCTTTTGGTAATTGTGATGAAAAGTCTGACAATAGTTTTTTCACATTTCTATCTGTTAACGAATACCCTATAAAGAGAATTGGATTTTTAATCATATTCGATAGTATTTTTGCACTTATGAGAATTGCACTATCATCATATTTCTCATAGTCCTCAGCGCTAATTACAATTGATTTCGGTTCCTTGATATCTCCATGTATCTTGTATAACTCACACCATCCGATGGTGTCTTCGAAGAAACCATTATTTCCAATATATAGTTTAGGGGTGACGCCTTGATCATTAAGCAGATGCTCTATAAAGGCATCATAATTAGTAGTAATGATCATTTTTGCTTTTTTTAATAGTGCTTTGAAAGAGTTTAATTCATCTAGGTCTACATCATCCTTAAGCGTAGGAGAAGAGAACCGTTGACATATTGAGTATTTGAAAGGTGAAATGTTTTCACTAAACACACGTTTTGCGTCTAGCCCTTCAAGTTTAATTGCGTTGCCAGTAAAAAGCTTGTTAAAGTCATTCTCTATTTTAGTTGCTGCTTCGGTGTATATTTTATGATCTAAATCAGAATCATCGCCAATGCTGGCTCGAAATTTCTCTTTTATTGTCAGAAGATAATTATAGAAATCTATTTCAGGATTTATTTTTTGCCAATACTCATTTAGTAAATCTTCCCAAGTAGGGTAATTTTTTAGATATCTTTTAGATATACCTGAACCAATGAATACGATAGGGTAGCTTTTGAATTCAAAAAGTTGGTTTGGCATATCAAAATCCTTCTAGTTAAACGAAGCATATTGTGTGTTTTATATCAGTTAAGACAAACATACCGTATTTATAGGGTTGAAAAGTAAAAATAACCGTCTTGCCTATATGTTTGTATCATGCTGCCGAACAACCAAAATACCTCATCAGCCCACTATTGAGTACGAATGCTGTCTATACCTCTGAGGCGGTTACTCAGCATCACCCTTAATCCGCCGCCCCATGTACTTGGCGTACAGCTCATCGAGCTCATTCAGCCGAAGAGATATGATCCGCTGCATGTTCTGTTGTTCTTCTTCGTTTGGCAGTTGGTTGTAAAGTTCAAGCAACCTTCGCTCGTCAGGTCTCAATCCGTCTTTAGAGCCCACATCTTGGCCTAAAACCCATTCAAGGCTGACGCCAAGCGCATCCGCGAGCTTTATCGCAGAGCTTTTTCCTATTGCGCCCCGCACAAACCAGTTGTTAACAGACTGCGCGCTCACACCACAGATCCTCGCGATATCAGCTTTTGATATGCGCTTCTTCTCAATGATTTCGTTAAGCCGCTGAACCTGCGGGTTATCTGCTTGGTGCGTATTTTTTCTCATATATCACGATTTTAAACTAAATGTTTACGCTCACAACATTCATAAAGTTGACATTGAAATAAACATAATGTTTAATTTGATTCGTAAACTATAAGGAGTCACTTATGAATGCATTAGAGAAAGCCATAAAAAATGCCGGTAACGCAACAAAGCTTGCTGAAAAATTGGACGTCTCATCAATGACAATTAGTCATTGGAAAAAACGTTGTCGGGGGCTTGTGCCTCAGGGACGCATTTCCTCTATTTTTCAGGCTACAGGCATTACACCTCACGAACTTCGCCCTGATCTTTATCCAAATCCAACAGACGGCCTACCGAAAGAGGAAGGCTGACCATGCAAATACTCTCCTTTCAACAAAATACCGGATTCAAGACCGGCACTTTGATAAAGCGAAATCAGCTGAGAGAGTCAGATCACGACGCTATTCGCTCCGCCGTTCGCGCCTGGGCTGCAGCTGAAGGGCAGGATGTTGTGTCGGCACACATCATCGATGAGTGGCGACAGCAGGGCGGCGAGGAGATCGCGTTTCCTGATGATATCAGCCGTGCCCGCCAGAAGCTTTTTCGCTACCTGGACAACCCGGCCGAGTCTGAGCGCTATCGCGAGTATGTTCGCCTTCTTACACCGGCGATCATGGCCGTTCTTCCGCTGGAATACCGCCACCGCCTATTGCCCGAAGAGAGTTTTATGTCCCGACTGGCTCGTCTGGAGAAAGAAACCAGCGAAGCGAAGGTTGCCGTTGCTATGGGGGCACCACGCCATCAGAAGCTGAAAGAGCTGAGTGAGGGCATTGTCGAGATGTTCCGGGTTGACCCAGAGCTAACGGGGCCGCTAATGGCAATCGTCACCTCAATGCTCGGCACGTTGTAGCTGGAGGTTTACGTGAACCATATCGAATTCATTGAGAAAAACGTCCGCGAAGAGCTTATCCGGCAGGGATTTACCCAGTCAGTGGCTCAGGGGGGCATTTCAGGCTGTCGATATGTACAAGCGCATGTCACAGGCCAGTCGTAAGGGAGGCATTTTTGATGATGTTATGCGCCACGCCAGGCTGTGGGCTGAGAAGCAAACCAGCGCTGCAGAAAAGCGAGAAGCAAAGAAATCAATCCGTAAGGGGAATAGCCAGGTTGGGTTGTTCTGAGTGGGTGAAGACTGTTGTGCGCCAACACAGCCAGTCTTCGGGATGTGAAAAAAGGGCTCTTAGTTCACGGAGTGAGTATGTCAAATACCGCTGAAGTTATCAATTTTCCGATTAAAACCGAGCGTTCGGGAGGTCAAATGGCCGACCTGGCTAACGGGTATACCAAGATCGCAAACGAGATACAGAAGCTCAAGCCACGTCTGCGGATGTCTGGTCGTGAGTGGCAGTGTCTTGAGGCTGTTATCTGGCTTACCTATGGATGGAACAAGAAGCAGGACCGAGTAACAAACACGGTGATTGCTGAGCTTACAGACCTCGGAGAGTCGCATATTTCCGACACAATCAAATCTCTCGCGGAGCGGAAAATTATCTTCGCTCATAAGCAGGGAGTGATGAAAATTGTCGGTATAAATACTGAGCTATCTGAGTGGATTTTAGACAAGCCGAAAACGGGAAAACTCTTCCCGGAATCGGGAAAAGTGTTACCGAAAACGGGAAAACTCTTCCCGGAAACGGGAGACACCCAATACAAGAACAAGAACAATAGTAAAAGATCTTCTTCGTCTCGGAATTCTAAAGAATCCCGAAACGAGGAAACTTTGAAGTTTCTCTCTCGTCATCCAGAAGCGTCCGATGGGATTTATACCCCTGCGGGAAAATCCTGGGGAACAGCTGACGACCTCAAAGCCGCGCGATGGATTTTCGATAAAGCCCTCACCGTGAATGCCTCACTCTCAGAACCGAACTGGGTTGAATGGGCAAACACCATCCGTCTGATGCGCATGCAGGACAAGCGCAGCCATTACGAAATCTGCGAATTGTTCAAGTGGGCCAACGAAGACAGCTTCTGGCAGAACAACATTCTGAGCCCCACCAGCCTGCGAAAACAGTGGGATAAGCTCACGACTAAACGTCAGCGCAACCCAAACCCACAACACGCGAAATCCTGTGCAGCTGCGCTGGACAATACCGACTGGATCAAGGGGGTACTTGAATGAAATCTCTCGCAGAAAGCATGCATAACTTTGACCGGAAGAACTTCCAGCGTATCGCAGCCGGCATGTCTGAAATGCAGGATGCGCATAGCTTTGCACATCAGGCGACAAAAACGGCTGAGATATTCAACGAGCTGTTTCGCCAGCTGCTCGCCGTATTCCCGGCACTGGCCAGCAAGTCTGCAGAAGACCTCAACGAGATGCGCCGGCAATGGCTTCTTGCGTTCAAAGAGAACGGGATCACCACCATGGAGCAGATTAACGCCGGAATGCGTGTTGCCCGCAAACAGGAAAAACCGTTCATGCCGTCGCCGGGACAATTCGTCGCCTGGTGCCGTTCAGTACAGGCTGTTTCTGCTGGACTGCCAGATGCGAATGAACTGGTTGATATGGTCTACCAGTATTGCCGAACTCGCGGACAGTACCCCGACGCAGAGTCATATCCTTGGCCTGAGCACAAAGTCATCCCGGCCACGCTGAAGCACAAAGCCTGCTACTGGATGGTCACGGGACTGTACACCGATATGCGCGCAAATGGCCTCAGCGATTCAGAACTGCGTCGTAAAGCATCGGATGAACTGTTGCGTATGGTTCGTCGCTTGAACGCCGGAGAAACGCTTCCAGAACCGGTTAAGCAGATCCCAAAACTCGGCGGACGTCCGTTAAGCAACGAGCAGGGGTTAAACAAAATTGCTGAGATTCGCGCGAAGTTCGGTTTGGGAAGAGGGCGGAATCATGGCTAGAGCATTTTCAACTGCTGAGCGCCGGGAGTATGTCCGCGCAGTGATTCGTCTCACGAAACATAAGGGGCGACTGACGACCAGCGAAGCAATGAAAAAACTGGGGTTAAGCCGCGATACCGTTCTGAAGTATTTCCGTGATGCGGAAGCCACTGGCGAAGTTGTTCGGCATGGCCGATCCGGTTTATTCCGCGATCAGCGCGCCATCATCGATTTTGACATGAAACGATTTGGTCTGGTGCCGAAAGCAGTTGTTGGGATGAATTACAGCCTGCTTGGCAGTCCTGTTTTTCAGCGAGTTTTAGATGTTCAGGAGGCTATTCATGGCTAAGAATTCTATCGATGTATACGGTGCCAGCGGCAAAACAAACGTGCTCAACTTCGAGCCTGAAAACCTGCACCTGGTCACCGATAAGGCCCACCCACTTTACGATGAGCGTATTCACCTTCCTATCAGCGAGGCAATGGTGCTGAACATCATGGACCAGGGAGTACTGGAACCAATCATTGTCTGGAAAGACCCTGAGAGCGGGTTGTCCTGTGTGGTTGATGGTCGCCAGCGTGTGCGCCATACACTGGAAGCCAACAAGCGTCTGTCGAATGAGGGCAAAGAACCGTTACAGGTTCCGGCAGTCACTAAACGTGGCTCTGCTATCCGCATGGCGCAGGCGATGGTAAGCGCTAACGAAATCCGCCAGGCAGATACGCCGCTGGGCCGCGCAAAAAAAATGGCTGATGCGCTGGAACGTGGACACGATGAACAAGACCTCTCTCAGATGTTTGGCTGTAGCGTCCAGACCGTACGCGCAACGCTGTCACTGCTGGATGCTACTCAGGCTGTTCGCGATGCAGTGGAGTCTGGAACTGTCACCGTTACTCAGGCGCGTCAGCTGGTATCGCTTAAACCAGAAGAGCAGCGGGAGAAGGTCGCTCAAATCGAAGCGGCAACTGCTGGCACAACCGGCCATGAAAAAGCCCGGCGTCAGCGCGCTGTGCTTGGCGAAACTAAGTCACGTCTCAAATCACGCAAAGAAATCACAAAAGCCCTCGAAGGTGCCAGCGGTGAATACGCGGCGGCTCTGCGCTGGGTGCTTGGGGAGGCTGTATGACAATCGTAAAAACCCATACCGGCACCGTGATCACCAAAGACGGTCCGAAGGTAAAAAAACTGCACCAGACAGAGCGGATGTGGGTCGTCGGCAAAAACGAGTTTTACCACAAAGAAACCGGGCGCCGTCACTTTGCAGAAAATACGCGCCGCCGGTTGTTGTTGGAAACGATTGAGGCGATAGGTGGTTCACATGACTGAACACGTCGAAAAATACACAAACAAGGCTATAGAAATCATTGCCGACTATATCCAGCGCACTAACAAGAAAAACGAGCAGTTGCAGGAAGCGAAGGTGCGCTTGGATAAAAAAATCGCTCTGTTCGCAGACGATGAGAACTGCAACACAAACAGGCTGATGGCCGTATTTTTACCAGCAATGACCAGCCATACCCGAGATGGCTTTTTCGAAGAGATAGCCAGAGCCTTAGATAGGCTAGAGTCGGTGTGAAACAAACCACCGTATGGGGGGGAGGATGTTATAAACTATCAAGGAATGGTCGTCATGATACTCAACCTTTCCCTTCTAAATCCCAGCTAGTACAAGGCGTAGTTTAATACTAATTGAAATATTACAATGCCGTTCAGAGAGTCGCATACTGCGAAAGTCCATAATCGATACAGGTATTGAACGGAGAAGAATTGATGACTGACAACGTTCTGACTGATGAAGAATTGAATGCTATCATCGCAAAATTACAAGCACACTATGCAACAATGTCTGAATTTGGCTTGAAGAAAAAACCGAAGAGGCTAGTCAGTTACTAAGGGGGTTATGTGAATTGAGGCAGCACAGACTATTGGCTTTGCTGTGATCATTTGTATAGCGTAATAAGAGAGCATCAGTTTCCCTGCTATGAAGATGAGTATTTCTTAGGTTCAGGGCTCTTTCAAAGTTAGCAAATGCTCTTTTTTGCTGTATATTAATATAAAAACGGAAGTAAGTGAGCGAATTTTTATAACTCGATAGCATATGGAGATAGTGATGAAGAAAAAGATTGGAAACATATTACCTGTATTGCTGGCAGCGGTATTCATCGCCTCATGTAGCGTTCATGCTAAAAACAGAGAACTCAGTTTCAGTGCAGGGGATGAAACCTTCACATTGAAAAAAGATTGTATTGATGATGTTTCATTTAAAGATGCATCCTCTCCCAGCGTTTTTATAAAAGTCAAAAAGAGTGAAGTCTGCTCTCAAAAATTCGACAAGCTTATCTCTGATAATATAGGAAAAAATCTAGTCGTCACTTTCAATAGTCAGGCTCTCCTGAATGCTAAAATTGCATCACAGATAAAAACAGAAGACGGATTTAATCTTTCCGTACCTAATAAAGATACGGCTCATAGTATTTATGGGGTTTATGAATAACATAAATGGGCACCTTGTAAAAGGCGCCCTGTATTTACTAGTTAATATTGAATGCTAATATTTTGCCCGATCGTATGGCTCTTAAAACGAATACGATCAGTTCCTGCACCATTATTATCTGTTACTTGATATGAACCAGGGCCTAAAGTATTAATCGTAACCATACCATTTGTGCCGGCATACTCAATTTGTATAGAAAAAGTTGATGGAGCTTCAGACACAGTATCAAAATTGATTGTATATACGTCAACACCAACATGCGAAGCTAAATCAACCCATGGACCCCAAGTGAGCGGAGGTGCCCATGCTTGTGTGGAGGCGCCATGATTCTGACCACCGGGTGTTCCACGAGCTTTAGAACGATTAGCGAAAGCAAATAATTGATGAAAACTATCGAAACTGATGGATAAACCATCGGTAAGAATTAAGCGCGGCTGTTGATTATGATACTTTTTCGCTAAAACAGTAATACGTTCTTCAACCTGCCCGATGGGGATATAGTTCGTTACTAATCGATATCCATTGGCAGGTGTACCATTTTCCACTACGACTTTGGTGTCAACTGGTAATGAATCAACGTCTGGTCTGATTTCACTTTTCTTCCTTTCAGAGATATCTACTGGCCACCCGTCTGGGGTAATAGCGACTGGGAAATTGACTCCTCCTTTAATGTGACCAGTCACAGGTACGTGTGGGGCATTCGAACCACCTGGAATAGATAAGTCTTGTCCAAAACTGGGTGATGCAGTGCCTTTTACAACCATGGTTTCATCAGCCATGATAATTCCTCTTTGACGTTTAAAGTTGTAAATAAAATACTGTATAAATAACCAGTATTTCTACTGTATTGTTGTTGATAATCATTGTCAACAAGTCTGGAGTTTTTTTTAGGTTGGAACAGTCATTAGCCTGTTATGCGCATCATTCAGACATTTGACCTTAAGGTTGAACAATATTATTTTTGAGTGTACTGTTTGTATATGGGTCTTCCCTTGTTGTGGTGGCTGAAGGCATGATAATGGTGTATTTAATCGCCAGAGGTCACCGCCATGGACGAAAAGTCCCTCTACGCT